>JBAQUL010000015.1:0-195916 GCA_049297495.1 Candidatus Moraniibacteriota bacterium
CTCTCCCAAAATAGCCAACCAACCCAAGAGCTCTCATTCTATCAGTTCAAAACCCAAAGCCCAGAACTCTCCTCACCCCTAGAAAACCAAACCATCGCAGACAACCAATTTGCAGGAACTTACAATAATCCCAACAACTTCCAAGAAATAAATATCCAACTCCAACCCGAAAACCAACTTAACCTAGCAGAAAAAGACCAAGCTCAAACCTCCCTCATCTACGACGTCTATATTGAAGACCCAACAATCCTCGAAGACTTCCACACCGAACTGGGTAACATCATGGATCAAAAAGAATTGGAATGGAACAGACCCAACCATCTCAATTTCATTCCCGGCTGGAACACCATAAAACTCCCACTAATAGATGGCATTAAAAGCGGAGAAATTGATTTCCAAAAGCTCAGCTACTTCCGAGCCTATTTCAAATTCCAAACCAACACCAACCTCAAATTTAAAAACATCAGAATTGAAACCAAAGCCACCTATCAGCCACTTGCTCAAACAATCAATACCCAAAACCTGGATCTGTGGAATAATGCTGATCAGGGGGCGGCCTTGAAAAGTATCTTTGGTGAATTAGAATCACAAAATCAAACCAATCTAACACAGGAAGCCCTCAATACCAAACTGACAGCAGATCTCAAATCCATGCAAGATCAAGTGGCGCTATTGCAAAAACAATCTGATACATTCACTCAATTCCTTCTTGCTTTTGATGTAAGTAGTGTTGATAACTTCGCCAAAAAGAATGCGCCAATCAATACTTTCGTGGGACAATTGGAAGCGGAAGGGATGGTGGCTGGGGCATTTAGTGTAAAGGTTGTGGACGAAAGCGCCGCTACGATTGGAAAATCTGCTATTTGTCAGTCGGTCAAAGTACTTCAGGATGGGGCTTGTTTAATCTATGACGGCGCTGATGCAAAAATGATACCAGCTAATGGAAGGAGTGTGACCATTAAAACTACATCGGTCACTGCTGATTCCAAAATATTTGTTACGCCAAAATTAGCGATTACTCAACCACTCGCTGTAACAAGCATTATTCCCGGTGTTAGTTTTGATGTTGAGGTAAAAGATGTCATGCTAGAAGACGTTGATTTTGACTGGTTTATCGTGGAGGAAAGATAGTAAAAGTATAAAATATTTCATGAGTAAAATACTAAAATATTATTTTTCGGAATTCGCCTTTAGGAACCCTTTAAGGCAAGCGCGTAAGTCCTATATTTGCTCGGGGTGGATGAGAAAGTTTGCCAAAAATCGAACTTAGTGATATATTACATAACAGATTAACTATTTTATTTTAAACTATGCCAGTAGCAAGAAAACGCCATACTAAGGCCCGAAGAGACAGAGCCCGAGTGTTCTATAAGCTAAAACCGAAAAATTTAGTAGAATGCACTAACTGCAAAACGCAAATTGAAGCCCATGTCGTTTGTAGTAATTGTGGTCAATATAAGGGAAAAGAAGTGGTTGATACCACCAAAAAGCTTGCCCGAAAAGCGAAGAAGAAATAAGTACTTTCGCGCCTTTGTGAAAGGGGCGTTTCAACAAAACATGACTTACACATTTGTCCGGGCAAACGCATAAGTCCTATAAAAATAAGAATGGCAAATCGGCACTTATCAAGGTCAATAGCGATGCAATCTCTCTATGAGTGGGATTTTAAGGGTGGGAAAAAGGAAAAGATGCCTGAAATTATCCAAAAAAATATTAAGGAGTTTGCGCCCGGGATGGAGGACTCTTCATTTGTGGAAGCGTTGGTGAAAATGACTTTGGATAATCAAGATAAAATTGATCCTTTGATTGAAAAATGTGCTCCGGAATGGCCACTTGATCAAGTAACTCTGGTTGATCGTAATATTTTACGCTTGGGAATTTGCGAACTGCTTTTTGGCAGCTACGAGGAAGTGCCTCCAAAGGTGGCCATTAATGAGGCTATTGAACTGGCCAAATCTTTTGGCGGCGAATCATCCGGACGTTTTGTTAATGGTGTTTTGGGAACGATTTATCGCGAATTAGGTGAGCCAATGAAAGATGACACAACGAAGAAGAAAAAAAATAGCAAGGACAAAGATAAAGAAGATCCAAAAGACGAGAAAGTGGAGTAGCCTAGGTCTTGCGTGTTTGCCAAAAGCAAGCTTTTCTATAGCCAGGGTTGGTCTAGAAAAACTTCTATGATTCTAGGTGCTAGCATGGGCAAAAATGAACTTTGGAAAACTACGCGCTTTAAAGATTGTTTTTGGCAAATACGCAATTCATATGATTAGTTAATTTAATTTTAAGTTAATTCTCAGTTCACAATTCTCAATTTATTTACCTGCCGGTATGCAGGCGGAAAATTTTCAGTTAAATAATTTTCAAGAAGTTTGAAAATTGAAAATTGAAAATTCAATGAAAATTGAAAATTGAAAATTGAAAATTTCATTCTAGTGATCGAAGATCTAGCAAAAAAAGTTGGAGTAAAATTTAATAATCTGGACCTGTTGCAACAAGCCGTTACCCATCGGTCCTATTTGAATGAGCATCGGGATTACAAATTGGATCACAATGAGCGCTTGGAATTTTTGGGTGATGCAGTTTTGGAGTTGGTCGTGACAGAATATCTCTATAACAACTATCCTGACAATCCAGAAGGTGAGATGACTAATTGGCGGGCGGCTTTGGTAAATGGTGAAATGTTGGCGGTGATTTCTAAGGAAATTGGAGTGGAAGAGTATCTAATGATGAGCAGAGGTGAAGCCAAGGACACTGGGCGGGCTAGGCAGTATCTCCTGGCTAATGCTTTTGAAGCGATTACCGGAGCAATCTATCTCGATCAAAAAACCAAAGGCTATAACGCTTGTCGTGACTTTATTTTGAAACATGTGGTGACGAAGTTACCTAATATTATTGAAAAAAAACTCTATCTTGATGCCAAGAGTCGCTTCCAGGAAGAGGCGCAAGAAAGGTCCGGTCTCACGCCGTCCTATCGCGTTTTGGAAGAAACTGGCCCAGACCATGACAAAAAATTTGTTGTTGGCGCTTATGTGGGAGATGAAATGGTGGCGAAGGGCGAAGGACTTTCCAAACAAGAAGCACAGCGGAATGCGGCCGAAAAAGCTTTGGAGGAAAAAGGGTGGTAGTAAATATGCGACTTACGCGTAAGTCCTAAAATATTTGATACTTTTAATTTTATGCACTTATCCTTGCCTTTGCATTTGTTAATTCATTTCGCGTTTAGTCTTTTGGCGGGACTGATTGTATGGAGGATTTGGAAAAAGCCGTTTTTAGCGGCTATTTTTGGTTTTTTTGGAGGATTTCTTATCGACCTGGATCACTTTATCGATTATTATCTGGCATTTGGCTTGGATTGGAAATGGCAATATTTTGAAAAAGGCAATCAATTTTTGAAATCGGGTAACATCTATGTTTTGTTTCATGCGTGGGAATATGCTATCATTCTGATGTTACTTCTGTTTATTGTTAAAAATAAATACGCCAGAACAATTATTCTAAGTTTGGCCTTAGGTATTTTTTTTCATCTAGCGACCGATGTTGTTATTGATGATATGCCGATCAAATCCTATTCCCTCAATTATAGAATAGCGCATGATTTCAAGATTTCTCAGATTGTAAAGGCAGAAAATTATGAAAAGCATCAAAGAAGAAGGCTGCAGATGAAATTTGAATAAATACATAATTTACGTGTTTGGTAAACGCGTAAGATAAAAATAATTAAAAACAATATGACAAAAAAAATCTTAGTGACGGGTGGGGCGGGTTTTATCGGTTCACATCTTTGTCGGAAACTTCTGGCTGAGGGAAATGAGGTTCTCTGCGTGGATAATTTTTTCACAGGTAATAAGAATAATATCCTTGATCTCTTGGAAAGCAAAAAATTTGAACTTCTGCGCCATGATGTGACTTTTCCACTCTATGTTGAAGTTGATCAGATCTATAACCTAGCGTGCCCGGCCTCTCCAATTCACTATCAATTTGATCCAGTGCAAACAACCAAGACTTCTGTGCATGGTGCAATTAATATGCTTGGGCTGGCCAAGAGAACAAAGGCGAGAATTTTGCAGGCCTCTACTTCGGAGGTCTATGGTGATCCGCAAATGCATCCACAACCGGAAACGTATTGGGGGCATGTCAATCCAATCGGTTTTCGCTCTTGCTATGATGAAGGTAAGCGCTGTGCTGAAACTTTGTTTTTTGACTACTATCGTCAAGATAAGCTAGATATTCGCGTGATTCGCATTTTCAATACCTATGGTCCAGGCATGCATCCAGCGGATGGGCGAGTAGTTTCCAATTTTATTGTGCAGGCGCTCCAAAATCAAGACATCACGATTTATGGTGATGGCACCCAAACGCGCAGTTTTCAATATGTCGATGATCTCATTTCTGGTATGACCAAGATGATGAATAATGAAAAAGGCTTTGTCGGACCGGTTAATATCGGCAATCCGAATGAGTTCACCATTAGAGAGTTGGCCGAAAAAGTGATTGCGATGATCCCGGAGAGTAAAAGCAAAATCATTTTCAAAGATTTGCCTCAAGACGATCCGAAACAAAGAAAGCCAGATATCAGTCTCGCTAAAAAAGAATTGAACTGGGAGCCAACGATTCAATTGGAAGCGGGTCTCCAAAAAACAATTGAGTATTTCAAAACGGTAACTCTATGAAAAAGAAAATTCTAATTACCGGTGGTGCAGGACTTGCCCTTCACCACCTGACCGAAAGCAAAGCCAAGAAACTTGCCAGGACGCATAAAAAAATTCTAGTAACAGGTGGTGCGGGGTATATCGGTAGTCATGCGGTTAAATTATTTCTGGAAAAGGGCTATGAAGTAGTCGTTTTTGATAATTTATTTCGTGGCTTCAAAGAACCGATTCGGATTCTCAAAAAAAGCGGTAAATTGATTTTTATTCAGGGTGATTTGCGAAATAAGGCGGATATTGAAAAAGTTTTTCGCGCGCACAAGATTGATTGCGTCTTGCACTTTGCTGCGCTTTGTCTGGTGAACGAATCGATGGAAAATCCGGGATTATATTTTGAGAATAACGTTTGTGGCAGCCTCAATCTTTTTGAGGCAATGAAGAAATTTAAGGTGGGAAAGATTATTTTTTCTTCAACGTGTGCGACATACGGCGAGACAAAATATCTCCCGGTAGACGAGAAGCATCCGCAAAATCCAGTCAATCCTTATGGAGAATCAAAGCTTTTGGTGGAAAAAATGCTTCCTTGGTACGAGGCCTTTGGCTTGCGTTATGTGATTTTGCGCTATTTTAATATTTGCGGCGCAGCTACATCAGGCATAATCGGAGACAGCAAAAAACCCTCACAACTTTTGATGCAAAACGCGGTGCGTGGGGCGATGGGGATTGAACCGTTCGCGTTTACCTGCGCTAAAGTGAAAACGCCTGACGAAACACCAATCCGTGACTATATTGACGTGGAAGACTTGGTTGAGGCGCATTTTGCCGCCTATGAATTTTTGAGAGTTGGTGGAAAAAGTGACGTGTTTAATCTGGGAAATGGTAAAGGCTATTCCGTGAAAGAAATTGTTAGTGAAGTAGAGCAGAGCTTTGGGGTAAGGTTAAAAAAGAAAAAAGCTCAAGCCCGAAAAGGGGAGTATGCTAAGATTTTTGCCAATCCGAAAAAAGCGCAAAGAATGCTCAAATGGCGACCACGAAAGAGTATCTCAGATAGCGTGGAAAGTTTGAAAAAGTGGTATGATGGGCATCCCGATGGATATGAAAAGTAGTTTTATGCTTATATGCCTTACGCCTAACCCAAAAGCAATCTTCAAAGCGCGTGGTTTTTGGAAGTTTGTTTTTTTCTCTTTAGCTCACCAAGTAGCTAAAAATTCTTAGCTAGTCTTGGCTATAGAGAAGCTTGCTTTTGGGTTAGGCGTAAGTCCTGTATGATTATTTCAATCGGGTGTATAATATGAGTACAAAAAAGAAGCTTAAACTACAAAAATGACTAACTCGATAAAGTACAGTTTCATAATTCCAGTTAAAGAGGTGAATGACTATATTCGCGAATCAGTCCCCAAGATTCTGGAAATTGCCAGAGAGGATTACGAAATTATTATTTATCCCGATCATGGCTATGAAACAGCTGAGACTTGGCCAAAAACAAAGCAGATTGCCAGCGGACGCGGTCCGGCGGTTAAAAGAAATCTAGCGGTCAGAGATGCGCTGGGTGATTTTTTGGTTTTCATTGATGACGATTCCTATCCTCGAAAAGATATTTTGGATATTTTGGACGAGGACTTTTCCGATGAAAGCATTGCCGCTGTTGGTGGGCCGGCCATAACTCCCGGATCGGATAGCTTTTTGCAAAAAGTTTCCGGTGCCGTTTTTCTCAGTCATCTTTCTGGTGGTTTTCCTGAGCGCTATGTGCCAATCGGAGAGAAGCACCTAGTAGTTGATTGGCCGACAGTAAATTTGACTGTGCGAAAAAGTGCGTTTTTGAAAGCTGGGGGATTTGATTGCAATTTTTGGCCCGGCGAAGATACGAAATTTTGTCTTGATGTGATTGATAAGCTGAAAGAAAATAATAAAATTCTCTATGATCCAAATGTGATTGCTTGGCATCACAGGCGGGAGGGGCTTTTGCGTCATTTAAAACAAGTTGGAAGCTATGGAATTCATCGTGGATTTTTTGCTAAAAAATACCCTAAGACTTCCTTTAAATTGCGCTATTTCATTCCCAGTCTTTTTTTGTGTTACGTTGTTGGCGGATTATTCTTGGGTCTATTTTCCATTGATCTCAAAATTCTCTATCTGCTCGGTTGGATATGTTATGCTCTCGCCATGCTAATCGTGCTTTTCGACATCACGCGCCGTCAAAAAAATTTACCAGTAGCACTCTACGCGCTGATCTATGTATTTTTGACCCACCTTGTGTATGGTGCAAGATTCCTGCAAGGGTTTTTATTTACAAAAAATTTAAAGAGCAAGTTTCGTTAGTATATACAGTTGGGAGGCCTTGGAGAAAAAGGTAATCCGGTCTATTATGTATAGGGCTATTTAATTATTATATCAATTACTATTTCTATGAAAATCGCTATTTCCTATCCACCCTTGAAGTCGAAAAAAGGCATCGCTTGTCTTGGTCAAAATCGCCAATTCCAGTGGTTTAACACCCCAACCTACATCTATCCCGTCATACCGGCTTACGCCGCAACCCTGCTCAAAAACAAGGGCTATGATGTGATGTGGGATGAAGGAATCGCTGAGGGGTTGACCTATGCAGCTTGGCAAAAAAGAATCGTGGCTGAAGCGCCAGATCTTATCGCCTTTGAAACAAAAACCCCTGTCATCAAGATGCACTGGCAAGTGATAGCCAAACTCAAATTGGAACTTCCGAAGACGAAAATAGTGCTCATGGGAGATCATGTGACGGCCTTTCCGGAAGAATCAATGCAAAATTCACTGGCAGATTTTGTGATTGCCAGCGGTGACTATGATTTCATGCTTTTGAATCTGGCCAATCATCTGAAAAATGGTGAGGTTTTGGAAGGTGGATTTTGGTGTCGCAATGGTGAAGGAAAAATTTCCAACACCGGGCCGGCAGATCTTTCCAAGCATGATCTCAACACGCTGCCCATCATTGATCGCGAACTGACCAAATGGAAACTCTATGCCTACAAGAACGGTAATTTCAAATATACTCCCGGGGCATATATGATGAGCGGACGAGATTGTTGGTGGGGAAGATGTACTTTTTGCGCTTGGACCATTCTTTTTCCGGGCAAAAATTTTCGCACCATGTCAGCCAAAAAAGCCCTGGATGAAGTGGAGAACTTGATCAAGCTTGGCGCGAAGGAAATTATGGAAGATTCCGGGTCATTGCCGATTGGCCCGTGGCTCGAAGAATTTTGCACTGGAATGATTGAGCGCGGGTATAATAAAAAAATCACCATGAGTTGCAATATGCGCATCACCGGAATTCGGGACCCCAAGATTTGGGCACTGATGAAAAAAGCCGGTTTTCGTTTTGTGCTCTTCGGTCTTGAATCAGCCAATCAAGAAACGCTTGATCGGATTGATAAGAATCTCAAAGTGGAGGAAATTGAACCGGGGCTAAAACTTTGCAAAGAAGCTGGTCTTGAGCCACACATCACCGCTATGATTGGTTACCCTTGGGAAACCAAGGAGATGGCTGAGCGCACAATTGCGCTGGCCAAAAAACTTTTCAAAGACGGTCATGTGGATACACTGCAAGGTACAATCGTCATCCCATATCCTGGCACGCCGCTGCATAAATATTGCTTAGAGAACAACTTGCTGCTCACCCAGGACTATGCTCACTATGATCAAAGGGAGATGGTGATGAAATCGCAGATTGATTCGAAAGAAGCGAAAGACTTGGTGCAGGGACTGTATAAATCTTTTGCCAGCCCGCAATTTATTTGGCGCAAATTGATTTCTATTCGCAATTTTGCTGATATTAAATTTCTGTTCGTTACTGGCTGGAAATGGCTGGGGAAAATGATTGATTTTTCCAAGTCAAAAAAAGAAAGTTGTTAGATATTATTCAAGACTTACGCGCTTGCCAAGAACAAACTTTTCTATAGCCTAGGTTGATCTGGAAACTTTAATGGTTTCAGGGGGAGTAAATAAGTAAAAACAAACTCTAAAAAGCCACGCGCTTTAAAGATTGTTTTTGGTAAGTGTGTAAGTCATATAATTATGGAAAATAACCTGCCTTCAATTAGTGTTTGCATGGCGACGCTCAATGCGCAGTTGACACTTGAGGAATGTCTTTCCCGTTTGGCTATTCAAGATTACCCAAAAGAGAAGATCGAATTGATTGTTGGAGAGGGCGGATCAACTGATTCGACAGTTGAGATTGTGAAAAAATATGGGGGGAAGATTTTTGAAAATATCTTGAAAACGGGCGAATCCGGGAAAGCTGTGGCGCTTCGTGAGGCAAAAAACGAATTGGTGCTAATTTTGGATTCGGATAATTTTTTGCCGGATTCGGGCTGGCTGAGAAAGATGGTCGCGCCTTTTTCCGATCCGGAAATCAGGCTTTCTGAGCCGATAAAGTATACATGGAGAAAAGAAGGTGGCTATATCGAGCGCTACTGCGCACTCATCGGGATGAATGATCCTGTTTGCCTTTTCTTGGGTAACTATGACCGCTGGAATTATCTGACAAAGAAGTGGACTGCCGTGCCACATGAAGAAAAAGATTTGGGGGGATATCTAAAAATAAAGCTGACGAAAGCGGGGATTCCGACCGTGGGAGCGAATGGCACAATTTTTCGTACCGCTTTTTTGCAAAAAATTAACACAGGAAACTATCTTTTTGATATTGATGTTATCGCCAAGGAAATCGCCGAAAAAGGCTTGATTTATATTGCCAAAGTTAAAGTAGGCATCATCCATACCTTTTGTGAAGCCAATTTTGGCAAGTTTATTCGCAAACAAAAAAGACGCATCAAAGATTATACCTTTCACAAAAAAAATAAATCCCGAGTTTTTGATTGGAGCAAGTTTGAGATTGGCGGAGAATCATCCTTTGGACTTTTGAAATTCGTGCTCTATACAATCCTGATTTTTCCTTTGCTCATCCAATCTCTGATTGGCTATTCACGCAAAAAAGATCCAGCCTGGTTTTTCCATCTGCCGGCTTGCTGGGTGACTCTTTTTGTTTATGCCTGGGGCAAGTTTATGGGAATTTTCTCTCAAGCCGAGATGAGCCGGGAGAATTGGAAACAGTAAAACTTTTTGAAAAAAACGAACAGATAAAAAAATCGTGATAAAATAAAGAAGTAATATAAAAATTAAAATGAAAAAACTCCCCCGGCAATTATTTTGACGGAGGAAGTTTGCAAAAAAACTATGCTAGGAGATAGTGGTATTGGAAATGCGATTGTTAGTTTAATTTATTTTATACTTGCCATTGTAGGTGTTGTTGGTGCGTGGATTTTCTTAAGAAGAAGGATTTTTCTTGGTGCATTTTTTTGGATATCTTCACTCGTAAATTTCTTTTTTTATCTCTACTTTATGGGGTATTATAGATTGTATCCTCATATTATATATCCAATAGTTAATAGATATTGGCCTTGGATAAATTTAGGATTATTTTCATGGCTAATCATTAATTTTTTTAGAAACAAAAATGTTAAGGCAAAAAATGACTAAAACAGCGTTGCTTCTGTTGGTTTGTATTTTTGGTTTACTAGGTTTTCAGCGGGTTTCGGCGAAAGAGATTCGTGTGTCAGAAACCTGGACGAAAGAAACTCCTAATTTAATTTTTAGCGAACCGGTTAATATTATTAGTGGTGCGACATTGACAATCGAAAAAGGCACTATTGTAAAATTCACAAAGAGCGGATCTGAAAGCAATCCGGCGGGTATTTTTGTGGAAAATGGAAATCTGGTGGTTAACGGAACTCAAGAAGATAATGTCAAATTTACTTCCGACGAAGATGACAGTGGGTTTGTGATTCAAATCTACAATTCCCCTGTCAGATCCTTTTTGCGCTGGGTGGAGATATCTAAGGCGGGATGCGCGAGATCGGGAGGAGGAGAGCTCCCTCCAATGTCAATGTTTATAAAAAACATTTTTAATAGCACTGTCTATGCTGATGAGCTGGAATTTAGGAGTCATCAAACTTGCATAGCCCTGGACATTGAAGGCGGGAATGTGCATATTGAAAATTCTATTTTTCGCAATAATTATTCTACGAATCTCTATGTGGGTGATGAGGTTTATAGTGATCCCGATGACTATAAAATATATCGAGCCAACGTGGAAGTCATCAATTCCAATTTCTATGACGAGGATGCTTATATTTCAGAAATAGATTGCTGGGTGGATGATCCTAATACGGGAGATTACTATTGGAGTAGTACTTGCCGTAAAAGAGTATATTTAAAGAATAACTGGCTGGAAAAAGGCGTAGATTCTTGTGAATATTCTCAAACATGTTACGTCGAATCAGAAAGAGAGAAAGAACTGATTGCTGATCCGGTGATTGTTATCCCGGGAATTATGGGTTGTTCAAATTCGCTTTCTGGCTGGCAGCTTGATCCCATTACGCACACATACGATAACTTGATGGCCGGATTGGAGCAAAACGGCTATATCCCAGATCAAAATCTATTTGCTTTCGTCTATGATTGGCGAAAAGACAATCAGCTTTCCGCTCAATATCTTCAGACAAAGGTGGAGGCGGTAATTGCTACCACTAAGGTGTCTAAGGTGAATTTGGTGGCGCATTCAATGGGCGGTCTTATCGCTCGGGCGTATATCGAAGAAGCTGTTGACCAAACAAAATACCCGGTGGAGTATGACAATACGGTGGAAAAGTTGATCACATTGGGAACGCCGCAGCGTGGAGCACCAAAGGCGTATCTGCAATGGGAGGCCGGCGAAGGTTTTTTTAGTGCGAAGGAAAAAGTAATGAAGTATCATTTCACTGAGGAAGCTGAGCATGCTGGGTATGATGATTTGTATGAATATATCCGGGAAAGAGTTATTTCCGTGGGGCAATTGCTTCCAGATTATGACTATCTTAAAGATGCAGCGGGAGAGATGCGTGATTATCCAGGTGATTATCCGCAAAATACTTTCCTAGAAAAGCTGAATAGATCCGATAATGTAGCAAAATTAGGCAAGGTAACTGTTGCTAATATTTTGGGATATTCTGATATGGATAATACAATTTCAGCGATCAAGGTGGGAAGAATTTCTATGTCAGATGATTCAATTTGGGCACATGGAAAACCGGAAAATTTTGATGATATTGAGTCAAGCCAAGGACTGGAGTATGCCAGCGGAGACGGAACGGTGCCAAAATTTAGTGCATTGGCAATTGATGCGGATAGGACTATCCCTAGAAACTTCACTCATCAGGCATTGCCCGATGAAGCACAATGTGATGTTTTTAGTGAGTTAACGGGAAAAACAGTTTGCGTTAAAGACACTTCTTGGCATATGACAAGTATTCTGCTTATAAATATTTTTTCACCCATCGACGTTCAGATTATTGCGCCGGATGGGGTGCATTGGGCGGGGAAAAATATCAAAAATCTGGGCGAGGGAAATAAAATCGAGGGCGCATACTACACGGGCTATGCCGGCGTGGAGAATGAATTCATAACCATCCCCAATCCACAAGATGGAGAATATCTAGTCGTTAAAGAGGGGACTGGAGATGGTGCGTATCGCGTTGAGGTAACTAAGATTTCCGAAGATGCATCTGGCGTGACGCAAGAATCAGCCGCGAAAATTTCAGGAACGACTGTTTTGGGTGATGTTGCAGAAAAAGCTGTCGAAATTGAAGCGGGAAAAGTGATTGGTGAGGACGGCGATACTGAGGTGCCAAAAATTGAACTGCAAAATCCCCAAGAAGGCAAGAAATTTCTCAATAATAAACCGCTAAAAATCAAATATTCGCTTAGTGATAATAAGTCCCTGGTGGATAAGATTAGCGCAGAAATTCATTGGGACAATGTGATTTTGGCAAAAAGCGAAATAGATCTGCGTTTGCAAAAAACTGGGAATCACACGCTGAAAATCGTTGCCAAAGATGAGGCGGGAAATGTTGGGACAGTGGAACGCTCGGTAGAAGTCATAACCAGCGCCGAGGCATTGCTTCAAAATGTTGATTATTATTTTAAGCAAAAGATGATCAAAACCCAAGCGGAAAGAAACCTGCTTTCTTCCCATTTTTTGAGCATTAAGCTTTCCGAGGATGTTTTGCAAGGACTCAAAAACTGTCCCTATGTCTTTAGCAACAAAATTCGCCTACTATTAATTCAGGCTCTGGAAAAAAAGATCAGGTCTGAAATTACATTGCTGGAAAATCATCTCCGGACAGTTGCTTTGAGTAAAATTGATTTCAAAGCCAAAGGACTTTTATTATCCGGCCTGGCTTATTTGAAAAAATAGTCACAGAAAATAGCATAAAAATGGTGGCAATAGGCGAGATTGCTCAGTTTTCCTTTGATGTGCTAGAATAAGAAAAAGCGGAGTCGACGATAAATTTAAACTAAAATTATGGCTATAGCAAAGAAAGCTAAAAAAACCACAGCAAAAAAGAAGGATTATTTGACAATCCTGCTTGAAGATATGCGAGGACAAATAAAGCTGGTAGTCGATGGACATAGGGGCTTGGAGAGATCAATTGAAGATACGCGAGGAGAGATTCGGCAGTTAGAAAAAAATATCAAGAGGGACATCGGAAATATTTGCGAAAGAATGGATGGTATGGAAGGAAAGATAGATAGTATGGAAGGAAGGATGGGTAGCATGGAGGGAAAAATGGATCAAATGGGTGGTCAAATAGATCGAATGGAAACGGACATTTCAGATTTGAAATCTGGTCAATCACAAATTTTGGAATATCTTTCGCGAATTGAAGAAGAACTTCAATCGCTCAAAAAAGACCTAAATGAAAACTATGAAACGAAGGGTCAGAGCAAGAAATGGCGCGATTCGATTGAAGGACGGCTGGAAAAAATCGAAAAAGCTTTGACCCAAAAAACTTTTTCCGCTGGGATGATAAGGGACGGAAGATAGAAACTATGCTTGAGCTAGAAACCAAAAAAATTGTCATCGCGACGCATATCTATACCACTGGTCCTGCTCAGGACTTGCGGGAATATTTGCTGGCGAAAAAAATCGGGAAGCTACTTTTCATCGGGCATCCGCTTTTTTGGGATGAGAAATTGTCCGGCTCCGGATATGAGGTCTATGAAAAGGGAGCGCTTAAAGAAGAAAAATACCGCAAAATTAAGAAGAATTTTGCTCTTTTGGTTTACTCGATTGACATAGTGCTTAATATTTTTTGGACTTGGAGAAAGCTGCCCGAGAGTGATCTCTATGTCGGTTGTGACAATCTCAACGCTTTTTCCGGTATCGTTCTTCGTTTTTTGGGAAAAACCAAAAAAGTCATCTACTATGTGATTGACTATAACCCCAAGCGCTTTGATATTAAAATCCTAAATTATTTCTATCACAAACTTGATCAATTTTGCG
This sequence comes from Candidatus Moraniibacteriota bacterium, assembly GCA_049297495.1. GTDB lineage: Bacteria > Patescibacteriota > Minisyncoccia > Moranbacterales > UBA2206 > UBA9630. The sequence goes on from JBAQUL010000015.1 coordinate 13,996, forward strand.
TGCGACACGCTGATGAGACCTGGAATCTTTCGCCGCGGATGGCGCAGGCCAGAAAGGAATATTTTGATTTCTCCGCTGGCAGGCAAGTGACAGTGCCGATCGGTATTTGGTTTTCGCGTTTTCCGCGTCTCGATTTTTCCCAAATTCAAAAACACACCCTGGTTTTCATGGGGCATATTTTGGAAAAACAAGGCGTGCAATATGTTTTGGCGGCTGTTCCGGGCATCGCTGAAAAAATACCGGATTTTAAGTTTTTGATAATTGGCGGAGGGGAATATCTGGAAAAACTCAAAGAACAAGCGAAGAGTTTGGGCGTAGAAAAGCAGGTGAAATTTGCCGGTTATGTGGAAAAGCATAGCGATGTGGAAAAAATGCTCTCCGCGTGTTCTTGTGCTATTGCGTTGTATGATAAATTTGATCCAAATGGCGCGCTGAGTTTCACCTATTTTGCCGATCCGGGAAAAATCAAAGCCTATTTGGCAGGCGGATTACCAATTCTCCTTTCTGATGTTTCGCATAACGCCAGAGAAATCGAAGAAAAGCGTTGTGGCTTTGTCATCAGTCAAGATAAGGACGAGATTGCCCAGAAGGTGGTGGCACTGCTCGAGGATGAGAAAGCTCTGAAAGAGTATCGCGAAAATGCTATTGCCTATGCGAAAGAGTTTGATTGGGAAAAAGTATTTGAAAATAATCTAAGCAGATTAATATAGAAAAATAATGAAAATTTCTTTTATCATTCCATGCTATAACTGCGAAAAAACTCTTGGCGATACCGTCTCTTCAATATTGGCATTGAAACTGTCGGAATTTGAAATTTGCATGGTAGATGATGGTTCAAAAGACGGAACTTATGATCTATTAAAATCGTACGCTAAAAAATATCCGAAAGTGGTTCGGATTGGTAAAAATCCAGAAAATCGCGGCGGGGGATATACGCGCAATGAATGTGTGAAATTGGCTTCGGCTGATTGGTTTTTTCTTATTGATTCGGATAACTATCTGGACAAAAAATCTTTTCATAAATTGTTATCCGCCGTAACGGAGAAGGATAATTTGATTACTTTTCAAAACATCCGCTTCTTCTATGACTTTTGCGGGTTGGATTTGGTCTATAAAAATTGGCTATTTTTGAAAGACAACATGGTATTCGATGATTTGCGTCGTACCGCCTACCACTCGGTGGTGGACGGAAACTATCTTTTTCGCCGCGCTGTATTTGAAAAAGTCGGTGGCTATGAAACGGAGTTTGGCGCACTCGAATCATGGTCTTTTGGCTACAAGGCCTTCCTCGCCGGCTATGAGTTTAAAATTGTCAAAGGTACCGCATATTTTCACCGCGTGGACGGAAAATCCTATTGGACTCGCGAGGTGAAAAACAATAGTAATAATATGAAAAAACTGCTTTTGAAATTTCCGGAAAAATTTACCCCAGCCGAAATTGAAGCGCTTGAAAAATCTGAAGATACGCAAAAAACCATCCTGACGCTCCCAAATGATTTTATGACAGAAACAATTAATCCGTTTTTTCGCATTATGTTGAAAATATATTATCTGGTGCACTAGTAAAGAAAAATCTACATCGAGAAACATTGATTGATGGGGTGGTGGTGAGAGATAAATAATGGTTAAGTTAATGTTGGATTAAAGAGGTGGGTTGATTTTTTATCCTCCTGCGCTGAAGCTTCGGCGGACGAGCTAATTTGAGTAAATTCTCCGTGGCTTGTCGCGAATAGGGTCCATGGCTTGCCCTGGGGTTTATACCTTTAATTTAGTGATTTATCTTTACAGGACTGATTATAAATGCTATATTTATGATTAGTATAGTAATCATAGATTAAATTTATGCAAAAAGACCTTATTTTAAGGGAAATTATTGACCAAAATAAACACTGGAAAAATGATAGTTCGTTTTTTGAGCACCAAAAGCACAAAAGAAAGCTTTTTTTTGAGTTGCTCAAATATCTTCCAGAAAGACAGATACTTTCAATAGTTGGGCTGAGAAGAACTGGAAAGACAATTATCCTAAAACAGCTTATCGAACATCTAATAAAAAAAGAAGGCGTAAACGCGGGTAGTATTTTCTTTCTTAGCTTTGATGAAGTGTTGGTGTCCCCCAAAATGATGCTTAAAAACTATCTGGACGTTTTTTTGGATAAACTTTTGAAAGAAGAAGCAGGAAAGAGTGTATACATATTTTTGGACGAAGTGCAATATATTGATAAATGGCAACATATTCTTAAGCGCTACTATGACAATAATCCTAAGCTTAAATTTATTATAAGCGGTTCGTCCTCCTTGTTTCTTAAGAAAAAGACAACTGAGAGTTTGGCGGGCAGGATTTATGAATTTAAACTATTACCACTCAGTTTTGATGAATTTCTGGAATTGGCAAATGTTGATTTGGAATTGATCTTGGGATATCGGAAGTATTCGCTTTCAGCCGGAAAATTAGTGTCGGAATATTCTCAAAATGAGTATGCTGTTTTTTTAGCAAATAATGGGAAGGTTTTAGCTAAATTTTTTGAAGATTACCTATTATACTATCAATTTCCGGAATTGGTTTTGCAAAAAGATAGGGATAAAATCAAGAAATATATTTCCGAGTCGGTCTATAAAAAAGCGATTGAATATGATATCCCGAAATTATTTGGAGTGGAAAAGATTGATGAGCTCAAGTTTATTTTTCAAATGCTGGTTAATGAAAATAGCTCTCTAGTTGAATTCAAGAGAATTTCCGGAGAAGCTGGAATTGAGGAAAATACCTTGAAAAAGTATATTTCGTATTTTCAAGAGAGTTTCTTGCTCAATTTGGTCTATAACTATTCGAAATCCTTCAGAAAGTCAAAACGGTTGCAAAAAAAAGTGTACATCGCCAGCCCCAATTTTTTTACCGCTTTTCGTGACGATTGGACGGAGAATTTGACGCTGCGATCGCAATATTTTGGATCTTTGGCTGAAACGTATGTTTTTAACTTGCTTCGCGAGAAATATCAATATGTTTCTTTTTATCGAAAGGGGAATGAGGAATTGGATTTTGTGGCAAGCAATGATTATCGTAACCTAGCTGAACATTCTTTGGTTGAGGTAAAGTATACAAATTCATTGAGATGGAATGATTTGAAATTTGCGGATAAAGTTGCGAAAAAGATCTTTAAAACAAAATACTTGGTTTATTCAAAAGAGGAATTCAAGATTGATGATAGTAAGCTGGTTGTTCCTTGTTTTTTGATTAAAAATTGATTGAAGAAGTTTCCGGAGGAATTAATGTGGATATTTTTGCTAAAACCAAGGACCTAGAAAAAGACGCTGCAAAAGACACTGCAAGATTATCAAAAAATGAAGAATTGATGGTTGGCCTAATACGCAAAAATCCTATTATAACAGCCGAAGAGTTGTCAGAAAAGTTAAAGATTAATCTAAGGAATACAAAGAAAAATATTGCCAAGCTGAAAGAAGCTGGAGTGATTCGACGTATCGGCCCCGACAAAGGCGGGCATTGGGAGGTGCTGCGATAGCGTTCTGCTCGAGTGGGTGTTTGTCGCGACGCGGTTAAATTTTAGAAGTTATTATTATGAATCTATCAGTCGTTATCACAACTTACAATCGAAAAGAGAAGCTCTTGGAATGTATTGCGTCTATCAAAAAGGCGGATTTTTCCGGCATTGCTTGGGAGTTGATTGTGATTGACGACAATTCAAGTGATGGGACGGAAAAAATAGCGGCGAAAGACTTTTCGATTGCAAATAGTCAAATCATTCATAATGAGCGCAATCAGTTGATGGTGAAGTCAAGAAATATCGGGGCGCAGGCAGCGCAAGGGAAATATGTGGTATTTGTTGATGATGACAATATCGTGGACGAAAAAATGTTTAAGTTGTTGTTTGATTTTGTCGAAAAAAATGCGGAGTATGGCATTGTAGGACCGGCAATGTATTGGTGGCATAACAAACAAAAATATTTGAATTTTCAAGAAATCAATTTTTTTACTGGCAGAACATATGGGCGAATGGAAGATAATTCCAAGAAAGTTTTTGACAGTGACGGCGTGCCAAATGTTTTTTTGATAAAAAAGGCCGTTTTCGAAAAGGCGGGCTATTTCGACGAAAAGTTGCTAAATGATTTCACCGAACCGGACTTTGCTTTCAACGCGAGAAAATTTGGTTTCAAATGTGGCATGATTCCTGAGGCGAAAACCTATCATAATATCGCTCAAAAAGATTTGCATGGAGCAAGAACGCTAGCCGGACAGTTCAATGAAAAAGCCTATTATCTGATGCGTAATCGCATAATTATCATCGTGCGCTATGGTACATGGCAGCATAAATTGGTTTTTATGCTTATTTTTTCCTGGTTTTGGCCGCTGGTTTACTCTCTTTTAATGCTAAAAGCCAAACGAGCCGATCTCGTGGGTCTCTATTGGAAGGGTTTTTGGGATGGGTGGCGATACTTTTTTACAGGGAAGATTGGGTAATTTGATGGAATGTGGTAGAATAGGATGGTTAAGTAGGAGAAGAACGTGTGATTAAATCAAAGAAAAAGCTTATGAATGACTTAAAGTTTAGTATTTTAATTCCGACATACAAGGGTGCAGGTATTATCGGAGAAACTTTGCGTAGTATTCTTTCACAAAGTTTCACGAATTACGAGATTATTATTCAAGAAGATGCTTCGGGTGATAATATCGAGGAAGTGATAAGGGAATTTAATGATCCGAGGATTAAGTTTTTTCGTAATGCTAAAAATTTGAGCTACGCTGTAAATATGGAGGCTGGTCGAAAAAACTGCACAGGGGATATCCTTTATTTAATGGGTCAGGATGATATATTGGGGACGGACGCACTTTTAAATACTTACAATGCTTTCAAGAGTTCTGATGATGTTGGCGCTGTGACAAGGCCATACTATTGGTTTGATAAAGAGATTACTGTTCCCGTGAGGGCCAAAAAACAGCTCAATCCAGAAGAAGATGAAATTATTAAAATTACAGATAAATATAGTAGGATTCTAGACGTCTTCAAGACTCTCGATCAGTTGTCTGGCTTGGCGTATCGAGTTAAGTATATGGATAGAGGATTCCATCCAGATTGCTTTCCTTGCCACATTTATCCCTTCGCTTCAATTTTCAAAAAGCATCCTGTTGTGTTCTTGAAAGATTATAATATCGCCGTACGAATTAGCAGTAGTCAGACAAGAAGTATATCTTCGATTTATGATAAATCTCCGATGCAGAGTTGGGTAGAGATGTTTGAGACTGTTTTTTCGGAAAACAAATTTAGGCAACTTGAAAGATATTGCGTCCGGAATTTTGTGGCTGTAAACTATGTGGGACTAGTTCAGTTGAGAAATTTTGCCAAATATCGCTATCTCTTGAGAGAGATTTATTATCTAGTAAGGTATCGCTGGGACAATCTTCTTAGTTTGCAGTTTTGGTTTTTCAGTTTGGGCTGTGCCATTGCTCCACCGTTTCTGTTAATTCCGATGGTTGATTGGTGGAAAAGTAAAATTTATTCAAAAAAATTAAAGCATATAAAATTTGATTATCAATTGAGTAATATTAAAATTAATGAAACGAATCATATGAAAGGTGTAAAGACATTAGGTATCACAGCTCCTATTTCAGAAAATTCTGCTGCTTGTATTATGGTAGATGGAAAATTAATCTCTTTTGTTGAAGAAGAAAGATTTAATGGTATCAAGCATGCTCCACGCATGATCCCAAAAAGAGCCATTGCCTATTGCTTAAATGAAGCGAATATTAAGTTATCGGATATTGATTATATCGCCGTGGGGTTTGATAGTGTTTTTAAGAGTTGGGGTAAAAATATCATATCTAATTTAGTTGAGGGAAATTTTGGTCGGCTTATCCGTGAAAATGGGGCTTATCTTGAGTATTTTCTTAATATGATTAAGTTAAATGACTTCCTGCTTACCTTGGATGAAAGCGGATCTTTTAAGAAGAAGTTTAGATATGTGCCTCATCATATCGCTCATGCTGCCAGTGCGGCGCGTTTTTCTGGATTTTCTGAGTCAATTGTTATAACTCTTGATGGAGTAGGTGAAGATAACGCAGGGCTTCAGGGCTATTTTAAGAATAATAAAATTTCTGTTTATAAATATATCGGCATAAATCAATCTTTGGGCTGGCTCTATTCTACGGTTACTAAGATTTGCGGATTTAAGCCGCATAGTCATGAAGGGAAAGTTATGGGACTTGCTGCATATGGAAAAGCGGACATTGAAATGTTATCTGGGATTGCAACACTCACTAGAGATGGATATGTTTTGGAAAAAAATTGGACGAGTAAGATAGAAAAGAAGATACCCGAAAGAGAAAAAAAAGATGAATTGAATGACGTTTATAAAAATTTAGCAGCAACAACACAGTTTTTCTTAGAAGAAGCTGTTATTAGACTGGCAAAAAGTCTTTTCCAAAAAACAAAGATAAAAAATATTTGCTTAGCTGGTGGGGTGGCACTTAACTGCGATACTAATGCAAAACTTATTGAGCTTGATATTTTTGAAAATATTTATATTCAGCCGGCGGCAAATGATGCTGGAACAGCGCTGGGAGCTGCTGCAGAAGTTTATGCAAATGAAACATCGAATATGTGCGAGGAATTAAAACACGCTTATTATGGACCTAGCTACGGGGAAGAAGAAATTGAAACATTATTCAAGGAGTCAAAGATAGCATATCGGAAAATAATCGGAGTTTCTGAAATTGCAAAAATGATTCATGAGGGGAAAATCATCGGATGGTTTAATGGACGCATGGAATTTGGTCCACGAGCTCTTGGTAATCGCTCTATCATTGCTAGTCCTTTGATTCCTGAAATGAAAGACAAAATTAACAGTGAGGTAAAACATCGGGAAGGCTGGCGACCATTTTCTCCCTCAGTTCTTAAGGAGTATACTGGAGAATATTTTGAGAATTATCATCATTCTCCGTTTATGCTTCTTACTTTTAAAACAAAGAGTGAGAAAGCGGATAGGCTTCGCGCAGCTATTCATGTAGATGATACTGCGAGAGTCCAAGAAGTTTCCCAAGAAACAAATCCCAGGTATCATGAGCTTATTAGCGAATTTTATAAATTGTCTGGAGTTCCTGCCGTATTAAATACTTCCTTTAACGATAGAGATAAGCCAATTTGCCTTACCCCTCGGGATGCGCTTCAGACTTTTTATTCTACGGGAATAGATGTCTTGGTGGTGGAGAATTTTGTTGTGGAAAAATAACTTTTTAATGGCAATCAATGAAAACTATTATTAATAAATTACATAAGTCTGCCTTTCTTGGAAAATTGGTCCATACCCTAGATTATTGTCTCAAAAAAGAGTTGGGCGATTGTGAGACGGTTTTGGATTTGGGATGTGGACCATCATCTCCAGTCCAATTTTGCAAAAATATTAAATATAGCGTAGGCGTAGAGGCATTTCCTCCATATCTCAAGGCATCGAAAGAAAGAAAAATACACAATGAGTATTTAGCTAAAAAAATTGAAGAGCTAGATTTTCCTGAAAATAGTTTTGATGCGGTTATTATGATTGAAGTGTTGGAGCATTTGCCTCAAGAGCTAGGATTGGAAATATTAAAGAAGGCGGAGCTGTGGGCAAGAAAAAAAGTAATTGTTTCTTCTCCAAATGGCTTTATTGCTCAAAAAGAAGTAGATGGGAATCCTTTACAAAAACATCTTTCTGGTTGGGATTATGAAAAAATGAAAGGACTAAAATATGACAGTCAGGGCTTAGCTGGTTTGAATTGTTTGAGGCAAGAGGTGCAAAATGATACAATGGGAGATGATTTTATGACATCGATAAAATTTTGGCCAAAACCTTTTTGGTTTATTGTGGCAACTGTGAGTCAAGTGTTTGTATACTACATTCCGTCATTAGCTTTTGAATTATTTTCGGTAAAAAATAAACAAGAAAAGAAAGGTTAAGTAGTATTTAATTGGTCTTGGGTATGGATAATGGTAAATTTATTATGTCGCAAAAAATAAACGATAGGAAAATAGCTTTATTTATGTTGCCACTGTTGACATGTGGTGCTGGTGCCGAGAAGTATTTTATAAATTTAGCTAAAAATTTCAATGACAGGGGGATTCGGGCGGATGTTATCACAATGGATGAAGCTTTTTATAGAAAATTCATAAGAGCGCTTCATATTTTTGTTTGTGGCAATTTTTTTGGAAAAATAGATTCCCTTAGGGAAACCGAACGGTCGGTGATTGATCAAATGGGTGGCGCAAAATGGATAAAAGTTTCCCGGAGAAATTTAAAAAAAACCTTAAATAGTTACGACATTATCTATTCAAAAAATGAACTAGTTGACCTTTTTTTATTGAAAATTATCGGCTATAAAAAATTGCCACCAGTAATAGTTGGAGTTCATACGCCTATTTTATATCCCTCTACAAAAACTTTTTTATCTAAATTGCATAATTTTCTTTACATGGGGGCTGTGTATCGCGCCCTATTGAAGGGGGTCAAATGCGTCCATTTATCTAATAAATTCACAAAAGATCTGGTTGATAATGCCTTTAATGTTAAGACAGAATTAATATATTATCCATTTTCAGTTAGCGATATAAAAGAGCGATCTTTAAACAATAAATACCCCGATATTTTTGACAGCAAAAAACTTAATATAGCATTCGTGGCGAGGTTGGGCGAGCAGAAAGGAGTGGATGATTTAGCTGAAATTATAACGAAGCTGTCATTGGAAGTGGGATTAATAAAAAATATCAAAATGAATATATTTGGCAGTGGTGACAAAGAAAAAGAAGATATGATAAGGGATTTGGCTGTGAGGTATTCTTTTGTGGAGTATTTTGGTCATATCGAAAATAAATATATACCAAATATTTTATCCAAAAGCGATCTTTTCATTTCAACGGCAAAATGGGAAACATTGCCGTTTAATGTTTTGGAGGCGCAAGCGATGGGATTGCCAGTGATAGCTTTTGATATTCCTGGACCTAGGGATATTATCGTGAATAATGTGACGGGCTATCTTGTTAAGAATAATGAGGAATTTTTAGATAAAATTTTAGAATTTAAGAGGGATAGTTTTAAAAAAGAAAATATATCAAAAAATATCGAAAATAAATTTGAGCCCAGTATTATCTATGAGAAAATATTGAAAATGTTTAAAGATTGCATGTTTCAAGATAAAAAATAACAGATAAACATTAATGAAATTAAAAACGAACATTAGGCTTTTTATCTCGCCATATTTTTTAGCTAGAAGGATAATTTTAAAAGATCTCGCAGATGTCTTGGATAAGCATGATCTTGGAAAAAATGTTTTAGATTTTGGTTGCGGAGATAAGCCCTACGCGAATTTATTTGCAAAAAAAGGTATAAAATATGTAGGGATAGATTTTCAGGCACATTCAGTCAATAAAGATTTTAGCGGGCAACATCCTGATGTGTATTTTGGAAAAGATTACTTGAATGATTTTAAGATGGACTTTGATGATGATAGTTTCGATAGTGTGGTTTCCTTTCAGGTCTTAGAGCATCACAAAAACCCACAATACATGATTGGTGAAATAGCGAGAATAACTAAATCCGGGGGGTTTTTGCTAATTACTTGTCCGTTTCTGGGTGGACTACATGAGGAGCCTTATGATTATCAGCGACTAACGAAATATGGATTAAGAGAGATATTGAAAAGAAATAATTACGAAATCGTAAAATTTAAAAAACAGGGATCGATTTTTTCTACAATCTCAATGCTGTTGAATGAATATTTAAATGCTATTGCTGCAAAGGATAGGTTGCATTATTATTTGGCAGCAACCATATATCCACCATTTTTAATTTTTCAATATATAGCATTAATACTAGATTTGATTTTCAAATCCGACACAATATTTTTTAATCAAATTATTTTAGCGAAAAAGATTGATGATATTTATGTTAAAACATGAGAAAGGTTCACGCAGATCAAAAATAACATTTATGTTTCTTAGCGCGCTGACACTTTTATCGCTAGGCGCCTTTTTTTTATTCAGGAATCATTTAACTACTCTCTTATTTGCCAGTTCAGACACTCAGTTAGGAGTAAATAGCTTCCATGATTTGTGGCAAAGCCTGTTTACTTGGAATGAATCAGCAAGCAATTCTCAGGGTGCGTATTTTCCTTCTTTTTTCCCTAGCTTACTGAGAGCGATTTTTGAGTCATTGGGATTTCCAATAACAAGTTTTTTATCGGTAATCTTTCTATTTTGCGCGGTTATTTATTTTTTCTACAAGGTGACAGTTGAAATTATCGAATTGCACAGAGTTTCTTATCGGTGGCTTATTTTGGCTATCGCTCTCTTCTTAATTGCTAATGAAATGATCAGAGTTTGGCTTATTTCCAATCTAATTCTAATCTGGAGCTTGTTTCTTTTTCTTGTTTCTTTTTTCTTTTTTCTGAAATCTAAAAATAGCTCCGAATATAAGGGGTATTTATTTTTATTGCTAATCGTGTCGTTATTTGTAGCGATTGATTTTCACTCATTTCTATTGTTGATAATTTTTATAGCATCTTTTTCGGTAGTAGAATTTTTTGTAGGAAGAAATATGACAAATGAAAAGGCAGGTAATTTACCTTCTTTTAAAAAAAGTATCATATTTTTATCTATATTTTTAGCGTTGAACAGCTATTGGATTTTGAATAATCTTTATTCTGCATTTGCGGGAATTTCTGCTTATGTAAAATATACAGGGAATTCTGGTCAGACAGAAGGCATATTGAATTACGTTACTACATATTCCAATCAATCATCCTTAAATTTTATTTTATCAACAACCAATGATCATATGGATAAATTTTATCCTGCGTTGTTTGCTTCTTTTGATATGGGTGGCTCCTTTGTTTTTGTATTGTTGGCGTTTTTTAGCCTTTTTTTCATAAACAAGGATCAAAATGTAGGGAGAAAGAAAAGGCTCGCCACTCTTTGGATTCTGTATCTGATCTTCTTTACTTTTTCTTTGGGGCCAAATAATCCTACGGGAATTTTTGGTATTTTTTGGAACTATGTTCCCGGGTTTAAACTTTTTCGGGATTATTTTAAGTTTAATAGATTGATTTTGCCAATATTAGCCATTCTGATAGCTTATTCTTCAATAAATATATTGGATTTTTTGAAAAATAAAAAACAAAAAATATTTTTTTCTGGACTCATTGTGCTTGTCGTTATAATAAAGTTTATTCCCTTTTATTTCCTATTTCCAAAATACGAGCCCTTCAAGATTCCAGTGCATTATTATCAAATTAATGAATATTTATCAAAAAAGAAGATTGATGGTAAGGTGCAAATAATGCCAGTGATAAGTTGGATGCAAACATTTGAATGGTCAAATCAAGTTCTCGATATGCAGGATCCAATGAAGCATTTTTCTCCAAAGCCGATATTTTACAACAATGTTACATATGAAGAAAGTTATAATGACAAACTCAATAAGCAATTGCAAAATTATTTGATTGCTGACGATAAACGATTTTTGAATTATGAAAACACTAGAAGTGTGGGATTTTTGGTGGCTAGAAGTGATCTGGGTGCTGATTTTTTAGAAAAGAAAAAAACGGATGTAAATTTCATTGGACAAGATGTTATTCTGGCGGGTGCTGATAATAGTAGTTTTTTGACGGATAAAACTGAGATTGGAAAGCTGTCGATTTATGAGTTAAATAAGGATCAGTTTCTCCCGCATTTCTATACTCCACAAAACTCTCTTGTTTCCGGTCGTCCAATTGAAAGCCTTCCCCTGATCCTTTCGGATAAAGATTGGCAAATCCGCTCAGCTGTTTTTTTGGCTGGGCAGAATGGTGGGAAAGAGGGGATGCTGAAAAAAATAAGTAATGCTCCCTCCTCACCCCCTGCCTCGCCGGCAGGCAGGCAGCCCTCTCCTCGGGCAGGAGAGGGGGCAGATGCATCCGCTCCTTGCGCTGACGAGGGTGGTGTAATGTCACCAACCCTAGAATTCAAAAAAATCAATCCGACAAAATATCGCGTGCGAGTGCATGGCGCATCAGGTGTTTTCCCTTTGGTGTTTTCGGAGAGTTTTAATGATGGGTGGAAAGGCTATCTGGCTTCGCCAGAAAATTTCAAAGCTCAAATTTCCAATTTCAAATCTCAGCCCAAGGCTGATCCGCCTAGGGCGGAAATTTCTAATGACCAAATTTCAAAGTATAAAACATTAGATGGTAATGAAGGGGATCAGGCGACGAAAGAGGAATTGCAAGATTTTGTGAGTAATGGCTATGTCACCACATTGGGAGATTCGCGAGAAAAAACCATTGAACACAAAAAATGGGTTAATGGAAAAGAGCAGCTTGATTATGTGGAAAAATATAAGATCGATTTTGTCTCCAAGAATTTCCAAGGCACCATTCAAAATGACAATTTGCCTAGTGGCAATCTGTTTGAAACTTGGTTTCGGCGTCCGATTGAGAATAATGCCAATCATTTGATGGTCAATGGCTATGCTAATTCGTGGGTGATTGATACGAGCAGTGTGTGTGACCCCAAGAACAATTCTTCGAATTCTTCAGGGGCTGCCTGCGTTCGAAATGCTGATGGGTCCTATGATTTTGAAATGGTGGTGGAGTTTTGGCCGCAGAGACTTTTTTACATGGGCTTGGCAATATCCTTATCGACGTTGTTTGGTTGTATCGTATATCTGGGGTATGATTATCGCAAACGAAAAAAGCAAAAAAACTTGACCGGAAAATAGCTTAGTGTTATTATATCAGTATAATAACCTAAAAGAAAAAATATGAAAAACAAGGGTAAACAACTTGCTTCTGATAATACTTTTACGGAATTTCTTCTCTATGCCACGCCAAATGGCAAAGTGAAAGTGGAGATTTTTTTGAAAGATGAAAACATTTGGCTCACACAAAAAAGAATAGCGGATCTTTTTGGAGTTGGCATACCAGCAATAAACAAACATCTCAAAAATATCTTTGAAAGCGGTGAATTATTGGCAAGTTCAGTTATTTCCAAAATGGAAATAACTGCTGATGATGGAAAAAAGTATGAAACTAATTTTTATAATCTTGATGCGATTATCTCTGTGGGTTATCGAGTAAATTCTATGCAAGCGACACAATTCCGCATTTGGGCGACCGAGAGGCTCAAGGAATATATCATCAAAGGTTTCACAATGGATGATGATAGGCTTAAGGATCCCTATGGTTTTTTTGGTAAAGACTATTTCGAAGAGCAATTGGCGAGGATTAGAAATATCCGCTCAAGCGAAAGACGCATGTATCAAAAAGTGACTGATATTTATGCTCAGTGTAGCGCTGATTATAATCCAAATGAAGAAATTACCAAACAATTTTTCGCAACCGTGCAGAATAAACTGCATTTTGCTATTACCGGAAAAACTGCCGCAGAAATAATTCATGAGAGGGTGGGTAGTAAAAAAGCGAATATGGGACTGACTATTTGGAAAAACTCTCCAAAAGGAGCTATTCGAGAGAATGATGTGATAATCGCGAAAAATTACCTGAACGAAAAAGAGCTTGATCATTTAAATAGAATTGTCACAATGTATCTTGATTATGCCGAAATGCAAGCTAAGAGTGGAATTCTTATGCGCATGAAAGATTGGGTGCTAAAGTTGAATGCATTTTTGAAATTTAATGAACGGCAAATACTTAGTAACGTCGGACAAATCAGTCACGAAGTCGCGGAGGCATTGGCACTTGAAGAATATGAAAAATTTCGAAAAGTGCAAGACAAAAATTATATTTCCGACTTTGATTGTGAAATAAAAAAAGTTCTGGAATCGCAGAAAAAGAAAAGAAAGTAGCCATGGGACATATTCAAAATATTTTTCAAGAAAGTGAATTGGGATTGGATTCAGTATGTCGGGAATCCCGACGAACTGGTGCGGATGGCAAGAAATACCTCGCATGATAAGTGGAGTGCATCAATAGACTAATCAAGCAGAAAAGTGATGATTGTTGGGAAATTCAACTGTAAAGAAATTCTTTATAGTTCAAAAAGAGTAAGCTTTATGAGTAGTTCAACGCAAATAGTGTCTAATTTTCAAAAATAACTAAAAACTCAGGTAGTTTTGCGATCTATGTGCCAAAATATTCTTTTTCTTTCAGAGCGAGATTTCTCAACTCTACCGGTAATCCGCTCGATTGATCGGCGTGTGTTCGGGATTTTTATCATGGGACCAAAGGCATCCCCAGTTCGGTTTTCGCGATTTTGTAGAAAATACTTTCCTTATCCAAAATATTCCGATACAAACAAAAACGAAATGCTTGTTGAATATGTTAATGCGGTTAGTAGTAAATATGCGATAGATGTTATTATCCCATTGGACCTAGACTCAACACTTTGGGTGACGGAAAACAGGTACAATCTAAAAAAGCCAACATTGCCGGTCAGCAATGTTGATGTGATAATGCGCCTGCATAATAAATGGGAACTGACGAAAATTCTTGATGAACTTTCCTTGGCGTATCCGAAAACAGTCTTGGTTGAAAGTGAGGCAGTCTTGATTGATGGATTGATGGAATTTCCCTTCTTAATGAAGCCGCTTGATCTGGATTCTTGTAATGGCATTGCAAGGATTTCGAACCTGGTGGATTTGGACGGATATCGAAAAGCGCAATTTGAAGGCAGTGTATTTCCTGTCTTAGCGCAAAAGTATATTGATGGGTATGATATCGATCTGAGTCTTTTGGCAGTGGATGGAAAGATTATAAATTCGACGATCCAAAAATGGGTTAAGCACGGATTTCTTGAATTCATATCTAGCCCAGAGATTTATGCTATTGGCGAGAAGATTGTGGCGCATGAAAAGTATAGTGGTTTTTTGCATATTGATTTACGGGTTAATGGGGGGACTGGAGAAATTTTTGTGTTGGAATGTAACCCCAGAGCGTGGGGGACGATGAATGCCTCAATTTTGACTGGAGTTGATTTTGTTTCTGATGCCGTTTCTTGCGTACTCCGTGAGCCTGTCTTGAATAGGGAAATGTCTAAAGAGACATATGTGACGTTTACTGAAGCATCGAAAATGATAATCAAAAAGCCTTGGAGATATTGGAGTATGTCAAAAATCAGTAAACGTGATTTTTTGATTGTGCTTAGCGATGCATTGGTATATTTTCTTCTTGTCTGGAGGATTTGGCGTAAAAAGTGACATTTGAGCAATATATTGGTATAATGGAGATATTGAGGGATGCTTATAGAAGACATTCATAGATGCAAAAATATTTCGAAAAAGTTAAAATCTGGGGAAAAGAGCATTGGCCAATTTGGATGCTTGTTTTGATTTCCGCTGTTGTCTACCATGCCTGGTTGTCTTTTGGAATTTTCACGCACGCTGACTATTGGTTTTGGTTTTCCGAGACAGCGCGTGATTTTTTGCACTATAGCGCCTGGGATTCTCAAATTAGTCTGGGTTCTTCCAATTTATTTTTATGGATGTGGGCCTGGAAAATTTTGCCAGCTTTTTTTGGCGCCTTTGATCTTGATTCTAATGTGGCGGATAAGTTTGTTATTTTTTGGCCGTTTATTTTTCTTACCCCGCTTTTCAGTTATTTATTCGCAAAGCAAGTCTTGAAAAACAAACTTGGGGCATTTGTCTCTGCGCTTGTTTTTTCTTTTAATACCTATTATCTGGCGATTAATACCCAGGGGCATTTTTCCTTGTCACTCGCAGGGACATTTGCGCCACTGGCTATGTATTTCTTTTGGCGCTACTTTGATCCTCCTTCGTCCGCCCGGAGCGGACTATGGCGGGACAAGCACGGGAAAAAAAATCTGATCGCTTCGGCGCTAGCCTGTCTTTTTGTGGGGGCCTATGATTTTCGTGTTTTCTATATCTTATTTTTTATTATTCTTGCTGTGCCTTTTTGGTTTCTTTTAGCACAAGAGGGGATAGGTCGGAAAAAAACGTTTTTTCGCCAAAATTTTTTCGCCATGGCGCTTTTTTTCTGCCTTGTTCTTTCGTTTAATCTTTTTTGGCTTATGCCTACGGCAATGACCGGCTCACTTGCCGGTAATGACATTTTGGCGCGTGATTTGGTGGGAAATAACTTTTCATTGGATATTGCTAAGACATTGACACTTTTTCATCCTTTTTGGAATGGGGCCGAGCCAGTTTGGTTTGATACGCAAAAAATCCCAGTCTTTTTTTGGTTAATTCCAATAATGGCAATTTTGGGAGCTTACTGGAATAGGCGGAATAAAAAAATCATTTTTTGGTTTGTCATCGCTCTTTTTGCCGTTTTTATTTCAAAGCAAGACGCGCTGCCTTTGAAAAGCGCCTATGTTTGGTTGCATGGACATTTTCCCGGTTTCAATGCTTTTCGCGAAGCGAGTAAATTTTATGTCGCGATACTACTCGCATATTCCATCCTCATTGGCGCTTTTGTGGCCTATGTTTCCGAACATTACGCGAAGAAAAAGTATTTGAAATGGAGTGTTTTTCTTGGGGCAAGTTTAATTTTTCTTTGGAATGCGAAACCGATTTTAAGTGGGGAAATGCATCGCATGTTCACCCCGCAAAAAATAGCTGAGGATGAATTGAAAATTCGTGACTATCAATTTTTGCAAGATGGATCATTTCGGACACTTTGGAATCCGAGCGATTCTAAGTGGGCTAGTTTTTCCGCTTATCGTCCGAAAATAAATGAAATTGAGACAAGAAGAGATCGTTGGAAGAAAATCAAGGATTATGTCGGGTTGCAAGGTGGAGAGCCGGGCGGTGGAGAGAAAAATCAGTTGTTTTTTTCTGAAAATTTCGCTTCTCGCTTGCTTTCGCAGTCTGCCGTGCGCTATTTGATTTCTGATAAGGGCAATCTTTTCATGGTGGAAAATTTACTATTAAATCCTGAATGGAAGAAAATAGATTTAGGACTGGAAGGTAAGTTGATTTTTGAAAACGAAAAAGTTCGTCCTCGAGTCTATTTGACGAATGAAGCGGAAACAATTCATCGTGAAGTTGCTTTTCAATCAGTAGCGGACCTTTCTATGGAAAACTCTTCGCGCTGGAACTTTGTACTCAAAAAATCAGCCGATCCGGTTTGGCTCAATTTTTCGGAAAGCTATCACCCCGATTGGCAGATAGTTTGTGGCGGTACTCCGTGGTATGAAATGATTTTGAAGAAAAATGTTTTTTCGCTTGAAAATCACCGAGCAACTGATGCTGGTCTGAATACATTTCTTCTTAATCCCAATGAACTGCAAAAAACCTGTTCGGTCGGAAAAAACGGTGAAATAGCCCTGAGTCTCTATTATCGCCCCCAAAGCTATCTCTATCTCGGCGGAATAGTCTCGCTTACAGCTATCTTTCTTTCACTTCTGACGCTTGTTTTTTGGAGAGAAAAGAGGCATAATGGGAATACTGCTCAAAAAGAAAAAAGAGGATGAAAAAATGGGATCATAGAAAATTAGTTGGTTTTGTTGAAAAGGAAAAACGCATTTTTTTTGCGCTAGGCTTTTTGGTGTTGGCTTTCACTGTCAACTATGTGCTCTATGCTAATCATAAAAAAACTACCGAGTCGTGCACAGAAGGGAAGTGTTTGATTGCTCTGCCGGAAAAACCACAACTGACAAAAGAAAGCGGTTATTACTACATGGACGATATATTTAAAGATCAGCCGTCTGGTTTTTATCGCCTGACTTTTCAGGGAAAAGCAGATCAAGCTGAGCAGGTACTTTTGAAATTAAATACCTATTCTGAAAAAGAAAACCAGCTCGAGACATTGACATTCGAGCCTTCAGCTAAATTTCAAAAACAAGAGGTGTTTTTCTTTCTACCGGATGGCTTTGATAGCTTGTTGTTTCAAAAAGAAAATCCAAGTTCTTCTGGGAATATTTTTATTCAGGGGGTTGGGATAACTAAGCTTAACATTACTGATAAATCAGAATTGGCTTTGCTAAAAAAGACTGTCATAGGAGAAACAGATATGGATATGGTCAAAATCAGTCAGTCGGTTTCCAACCATTCTTTCCCATGGCTCAAAGAAAACAAGATCGTGCTGGGACAAATTTTTCAAGCTGATGAGTCCGTCATTTCTGCGGTGGAGTTCAAGATTGATATAAATAAGAATCTCAATCCAGGCAGTCGGCAATATGTCTTGAGTTTGAGAGAGGCGAAATACAGCGGAGACAAGGTTTCTTTGGTTGGCCCAACAATTGTTGACGTGACTTTTTCGATGAGTAGTATTGAGAAATATCGGCAAACCGATGGCTCTTTTCTCTTCCCAATCTATGCGACGCTGGAAAAAGGCAAGCATTATCTTTTAGGCGTGGATAATTCCAAGGTAGGCGTTAGCAATCAGAATTTTTTGGAGTTTAGGGGTGCAAAAGATGATGGTAGCTATCCTAATGGTTCTGCGGTGATGCGGAGGTATAAGGAGCTGTATAAGATTGATGGTGATTTGTATTTCAAGATTCATGGTGCAAACCTATTGGTGGAAGATGGCGAGAAGATTTTAAATGGTGCTAAGATTGAATATCTAGGCAAGGGAACTGGCAAGTATTCCTATGCTACCAAGGGAAAGTTTATTGACTTGCTTGACCTGGAAACTGCCTCTCCGGGAACGGAATTTAGTGATAATGACAAAGTGGTTTATGCCCTTGCCAAAGATAATGCCAGTTTTAGCTATACTGTGAATACACTTTATCCAATCAGTAAAATGAATTTCTCCGCCACGCAAGTTAAGGCGGGCTGGAAAAGAGTTAAGGTTAGTTATTCTTTTGACCAAAACAATTGGACGGATTTGGCTGCTTCTGAGAAATCAGAAGTTATGATTAATCCTGCGGATAGCTTGGCAGCAGATCAAGTAGTTTCCGCCGATAGTGCGGATATTGATACGGCGGAGGGCAGCGATGCACCAGTAACTAGCGATTCTCCAGCTGATGTGATTGATAGCGCCGTCGAAGGAACGGTGCAGGAGACTGTGCAAGTGTTTGACGCAGAAATTATTCCCACCAAAGAGGTAAAAACAGTTTATTTTAAGATTACCTATGATCCGACTGATATGAGCAAGGGAAAATCTTTTGCGCTCAAGAATTTAAAAATTACCGCTGATTTAAAAATAAGCCCGCCACTCGCCAGTGACCGGTTGAAATGAACCGCTATGCTTAAAAAACTATTTAAAAAAAATTCCCTCAAGATGTACCTGGAAGCAGGACTGCTTTTACTATCCTTGGGCATGGGGATTTATTTCCAGTGGGAAATCGCTAATCTTATTTTTTTCTTGCTTTTTGTGATTCTGATTCTTCATCCCGTTGCCAGTCGTTTCGCGGCTTTTGGCGCAATTGGCTTTCTCGTTGTGACTGCAATTCTTCTTGTGGCAAAGCAAAGTGATTGGGCCGATACAAGCGCTATTTGGGCCTATTACCTCATGATTTTCACTGCCATGCTTTCTTTTTCCGAATTGCAAGAGCCAACGGATAGTGCTATAATCAATAAGAATTAAATATTATTAACTAAGAAAGTATGGAAGAAAAAAAACCGGAGTTGTCAATTGTTTCTTCAATGTATAATGAAGAAGGAAATGTAAGAGAGATGCATAGGCGGGTTGTGGAGGCCTGTGAAAAATTAGGCAAAAGTTATGAAATTATTTTTATCAACGATGGTTCCACAGACAAAACTCTTGAGAACTGTAAGGGCCTAACGCCACTCAAGTTGATTAACTTTCGAAAATGGTTTGGTCAAACGGCTGGATTCGACGCGGGAATAAAAAATTCCAAGGGAGATATTATTATCACAACAGACAGTGATTTGCAAAATGATCCAGCTGATATTCATTTGCTCTTGGAAGAAATGGATAAAGGCTATGACGTCGTAGCGGGTTGGCGTTGGCAAAGAAAGGACTCCTTGAGTAAAAAGATATTCTCTCGTGGCGCGAATCTTTTGCGTAAGATTCTCATTCAAGACAAAATTCATGATAGCGGCTGCAGTCTTAAGGCATATAGGAGAGAATGCTTTAATGACATTGATCTCTATGGTGAGATGCATCGTTTTATTCCAGCCATCCTGGAAATGCAAGGCTATCGGGTTGGAGAAGTGAAGGTGTCACATCATCCGCGAACTCGTGGTGTGACCTTCTATAACTGGAAGAGAGGAATTAAGGGTTTTGTGGATATGGTTTCAATTTGGTTTTGGCGTAAATATGCCAATCGCCCCTTGCATCTTTTTGGTGGGAGCGGGATAGCGTTGTCATTTTTGGGATTTTTAATCTTAATTTGGATGGCGATTGAAAAAATATTTTTTGGCGCTTCACTTTCAGAAAAAATCTGGCCCTTGATGGGAATATTTTTGATCCTTATCGGTATCCAGTTATTTATTTTCGGACTTTTGGCTGACATTCTCATTAAAAATTACTACAAAAGCCAAGGGCATATGAATTATTCGATTAAAGAAATAATCGAAAGCTAATTAATTTATCTGAAGAAATAGGAGCCATGCTGTGGGCAGCAATTAAAGGTATAAAGGAAAAAGCCTGAAAGTTGTTGTTATATGTTGCATGCTTCATGTTTCATGAATTATTATGAAGATTGCAGTCATTGGAACGGGGTATGTTGGTTCAGTTACTGGGGCATGTTTTGCCGAAATGGGCAACACAGTTATTTGCGTAGACAAAGATCAAAAGAAAATTGATCAATTTAGTTCTGGCAAGGTGCCACTGCACGAAGATGATCTTGATGAATTGGTGGAAGAAAACTTGAAAGCGAAAACTTTGCGTTTCACTACTAATTTCGAAGAAGCCTTGAAAGCGAGTAATATTCTATTTATCGCTGTTGGCACGCCACCCAATGAAGATGGTAGTGCTGATCTCAGTCATGTTCTTGACGTCGCTCGTTCAATCGGTCAAATAATTGATCATCCTCTGATTGTGGTGGACAAATCCACTGTGCCGGTTGGTACGGCTGAGTTGGTTCGAGCAACGATTGCCGAGGAGCAAAAAAAGCGCGGTTCCAATATTCCTTTTCATGTTGTGAGTAATCCGGAATTTCTTGCTCAGGGCTCAGCTGTCAAAGATTTCATGGATCCAAGTCGAGTGGTTATTGGGGCAGATGATCCGGCAGTAATTGAAACAATGCGCGAGCTATATGGCCCATTTATGCGCAGAGAAAGTCGATTTTTCGCTATGGATCCGAAAACGGCCGAAACGGTTAAATATGCAGCCAATAGTTTTCTAGCGGTCAAAATTTCTACTAGTAGTGAACTCGCTAATATTTGTGCGCGTGTCGGGGCTGATTTCAATCACGTTCGACAAGCGATTGGCGCAGATCCGAGAATCGGTGAACATTTTATCTATGCCGGACCAGGTTTTGGCGGTAGTTGCTTTCCGAAAGACGTGAAAGCCTTGGTCAAAATTGCCAAAGATCATGGCTATGACGCCGAGATGTTCAAGCAAACTCTTGCTACGAATGAAAAGCAAAAACAGGTCCTCAGTAACATGATTGTGGATAAATTTGGGCAGGACTTGAAGGGTAAGATCTTTTCTGTTTGGGGGTTGGCTTTCAAGGCGGGAACGGATGATATGCGCGAATCTGCCGCTATAACAATCATCAACAAGCTCATTAGTCTCGGAGCGAAAATTCAAGCCCATGATCCCGAAGCAATGGCAATGGCGAAAACTCCGGCATATTTTGGTGACAATGCGAGCATTACTTATTTCGAAAGTAAATATGACGCGCTTGATCACGCTGATGCGCTACTAGTCATCACAGAATGGAAAGAATTTAGAAGTGTTGATTTTGATGAAATCAAAAAACGTCTAAAGCAAGCTGTGGTTTTCGATGGACGACTGCTCTATGAGCCAAAAAAAATGAAGGAACTTGGCTTTGAATACCACTCAATTGGTCGCGCTTCTTTGTAAATCTATATCACGCGACTTGAAGCTCGGTGCGGTAAATGCGGAAATTACACAATTATGAAAATATTATTCTTCAACTATGAATATCCGCCGTTGGGCGCCGGAGCGGCTAATGCGACGGAATGTATTTTGCGTGAATTTGTCAAAATGCCTGAGTTGGAGTTGGATTTGGTTACATCTTCGATTGATGAGAAATATCATCTCGTGAAATTAGGAGAAAAAATCAGAATTCATCGACTGCCCATTGGGAAAAATGCGGAAAAATTACACTTTCAATCACAAAAAGATTTATTGGTCTATTTATGGCGAGCGTATGATTTTTCTCGAAAGTTAGTGAGAGATGCGCGAAAAAATAACAAGCCGTATGATTTGACTCATTCCTTTTTTACCGTACCTTGTGGCTTTCTGTCCATGCTTTTGAAATTTGAATTCAAGTTGCCATATATCATTTCTCTGCGTGGATCAGACGTTCCATACTATAGCGATCGATTCACCTTTCTCTATAAACTAATTACCCCACTGATTAAATTTATTTGGAGCAGGTCTGCTCAGGTCATCTCCAACAGCGAGGGTTTGCGCGAATTAGCTTTCCGATCGAGCTCGCAGCAGAAAATTGAAATTATTTACAATGGGATCGACATAAAACAATTTTTTCCAAAGTCGGGAAGTGAAGTGGGGGACAGATTCATTCTTACTTCAGGAGCCTCAAGAATAACCGATAGAAAGGGGCTAGACTATCTCATTGAGGCAGTTGCGAAATTGGCGCCAAAATATCCTCAGATTTATTTGAAACTGATGGGGGATGGAAATGCGCGAGAAAGGTTAGAGCAATTCGTGAAAGATTCAAAGTTGGAAAAGAATGTTGTGCTCCTTGGTCGTATCCCGCATGAAATTGTGTTACCTTATTATCAGGAAGCGAGTCTTTTTGTTTTTCCATCACTTAACGAGGGGATGAGTAATGCTATGCTAGAGGCTTTGGCGACCGGCTTGCCTTTAATCTCCACCAATACGGGAGGTGCAAGCGAATTGGTGATTGACGGAGAAAATGGGTTTATAATTAAATTTAAAGATAGTCAGGATATTGCCGACAAAATTGAAAAATTAATCCTCGACGAAGAATTGAGAAAGAAGATGGCGTTAGCAAGTAGAGCGTTGGCTGAAAAAATGAGCTGGGAAAGCGTGGCGCAGAAATATTTTGAAGTCTATAAGCAGGTCGGTAAAAATAAATAATGACTAAGAAGATGTCCGCCCAAGGCGGATCCGCCTTGGGCGGAACAAAAAAGATAGCGAAATTTACTCTAAAATTATTAGTCAGCCTAGGTCTTTTGGCCTGGGTGATTTTCAAGGTCGAGTGGGCCCAGACGTGGGTCTATTTGCAAAGAGTGCAGATTTGGCAAATAGTGCTCTATCTGTCTTTGGTCATTTTTGGAATGCTCATCTCTTCTTGGAAATGGCAGCTTCTGTCAAAGTTCAAAGGCATTCATCGCCCATTTTTTGATCACTTCAAATTTTATCTGACAGGTGCTTTCGTGAATAATTTTATGCCATCATTTATTGGAGGCGACACCTACCGCGCATTCCAACTGGGGAAACCGGAGAAAAAATATACCCAAGCGGCTTCAACGGTAGTTATTGATCGCGTTACCGGTCTTATCGCTGCCACAATTCTGGCGGTGGTGTTTAGCCTTTTGAATTTGGAAACTGTTCTCAAGAGCAATCTTTTGATTTTCATGAATTTGGCTATTATCGGTTCACTTGCTTTCGATTTAGTTCTCATGAGGATGAAAAAGATTGCCTATTTGCAAAAACTGGCAGCAAAATATCTGCCAGAAAAGATTCTCCATTTTCTTCGTGAGCTCGAAGCCTATAGTCATGATCATGGCGTGCTCTGGCAAGCGATTGGTTGGGGTTGCGTGTTTACTTTCTTGGGAATGGCGATGTCAAATTATGTGCTCATGCTTGCCTTGGGCGTGCATATCGGCCTTCTTGACTATTTATCGGTCATATTTCTCATTACAATTGTTTCTTCAATTCCCATCACAATTAATAACATCGGTCTCAAGGAATGGGCTTATGTGACTTTCTTTGGACTATTTGGCGTAAATAGTTCGCTGATTATTATTGTGGCGATTCTTGGGCGTTTTTTTCAAATGGCGCTTAGTTTTACTGCGCTTCCCATGTATCTTAAGACAAAAAAAGATATTCCGGTCGAAAATTAGATCTTTTTTATCTTCCTGTATCAATCCCGCCAACGCGGTTTTTTTTGCTTTAATTGAGGATTTAACGGCAAGTTTGGATTGATTAGGTTTGCAAGGCTTGACAGGTAGTAGGAAAATGTGTTAAAATTTTGCTTACATTTTGACGCGTGAAAAAAATAGCACTAATTATTAATAAAAAAATGAAAAAATTAATAATTAATAAAAATAATTTATGAAAATAGTATCTTCGAAAAAAACAACCGAAAAGGTTTTCCTTGTTTTTTTCTTTGGAGCATTTATGGCTCTTCTTTTTTTATTTCAAAACCAGAAAGCAGAGGCTGCCTGCAGTTATCCCGCGCAAGTTCTTGATATCTCAAACTGCAAACAAACTTTGCCAGTTGGTAAATCTGGCAAGCCAAAAGAAGTCACTCAACCGGCGCTGGCAACATACACGTCAGATCCCTTTTTCAAGGCCAATGCGACATGTGATGGTGTGATATTTCGAGCACCGGTCAATGGTGTGACGACTAGCAATTCCGGTTATCCACGTTCCGAGCTTCGCGAGATGACGAACGGCGGGAAGGATAATGCTAAGTGGTCAACCACTTCAGGAACACACACGATGTTTATCGACGAAGCGATCACTGCCGTGCCTAAGAAAAAAAAGCATGTTGTTGCTGGACAAATCCATGGCGCCGATGATGATTTAATTGTTGTTCGTTTGGAATTTCCCAAACTCTTTATCGACATTAATGGTAAAACCGGTCCGACTCTGGACGCTAAGTATACTTTAGGAAAAAGATTTACTGTTAAATTTGTTGCTGAGGGTGGAAAGGTTAAGATTTACTATAACGGCAGTCAAAATCCAATCTATACTCTAAATAAATCGACTTCTGGTTGCTACTTTAAAGCCGGAGCCTATACTCAATCGAATTGTTCCAAGGAATCAGATTGTTCGAGCAACAATTTCGGAGAAGTGGTTATCTACAATCTATCTTTGAATGGACAGGTTATTATTCCAAAAACCGAAACAACACCTCCAGCAGCCTCTTTGACTGTGAATGATGCCACGGTCGATCCAGCACCCGTGGTGGTCGCCCTGGCGCCCGAGGCTGCGTCTGCCAACACTGGAGTGCAAGTCGCGGAAGCTACAAGCGAGAATGCTCCGGAAGCCAACCTTTCTGATTCAGAGAAAGTTGTTCCGGTTGTAGTGGTAAATCGCTCGAATGGCTGGTTTGATGGGATTAAATCCTTTTCGATAGTTCAAAGTGGAAAAATTGCAATTAATTGGACTTCCAATTCGATTATAAATGTGATTTCAATGCTAGCAACGCGCTTGTCTTAAGGACGGGGATAGTATTTGAGCTAAAAAAGAGCTTCAAAAAAACAGGGTTAATCCTGTTTTTTTGTTGCTCATATGGCTATATATCAGCCCAAATAGATCAAGTGCAATAATTTCTAGAATTCGCTTTCTCTAGCTATTGGGCTATTGCTCAGCTATTGACAATTAGTCCATAATATGCAATAATCAACTGTTATGCTGAAAACGTTTAGCATATGCATTTTGACAAAAAACCTATTAAAAAAAGAAGGAGGATGGATATGGATAAAAAGACGCCATTGTCTTGGCATGCACAGGAAGAGTGCTCCAAAAACTGGAGCTCATGTTGGAGTTTTGCGGTTTTTATTTCAGTATTAGCCGCGGGAGTTTCGTTGGTGGGAGGTGGACTTGAAAAAGACCCAATGTTTTTGTTCTATGGACTTGTCGTAATGGCGGCGGTTTGGACAGGTTCATATCTGGCGATGGGAAGAAGATGGCACAGAAATCGCAAAAAAATTCTTTCTGACAATCTGAATGACTACCGGCAAAGCCAAAATCTTGAGCGGGTCCTAAAGTCATTCACCGCGACCAGGTCGTCCAATTTTCCAATCTTAGAAAGAGCGATCAGAGGAGATTGGAAGCCCTTTCGGGTGGAACATTTTCTTAGCAACTCTTTGCGAGGTACGTTTGTCGGTGACGTGAGGCTTCGAATGGATTTTTTATTCGGCTCCCTCACCGATAGTATAAACGGAATTGCTGATGGAGTTGTTATTCCCAATCTTTTAGATACGAGCTCTGTGTTGTTTCTCAAAGGAAACAGGGGAACTCTGCGTGTTCTAATCCCAAGTCCGCGAGCAACCAAAGAATTGTTTGTGAAGACGCTTGAACAATGGGTGAAATTTGCTCCTAAGAAAACGCATTTACAGCACACGCTAAAGGACTTTGCTGTGAAAGATGAATATCTCCTGACACCCATATCTCACCCTCAGATTATTGACGCGCTTGATGCCTCAATTGAAATGACGAGTGAGCGGCGGCTGAGTGTCGTCGTGAGAGGCGAGCCGATCCAAGATGGTGTTGTGCTGGCTACAGCGCTCGAGGTAAATGGCACGCAATCCGTATTTCTTCCCAGTGGTTTTTTCCGGGAACTGACAATGTCGGTGATGCCATTCATTGAAGCGCAAGCACCAAAAGTGCTTGCGACGGTTCAATAGGTTGTAATAAACAATTGAGTTAGGAGGAAAACGTGGCTGAATTCGAAAGAAACTCGCCAATAAGGCGAGAGTGGTTTGAGAAAGATGGGCATCCAGAGGCATTATTCAAAGAGTTGCCTGGCAACAAGTCTCTGTTTAATTCGCATTGCGGATGCCGCATGCGAAGGGTAATAGGATTCGTCCAAAGAGACGGATTCATCAACAAACTTGGCTTCGTAGGTTGGGTCTGCGAAGTATGCGACATCCGGAAAAATGCTCTGTTTGATTGATCTGATCCATAATCAAACCGAGGATCTTCACGAGGGCTACCAATAGGCAACATTGCCTAGAAGTAGTCCTCTTTTTATTTCCAATAATTTTATACAAAGAACATCTCTGGTCAGTTTTGATTTTCGACTTGACATTGGTTCCAATTTACGCTATGTTTATCTATTAAATTGGTTGATAGATAGGAGTATTTTTGAACATTCCAAACAGAATAAGCGAGGTAATATGACCAAGATTAGATTGATTTTGAGTGATATCGATGGTTGTTTATGTGGTAAGCTCTATGATTTTTTACCACTTGGACAAATCCGGGAGTATTGCGAAAGAGTTCAGCGCGGTCAAAGTCTTCCGGCGTTCGCATTTGCGACCGGCCGAGGCGGCGAATATGTGGACTGCCTGGCGCGGATGCTGAATGCATATATGCCAGGGAATGTCCCCAGTATTATTGAAAACGGAACTTTTTTGTTTAGGCCGGAGGGAAGAATTTATATTCCCCATCCGGCACTATCCGGCAAGGAAAATTTGATTGTTGAAGTAAGGGCGAGTGTCACAGCGCTGCTAAAAAGTGGAGAAGTGAGATTGATTGGCGGCAAGGATGGTTGTTTATCGCTGAAGCCAGTCGATGAGAGTGCGGACATGGATCGGTTGGAGGAAAACGTGAGGTCGGTGATTGATCCGGACTTGCGTGAACAACTTTTCGTGACCCATTCCACAACCGCCATTGATATCACAGTTCGGGGCGTGAACAAGGGATCCTGTCTGCATTTTCTGTGCGAGCAGACTGGTGTTCGGCCGGAAGATATTTTGGCCATCGGTGACACCGCTGGGGATATTCCAATTCTAAAGGAAGTTGGTTTTCCGGCCTGTCCGGGAAATGCTAACAAGGAGGTGAAAGAGCTGGTTTCAAGGAAAGGCGGTTATGTCGCCCGAGCGGAGTTCGCTTGGGGCGTTGTGGAAATCATGAAAAACTTTAAACTGATTTGAAAGGAGTAGCGCACCATGACAAATAAATTATACACCAACTCACCCACACCCGAGCTGACGGTTTGGGGAAAAACCGGAAACGAAACCAAGCTGGCTGGAAAGTTCGGCCTGAGCTTGATCTCTCAAAACTTTACGGATCCTTCATCTGGTAAAGACGACGAATATGTCTTCTGCCGGAAAGCTCCTGGGGTGACGGTCGTTCCTGTTCTTCCGAATGGAGACTGGATTATTACCAGGACCTTCAAACAGGGAGCCAACGCAATTGTCTGGGAGTTTCCGGCCGGCCGCAAACCCAAGGATGTATCAGCTACCGATCAGGCAAAGGTCGAGTTGACAGAGGAATCCGGCTTGATTGCAGGACAAATGGTTTACCTGGGCCGTACATGTGTGGCCCCCAGAAAATTTGACACCTATGAGGATCTTTTCGTAGCATTAAATTGTACACTGGGGACGCCCAAGCCCGGGGCCGGTGAACTTCTCGAAGTTCACCAGATTACCGCCGGAGAATTCTGGAAATTGATTGGCTCAGGCCAGTTTGTTTCCGGTTTCTCGGAAATCGCCGCAGTACGCGCAGCAGATTTTCTGTCAAACAACAAATAGCCCACCGGAACCGGTGGAAAAAGTCGTCAACATTCGCGTTTAGTGAGGTTGACGCAAAAAGGGGGTAGCATGGATTTCCATGAGACCCCTTTTTGCATGCCAATTTTTTTCGAAAGTTTTATTTTGGCAAAAAAGCCTGCCAAGTCTTGATTGGTTTCAGATCTTGTTCAGTAACATTTTCGGCCAGCTCTGTATCAAAAAAGTTTTCATATTGCAAGTTAGTAAAGGTCGAGTCTTGGCTTGTTTCGCCCTCAAGCGAAATTACGCGAATTTTTAATTCTTCATTTTTCAGCAGTTTATAAAGTATTATCCGAAATAGCTGGTCTCTTTTTTCCGGCTTGAGTTCAAGTTTAGTGCCTGCTTTTGTTTCAATGAATGTTCCGTCTGCTAAGATAAAATCTGGCTGTATGGTTATTATTTTGTTTTTTAAGGCAAGCGCCCAATTTTGGAACTCTTCTGGCTGGCCGGCTAGGATGGTTTTTAATTCTTGCCCTTCTGGAATCTTGATTTCCAATTGAATGCTATTTTTTTCTTTTCCAATTGCTAGAGCAACAAGGTCCTCAAAAAGTGTTCCAATTTTTTGGCGGATTTCTCCGGTCAGATCCTTGGGAGTTTCCTGGATGACTTTTCTCTCCAAATCAAGAAAAGCTTTTAATGGCGGGGTGGGTTGAAAATTTTTCAACAATAGATCATTTTCTTTTTCTTCAAAAAGTGACTGATAGTTTTCTGGTAGCTCTTTGATAGTGGCTAATTTTTTTCCAGCAAAAAATACTCGATTTAGTTTTAGCGGAGCATTCTCGTCGGCTGCTTTTAATCTATCTAAGGCGATAAGCGCGGAAACTCTTTCTGGCTCAGAGTTTTCTTGAGGATGAAAGTTTTCAAATTCATCAAAAATAAATTGTTTTTGGATGGAAAAAAGATCGAGCGTTCCAGTAGATGGATCGCGTTGAACGTGGCAATTCTTAATCTCAGAATATTTCCCTTTCTGATTTATTAATCGGACATTCCACAGTCCAGTGGGGACGACCAATGATTGACTGACTATTTTTTCTTCCGGATTTTGAGCTTGAAGATTTTGCAAATTATGTGTCACTTTTGCTCGTGCAGTATTGCTAAATTCTTGTGCTGAGGGAAAGCGTTTGCCACGAAGCATATTTGTTCCACTGAGTTTAGCCTGGCCACTTCTTTTTTGGATTAGCTGGTATTTGCTTTCGGTTTTTGGATGAATCGGCATCAAGACAAAAATACCTTCGGCTGTTT
The DNA here is from genome assembly GCA_049297495.1 of Candidatus Moraniibacteriota bacterium. Taxonomy (GTDB): domain Bacteria; phylum Patescibacteriota; class Minisyncoccia; order Moranbacterales; family UBA2206; genus UBA9630. Next base: position 43,702 of record JBAQUL010000015.1, read on the forward strand.
CGTAGGTTTGGATATTTGTGAGGCAAATTCGACCACCGATTTCCGGACTAAATGATGATGGGCTTATTTCTCCACCAAAAACACTATTTTCCCATTCGGCGGAATCTGAGACTTCACCAATCGGCCAAGCTTTTTCAATGCTATCTCGAAGGTCAAAAGATTCTGTTCCATTCTTCTCTGCTGGTTCGCGGATTTCCAGAATTCCATTTTGTCCTTTTTCTGAAGGGGGAGTAATCCGAATATTTTCCGCTGGAATAAATAAGAAGCCTTCACTTTCCAAGGCAGATTTTTCAAGCTTTTTCCCATGCTGATGCAGGATATCCCTGATACCTTCTTTTGCTTGGTGAACTATGTGTGGTTGTTCAATATTTTCTTGCATTTAAGCTTATCATATCCTTGGAGATTGTGGTTGTCAATAAACACAATGATTTGACAATTATCCTAGCTAGTGCTATAAATATAGGCTATCTATTAAGATTGCACTAGTTAATTTCTTTTACAATCAAAGGTATTTTGGTGAGTGATTATTATTAATCTCTGAATTTTAAATTATTTTTTTTGTGACCCACCATCGAGTGGGAAAGGGGGAATTATGGATTGGAGCAAAATGTCTGAGACGTGTTTTCTGAGTCTGTCGGGTGGGCTAAGTGTCTATCGGGAAAGCCCTTTGTCTGAAGCTTTTAAAGGAGTGATTCGAGAAGAGCTCAAAAAACAGGGAGAAAGGCGAGAAAGCACTATTGAAGACTGCTATGCTGCGGCAGACTATGTATTTGCTACTGGCATTGCCGCCTCTCATGGTAGTATTGGACTCATTGGTCTCGACACTATCATTCCCAAAGAGGAGAGATCGCCATATCGTGGAGTTGTTCGGAGTTTGTTTGCCTATGCTAGACAAACGAATTCCGAAAGTGATGAAAGCTGTGAAGCCTTCCGCGCAGCCATTCAGTGTGTGGCATTTTTGACTGACAGCGAGATCGGGCCAAATAATTTTCCATTGAGTCAGCAGTGGCTTATGCGTTCTCAAAAATACATTGGAAACTTCTTTGGGCAAGAATTGCCTGGCGACTCGTTATTGCCGGAAACGCGACGACTTTTGCTGGTTGCTCGGCAGGCTCTTTTGATGTCTCGTGAAAAAGGGCTTAGCAGTATCTTTAAAAATTTAAATGATATGCAATCTTCAGAAGAAACTTCCCTGGATAACTATTTCACAGCTAAACAGGGGATGTACCGGGTGATCGGCCACATGATGGACGACGACTTTGCTTTTCAAGGAGAGTTTCCTTCTCTGGAAGAAGCGATTGAGTGTGTAGGTCTTCCAGGCGGCAAGCTTCTTGGTAAATACGTGTATGACGACCAGGGGTTGTTGGTCTGGTAGCGCTATCATCGGAACCGATAGAAGGTCACCAATACTCGCGTTTAGCGAGATTTGCGCGAAAGGAGGTCTATGAATACTACTGCGATTATTGCGTTGGGAGCGTTGTTAATATGGGGAATGTGTGGGCTCATGCACCTATCTGTGTTTTGGCTGGATGGTATATATAAAGAGGCCTCCAGGGAGAGCACTTCCTTCTACCAGCATTGGGTTGTTGTGCCAAAAATGCCCATATCATGGCTTAAGATAATTCTAACTTGCTTGCTGCATGGCCCGCTGGCTCGCAAAGCGATGAAGAGCAAATTTGGAATTGAGCACTCCTATTTTGAAGAAGACTAAAGTTGTTCATTGGCAGAAAAATCAAAAGAAGGGATTGTTGATAACTCGCAATCCCTTTTTTCTATGCTTTTTTATTTAGGAATATCTAAGAATTTTAGTTTGAGGATATAGCTGAGCTCGGATTGCTCAAGATAGGCGACAGGCACTAGATTTGTGTCGTCGAATTTTTCCGGCACATTTGGATATAGTTTGCCTTGATTTTCGAGGCGTATTGGATCTTGAAATATGCCATCTTGCATGAAAGAAATCAGGCTGGAACCGGAACTGGGATCTTCTCGGGGAAAATCAGAGAGGAGTGCGTTTTCCATCCAAGTGATATAGACCTGGTCGTTCTCAGCAATTCCAATATTGGGAAAGAATTGATAGTGAGTTGATGTTGGCAAGGGCAGGATGTTGCCCCATTCTCCGTTTGCTAGCACGCTATAAAATATCTGCGATGGTTGGGTTGATGAGGCTCCGGCGCGCCAGGCGACGTGGATCACATCATGAGAGTCAACTGCGATGCTTGCGTGTCTTGAATCGAAGAGCGGATCGGAAATTGCTTGCCAAGCCGACCAGGTATCGCCATGATCAAGCGACGTTATATGCTCGATTTGTTGAATATCTCCCATGGGATTGTCCTGCGAAGAGTACATGAAAAGATGTAGATTGCCTTTTTGATCAATTACGAGACTTGGGCGTGACTGAGTGTTTTTTGAGACAGCGATATTTTTCCAGGGAGACCAATTTTCTCCACCATCCTCAGATTTGCTGAATTTAATTTGTTGATTATTATTTTGGGTATCTTTCCCTTCCCAAACGACATATAGCGTGTCGTCCGGTCCAATAAGGAGCGAAGGATGTTCTTGCCAATAAAGATTCTTAGTTGTATAGCCTGAGACAGGAGCGATGTTTTTCCATTTAGACCAAGTTTGGCCCGTGTCGCTGGAAGCAGTGTATTTGATTTGTCGATTATTTTCTTGCCAATTATCAGAGCCATACCAGACGGTATGCACGATTCCTTTGGAGTCAACTGCAATAGCGGGAACCCGTTGGCTTGCGGCGTCAATAATGGCAATTGGATTTTTAGTTCCAGAAATTTCTGGCGGATTATCTCCGGTTATCCGGGCCACAAAAATTTCATAAAGACCAAGATATTTTTTTCTATAGGCAACATAGACATTGCCTTTTCTGTCATAGGCGATTTTCCTTTGTCCGCTATAGCCAAGACCCTTGGCATCTTCCGTGCTATCAATCGTCAGCTCAAGATTTGAGAAATTTCTGCTACGCGTTCCGTTTTCTTTGGTTAGTTCTGTCGAGACCGAGGTCTCGCTTGGCGGGGGAGTTGTGTTTTTTTGGAGTTTCATTTTCAAGATGACAAAAATTGCTAGTAGGGCAATGGCAACTAATATAATTGGTAATCGCTTAATTATCTTGTCATTGGATATTGTTGTCATAAGCATCTGATGTTACATTTCCGTCCTTTTTATTTTTTCTATCTGTTGAATTGAAATTATCAAGGAAGGTATTTTGACTTGCGTTTTTCAGCGTGATGCCAATTTCGCTGCCATGCATAGCATTGTTTACAAAGATATTATTTCTGGAGTTTCCATAGACATACATGCCATAGGCGTTTTCAGTGATGGTGTTATTTTCGAAGAAATTTCCCACCGAGTCAATGTTAAGTCGGATACCTTTTTTATTATTGTGGATATTGTTGTCCAAAACAATGTTTTTGCTAGATTGATAGATGGTAATGCCATCGACATTTTCGTATACCGTGTTTCCTTGAATAAGATTATTATTCGATTCGCGGTCAATCATGATGCCATGCAAGCGATTATCGAAAGAAGTATTATTGATAATTTTGTTATCAAAACAGCGTCTTGAAATGATGATCCCATGATTACCATTGTTATGCGATAGATTATTCTCAATCAGCATATTATTAGAGTCATCATGCGGGTCAAGTCCATATTGAATATTATCATAAAATTCATTTTCTCCAAAGATCATGCCTGTTATTCCGTAGGTATAGGCTCCAAAATAATTGTCGTGAAATTTATTGCCGCGCACAATTCCCGTCAATAAACGCTCATGCAAGCCTTTCCCCTTGAGTTTCCAGGACACTCCATAGGATCCTCCGAATTGCCCTCCACGTCTTGGTGCTCCGACATAGCCAAGATAGCCAAGCTCTGAATCGATGATGTCCATTCGACCATCATTTTTGGCGGTAATATAGCTTCTCCCATCTTCATGATTAGAGTCTGGCGCGCCATTCTTTTCGTCCCAGGAAGTGATTTTTGTTTTTGAAATGAGGATGCTTCCTGACTCAGAACGCAGCCAAAAAAAACCATTGTCATCACTTTTAATTTTTAAATATGTCACATCTTTTTCATCGAGCACTAGTGTTACATCTTTTCCAATATAGAGGTTGGCGCGTAATATCCATTCTCCTGGAGCAGTCTGCTCAAGAAGTTTTCGATTTGCAAAACTAAGTGAACGACTAATTTTTGTGAGCGTGGCAATGCTTCCGGCTTGTTTGACAAAGATGGTGTTACTCGCCGCTTCATAGTTAACTCGTGGTGGTTTAGCGAAAGTATTGGGAACGACGGTGCTACTCAGTGGATTTCTTAGATCTTCCACGGGAATGGCTATTTGCTGGCCAGCTGCTAGCGGTGTCAGCCTGCCAAGAGGCACCTTGGTCTCTGCGTTTAAAATTGTTCCGGTTGGTGTTAAATTGAATCTCTTGCGGATCAGTGGCAGTGTGTCTCCGACTTTGGCAATGTAATAACCATAGGGATCATTCTGATTTTCAGTGATAAGGTCCGTCTTTATTTTATCTAACTCAGCGCTACTTGGTCGAGATTTGGTTGGTGTAAGAATCGACAATTTTTGTGATGGCGCTTTTTTTTCAAGACTTGGCGTTTTTGGCACTTCTGTTTGCGCCAATTTTACAGCGCTATTCTTAAAACAGAAAACGATAAAAAATAGTGCAAAAATGATTGACAGTGCTGCAACAAAAGAAAGACCGCGCTCAAGAAAGCCCAGGCCCTTCAACCGACTCTTGTCCCAGCGTGTGATCCAGCCTTGCTTGTCGATAGTAATCAGGGCATAAATTTTAATTGCTGCTACGACAAAGGTCATTGCGACATAGATGGGCAAGATAAGAATATCTTGGGGCTTTTCTTTGAGATGGGGGTATATTTTTATAATGCGACTTAGCAGCCACCAACATGCGATGATTAGGGCGATCTGCCAGTGTCCAAGATATAGCGAAACTATAAAATAGGAAAAACCGAGAAGGAGGGTTACGGGAGAAACTAATTTATCAAGCATGTGAAACGCCAGCATTTTGTGGTTTTTCCAAACCCAGCCACTAAGAAGAACTCTAGAATCGGATCTGAGGCCATTTCTTGCCCAACGTAATTTTTGCTTGAGAAAACTGGTTACATCTGTCGTGCCATTCGTGTAGACTTTCACATCCCGAAGATAGCGGGTTTTCCACCCTTTTGCGTGGACCAGGTTAGTAAGTGTCTTGTCATCACCACTGATCATTTTTTTACCCCAAAAAGTTTCGTTTTCAAGTTTGTCCAGTTCATCAATGATGGCAATTCTGCGATAAACGGCGGTTCGACCGGAGAGACAGAGGATGGCATTGCTAACAGTTGCCAGGAATGGATATTCAAGTAGATATCTGTCATCAAGTAGGAATTTGAATAATTTTCGCGAGAGTGTATCAGTTTTCAAGATATCTTGTCTTGTGACGAGTCCGCCAACTTCCGGGTCCGCAAATGTTCCCAAGAGCGTGTCTTTGATATCCGCGCTCCAGATAGTGTCACTATCAACAAAGGCGATAATCTCACTGCTTGATGCTCTTGCGCCATCAACAAGGGCGGGACGTTTTCCTGGTTTTTTGGTAATGATCATTTTGGCACCAGAGAAATTTTTTGAAAATTTTTCAAAAATCTCAATCGAACTCTTGTCGGTGTGGTCGATTACGGCAATGATTTCGTCTGGCTTATTGGCTTCCCAAGAATAGAGCGCCAATTGAAACATCTCCGGGTCTTCGTTATACACTGGAGTTATAATAGAGAGAGTGGCCTTATAGGTGCCTTCGGGTGATTTATAGAAAAGGGAGATAATTTTTCGAATAATCCAAACGCTCCAGCGCCAGATGCCGATAATGCCAAGTGGGAGATAGAAAACGATAAACTGGCTATATTGGTAAAGTGAATTCAAAAAAGTCTCCATAGAATTATCTTTGGGTTAGTGAATTGTTAGTGTAATCAAACTAGTATTCCAAATATTGCTTATTCTTGAGATGTTCGTTGACCTGAATAACAGCATGAAGTAGGCGCATTTTTTTCTTTGCCTTTTCACTGGACCAGTTGAGGAATGCAAGAGTATCTTTTGGCAAACATGATCCGTCGAATGGTCCAAAATTTCGAATGCCGTATTGTTTATTCCAAGATGCTTCAGCGCTATCAACGACAGTACGGAAAATTTTATCAGCATCAACCCCAATTGATTCAGCTACTAAACGCATTTCGTTAAAGAAGGAGATTTTTGTCGCATTGTAGATATTGTGCACATATTTCATCATTTCAGCTTCTTTGATGGACATGTGAACAATTGGTGCTCCAAATGGCTGGTATAGTTCATCAAGAACTTGAGCCACTTTGGCGTTATTGCTTCCAATAACGATGATCCAGGGGTGCATAAAGTCCTCTTCGGCGCTAATTTCGCGCAAAAACTCAGGGTTCATGGCTATACCAAAGTCCTTTTCTACTTTTTTTCCGGAATATTTCTCAATAATCGGAACGAAACGGGTTTCAACAGTTCCCGGGGGAACTGTTGAGCGGATGACGATAATCGGCCAATTTGTGCTATCTTTCAAAACTTGCCCGAGACTGGCGAGGGCTGAGTCGATAAAGCGAAAATCGAGGTGATCATTAATTGTTGGCGTAAGTACGCTGACGATGTAGATGTCACGGTCATGGGAGCAGTCAGATCCAATATTGCAGGCAGTTAAGCCATCTTTGTTTAAGGCTTCAATGAGGATGGTGTTGATATCGACAAAGGTGACATCGTGGCCGGTAGCCAGGAAACCTTTTCCGGCCGCTTTTCCTACAAAGCCAGAGCCAATTGCTGCGATCTTTTTTTTGTTAATTTTGCCAGGAGAAGGAATTCCTGTGGTTTCTTGTGTTTCCATAATATTTTGATTTAGGTTGGTTAGAAATATGTAGATTTAAAGAAGCAATTATTAGCCATTCTATAGGCAAAAATAAAATAAGTCAATAATAATTTGTTTGCTGTATTTGCGAGGAGTTAATATGTTGAATTACGAAATAATAAGGATTTGTAATAATTCACATTTTGTTTTATAATTAAGTCACAAAAAGAATCGTAAAACAGAATTATTAATGGGAATCTTTTCTAAAATTTTTAGTGCAGGAAAATCTTCATCGGATTATTATCTGTCGCTTGATATTGGAACTGAAGTTGTTAAAGCTTTAGTGTTTAAAGTTGACACGGAAAATGGTTCTGGGATAATTAAGGGTGTTGGTCGTTCAAGGCAAGGTCTCAAGGATATGCATAGCGGAGCTGTTTCCGATATTACGGGTGTGATTGAGAATTGTCGTCATGCAATTGATGCAGCAGTAGCAATGGCGGGAATAAAAAAAGTTGAAAAAGCTATTGTGGGAATTGCCGGGGAATTGGTCAAGGGAACGACGACGACAGTTCATTATGAAAGAATTAAACCAGAAATGCGGATTGATTTTCCAGAGTTAAAAAATATCATTCAAAAAGTTCAATGGAAAGCTTTCGATCGCATACGCCAGCAGCTTGCGTGGGAAACTGGACATAATGAAATTGAAGTAAAACTAATTAACGCAGCAATTGTTGATGTGCGAATTGATGGCTATAAGATAACAAATCCCTTGGGTTTTCAAGGAAAGGATGTTTCCATCTCGGTTTTTAACGCCTATGCGCCGATGGTGCACTTAGGTGCACTGCAGACGATTGCTGATGAATTGAAGCTTGACTTGCTTTCTATTGCGGCAGAGCCGTATGCGGTGGCAAAATCAATGGGCGTAGATGACATTGTTGATTTTAGTGCAATTTTTATTGATATTGGTGGAGGGACAACTGACATTGCTCTTGTCCGAAACGGAGGGTTGGAGGGTACGAAAATGTTTGCATTAGGTGGTCGTGCTTTTACGAAAAGATTGGCGACCGAATTGGGTGTTGGTTTTGAAGAAGCGGAAAACTTTAAAATTCGCTATGCCGAAGGAAAGCTAGGCAGGGACGTCTCTGGAAAAATTGAAAAAATGTTTACCGATGATTGTAATGTCTGGCTGTCTGGAGTCGAGCTATCATTATCGGAATTTTCTGAAAATGATTTGTTGCCAAATAAGATTTTTCTGTGCGGTGGAGGTTCTGGATTGCCTGGTATAAAAAAGGCGCTTATGACTTCGGCTTGGACTAAAAATTTACCTTTTGCCAAAGAAGTAGAGGTGAGTTTTTTGCAGCCAAAAGATGTTGTGAATATTTTTGATGAAACGAGGGAATTGCGTGATCCACAAGACATCACTCCGATGGGGCTGGCCAATCTGGTCATAGAATTAGTGGGCGAGGAAAAGGTTTTGGCGGGAATCCTTCGGAGGGCCGTGAAAATGATTCAAAAATAGAAAACTCCATAATTTTGCATTTTGATTTTTAATTTTTTATTTGAATACTATGCATCAAACATTCTATATTGATATCGATGAGGAAATCACATCAATAGTTGAAAAGCTTCGGAAAACTGAAGCGCCAGAAGCTGTTATCGTTGTGCCCAAAAGGGCTCTACTCATACAAAGTATAGTAAATTTAAAATTGCTTCGCAAAGAGGCGGATAGTTTGGGATTAAAAATAAGTATTGTTACTCAGGACAAATTAGGGAAAATGCTTATTAAAAAAGCTGGGATTTCCATTAGTCAAAAATTAGAGGATAGTCTTGGTGAATTAGAACTTGATACTGATAATGATAGGCCGAAAAAAGAATTTAAACGAGAGATTGAGACGACTGAATTGGATGAGGATAATCATCGAAGCCAGCGAAATTTAGAGAAAATTGGATCTGCTGATTATTTCATATCCAATGATGACAAGGATCGGTTTTCTGAAAATGAGAGCGGATGGGAGGAATTGGAGGAGATAAAGGAAAAAGAATCCTCTCCTGACGCTAATATTGATAGTGGTCAGCGAATAAATGTTGGTAGTGGAATTTTACCAAGCAGAGAAGAGGGTCTTAAGAAAAAAAATGTTCCAGCGATGGACGTGGCCAATCCTAGTCGTATGCCTAGTAGGAATTCAGCACAAACCAATTTGGACGCTCCCATTCGTAACACCGTATCAGCTCGTAATGACATGGCAATCTCTGGTGGGCGATCCATATCAGGTGGCCCCGCTCGCTTGGCTGTGCCAAGGAACGAAAGTGTACGGGCAGGGAGCGGATCGTACAATGAAACAAGCGAGTTAACTCGAAATTCCAATCCTGTCGGAGGTTATGGGCAAAGAAGAGTGGGCGCAACAATTCAGGATTCAGCTGATAATCGCGCTAGACTTCCTTATGACAAGACCACTCCAAATTACGAGAAAGGTAATAATCGCAGATACGAGGCTAGGCAAAAAGAATCTCCTCGCGATGAACAATTGGAAAAGTTTTTTTATGCAAATAATTTTCCTCAGAAGGGTAAGGAGAATTATGCTGACGAAAAAAATGCCGTAACCTCACGATTAGGCGGGAGACTCATGAAAGCGGTAGTGGTTTTAGGTGCCGTTGTTTTAGTTTTGGGCTTGGCATATATTGCCTATCAATATGTTCCAAAAGCTATTGTTACTGTTTTTGCGAAAAAAGAAGTTAAGTCTGCCGATATAGAAATTTCCGGGGATGTCAATTTGGACGATATTAATTACGAGAAATCAACTATTCCCGCGAAACTGATGGAATTTGACGAAGAAGTTTCAAAAACGTTTAATTCAACTGGAGGAAAGAGCGTTTCAAATCAGAAAGCCAAAGGAAAGATCACAATATATAATGAATTTAGTTCTTCAGCTCAGCCGCTCGTGGCCACTACCAGGTTTTTAAGCGATAATCAAAAGATGTTTCGCTTGGTGCAAGGCGTGACGATTCCTGGTACAACTAAAGTGGGTGAAGAAATTAAGCCGGGTGTTGTTGAGGCAGAAATAGTTGCAGATGAAGCTGGTGACTCATTTAATATTGATGCGACGAATTTTAGTATTCCAGGATTCAAAAATAGCGGAAATGACAAATCGACCAAGATTTATGCCAAATCACTTTCTCCAATGACAGGCGGGGGTAATGGCAACGATGAAATCCATGTCGTATCCGAAAAGGATGTTAGTGACGCAAAGGACAAGATTTCTCTGGAAATAACCAGTATGATTAAAAATAAAGTTAAGAGTTCTGTGTCGGATATGGTGATTCTTGATGATGCTATCATTATCGATGAGCCAGTATATCGCATTTCTAATTCTGCCGGCGAAACGGCTGATAGTTTCGAAATAAAAGCTCAGGCGCACGCGCGGGCGCTGGTTTTTTCTGAAAGCGATGTTAAGAAAATTGCTAATACGGTTATTTCAAAATCGGGCAATGGAAAGATAAATATTGATAGCGGATCGATACTGGTTGACTATGGGAAATCTAATGCTGATTTCAAGCTTAGTACGATCGATATTAAAATGCATGCCTCGAGTGTTATGCAACCTAATCTTGATTTAGAGAATTTAAAACGAGGAATTTTAGGAAAAAATAATGATGAGCTGGCTGATTATTTGAAAGGCTATCCAAGCATAGAAAAGGCCGAAGTGGAATATTTTCCTCAAATATTTGTCAGTAAAATCCCATTGAACGAAAAAAGAGTTGAAGTTATCCTCAACGCTACAATGCCATAGTATAAAAATAATTGAGCCATCTGTCGGGATTGAACCGACGACCTACGGTTTACGATACCGTCGCTCTACCAACTGAGCTAAGATGGCTTATATGGTTTTCGAAAGATACTAATCGGCCATTGCTCGGACCTTGTCCCTGATTACCGGTGGCACGCCGCTAAAGGCTATGGCCGACGGAGCGCAGGCAGGCGCCTCGGACAGAAGCTAAGATAACAGCACTAATTAATAGTATATTAATTCATTAAATAATTCAACCATATTCACCCCAGCTATAAACAGTTTTCTATGTTGGGCAGTTGCAATCTAAAAGTGAGCTAATAATTAACTTATTTAAATCTATGGAAAATTCTAGTGGGGTAAACTTATATATCTGTGAAATTTGCGGAGACGCCTATATTGGCGTGGAAAAACCAAGTGATTGTCCTTTTTGTGGGGCGAAGGGGAATTTCATAAAAAATGGCTCAGAAGCGCAACCGATTGCAGAAATAAAGATAGAAATTAGTGAGCTTTCTAAGAAAAATCTCATGGAAACGTTAGCATTGGAAACCAGGGCGAATGCAATTTACCTGTGTATGGCAGGAGAAGCGAAGGACTATCAAATCATGAAAATGTATAAACGTTTGGCGAAAGTGGAACTGGAGCATGCCATTATTGCGACAAAATTATTAAACATTACTATGCCGGAAATTAAACCGGAAAACTGTTCCAGTGAAGATTTGGAAAATTTTCAAAAGACCATTGAGCTGGAAGACCATGCTGTGGAGCTGTATAAAAAATTTGCGAGGGAAGCCAGCGAGGAGCATGTGCGCAAGTTTTTTGGAGCAATTATGCAAGCGGAGATTGGGCACATTGAACTCATCAAGAATTTTATCTGAAAGAGCGCAGATAATTCCAAATTTCCAATTTCCAATGTCAAATCAAATCCAAAGTTAAAAATCTAAAAAATAAGCCAATGAATTATTTTGTCATTAGAGTTTAGATCTTGGTTGGAAATTTGACATTAGGATTTTGAAATTATAAATTGAAAATTTATGTCTTGGGTTTACACTCTAATTTCCGTTTTCATCGTCAGCCTGATTTCCCTCATCGGCGTTTTTACGTTGTCTCTCGATCATAAAAAATTATATAAATACTTAATCTATCTTGTGAGTCTTTCGGCTGGGACGCTAATGGGCGATGCTTTTATCCACCTTATTCCCGAGGCTTATGAAAATTCCGATGGCACTGTTTTGGTTTCGCTCTATATCCTTTCGGGTATTTTAGTTTTTTTTGTTTTGGAAAAAGTAATTCATTGGCGCCATTGCCATGAAGAACCTTGTGAAAAACATCCACACCCCTTTTCCTATATCATCCTGATGGGTGATTCGCTGCATAATTTTGTTGACGGAATGGTTATCGGAGCAAGCTATTTGGTCAGTATTCCTGTGGGAATTGCCACAACCATAGCGGTTATTTTTCATGAAATTCCTCAAGAGATTGGTGATTTTGCCTCGCTGATTTATGGTGGTTTCACTCGCAAAAAAGCCTTATTTCTCAATTTTCTAAGTGCGCTTACGGCCGTAGCCGGTGCGCTTTTGATTTTAGCTTTTGATCTAAAAATTGATGGCTTGGAAAAATTCTTGGTTCCCTTTGCCGCCGGCGGATTTATCTATATCGCCGGAACGGACCTGATTCCGGAATTGCACAAACAAAATGAAGCAAAAAAAGGAGTTTTGCAGGTACTTGCTTTTTTAGTTGGAATCGGGCTAATGTTAGGAATGTTGCTGATGGAATAATCTTATGCAAAATTTTTCTCAAAAACTTGAAGAGTTAAAAATTAAGCTCCCGAATCTTCGGGACTGTCTTTGACTTGGCGCAGAAAAAGCAGAAAGTGCTTGAACTTGAAGATCAGTCTCAGTCGGCTGATTTTTGGAGTGACAATCAAAAAGCTTCCGTGGTGATGCGGGAATTGGAAGAGTTGAAACTGGAGGTGAAAACCTTTGAAAATTTAGAAAGAGAACTGGACGAATTGGTGGAATTTTCTGGGATGGTGGAGACGGCAGAAGATGAAAAGGAATTGGAGGAAAAAATAGCCGGAGCGGACCGAAGAATCGATGAGTTAGAATTTAAAACTTTGCTTGACGGCGAATATGACCACAATGATGCCATTCTCAATATTTATTCCGGTGCCGGAGGTGTGGACGCGCAAGATTGGTCAGAGATGCTTTTGCGGATGTATCTGAAATGGGGGGAGAAAAATGGGTTTAAAACGAAATTGGTTGACGAAACGCGTGGACAAGAGGCGGGGATAAAGAGTGCGACACTGGAAGTGACTGGCGCTTATGCTTATGGCTATCTCAAGAGTGAAATGGGCACTCATCGTCTAGTGCGCTTGTCACCATTTAATTCGGACAATCTGCGTCAAACATCTTTTGCGGTCGTCGAGATCTTGCCCATTATCGGAGAAATAAAAGAAGTAAAAATCAATCCGGAAGATTTACGAGTGGACGTTTATCGTTCTTCGGGGGCGGGTGGGCAAAGCGTCAACACGACTGATAGTGCAGTGCGGATTACGCACATTCCGACGGGAACAGTCGCTGCTTGTCAGAATGAAAGGAGTCAATTGCAAAATAAAGAGCAGGCAATGCGGATTTTGAAAGCCAAGTTGCACAAAAAATATCTTGAAAAAGTTGAGGCAGAAAAAAGAAAGTTGCGCGGAGAGCAGTCAAGTGCGGAGTGGGGCAGTCAGATTCGCTCCTACGTCGTTCATCCCTATAAACTAGTCAAAGATCATAGGACGAAATGGGAAACAGCGCAGGTTGATGAAGTTCTCTCGGGTGATTTGAAGGCGGTCATGGAAAGCTATTTGAAATATTCTAAAAGTAGTGTATAATAATAGTGTATTTGAAAATAATAATAAACAGAAATAATAATGATTAAGTTTGATAAGGTTTCGAAAATATATAAAGATGACTATATCGCCCTAGATAATATAAATCTTGAGGTTAAGGCGGGCGAATTCGTTTCAATTGTTGGAACAAGTGGTGCTGGAAAATCCACTATTCTAAAATTAATTTATGCCGAAGAGGCTCCAACCGATGGCAGGGTGTTTTTTGCTGAAAAACCGCTTGATAGTATTAGTAGGAGACATATCTCCCGCCACAGAAGGAATATTGGCACTGTTTTTCAGGATTTTAAATTATTAAACAAGAAGACGGCATTTGAAAATGTAGCTTATGCTTTGGAAGTTTGCGGTGTTTCTCGTGAAGAAATTCTTGAAGATGTGCCTCAAATTTTGGAAATTGTTGGCTTGAAAGATCGGCAAAACAAATTCCCTCATGAGCTTTCGGGCGGTGAGCAACAGCGCGTAGCAATGGCGAGAGCTCTGATTCATAAGCCATTAGTGATTATTGCTGACGAGCCAACTGGCAATCTTGATCCCGTGTCTTCCTTGGAAATAATGCAATTACTATTGAAAATAAATAAATTAGGTACCACAGTTGTACTTGCTAGTCATGACAGGGATATTATCAATAAAGCGGCAAAAAGAGTTATTGTGCTAGAAAAAGGACGGATTATTTGTGATGAGGAAAAAGGCAAATATAAAATTTGCTAACAAAACGTAAAATATTTGATTATAAAATAAAAAACTATGTTTTTAACTATTGGCAGAACAATCAAGGGTGGGTGGAATAATTTTTTTCGTAATGGATATCTGAGTGTTGCAGCAGTTAGTGTGATGCTCCTTTGTTTGTTCACTATGAGTTCATTATATTTAATTGTACTCACAGCAGACAGTGTCCTTTCTGGTATGCAAGGAAACGTTAATGTTAGTGTATATTTCAAAGCTAGTGTTTCCGAAGAGTCTATCATGAATGCGAAGAAGGATTTGGAAAATTACAGTGAAATTAAGACCGTAGACTATATCACCAAGGAAAAAGCTCTGGAAATTTTCAAAAAAAATAGCGCATCAAAGCCAGTTATCTTGCAATCCTTGGAGGAAATTGGGGAAAACCCATTGCTATCCTACTTGGTTATCCAGGCAAATGATCCAAATCAATATGATATGGTGGGAGAATATTTGAAAAACGCTTCATTTAAGGATGATATTAGTTGGGTGAATTATAGGGATAACAAAGATCGAATTGATCGATTGAATAAAACAATTTCAGAAGTGCGCAGAATTGGTCTGGGGGTCGCTGGTCTTTTCTCAATTATTTCACTTCTTATTATTTCCAATACAGTTAGAATCACGATTTACACCCATCGCAAAGAAGTGGAGGTGATGCGCTTAGTTGGTGCATCTAATACCTATATCCGCCTACCTTTTATTTTCGAAGGAATTATCTATGGACTTGTCGCTTCTGTTTTTTCAATGCTCTTTCTCTATGTCGCCTTGAGATTGTCTGAACAGTTCACTTTGCGCCTCATCCCAACTGTCAATGTGGTTTCGCTCTATCTATCCAATTTTGTCATAATTTTCGGCATGCAAATTCTCGCAGGGGCTTTCTTGGGAACGCTGAGTAGCTGGTTTGCTATCAGAAAATACTTGAAAATATAATGCTTGACAAAACCTAAAAAAAGCTACCAGGGGAATTTCCGGGTGGCTTTTTGCTTTTTGACGAGAAATGGGAAAAAGGGTAAAATAGAAGAACTCTTAGCCTCCTCGCCCTCCGGGAGAGGATGTCACGAGCACGTGACAGGTGAGGGCTTTCCCTGATGCAAAAAAGCTATCAATTAAATCAAAAGCGCTTGAATTATTGCGAGCACCCTCATCCGCCCTTCGGGCACCCTGCCTACCGGCAGGCAGGCTTCTCCCGAAGGGAGAAGGGATATGAATAATAATTTCAAAAAAACTATGAAAATCATTTTGGGAATAGCGGGTGAGATTGGCAGCGGCAAGGGAATGATTGCGCGTCATATCGAAGAGAAATATAAGGGAAGCTATCACCAGTTTTCAACGGCACTTCGTGATGTGGCGCGTCGGATGCACTTGGAAGAAAGCCGTGAAAATTTGCAAAAGATCTCCTCTGTTTTTCGACAAAATTTCAACGACGATATTCTATCAATGGTCGTTTGCAAGGATGTTGAGATGGATACTCATCAGATCGTGGCGATTGATGGTGTGCGTCGAATGGCAGATATCAAATGTCTGAAAAATTTGGAGGGCTTTAAACTTGTCTATGTTGAAGCAAATATTGACATTCGTTATCACCGGATTATAGATCGGAGGGAAAATACTGATGACGCGCACAAGCCGTATTCGGAGTTTGTGGCTGATCATCAAAGAGAGGCGGAGTCACAGATTACTGATCTCAAAAATTATGCCGATTTCGTGGTTAATAATGAAGGCACATTTTTGGAGTTGTATCATCAAATTGATCAAATCATTAGCGGATTAAATAAATAATTTTTCTGGTGGTATAAAAATATGACAAACAAAGAAGTTGGAGATAAAACAAAAGGAGATATCGATTACATTCCCTTTAGTGAGAGAATTCCTGATTTTCAATATCAAGAATTGCTTAAAAAAATTAAAACGACAGGAAAAGATAAGGTGCCTATTCATGTCAGACTTGCTGAGAATGCCAACTCTGGCCATCAGAACTCAAAAGAAATAACCGGGGCTATGTTGCAATTTGAAATGAATAATGGTTTTCCTGTTCTCACTGAGCGTGATTTGTCCAAATCATTCTATGGAGCAATAGGCGAATTAGTAGCATTTTTGAACGGGCAAAGCACATTGAGTGGCCTGAAAGAATATGGCTGTCCAGAAGTTTTTTGGAAGGATTGGGTTACGAAGGAAAAATGTGCAATATTTGGCTTACCTGAAGGTGATTTGGGTGATGGATCCTATGGAGCCTCCTTGGGGCATTTTCAATCCGCAACAGGAGAGTTTGACCAAGTTAGCGCTGTTCAAAGGCAAATGGAGAAAAGGCCTTTTCTGCGAACTCATGTGATGACTACATGGAATCCACCCTTGTCACTGGGAGATAAGGAGCAGGGTTTCAGGCGCAAAGTCGTTGTCGCTCCTTGCCATGGCAACTTTATCCATTTTGTGCTTTTTGATGCGCAAAAAGAGCTAGAAATGACCCACACTCAGCGATCAGCTGATGTTCCAGTGGGCTTGCAGCTTAATCTGATTGAATGGTCTGCTCTTGGCTTGATGGTGGCACATCTATTGGGTTACAAATTCACTAAGTATACCCACTTTCTGTCCAATCCTCATTATTATGATGTTCAGGCTCAGTCCGTGGATAAGCTTTTGGCCATTGAGCCAAAATCTTTTCCAACTGTAACACTAAAGCCAAACAGAGAAGTGACGAGACTTCAAGATTTCCGCAAAGAGGACTTTATGCTTGAAGATTATAAGCCTGAACCTTGGTTTAAGATTCCAACGCCGGTATAGATAATATAATTTACAATATTAGGAATATGAATAACAGTGGATTAGATTTGAAAAATGCTCGTAAGGAGGAACAAATTGCGGTGATGAAAAAAATCATAGCCGATGGAGTTTGTCCTTTTTGTCATGATTTTGTTGAAAAGAAAAAACCAGCCTATCACTCTAATCCTGTCTTAGTTGAAACTGATTTTTGGGTGGTGACAAGAAATGCTTGGCCGTATGGACACACAAAAGAACATTTAATTCTTGTGATTAAGCGTCATATCTTAAATCCCGAAGAAATGAAAGAGGAGGAAATCTTAGATTTATGGAACATCATCAGAGAGGTCAAGCAAAAGCTTGGGATAACCCACAGCACTTTGTTGATGCGCTCAGATACTACTGGCAAGACAGGTGCAACTGTTCAGCATTTACATGCCCAATTGGTGGTTGCTAGTGGTGATGAGCCGGTTATTACAAGAATCGGTTGAGAAATTAAAGATAATGAATAAAAAATTGTACGGCAAAAGTTTGCCCAAGGTGTTTGAAAGTCTCATATAAAAAACTAACCCGGCAGCCAAGAATCGGCTGCCGGGTTTTTGTGTAATGAGATCATTTGATCTCGAATGGGCCATCGGCAATGACGATGCCCGTTTCGTTGCTGGTCAGGGCCTCCCAATATCGAGGATTTTTCCTTCCCGAAGATAGGCGCACAATCTCTGGCATGGAAATTGCCAGCAAATCTGCCTCGTTGGGCCGACTGAATCTGCTTTCCCAACGCTGAGAGCGATTGAGGTATACGCCATTGCTATCAAATACTATGAAGCCTTTGCGTACTCCAGTGAGATTGCCTATTCGCACTCTTTCGAATAGTGCTACCATTTTTTGGCACCACTCAATTACTTCTCGAGATTTGGCAAAATAGGCCACGAGCTGACCAACCGGAAAGCCGTCATCGTCGAGTCGTACCACCTGCATGTGCGCATGAATATGCGTTATGCTGCCAGCGGTGCGTGCGATGTTTCCACAGCGCATCACAAATCCATAGCCGTCAATATTATATTTCTTAGCTATCAATCTGCAAGCTTTGTGGAGATCCGCCCAATCTTTATCGCTCAACGAATCTTGGTCTACAACATGCTTAACATAAATAAAGACGAAGTGATACTCGCTATTTATGTAAGGCATGTCATTCGGCTTGGCAATCCAATTGCCGACCCGAAGGATTTCCGGGTATCTCCAGGTTTTGGGGCGACAGAATGGGCAATAGCCTTCCGTCAGGTCTTTGCGCATCTTGATGTATTGGTAATATGTGCGCGTATTACCCAGTACCCCAAGAATGGTGGGATTTTCCAGATCAACCCCACTAATTTCTTCACTAGGTGTTGCTGTCATCGTCTTATCCTTTCAGCACATTTATGTACTTTTGCGGTTTGTAGCGCAAATAAATTTTATATTCAGTTTTTAAAGATTGATTATGTATTACAGCACTTTCAGCTTAAAAAAGCAAGTCGTGATTAAAGAAGCCTGCTTGGAACCTTATCAAGCAGGCTTCTGATATTAATTTATCGCGTAGATATTCATTATGTAGTAGAAGTTCCAGGAGGAATTTTGAGGAGCGCTTTACTTGACCAAAATAAGCTCAACTCCGGCATTCTTGAGAATATCTTGGGCATCAGAAAGAGAATATCCACTTTGATAATAAACTTTTTTTATGCCAGCTTCTGCCACTAATTTAGCACAAGTTGGGCAAGGAAAGGTCGTGACGTATAAATTGGTATTGTTAAGACTAATTCCATCCTTAGCAGCTTTTCCGATCAGCGATGCCTCCGCGTGGATGGAGTTTGACAGATGATGATTTTCACCAGCATCAAAGCACATTCTCAAATCCCCATAGACTGCCATATTTTCTTGGGTGGGAACATGACGATTAAACGCTGAAAGTATTATTGAGCCTTTTTTGTCTGTGATCAAGGCGCCAATTTGTCTCCACCAATTAGCACTTTTTTCTTTCAATTCGGTAGCTTTTTTAATAAGTTCCTGATGAGTTTTCTCCCGCGTAATTATTCTGTCACTAGCAACCTCCAATTCTTGAGTTGAGACTGGCCTATTCCAGCGCAAGAAGACATTTTCAAATTCAACCTTTTTGTTGGGAAGAAATTTTTCTGCAAACCAATGGGACACATCCTCGTCTGGCATGATAATAGAAATATCTTCCGCTCCCGTTAGATTTTTTAAATTATCCAAGGTCAACAAATCAACCTTCTTTAGAATGTCTGATTTTTTGATGAATTTGCAAATAGTCTCCTGATCAATAGTTCGCAAATCTCTTTTTAAGCTTCCAAATTTATCCCATTTCTCCAGAATAGTGTTGCTTAAAATATAAAGTTGGTCTGGATATTTCTTGAATAACTCCAGATATTTAATATGGACAACAGGGACTAGGGCGATTAAAATCTTTTTTTTAATCATCTTTGTGGTGTAAGGTTTATAGTTTATTGCCGCACAAGAAGCTTTCTATTGATTTTTGTAATTCTTTTGCAAGATCCTCGGCACCTTTGATAGTTAGCAATCGAATTCGTGCGGTGGTGGAGGTTGTGGATTGTGGCTTTAAACCAACGACGTCTCCGCAATGCTTTCCAAACTTTTTCTTTACTCGAGAGATAAAATCTGCTCCAGCAACTTTTGACTTAGTTGTTGTAGAAATAACCAAAATATCAGGTTTAACTATTTTAATCAGTGCCTCATTATTTGTTTTTGATTCTTTCATGACAATCAAATCAACATGTTTTAAGTGGGAGATCATTTTAACCCTCTCTTTTTCAGGAACTATCGGACGATTAGGACCCTTGCGATACTTTACCACTTCATCAGTATCAACAGCAACTATTAATACGTCGCCTAATTTTCGAGCCTTTTGAAGGTATTGAGCATGTCCTTCATGAATGAGATCCCACACTCCTTGTGTTAGTACAACTTTGTAATTATTTTTTTTAAGAAGGCGTACGATCTTGCCTATATCTTTTGTGGGAACAAGTTTCCCGCTTCCCAAGAGGCTCGATATTTCAATATCCATAGAGGCTTATCATTAATATTTAATAATTTTACTGACTAGTTTAAATATGCTAGTATATGGATTATACATAATCTTTAATTTGAATGCAATGCAAAAAGATATCGATTTTCTGTATGAGGTTGGGCGAATGAGATTTATGCAAAGGGCTTGGCAGCGGTTCTTTTTGACCAAAGTGGCCAATGACACGGAACACACCTTTCGGGTAATGTGGCTGGCCCTGCTTATTGCCAATAAAGAAAAGAAGGGTAATCAGGAGCGGATAATGAAGCTGGCACTCGCGCACGATATTTCTGAAAGTCGGTCGATGGACGTGGACTATATGTCGCGACAATATGTCAAAAGAAATGAAGAGCAGGCAGTGCATGACACGCTCAGTGGCACTACCTTTGAAAAAGAATTTATGGAATTGTCCAAGGAGATGGAAAAGAGAGAAACGATTGAAGCGAAAATTGTCAAAGACGCTGATAATCTGGACATTGATCTGGAGCTGATGGAACAAAGAGGGGCGAACGAAGAACTTTTTCAATCAAAAACAAAAGGGCGAAAAAAGGTGATTCCTCCCAAGCTATTCACAGCAACCGCCAAGAAAATGTTTAAGGAAATTTATTTGAGTGATGTAAATAGTTGGCATGCAAATTCGCAGCAGAATCGCTATAGAACAAGTGATTGGCATAAATAATAAATTTAAAGTAAGTCATAATTTATGAAAGTAATAATGATGATGGCGATGACCTTGGACGGCAAAATTGCTAAATCCAGTGATCATTTTCCTGATTGGACTTCAAAAGAAGATAAAAAACTTTTTGCCAAAACCTCCAAAGAGGCGGGAGTGGTGATTATGGGGGATAAGACTTTTTTTACTTTTCCCGCGCCATTAAAAGAGCGTCTGAATGTGGTTTTTACTTTGGATGAAAATCCAAAATCAATCGAAGGCGTTAGGTGGGTCAAGGGCGAGCCAGAAGCGGTCATTAGAGAGTTGGAAGTATTAGGGTATGAGTCGGCGATTCTTGGCGGGGGCGCTTTTATTAATGGGCTTTTCTTGGAGCATAAATTAATCGACGAGATTTGGATCACGATTGAGCCAAAAATATTTGGCGATGGACTCTCGCTTTTTAAGGGTGATTTTGATGTAAACTTGAAATTGAATAGCGTCGAAAAAATCAATGATAACTCCATAGTTTTGAAATACGAAGTTTTATATTAAACTATGATTGATTAATTAAAAAAATGAATTTCGAAAATCATAAAGAAACTGAGATGCCAAGTGGGCGAGAACAAGGAATGCGCAAAGGATTGACCGATCCCGTCGTTGGTGATTTAATTACTGCTAGAGAAAAATGAGACAAGGAATTTGAAGAAAAACAAGAAAAAAGAAGGTCGTTTAACTTTTTCTAAATATAAATAACTTTTTACTATATGAACAAATACACGGCTGTTATCGGCATGGAAATCCATGTTGAACTCAAGACTAAATCCAAAATGTTCTGTTCCAGTAAGAATGGCATGGGAATGGAAACAGAGCCGAATGTCAATATTTGTCCGGTTTGCACCGCGCAACCTGGAACGCTTCCTGTGCCCAATCGCCAGGCGATTGAGTTTGTGCAATTGGCGGGATTGGCCTTGAATTGTCAATTGAGACTGGATAGTAAATTTGACCGCAAAAACTATTTCTATCCCGACATTCCCAAGGGCTATCAGATTTCTCAATATGACCAGCCTTTTTGTGAAGCAGGACACCTTGACGTTTTAGGAAGAAAAATTGGTGTAACTAGGATTCATCTCGAGGAAGACACTGGGAAGCTTGTTCATCCCAAGGGTGCGAATTATTCCCTAGTTGATTTTAATCGGGCGGGTGTGCCACTGATGGAGCTCGTGACTGAGCCGGACATTGAAACTGCCGAAGAGGCGCGCGTGTTTTGCCAGAAGTTACAGCAAATTTGTCGCTATCTCAAAATTTCCGATGCGGATATGGAGAAAGGCCATATGCGTTGTGAGGTCAACCTTTCGCTATATAAAAAAGGTGAAGAAAAACTGTCTGGCACAAAAGTGGAAGTGAAAAATATCAACTCATTCAAATTTGTAGAAAAAGCCATCGCCTATGAAATTGAGCGACAAACAGAAGCCTTGGAAAGAGGTGAGAAAGTTGTGCAAGAAACGCGTGGCTGGGATGCTAATCGTAATGCGACTGTCTCGCAGCGAAAAAAAGAATCCGCCCATGATTATCGCTATTTTCCCGAACCAGATATTCCACCATTTCAGTTTACGCCGGAATATGTGGCAGAGCTGAAACGAAAATTACCAGAACTGCCTGATCAAAAAGTGAAACGTTTCAAAGTTGAATATGGCCTGGCTGACGATGCAATTTTAGTGCTCACAACCGATCCAGCTTTGGCAGATTATTTTGAAAATGTTGTCAGTGAAATAAAGGAAAAAATTGAGTGTAAAGAATTTTCAGTTTCCCTGGAAAAAGCCTTAACACTGGCGGCGAACTATATGGTGGGAGAACTCCGAAAACATTTGATGACCAATGGTGGTGAGATTGCTGAATTAAAAATCACTCCAGAGAATTACGCTGAACTTATCGCAATCGTCGGTGAAGGAAAAATTAGCTCTTCTGGAGCACAAACAGTACTGAAGGAGATGTATGAGACAGGAGCAGATCCATCGCAAATTATTGAAGCTAAAAATCTAATCCAAATGAGTGATGCGGGGGAGTTGGAAAAAATTGTTGATGAAGTTCTCGCAAAAAATGAAAAATCTGTCGCAGACTTCAAGTCCGGAAAAGAAAATGCTTTGAAATTTTTGGTGGGGCAAGTGATGTCGGTGTCTAAAGGCAAAGCCAATCCGCAAGTGGCGGAAGAGTTATTGCGTAAAAAGTTATAATTAATTATTGAAAATAAAAAAATATGCGAAATAATCCATTGGAGATGGGCGGTATGAGGAAAAAATCAAATTTAGAGCGCGCTTTTCCTCTTGAAGGGGAAGGGCGTAAGGATAGTATTGAGACGCGCGTATTTGGAATGGCTGTTGACATGCATACTGACAAAGAGAATATTGATCCAGATTTACTAGCGGAAGTGAGATTATTGGCAACTAGTCCAAGGCTAAAGCGAGAGATTAAAGAATTTTTAGAAGAAAAGGATAGTGAAAATGAAGATGGTGAAATTGAAATGAATCCTAGCTTTAGATTAAGAGCAAAAGAGCAAGCTTGTGCGTCGTATATTGCTGAAAAAATGGCCAAGCTTATTAATGCGAATATCATGCAGAGAGTGTCACGAGAAGTGCTTTCTGATGTGACCGGAGGCGACCCTGTATTATTAAAGAAGGGCATCGCAGTATTAAGTAGTCAGGAATTTAAAGCTAGTTTCAGAAAAATGCTAAAGGAGAAAGGGATAACAAATATAGGCTCTAACTTGAATGAGCGAACGAGATTGCTCAAAGATGTTTTGCATATGCTCCTAGAGGGAGAACTTAGCGAATGATAAATTTTTCCACTTCTTCTTCAATTTCTTGATATTTCTTCTTACCTGTCGAAGATGTGGGTAGCCAGATTATTCTTTTATCTTTTCCAAACCAAGTCATCTGACGTTTGGCATAATCTTTTTCAGCTGAATAGACTTTGAAAAACAACTCCTCACGCGGGAGTTGTTTTTGCAAAAACTTGGCAATCCAAAGATAGCCCAAACCAAAACTTTCCATTTTTTTCCAGCTGATTTTTTGTTCGCGGTGGAGTCGTGTGACTTCTTCAATCATACCTTCGTCGAATCTTTGCTTTAGCCTTTTTTCAATATTTTGATGCAGCTTTTCTTTGGGAAGTGATATGCCAATTTGCAGAAATTTTGGAGGCTCAACCTCCATTATGGAGGTTGAGCCTCCACTTGCAATAACTGGCACCTTACCGAGCGTTCTGCAAATTTCAATTGCCCGAATAAGTCTTACTGGATTTTTAGCGTCGATATTTCCTGCTCGGACCGGATCGAGTTTTTCAAGCATCACAAAAAGCTGCTCAGTGGATTTTTTGCCTAACTTTTCTCGTAGTTTCCAATCTGGTTTCACTTCTGGATAAATGACGTCGTCAACCAAGGCTTTGATCCAAAAACCAGTTCCACCGCAAATAATGGGAAGTTTACCACGTTTCAAGATATCGGCAATTAAAATTTGCGCTTTTTTTTTGAATTGGGCTGCGCTAAAATTAGTTTTTGGACTAACAATATCAAGCATATAGTGCTTGGCAAGCGCTTGCTCTGCGCTTGTGACTTTGCCTGTGCCAACATCCATCCCGCGATAAATTTGTCGGCTGTCAGCCGAAATAATCTCGCCGTTAAACTTCTGTGCCAATTTTATGGCGACAGAAGACTTCCCCGAGGATGTGGGGCCGAGAATCACGACTATTTTTGACTTTTGGGTGTTTATCATAGTATTGTGTATAATAATACTATTGGCGGTGATAAATCAAGTAACGCAATGAAAAATATATTTGAAGGTAATGTGGTCCATGGACAAAAAGAAGGCCGAAAACTTGGTTTTCCCACGGCTAATGTTGAATTTAGGGGAAAAATGGAAGAAGGGGTATATGCCGGCTGGGCCATTATTGACGGAAAAAGATATAAAGCAGGGATAATGTATCGTAACAGAACGACTATTTTAGAAGCCTATATCTTGGATTTTTCCGGAGATCTTTATGGTAAAAAAATTGAGCTTGAGGTTGGGGAAAAAATTAGAGAAATTGTTCAATTCGAGACTAATAAGGATTTAATAGTGCAGATTGAAAAAGACATAAAATTAGTCAGAGATAAAGTTTAATGTTCGCATAAAACTAAACCCCGACTGTCATCCTGAGCGGAGTTCGTACTCGAACGTAGTCGAAGGATCTGCCTAGGGTAACCGCAGTCCTTACTATTTATAGCGATATTAGTGATAGTCGAAAACAGATCCTTCGACTTCGCTCCGCTTCGCTCAGGATGACAAGTTGCATTTAAGTGCATAAATTATTATGTTTACAGGAATCATAACTAAAATTTCAACAATAGAAACGGCGTCCGAAAAAGGTGGTAGTTTTTTTGTGGTAATTAAAAAACCAAAGAATTGGAAAGTAAAATTGGGTGAAAGCATCTCTGTGAATGGTGTCTGCTCAACAGTAAAAAATATTTCAAAAAATAGTTTTGAAGTGGAATATATGCCAGAAACACTCAAAAAAACCACTGCTGGAACTTTTGCCAAGGGGCGAATGGTGAATTTGGAAAAAAGTCTCACACTGAATCAGCTGCTAGACGGGCATATTGTTCAGGGTCACATTGATGCGCGGGGAAAAATAGTTGAAATTCAGAAAGTAAAAAAATCCAAAGTGATGAAAATTCAAGCGCCCAAAAAAGTGCTAGACCTTATTGTCGAAAAAGGTTCGGTCAGTGTTGATGGCATTAGTCTCACCGTTGTTGAAGCGAAGAAAGATTGGTTTAGTATTTCACTGGTTGAATATACGCTCAATAATACTAATCTGGGAACAATCAAAGAGGGCGCTGAGGTGAATATTGAAACAGATATTTTGGCGAAATATATTCATAAATTTTTGAAGAAATAGGACTATGCAAAGAAAAACCGAGATTTTAGAAAAAAAACTAGATGGGAACAAGCTAAAAATTGCTTTGGTGGTTTCCCGATTTAATTCTGACATCACCGAGAAGATGCTTGCAGGGGCTCTGCGAACATTGGAGAAAAACTCTGTCCCCCAAAAAAATATTAAAATCGTTTGGGTTCCTGGCTCATTTGAAATTCCACTCGCTTGCCAGCGCTTGGCCAAAACAAAAAAGTTCGATGGTATTGTGGCGCTTGGGTGCGTAATTAAGGGCGATACGGACCATTTTTATTACATTTCCTCTGAAGCGAGCCACGGAATTATGCGGGTGATGCTCGATTTCTCGATTCCGGTTGGCTTTGGCGTTATTACGACCAAAAATCTCAAACAATCTCAGGAGCGCTGCGGAGAAAAGAATAATAAGGGTTCGGAGGCGGCACAGGCAGTCTTGGAGATGTTGTTTTGATGAATTTTCAGAGCCAAGCTGGCTTATTGACAGATTAGAAAAATTTGATTAAGATAAAAAATCAAAAGCAATAAATAGTAATAAAAAGTACCTTAACCATTTTTATGTGAAATTATAGGGCGTGGAAATAAGTTAACCAGAGAAAAACAGGAGGTGTCTCATGAAAGAAGTCGTTGGAAATGGGGTTTGCGGAAAAGGCTTTCTGCGGCTGGGCGTAGGTGGTTCGGATATAAGTGACATTAAACGGGAAGTGGTGGCGGGTAATGTTGCGGGTATCAGCGCCGTGGCCGGGATGATTTTAGACAGAATCGAAATCAGTCCCACAAGAAAAGAAGTGCTCCTCTGGGAAGTTTCCGGCAAGGAACTGGGTCAAAAACGGCTGGCCAGGCAGGCTGAGGTTTTCGCCCTGGCTTTCCAGAGCGGTTTTTCGGAAACTTCAGCGGAGGCGATTGCACGGTCACGAGTCGTCTACGCTGGGCAGGGATGGAAAACCGGCGGGATGAGTCCGATTCAAATCGGAAACAATCTTTGCTTACTCGATCTACGCTGGACTTGCAGGCGTCATTGGCTGGGCGCAGTAGTTATGGACAATGACTATCTGTTTAGCCCAAACAATATTTGGCTGTTCGAGCGCTCGCTGCAATAATTTTCATGCAATGTCTTTGAAAATCAAAAAATGGTCCTGCGGATAAATCCGTCGGGCCATTTTTAAATTAAACTTGCCTCAAGGTTCCAAGTGTTAGATTTTGTGATTTTAGCTTTTGTAAAAGTTCCGACCAAATTTTTCTGGTCAGTTTTTATTTTTACATCCTTACCTGAACGCGTCCGGCCAAAATAAAACTCATCTTTTTCTTGGTTAATTAAAACTTCCAATGTTTTTCCAATATATTTTTTATTATTAGAAAAAGCTGTTTTTTTCAAAATTTCATTCAAGAATTTTTCTCGTCTGGATTTTTCCGACTTTAAAACAGTATCTTTCATTTTCCAAGCGACTGTTCCTGGGCGGGGAGAGAACTGGCCAAAATAGACTAAGTCATATTTTACTTTTTCCATAATCTTGGCCGACTCAAGGAAATCTTTTTTAGTCTCTCCAGGGAAGCCGACGATAATATCAGATGTAAGTGAATATGGCGCGTTTGGTTTATATTTTTTGAAAGTGGAACGGATTTTTCTAATCAATCCCAAATAGTGCTTGGCGCTATATTTGCGATTCATCGCAGCCAGAATTTCATCAGAGCCAGCTTGAATTGGCAGATGAATGTGCTCGCAAACTTTTTTTAACCTGACAACTGTCTCAATCAATTCGTCCGAAAAATCTTTCGGATGCGAAGACATAAACCGAATCCAAAAATGCCCGGGGATTTTTTCGATTTTTCGCAGGAGTTTGGGAAAAGTCGTTTCCTTGTGATTGTAACTATTGACATTCTGCCCCAAAAGCGTGATTTCTTTGCAGCCGCTTTTGATTAGAATTTTAATTTCGGTAATGATTTCTTCAGCTGGTCTTGAAACTTCTCGTCCACGTGCATAGGGCACGACACAATAACTGCAAAAATTGTTACAGCCAGTCATTATTGGGACCAAAGCTCGGTAAGTTTTGGTGTACTTGGGTGTGTTGGAAAGATGGTTGCAGTTTAAGATGGAAGTATCAGGTATGATGTATGATGTAGTATGTATTTTTTTTATATCCATACTTGATACATAATTCATAATACTTTCTACATTTTTGATTTCACAAAATAAATCTACTTTATCTTTTAATCTTTTTTGCACATCTTTTCTATTCGCCAAGCAGCCAGTTAAAATTATTTTTATTTTGGGATTATTTTTCCTGAGATTATGAATTTGCCCATAAGCCTTATCTTCGGCCATTTGACGAATTCCGCAGGTGTTGAAAATAACTAAATCAGCCTCGGTAATTTTTGAAGCGGGGTTGTAATTATTTTTTTCCAAGAAGCTGGCAATCCGTTCGCTGTCGCTTATGTTCATCTGGCAGCCGAAGGTTTTGATAAAATAAAGTTTTGGTAACATAGGCGGTAGGCAGTAAGTTAGGTTGAGGGGCTTAGGTTTTAGGTAAATTTTTCCCAAGCTTGCTTGAGTTTGAAAAGTTGCTTTCCACTAATCTCATATTCTTTGATTAGCTTTTCAACAGAATTGGGATTGAGGTGAGTGTGGTATATATCTTTTGCGTGAGATAGGCTAACGATTGTTTCGTTGTTTTCGGCGATAGCATCATCAAGATATTTTATGAAACCTCTTTTTTGATTTCTTTTCCCAAAACCTTCAGCGATTAATCTCGGAATGGCTTTCGATGAACGTCTTAATTGGTCAACCAAATCAAACCTTTCTTCCTTGGGAAGCTTAATAATCACTCGTGTGCAGACTATGATAGATAATTTGTATGTTCTTTGATAGACATCTAAATCGGTGTAGCTTTTTATTTTAGTATTTTGTTCCATATGACCTATTACCAAAAACCAAACCTACAGCCAATGCCCTAGGTTTCTTATTCTTTATTTTCGATTTCTTTTTTTATATTTTCCAAAAACTCCTCCACCTTCAAAATCTCTTGCTTTTTCTCTTCACCACGTTTCCGAACCGCAACTGTTCCGTCAGCCATTTCTTTTTCTCCTACAACTAAAATGTAGGGGATTTTTTGTTTTTCAGCCAGGCGGATGCGTTTGCCGAGGGATTCGTTGGAATCGTCGATGGAGGCGCGGACGTTAGACGCAACAAGTTGCGTCTCTATGGGTTTGGCATAGTCATTGAATTTTTCGGAAATCGGAATAATCATTGCTTGAACAGGGGAGAGCCAAGTTGGGAAGGCGCCGGCGTAGTGTTCGATGAGAATGCCCATGAAACGTTCAAAAGAACCCATGATTGTGCGGTGAATGAGGACAGGAGTTTTTTCTTTGCCGTCATTGTCAATATATCGGCAATCAAACTTCAAGGGCATTTGGAAATCCAGCTGGATTGTCGCGCATTGCCAAGTTCTTCCGATGGCATCTTTCAGTTGAAAGTCGATCTTTGGTCCATAAAAAGCGCCATCTTTTTCTTTCAGTCCATAATTTTCACCATACAGCTCACCTAGAATTTTTTTCAAATCTTCCTCGGCCTTTTCCCAGACACTGGCCTCTCCCATAAAATCATCTGGGCGAGTGGAGAGAAACGCTCTATATTCCAATCCAAAAGGCTTATACATCTTATCAACCAATTGAATCACTTTTTTAATCTCTTGTTCAATCTGGTCTTCGCGGATAAAGATATGCGCGTCATCTTGAGTGAATTGTTGCACGCGCAAGAGTCCTCCAAGTTGACCGGATTTTTCTTTTCGAGTGATCAGTCCCGGTTCGGCATAACGCAATGGCAGATCGCGATAGGATTTCAGGGAGTTATTATAGATGAGAATCGCTCCCGGGCAATCCATCGGACGCAAAGCGAATTGTTTTTCGCCTTCTTCGTTTTGGATAAAATACATATCATCTTTGTAGTGATCCCAGTGGCCGGATTTTTTCCAAATTGAAACATCCAGCATTGAAGGGCAAAGCACCATATCATAGCCGAATTCTTTTTGGGAATCGAGCCAGAAGTTTTTTAGTTCGTTGTAGATGATACTACCCTTGGGATGAAAAAAGGGCATTCCCGGTGCGACGTCGTGGAAAGAAAATAAATCCAACTCTTTTCCAATTTTCCGATGATCTCTTTTCTCCGCTTCTTCAAGCATATGCAAATAATCTTTCAACTCAGTCTTGGAAGCAAAAGCCACGCCATAAATTCTTTGTAATTGTTTATTTTTTTCATCTCCGCGCCAATAGGCACCGGAAATTTTTGTCAGCTTGAATCCGTCAGCTGGAATTTCGCCAGTTGAGTCTAAGTGTGGTCCGGAGCAAAGATCGACAAATGATCCAGATTTATAGACCGAAACTTTATCATTTCCACTTTTTGCCAAATCATTAATCAATTCGACTTTATAGTATTGTCCTAATTTTTCAAAATCCGCTCTTGCCTCGGCGATGGAAATCTCCGCTCGTTCAAATTGATGATTGGCTTTGATGATGGCACGCATTTTTTCTTCCAAGATTTCCAAATCTTCCGGAATGAGTGTTCTTGGTAAATCAAAGTCGTAGTAGAAGCCATTTTCAATCGCCGGACCAATGGCAAATTTTGCCTCAGGAAACATTTCCAAAACTGCCGCCGCAAGTACGTGCGAAGTTGAGTGGCGCAAGATTTCTAAGTTTTCGTTCGCTTGTTGTGTTGACATATTATTTATTTAGTGTTATTAATTATTATTCTTGTGCTGACTTAGTTTTTTTGACAATCTATATGCGAGAGGAGGTGGTTTTATGAACATTAAGGGCATAACTTGTCCGGGATGCAAAATGATTTTGGGGGAAATGGGGAATTTCATGGAGTACCCAGTAGCGATGATTCTGGGGAAAAAAGTCAAGCATTACCGTCTTCAAGGCGATAATCATTTTTTTTGCCCAGGCTGTAATGTAGCCCTTGAGTTGAAAATCTCAGGGGACAGCGTGATCATTGGATGCCGCTAAAACCAGTCTAAAATATTTTGTTGAAGAAGTGAAAGCTGAATTTGATGATATCATTAATGACCCATAATAACAGCTTTCGTTTTAGAACAACAAAAAACCCGTCTCAAAATCTGTTTTCAGAGAAGCCTAGTACGGCCTTTCTAAGCTAAAAACAGATACTTGAGACGGGTTTCTTTTATTTCTAAAAGTAATTCCGCGGTTCCACTCAATTTTCCCGTCAGTCGTGACTGACAGGACACTTTGGATAAGCTATTTCGCCAGCTTTTGGCCGAAGCTCGGCGGGTGGTTGGTCCGCGTCGGTGCTTCATTGATTTTTCGTGTCTATAGTATATAGGTTTTTATGATAATCGTCAAACTAAAGAAACAGAAGCTCAGCTCCTGGAGCTCCAGGAGCTGAGCTTCTGAGCGCGCGATACGTCAGCGTATCTTTACAATTTCCCCATATAATGCTAGGATAATAGGAGAGAAAAAGGAGATAATCAGGCTCAATTTAGCCATTTATCAAAGCAAATTGGGTAATTACTCTTTCTCGCTTTGGCGAGGGAGGGAGGAAAGTCCGGACATTTACCCCGCCTTGGCGGGGGAGGGTAATGGGTAATACCCATACGGAGTAATCCGCGAGGTGCGAGCAGAGACGCTTTTATTAGCAATAATAAGAGCACCCTGATTTATTGGGGTGAGCCCTAATGGCAACATTAGGGGTGAAACGGCTAAATCCTTATCTGAATGCAAGGCCGTGTCCCGATGCAAATTGGGAAGTGCCGCTTGAGGTTTTGAGCAATCAAGATCCCAGATAAATTATTACCAAGGAATTTTTCCAAACAGAATCCGGCTTATAGATTTGCTTTGATAAATGGTTGACTTGTAAAGATAGTGTTGTGTATTTTTTAAAAAAATATGAAAAAATCCGAATTATTTTTTAGTGCTATCCAAGTTCCAATTGATTTTGCCATGATTGTTCTGGCAGCGCTAACTGCTTTTTCTGTCCGCAATGTGCCCAGCATTATCCAACTCAAGCCGCTACTCTATTCTTTCCCGTTTGATATTTATTTGCGGATTGTTCTAATGACTGCACCGCTTTTTCTTTTGGTCTATGCTTTTGAGGGACTTTATGATATTCGTTCGACAAGAAAATTTTGGAAGGAAGCTTTGAAGATTTTTGCAGCAACTTCCATTGGTCTTGTGATCATAATCGTGGCGATATTCTTGAAACGAGAATGGTTTTCCTCTCGTTTTATTATTTTAGCCGCTTGGCTTTTGGCAACGACTTATGTTGTTATTGCTAGATATTTGTTGCAATTAGTACAAAAATGGCTTTTGCGAAATCGAGAAATCGGGGTGCATCGCGTCCTGCTTATCGGAAAAAATTCCAAGATGGATGTGATCTCGCGAACCATCAAAAATAATAAAAATCTTGGTTATAAGGTAATTGATCAGATTGATACTGCTCATCTCAAAGTGATTAAAATGATCAAAGAAGAACGAGGCATTGATGAAATCATTCTTTGCGAATCTTCAACCACTGATGATGAGCAGGAAAAGCTGATTGACTACTGCACCATTCATAATGTTGTCTATAAATACATTCCGACTGGACTGCAGACATTCAAGTTTGAAATCGGGATGCTCAACGGCGAGCCATTGATTGAAGTCAAAAACACCCCACTGGATGGTTGGGGTCGAATTGCTAAGCGGACATTTGATATCGTTGCTTCACTCATTGGGATTACCCTTACCTCTCCAATCATGATTGTCACCGCTATCGCAAGTAAACTTGACAGTAAGGGCCCGATAATCTATAAGAACGAACGCATTGGCAGCGATGGGAAGAAATTTTTTGTGTATAAATTCCGCTATTTTAAAAGTGAGTATTGTATTTCAAAAAATAATCCAAAATTGCAAGCAGCACTTGAATACGAAAAGGAACTAATCGAGAAGCAGAGTGTTAGGCGTGGACCACTCTATAAGATCAAAGCTGATCCGAGAAAAACTCGCGTGGGCAATTTTATTGAAAGATATTCCATCGATGAATTGCCGCAGCTTTTCAATGTATTATTTGGTTCCATGAGTCTCGTTGGTCCTCGTCCACATCAAGAGCGTGAGATTGAGAAGTATATGGAGTATCACCGCCGCCTGCTCACGATCAAGCCTGGCGTCTCAGGAATGGCTCAAATATCAGGTCGATCGGATTTGGATTTTGAAGATGAATATAAATTGGATCTATATTATATTGAGAATTGGTCAATGCTACTCGACATAATAATTTGTCTCAAAACTATTGGGGTGCTATTTTCTAAACGAAGAAATCTGTAAACGCGTAAGTCGTAAAGTAAATAAGAAATGCGGATTGCTCTGGCTCATGATTATTTGGTTCAATGTGGAGGCGCGGAAAAAGTGCTCGAATGTTTTTGCGAGCTTTTTCCTTATGCGCCAATATATACCATAGTCTATGATGAAAATTTGATGCATGGCATGTTCAAGGGCAAAAAAATCAAAACTTCCTATCTGCAAAAAATTCCATTTGCTCCGACACGACACCGAATATTTCCTCCCCTTATGCCTATGGCGATTGAGCAGTTTGATTTTTCCCAGTATGATATCGTACTCTCTGATTCATCCGCCTATGCTAAGGGAATAATTACAGGACCAGAAACATTGCATATTTGCTATATGCACACACCAATGCGTTACGCTTGGGATGATTGTCATAAATACACGACTGACTTCTATTTCCCAACCTTCATCAAGAAGATAGTTCCTTTTTTCATGAACTATATCCGTGTTTGGGATCGATTCAGTGCTGATCGTCCAAACAAAATTATCGCCAATTCAAATTTTATCGCAAGACGAATTGTGAAATATTACAAACGAGATTCCTTAGTCATTAATCCTCCGATAACGTTAAACAACTTCTACATTAGTGATAAAACGGAGAATTATTTCTTGATGGTCGGACGTTTCATGGCCTATAAGCGTTTCGACATTGCAATCGAAGCTTTTAATAAATTGAAATTGCCTTTAAAGATATTGGGTCGCGGGCCTGAATTGAGGCGGCTCAAAAAAATTGCTGGACCTAATATTGAATTTCTTGGCAGAGTTTCAGATGAGGAATTGTTTAGTTGTTTTTCTCGCTGTCGAGCATTTATATTTCCACAGGAAGATGATTTTGGTATTGTTGCGATTGAGGCCATGGCATCGGGCCGACCACTTATCGCTTATCGAGGAGGTGATATTCCTGAACACGTAGAAGAAGGTAAGACTGGGATATTTTTTGAAAACCAAACACCCGAAGATATTATTGACGCAGTGGGAAGATTTCGAGATGACGATTATGATCCTAAATATATCAGAGAAAAGGTCTTAAGATTTGACAAGAAAATTTTCAAGGAAAAAATTAAAAAATATATTGACCAAGAATTGGCAGCGCATTTGGCAAAACGAGAAAGACCAGTTTGATCCTCCTGCGCTGAAGCTCCGGCGGACGAGCTAATTTTGAGTAAATTATTCGTGGCTTATCACGAGTAGGACTCATGACTTACTCTGGGGTTTATTACCTTCGATTAATTTTTTAAAGAATATTGATATGGAATTAAAAGAGTATTTATTAATCATAAGAAAACAGGTGAAGCTTTTTGTGGGAGTAATCGCCTTATTTGTCTTGGGCATATTGGGCTATTTTATTTTTCGTCCCGTAGTTTTTGACACATCTCTTTTCTTAAATATCACTCGAGTAGGTAATCAAGTTTCGGAAGGGTATAAGTATGATGATTTTTATCGTTTGCAAGCTGATGAAAAATTTGCTGAGACAATCGTAGAATGGCTCAAGAGTCCGCGGATTGTTGTGGATATTAGCAGTGCAGCAGGAAGAAATGTTGAAGAATTGAGCTTGAAGCAATTAACTAAGATTTTTCAAGCAGAAAAAATGTCTTCGCAGATTGTTTCAGTGAAATTTTCCGCTGCCGACAAAAAAACAGCTGAAAAAAATGCACAGGCCATCTCCGATGTTTTAAGGAAGAATACTGAAAAATTGAATGAGGATCAGCAGGAGGACACCTGGTTTGAAATTAAAGCTGATAACCCAGTGATTATTGAGAATGCCCCCGACTTGCGGATTGTATTCCTAGCGGCATTAGCAATGGGGATATTTATGGGTTTTTGGATTGTTATGTTAAAGCACTATTTGAAATAAAGACTTAACTCTTGATTTGGGAAAAATACGATGACTAGAATCTGTATAGATGTGCGATGTCTCTCTGAAGGAAGAAGGACCGGTGTGGAGGAGTATGCCTTGGGACTCTTTTTGAATTTGTTTAAGCTCGACAAGGAAAATGAATACGTCTTGTTTTTGAGTGCTTGGAAAAAGCTTGATTTTGATTTCTCACTATTTTCCCAATACCCCAATGTTAGCTTGAAAAAAATTCGTGTTCCCAATAAGCTCTTGAATTTTTTCTTCTGGTATTTTGGCTGGCCCAAGATTGACAGACTGGTTGGCGGAGCCGATATTGTTTTTTCCCCTAATATTATTTTTGGCGCAGTTAGCACAAATGTTACATCCATAACAACAGTTCATGATCTATCCTTCGAGAGATATCCAAGATATTTTTCCTGGAAAAGGCGACTTTGGCATGTTTTTGTTAATCCTAGAAAAATTTGCCAGATTGCAAATAAAATAATTACCGTTTCACATTCTTCAGCAGCTGATATTTCAAACATATATGGGATTGCAAAAGAAAAAATTTTCGTCATCCCGAGCGCGATAGGAAGCAACTTTTGCGTGCTTAGTCGCAATGACAGAAAGTTGATTGAGGTAAAAGAGCGATATGACCTACCATTTAAATTCATTCTTTTTTTAGGGACAGTTGAGCCGAGAAAAAATATTTTAGGTGTAATTGAAGCCTATAATGCCTTGCAGGAAATTGCAATCAAGGAAGATGATGCAGAATTGTTAAGGTATAAGCTGGTAATCGCGGGTTCCTCTGGCTGGCTCAGCGATGAATTGTTTGAGGAAATTGAGAAGTCAAAATTCAAAGATAATATAATCTTACCTGGATTTATTGCAAGTGACGATATGGCCCATGTCTACAATCTTGCCTCGCTTTTCGTTTACCCATCGTTTTTTGAGGGTTTCGGTTTTCCGCCACTTGAGGCGATGGGATGTGGCGTACCAGTGATTACTGCTAATAATTCATCACTTCCTGAGATTTGCGCAAATTGCGCTATGCTCATAGACCCTCATCAACCCGGAGAAATCTGTGAGGCGATGCGGCAAATTTTATCAAATAAGGTCTTACGAGAAAAATTAATCCAAATGGGGCTGGAAAGGGCAAAAGAATTCACCTGGGAAAAAACTGCCAATAACGTTCTGGAGACATTAAATCTTAATAGTCACAAATAAGTCTGCAACATTGACAATATAGCTGTCTTTGCCGGCAATTTTATGCTATAGTTGCATTATGAGAATTGGTATTGATGCGCGCTTTTTCGGCCCGATAGGCAAGGGATTAGGGCGTTATACGCAAAAATTAATTGAGAAATTGGAAAAACTTGATTTGGTCAATGAGTATTTAGTTTTTCTCAAAAAGGAAAATTTTGACGAATATCAACCCCAAAATCCAAACTTTAAGAAAGTCTTAGCCAACTATAGCTGGTATTCTTTCTCTGAGCAGTTATCTTTGCCGCGATTGCTCAGAAAATATAAATTAGACTTAGTCCATTTCCCGCATTTTAATGTTCCTCTCCTGTATAGAAAAAGGTTTGTTGTCACTATCCATGATCTAATTTTGATTCATTTCCCGACAATCAAAAATACCACCCTAAACCCGTTGTATTATTGGATTAAATTCATGGCATATCGATTGATAATAAATTTTGCCATCGGACGATCAGAAAAGATTATTGCAGTTTCAGAGTTTACCAAGAAAGATATTGTGGAAAACTATGTAAATGTCCCCCCGGAAAAGATTGTTGTTACCCATGAAGCCTGTGAAGATTTTTGCATGCTTAGTCCCAACAAGGACGTGGAAATTTTAAAGCGTTATGCTATAATAAGACCATATCTCATATATGTAGGAAATGCTTACCCACACAAGAATCTGGAAAAATTAGTTGAAGCATTCCATTTGCTGCAGGCTAAGCATCCTGATTTAAGCTTGGTGCTTGTAGGCAAGGAAGACTATTTTTATTTAAGACTTAAAGAGATGGTGACGAAAAAGGGAATAGCTAATGTCGTTTTTGTTGGCTATATTCCTGACTATGATTTGGATACCTTATTTCACAACGCCAAAGCATTCGTTTTTCCTTCTCTCTACGAAGGATTTGGCCTTCCACCCTTGGAGGCAATGGCGAAAGGATTGCCAGTGATTTGCTCGGACCATCCTTGCATGCGAGAAATTCTGGGAGAGAGTGCCTACTATTTTAATGGAAAGGTTGAAGTTGAAATAGCGAAAGCGATTGATTTGGTGTTATCAGACAAGGGATTGCAAGATGAGATAAGAGAAGCGGGTTATCGACAGATAAAAAAGTATAGTTGGAAAAAAATGGCGGAGGAGACAATGGGGGTATATAAAAGCGTCAAAATATAAGTGATGCAACAAAACAAAAGACCTCAAAATAGAATTATTCAGCAAATGTTTGATGTGAGACCGGTTGACAAAGCAGGTAATTTGGATTTGGAGAAAATCAATCAAATCAGGCGTGTTTCAAAAATTGGTTTTTCAGGAAGAGTGAAGATTGCAGAGAAAAAAGTGGCGCGCATTCCAGCCTTTCATGATATCTACGAATCGACTCCGCAGGAAGATGAAATTCGAAGATTTCAAAAATTTATTGAGGAAGAGCGGGAAGATTGTGCATTTTCGGATAAGCCTGCTAAGGCGAGTGGTCTACGAAACATCCATATTACCCATGCAACTAAGGTTGAGTCAAAAAAAACTATTGCGAAAGAAAAAAGCATTTATGAAATGTCGATCAATCCAGTCTATGAGTCAAAAGCTGTCAATCGAGAGCCCGCGAAAAGATATTCTCAGAAAGAGATTAAGCACCCCATGCCTGCCGATAGAAATAAATATGCAGCATTTTCAAAATATTCTTCGATTGAGAAATCAAATCAAGTTCGATTGGTACCCCCTCGCAGCAAAGTTCGAAAACCGCTATTAATACGTAAGAAAGTTGCAAAAACGTTTCACAGCGGAATGCTGGCGATAGTTGGTTTCGTGAAGATTATAATCGCCATATTTTTCAACATCTTTGCTAAAACAGGAAAGCTAATCGCGGCGATCACCAAATCATTTTTTGCCTCTATTCGAGATTTCTTTGAAATTCTCAATAACAGCAGGCGGAGGTATTACGGCTACATTGATGAATCGATCAGAAAGAGGAATACATTTTCTTTTTTTGCGGCGGCTACTTGTGTGTTTATTTTGGTCTTTGGTGTGGGTTTTTTCTATCGCAGCCTGAAGATTAAGAGCCTGGCAATGGAAAATGGGAAAATAGCTTATGCCAGTCTTAATGAAGCAAAGGAGGGAATAAAAAAACGTGATTTTGATGACGCAACTTTTAAGTTTAATGACGCCTATGAGCGTTTTGATATGATTCAAAAAGATATTGATAGTTTAGGGAGTGTTATCGTTGAATCATCAAGGTTTATCCCTTATCTGTCAAAACTTTCTTCCGGTTCAAACTTGTCTGAAGCGGGGAAAAATATTTCGCGTATCGGCGTGCTGGCAACAGAAATTATGAAAAATTTAAATAGCGTAAAAAATCCTCTTGATAGCGAAGACTCGATATCGTATTTAAAACTTTTTCAAGAATCTGATAAAAATTTGACCGAAATCGCCCTTCGCATCAATGATTTGGCGGGTAATCTGGATAAAATTAATATTGAAGATATTCCTGAAGCACAGCGAAGTCGTTTTGTGGATTTGAAGAAGAAAATGCCTGAAATTAATAAATTCGTGACAAGTTTTTCTGAAGAGGAAAAAATATTGGCTGACGTCTTGGGTGGTAATGGACCTCGGAAATATCTTTTTCTATTTCAAAATAATCAAGAAATGCGAGCGACTGGTGGGTTTATTGGAACATATGCGGTACTAGATATCTTTGATGGAAATGTCCGGAGTTTTTTTGTTGATGGCATCTTTAACCCCGATGGGCAGTTGAGGGAGAAAGTAATTCCACCTGCACCTATCCAGAAGATCAGCGCTGCTTGGAGCTTGCATGATAGCAATTGGTTTCCTGATTTTCCAATGTCTGCCGAGAAAGCATCTTGGTTTTATGAGAAAACCGGTGGTCCAACTGTAGATGGGGTAATTACCATGACCCCAACAGTGATGCAAAAACTTTTGGAGATTACTGGACCGATTGAGATGCCGGATTATGGCGTGACCATTGATAAGGATAACTTTCTCGAAAGTATTCAATATGAAGTAGAAGTGGACTATGACAAGGAATTGAACCAGCCCAAGAAAATTTTAGCTGATTTAGCTCCAAAGATATTGGATCGCATATTTAATACAAAAAATTTCGCAGATATCACAAAAACGATGGACGTTCTTCTCACTAGCCTTAATGAGAAGCATATTTTGATTTATTCCAAGAATTACGATGTCGAAAAAATGCTTTCAGCCAATGGTTGGTCTGGTGAGGTGCTAGATACAGACAAGGATTATCTGTCTGTAATCAATACTAATATTAATGGCTATAAGACTGATGGCGTGATTGATGAAACTATTTCGCATAAGGCGGAGATTCAAAACGATGGCTCGATCATTGATACGGTAACAATAACTCGCCAGCACAATGGTGGTGACACCCCGCATGATTGGTGGAATCGTGTAAACGCAGATTATATGCGAGTCTATGTCCCGAAGGGCTCTACGCTAATTAGAGCATCTGGAGAGACAAATGAATTTAATTCTCCCCCAATCGACTATCGCGCGCTTGGTTTCAAAAAAGACGCTCAGGTGGGGATGGAGGAGGATTCCATGATAATAGATGCCGATAGCGGCACAAGGATATATGAAGATTCTGGCAAGACCGTTTTTGCGAACTGGGTTTATGTCAGTCCTCAGGAAGCTGTAACAATGAGCTATTCCTATCTATTGCCCTTTAAACTGGATACTAATTTAACAGTGCATCCTGCGGATACTTATTCACTTTTAGCTCAGAAGCAATCAGGCAGTGTGGGTAGTAAATTTTCAACTAAAATCACCTTTCCCAATTTCTATAAAATGATTTGGAAATATCCTAGCGAAGAAATTTCCAATTTTTCGACTGGTGATGATAAAAATAGCGGTATCGAAATGGAAAGCGATTTGAAGACAGATAAGTTTATTGGAGTGGCATTTGAAAAAAATAATCAGTAAGATTTCCTAACTTCGTGATAAAAAAAATTCTTCGTAGCCGATTGCTATTAAACTCCGAACCGTCGCAATCGGTTATTTCAGCGGCATTTATCATTACCATCGCCGGACTGGCTAGTCGGATTCTTGGTCTCGTCCGGGATCGTTTTTTGGCCTCAACCTTCGGAGCGGGGGATACGCTGGATATCTACTATGCGGCTTTTCGTATTCCAGATTTGATTTATAATTTTTTAATTCTTGGCGCACTAAGTGCGGCATTCATTCCGGTTTTTACGGGACTTATCAGCAAAAAAAAGAACACGGAAGCCTGGGACGCGGCGAACGGAGTAATGAATTTGGCAATTGCTTTTGTGATTGCGCTATCGATTATAGCCTGTCTTTTTGCCCCCTATTTAATGAAAATAATTACTCCAGGTTTCCCGGCGGAAAAAATGGATCAAGTTGTTCTGTTTACTCGGATAATGTTTCTTAGTCCTATTTTTTTGGGTATTAGTGGGATTTTTGGAGGCGTGCTCACTTCTTTCAAGCGGTTTATGATTTATTCGCTTGCACCCGTTCTCTATAATCTAGGTATTATTTTCGGAGTGGTTTTCTTTGTTAAATTATGGGGACCAATCGGATTGGCCTGGGGTGTCGTCTTGGGAGCGTTTTTACACATGTTGATTCAATATCCTGCTGCCAGAAACTTGGGCTTCAGACATAAGCTTGCTTTCAGAGAATATTTTCTCAATAAGGATATTCGCCACATCTTCAAGCTGATGATTCCCAGGATGATGGGTATCGCCGTTTCTCAAGCTAATTTGTTTGTAATTACAATTTTTGCCTCAACACTTATTGCTGGTAGTTTGTCAATTTTCAATTTTGCTCAAAATCTGCAAAGTGTGCCATTAGGAATTTTTGGTGTTTCATTTTCCATCGCTGCCTTTCCAACACTCTCCGCTCTTTGGGCTACGAATGACAAAAAAACATTCGCCAAAACATTTGCAGAAACATTCTGCCAGATTATGTTTTTTGTTATCCCACTCAGCATTTTCATATTGCTCCTTCGCGCGCAAATAGTGCGTGTAACACTAGGTGCGGGAAAGTTTGATTGGGAAGACACAATTCTTACCTATGAGTGCTTAAAATACTTTACCCTCAGTCTTTTTGCCCAAAGCGTTGTCCCACTCCTTACGCGTTCATTTTATGCGATCCACAACACACGGACACCTTTCTATATCGCGATATTTAGTGAGATAGTTAATATTATAGTTGTTTTACTTTTGATTGGAAAATATGAAATACAAGGTCTAGCGATGGCTTTTTCGCTTACCAGCCTCATTCAGATGTTTTTGTTGTTCATTGCTCTGCGTTCTAGATTTGATGATTTAGGGGACAAGAAGATTATAAAATCAATCGGACAAATTGCGTTCTCTGCCATTTTTTCTGGTATTGGAGTACAAATGTCGAAATATGCCGTAGCGAGCTTTGTTGATATGGATACTTTTTTGGGTGTTTTCGCCCAGTTGGCAATTTCAGGAGCCGTAGGCATATTCATCTTCCTCGCTCTTTGTCACTTTTTGCGCCTAGAAGAATACTTAGAATTTAAAAAATCCTTGACGAAGAAAATCTTCAAGGATAAAAAGGCTATCACCGAAAATACGGGAGAGGTAAGTGGGGTATGATGATGGATATCTTATCAATAAAAAAACAGCATTGAAAGTAACTCTGGCGCTGCTGTTGGCGATGGCCATACCCACTCGTAATTCAGTGGGCTTGATGCCTGCCGAGGACCTCGGTGCTTTGCGGCGCGCGTTTTGCTTTCAATGCTGTCCTGGAAGGCTAACTAGTTATTTTGCTTTTGTCAATCTTTTTGATATTTAAAAGTCCCAAAACTAATAAGCCAAGAATGATTGTTTTCAATACGTAGTGACCACCTGGATCAACAAAATCCCTCGTCATGGGCGTGATTGGGCCAGCAATGAGATGGGCCAAGATGCCAATGGGCAAAGTTAAAAATACCCAATTCTTTTTGGGAACTTCTAATTTGAAAATTTTGCGGCATAACCAGGAAAGAAGAGGGGAGAGCAGGGCTAGTCCTAAGAATGCTACCGTGAAATCAAAGATGGCATATTCTCCGATTCTAAATTGGCGCAAAAAAGTAACTGTTAGCATAGATTGATTATAGCACAGATATAATTAGTTTTTTAAGAATTTTCCAATTTTTGGCTTTGTATAATTTTCGCCCTTAATCATTTTATACTGACTATACTCCTTGCTCATATTTGAATTGTGTACT
The DNA here is from genome assembly GCA_049297495.1 of Candidatus Moraniibacteriota bacterium. Classification (GTDB taxonomy): domain Bacteria; phylum Patescibacteriota; class Minisyncoccia; order Moranbacterales; family UBA2206; genus UBA9630. Next base: position 86,015 of record JBAQUL010000015.1, read on the forward strand.
TCTTTGAAAATGTTTTCAATCTTTTCTTGCAGCCCGTGTTCTAGGATTGTCCCATAAACAGCATACAAAATATCAGAGAGCTCCTTGGCGATATTTTCTAAATCAGCATTCTTAGCACCTTCAAGGTATTCCCTCACTTCTTCTGCCATCAATTTATATCTCAGATCTGATCGATCACGAGGGATCAGTGTTGGCCTCTTCAATATTGGAACATTGAATTTCTCGTGAAATTCTCTTACAAGCGCTAGCTGTTTTTGCATATATTTTCTTTTGTTATTTTCTGAGGTCAATCAAGCCGCCGATATACTTTGCTTTGTAAATTTCGTTTCCATTTTCGGACTTGATGATTTCTTCGCCAAAAAAATTGTCAATTTCTCCTTCAAAAATATTGATATATTCAGCGCCGTCTTGGTGATATTTTTTTGGGCCACGAAATGGTTTATCCTCGGGAATCAAAGAGAGTGCACCCTGTAAAGTCTTGTAGACAGCTTGCACATCAGTAACGCCTTCAACTACCCAGCCATAATAGACCATCATATAAACTGGTGAGTTCCGAAAAAATACAACTTCGCGTCCACCATATGGTTCTCCGCCAAAATAGTTATCGTGATATTTCCAATCACCCTCTTCAAATGTCAATGTCGTTGACTTGTCAGCCTCGATAATTTTTTTAGCAGTGTTACCAGCCGCATAAGTTGATTTTTTTGCTTCAACTAGAAATTTGCAAAGATCATTTATGTCTATCATAGTATTGCTTTATTATTTAAAAAATAATGCTTACTCCAGTTTATATATCTTTTCCTGTTTTAAAACTTAAATTTGGGGGTACCACCTTGTCTAGCGTGGAACAATACTGGCTTTGTAATTTTTGAGTGACGTTGTCTTTCAGTTCAGCAAATAGCATCATTGCGATTGGATCGTTAAATTTAAGGCGTATTCTAAAATTTCCTACATTTTTAATCTCAAGGGTTGCGGAGTGCGGAAGCTCAAAAGTTCCGTCAATTATTGATGCGGTAATGTGAGTTGTTAACCCAAGTCTTGCGACTGTGCTTCTGCCATCAAGAATGGTCAAAATATTTGCTGACGTTTGAAATGTTTCAAATGTTGAGCCAAGAACAAAAGCACCCGGATCCAAATAAAATTCTTCTCGCAAAATATCAACTTCCCTATATTTTAAATCGTTTGACTCTGTTAAGTTGACGATCTGGTTAGGCTCGGGAATTAATAGGGTTTTTCCAAGGTGAACTCGCACTCCCACTGGGCGAATATTTTTCCTATCAAATTCTGGACCAATTTTAATTTGTCCGCTATCTAAACAATTTTCTATACTCTGGTGTGATAAAAACATAATAAGTATTTTGATAGCAATAGTGGAAAAAATACCCCCCTATCGCTTCTCTTTAAATCAGTAAAAAATGTATCCAAATATCTGAAGTTTATTGGAGTGTGACGAAAGCAAATTTGGGAGAGAAAATTTTTCTTACCTTGAATTATAAATGTGAAAAATTTCTGAATCGGATACTCAGTGTTATGTGATGTAAAATTTTGCGTCGTTACATTTCGCAAATCTCTAGTGGTAAATCATCAGGGTCTTTAAAGAAAGTCATTTTCTTTCCCGTTCTGTCATCAGTACGAACTGGCTCAGTTTTTATTCCAAGTTCATTTAATTTATTGATAGTTTCATCAAAATTCTCAACATCAAATGCTAAATGCCTCAATCCACAAGCTTCAGGATAAGATGGACGTTTTGGCGGAGAAGGGAAAGAAAATAATTCAATCATTGCGTTGCCAGCGTCTAAATAAAGGATTGAAGATTGTCTTTCCGGGCGATCAATTTGGTGAATAACTTTAAAACCAAGTTTATTGGCATAGAAGTCCTTGGAAACCTCGAAGTCCGAAACGATGATGGCGATGTGATTGACTTTTTTTAAAATCATATTTTTGTTGATTAATTGATTGGTGAAATTTTTATTTTTCACAACGTTACGAGTATCCGAAGTTTTTCTGGAGCGTAGTGAAAGAAAAATTTGGGTGAAGGATTTTTTTTATTCCTTATTATAGCAAAAAATTCCTGAACCGCATACTTTTTGTTATATGAAGTTATTTGAGCACGGATCCTCTGTGTTTCAATTTTAAAAATCCACACAAACCAAATGCTAGTCTATAAAAGAAGAAGGCGATATTGTACGTTCTATCAAAGAAGGAATTTTTCTTTACTTTTGTAAGGCAGGTTATTGTATCAATCAATTTTGGATTTTGGATTTTTGATGAAAAAAGTAAGATTCCGGCAGTAACCAAGTGGGGTCCAGGAAAATGCCAAGTGTCATGAAATGCTATAATGCCTTGATCAACAACCTTTGGAAACCATAGCTTATAATCAAGATTTACAAATTTATATTCATGAGCACCATCAATAAATAAAAATCCAATCGGCTCGTGGAAAGTTTTTGATGCCTCTTCTGATGTTTTACGGATTGGTTCAATATATCGCTCTACACCAGAATTTTTAATATTTTGCAAAAATTCCTGATAAGTATCGACCTTGCCAAACATTTTGTGTTGTTCAGATGAGCCAATATGCGGATCAACAGCATAAATCTTGGCATTATTTCCGTCTTGCACGCCCTTGCCAAGACAGGTTGTGGATTTCCCTTTCCACGAGCCGATTTCTACAACTGCATTTCCGCGATTCACTTCTTTTGCGGTTTCGTAAAGAAAAATTCCTTCGGCTTCAGTGAGCCAGCCACCAATTTTTGCGATATTGTTTTTAAAATCTATCATAGTAGTACTTAAATAATTTCACACAACGTGAAGCTATGCGAAGTCCCGATGTACTCATCGGGATTTGGGCGACAGCCGCATATCTGGTGTTGTGCGATGTGTCACGTGCGGCGGGTTAAGGGTGGTTCTATTCTGAAATGAGAGAGCCCCCTTCGCATAGCTTCACGTTATGGCGAAATGGAACAAGCGGAGCGCGTGACATTTCGCCATAACTCGTTCATATCCGAAGTGTTTTCGGATATTGTACATGATGTTGCTAAGTTTGTGAATATTATGTACACTTTGTTTATGCTTAAATTATAGCAAAAAAGGTGATGGACGTCTATTTGAAAAAATTAGAAGACGAACTTAGGTTGAGGAGATATAGCCCAAGAACTATTGATTCTTATCGTACATGTGTCGCTAGCTATCTAAAGACTAAGCAAAAGGATTTTGAGATTGTTGATGTTGATTCTATAAAACAATACATATTGTCGAAAATAGATGATGGTAAGTCATCTCAGACGACCAATCAGCATTTGCAAGCGATTAACTTTTTCTGCTGGAATGTTTTGAAATTTCGTGGAAAAATCGATATTCGCTTTGCCAAGACCCCCAGTAAATTACCAATTGTACTGTCGCGAGATGAAATTGGAGAAATATTAGCGGTAATTGCCAACGAAAAACATAATTTGATGATAGCACTGGCGTATTCTGGTGGGTTGCGGGTTAGTGAAGTCATCAACCTGAAAGTTAAGGACATCTGTTTGTCGGAGTTAGTCGTACATATCAAGGACGCAAAGGGAGGCAAGGATCGGATAACGCTTTTACCGGAAAAGCTAATTAATAATATTGAAAAAATAATTGTAGGCAAAAATCTTAACGAGTATGTTTTTGCCAGTGAGCGTGGGGGGCGATTAACCGAAAGAACCGCCCAAAAAGTTTTTGAAAACGCTCTAGAAAAAGCGGGCATCAAAAAAGAAGCTACATTTCATTCTTTGCGGCATAGCTTTGCCACGCATCTCCTGGAAAATGGCGTCGATGTGAGATACGTGCAAGAACTACTAGGGCATGCTAATATTAGAACGACCCAGATATACACCAAGGTGACAAATCCAGCGCTAAGAAAAATTAAAAGTCCCCTAGAATAGGCGTTAACTTTATGAATAATATTAGAAATTTCTGCATAATCGCCCATATTGACCATGGAAAATCCACTTTGGCGGACCGAATGTTGGAAATAACAAAAACGGTTGAAGCGCGCAAGATGAAAGAACAACTGCTTGACCAGATGGATCTTGAGCGTGAACGGGGGATTACAATCAAAATGCAACCAGTGCGGATGGAATATTCCGGGCATATTTTGAACTTGATTGACACTCCGGGCCATGTTGACTTTGGTTATGAGGTTTCGCGTTCGCTTGCAGCTGTTGAAGGGGCGGTAGTTTTGGTGGACGCTACAAAGGGCGTGCAGGCACAAACACTGGCTAATCTCTATCAGGCGATTGAGCATAATTTGGAAATTATTCCTGTAGCCAACAAAATTGATTTGCCTAATGCTGACGTGGAAAAAACCAAAGCGGAAATCATGCATATCATTGGCTGCAAGAAAGAAGATATTTTGGAAGTATCGGGAAAAACCGGTGAAGGCGTGGATAAACTTTTGCAGCGAATCGTGGAAGTTATTCCGGCGCCGAGTGGCGATGAAAATAAGCCATTGCGCGCACTTGTTTTTGATTCCAAGTATGATATTTATAAGGGAGTTTTGGCCTATGTACGGGTAATTGATGGAGGAATTTCAGCTGAAGAAGAAATTTTGATGTTGGCAACTGGAGCGAAAAGTGATGTGATTGAAGTGGGCTATTTCAAACCGGATTTTCAAAAAACTCCAAAATTAAAAGTCGGCGAGATTGGCTACATTGCAACCGGTTTCAAGAGTGTGGAATATTGCAAGGTTGGGGACACGGTCACAATTTCCAAATTTGAAAAACAAATTGAAAAATTGCCCGGTTATCGCGAAGTCAGCCCGATGGTTTATGCCTCTTTTTATCCAACATCTGGTGATGATTACAATTTGATGCGTGATGCTCTTTCTAAGTTGAAATTGAATGATGCTGCTTTTGTTTTTGAACCAGAGAGTAATTTGGCCCTTGGCCGTGGTTTTCGTTGTGGGTTCTTAGGACTACTTCATTTGGAAATTATCCAGGCTCGCTTGGAAGCTGAGTTTGAGTTGAGCCCAACCATCACTACCCCTGGCGTTGTTTATGAGATTCAATTGACGGGTAAAAACAAGGAAGAGCGCTTGAAGGTCTATTCACCCTCAGAATTGCCTGACCCATCCGCGATTGAGGCTATCTTTGAGCCTTATGTTAACTTAGAGATTATTTCTCCATCAAGCTATCTGGGCGCGATTATGGAAATGATGCAAAATACACGAGCTGAATATCTTGATACGGAATATCTCAATAGTGAGCGGATGATTTTGAAGTTTAGTTGCCCCTTGACGGATGTGATTACCAATCTGCATGACGATCTCAAAAGCGCCTCGTCTGGTTATGCTTCGATGAACTATGAACTTTCCGATTACCGGGCTAATGATTTAATTAAGCTGGATATTATAATTGCTGAAGAACGAGTGGAGGCTTTTTCGCGGATTGTGCCCAAGATTTGGGCTTTTAGTGAAGGAAAAAGGATTGTAGAAAAATTAAAAGATTCAATTCCAAGACAAAATTTTCAAATTGCTATCCAAGCTGCGATTGGTGGAAAGGTGTTGGCGCGTGAAACTGTGAAAGCTTTTCGCAAAGATGTGATTAGCGGACTTTATGGTGGAGACATCACGCGTAAAAGAAAGCTTTTGGAAAAACAGAAAAAAGGCAAAAAGAAGATGAAAAACATCGGCAAAGTCGCCATCCCTTCCGAGGCTTTCTTAGCGGTTTTGAAGAAATAAGTAAGTTTCCTCTTCTCCCTTCGGGAGAGGATTAGGCATAAACTAAATTAATTTAGTTTTTACGCAATATAAAACCCTTTCCCTCATCCGCCCTACGGGCACCCGCCTGCAACGCTTCGCGTAGCGATACGGGCAGGCCTTCTCCCGGAGGGCGAAGGGGATATGTCAAGATTTGTCTTGCTAATAATAATTTGCTATAATTACGCTATGAGTTTCAAAAAACGAAATAAGAAAATATATAAAATTTGGGTAGTCATTTCCATTTTAGCTGTTCTTTCGATGGTTGCCTTTACGATTGCGCCTGCGATTTCAATGTTGGGTAATTAATCTCCTTTATATGCGAAATGATAGCGACAAAGGAAATTCGTGGCTGATTCGGATTATAGTTTTACTCGGCTGTGTGGCTGTGGTATTTATTTTTTTGGCAATTTCCAAGGAAACTTATCGAAAAAAACAAGTTCAGGATGAAATTGCAAAGCTAGAAGTTGAAGCCCGAAGGATCCAGGGGGATAACATGCATCTAGCAGACAAAATTAATTATCTTGAAGGGCGAGATTATCAAGAAAAAGAAATAAGGGATAAGTTAAACTTGCAAGATCCCAAGGAGAACGTTGTGATTATTGATTCGGGCTTAACTCCAAAAAAAGTTGACGCGGAAGCAGTCACTGTTCCAGCTCAGGAAGTGCTCGTCAAGGCATCAAACCCGCAAAAGTGGTGGAACTATTTTTTTAAGTACTAAGTCACTGTAGTAAAATAATTTATGTCAAAAGCAGAAATCGAAAAGAAAATTAAACCACTGACAATCGCTATCGGATTGGTAATTTTTTTCGTTGCCTATCTATTGTTTATTGCGATTTTGATTTATGGTTTTAACGTTTCCAATAAACTGACACGAAAAACCGCGCACGTCATTCCCTATCCAGCAGCTAGCTGGGGAACCAGCTATATAACCGAAGATAAGTTAAAAAGCCAGCTTGATTCAGCCAGAATGTTTTATGAAAATCAGGATTTTTCCGATCTTGGTATGCGCGTGGATTTTGCGACAGAAGATGGGAAAAAGAGATTGAGAATTAAAGAAAAGAATGTACTCAACAAACTGATTGAAAATAAGTTGATTGAAAATGAGGCAAAAAAACGTGGTATCGCGATAAATTCTGAAGATGTTTCGCAAGCCGTTTCTCGAAAGATGCAAGAATATGGAAGTGAAGAATATCTTAGAAGTAATTTAACGCGCCTATATGGCTGGACGATTGCGGATTTTGAGGAGAATATCGTTAAGCCCGACATGTATAAAGAAAAGTTATTTGCCAATATTCAGGAAAATGATAAAACGCGAACTGAAGCTAAAGAGAAAATCAATCTAGCTTTAGAAGAGTTGAATGCTAAAAAAGATTTTGCTGCTGTTGCTGAAAAATATTCCGAAGGTGAGAGTGCGAAAAGCAAGGGAGAGTTAGGCTGGTTTGGCAAATCGGAAATGTTGCCAGAAATTGCTATGATTGCATTCAATTTAAAAAAAGGCGAGAGAAGCAAAATAATCGAAAGTTCGCTCGGATTTCATATTATTCTCGTAGAAGACAAGAAGACTGAAGATGGCGCAGATAAGGTTCAACTGAAGCAAGTCTTTGTCAGGGCAAACAATTTTGCAGATTGGTTGGATGCACATGTTAAGAGTTTTGATATTCATATTTTCTCAAAAGATATGTATTGGAATAAGGCTGACGGACAGGTTGATTTTGAAAATGCAGATTTGAAAAATTTCGAAAATAATCTGGAAACAAATTCTCCTGGAGATATATCGGTGTTATTTTAAATTTACTGCAAAATCTCAAAAAGCATGATCAGTGTTTATGTTGGCACAAAATAGATTATTGCACTTTTGTATTCTTGTAAAAATTTGTAATTTAGTAGTTAATAATTAATTTTAACAATCCCAAAGTTAGCTTTAAAAAATAAAAAAGCAACTTTCGGAAAATAATAATATGGCAAAAGCAATAGTTAACGAAGATCTTTGCATTGGTTGTGGGACATGCGAATCTCTTTGTCAAAGTGTCTTTAAGATTGAAGACGGAAAATCAAAGGTTATTGCTGATGATTGCGGAGATTGTGATTGTCAGAGCGTAGTTGACAGCTGTCCGGTAAGTGCGATTTCAATCGAGTAGTTATTTCTGATGGAAACTTTTTTCTGTTCTTTTTTAAGGTAATTAAAAAAGAACAGGCGGAATAAATTCAAAAAAATGATCTAATGCATATTAATCCTAGTGCAAAACATAACACTTAATTGAAATAAAAAAAATATGGATAATTTAGATATTACCCCTGGCGTGCCACAAGGGGAGAATAAAGTGGCGATAAAAAAAAGAGAGGGCAAGCATTCTATTTTCTTTTTTGTCTCAATAATGGTCATGGCCATTCTTATTTCTTCGCTTTTTGGAGCATTTTTTGGATTTGTAGCGGGCGGATTCGGTCAAAAAATATTTGCACAGATTTCTGAGCAATTTCCAGAGATCTTTAAATTAGACAACGATAAATCACCAACAGCTAAGCTTAACCCTATTGTCTCTCGAGAAAAGATTGTCGAAGAGGATTCTGCGGTTATCGATGTGGTGGAAAAAAGCACACCCGCCGTGGTTAGCATTATCATCAGCAAAGACATGCCAAGAATACAAAGTTTTAGCCCCTTCGATTTTTTCAATAATCCGGACTTTTTCAGTAATTTACCCAATCAAAATGACCAGCCAGACAACTCTGGAGGTGAAAGCAAGAAAGAGAAAATTGGCGCGGGAACTGGTTTCATTATAACAACCGATGGAATGATTGTGACAAATAAGCACGTTGTCTCTGACGCCGCAGCTGAGTATACAGTACTAACGAATGATGGCAAGGAGCACGCTGCCAAAGTTTTGGCGCGCGATCCAGTAAACGACATTGCTGTTATAAAAATAGATGGAGCTGATTATCCAACGCTAAATTTTGGAGATTCTGATGGATTAAAAATTGGTCAAACAGCCATTGCTATTGGCAATTCACTTGGTGAATTTTCCAATACTGTCAGCAAGGGAATCATATCTGGGTTGGGGAGAAATTTAACCGCCGGAGGACGGATGGGCGACAGTGAAAAATTGACAAATATCATCCAAACTGACGCGGCAATTAATCCCGGAAACTCCGGTGGTCCGCTTTTGGACATTCATGGCAAGGTGATTGGAATAAACGTGGCAATCGCTCAGGGGGCGCAAAATGTTGGGTTTGCACTTCCTGCTACTCAAGTAAAAAGAATTACAGAGCAAGTTAAAACAACCGGTAAGATCTCTACGCCCTATCTAGGTGTCCGCTATATCCCGATTGACAAGGCGCTACAAAAGCAAATCAATTTGCAATTTAACTATGGAGTGATGATTTTGCGTGGACAGTCAGTTCGAGATTTCGCGGTCATTCCTGGTTCGCCAGCGGATAAGGCCGGTCTTATGGAAAATGACGTGATTTTGGAATTGAATGGAACGAAGATTGATGAGAACAATTCTCTTGTGGATCTTCTGACTAAATTTAACGTTGGTGATGAGATAACCTTGAAAATTTGGCACAAAGGTGAGACAAAAGAAGTTAAGCTTAAATTGGAAGAAAGGAGTTAATACCTATGGATCTCAATAGATTTACAACAAAAGCACAAGTCGTACTCCAGAATGCACAAGAGCTGGCGATTATTAGTAATCAACAACAAGTTGATGTTTTTCACTTACTTTTTGCGCTCTTAGACCAGGAGGACTCTATAATTCCCGTGATCATGAAGAAGATGGAGTTGGATGAGGAAAAAATAAAGTACGACGTAACAAAGGAAATTGAAAAGTACCCGCATAATCCACCCCAGGGAATAAAACAGATATTCATTGCTCCAGAGGTTGTACTGGTTTTGAATAATGCGGAAATCGAAGCGCGAAAAAATGATGACGAATACGTTTCGACAGAACATCTCTTGCTTTCATTTTTGGCAACAAAGGGAATAATCCGAGATTTCCTTACGGCACACGGAATTAACTACGAGAACATCTTAAAAATCACAAAAGAATTGCGTGGTTCTCAAAAAATAGATTCGCCTGATCCCGAAAATAGATTGCAAGCGCTAAAGAAGTTTACGATTGATCTGACGCAGCTGGCAAAGGACAATCTGCTTGATCCTGTGATTGGTCGAGATGACGAAATCAGAAGAGTAATGCAAGTGCTCAGTCGACGGACAAAAAACAATCCCGTTCTAATTGGAGAAGCGGGGACGGGAAAAACCGCTATTGCGGAAGGGTTAGCTCAAAGAATTGCGGATGGTGACGTGCCGGAAACATTGAAAAATAAATCACTCATGTCTCTGGACCTGGGGTCATTAATTGCTGGCACAAAATTTCGTGGTGAATTTGAGGAAAGGCTGAAAGCGATAATCAATGAAATTGATCGTGAGTCCGGGAAATATATTCTTTTTATTGATGAGCTCCACACTTTGGTTGGGGCTGGCGCAATTGAGGGGGCGATGGATGCCTCTAATATGCTTAAACCGGCTCTGGCGAGAGGCAAGTTGCGTATGATAGGAGCAACTACCACAAAGGAATATCAGAAATATATTGAAAAAGATGCAGCCTTCGAAAGAAGATTTCAACCAATTGTTGTGGGTGAGCCATCGATTGAAGATTCAATAGCAATTCTGCGAGGACTCAAGGAAAAATATGAGGTGCATCATGGCGTGAAAATTACTGATGCAGCCATCCAGGAGGCAGTGAAACTATCCGATCGCTATATTACCGATCGCTATCTTCCGGATAAAGCAGTAGATTTGATTGACGAAGCAACAAGCGCACTGCGCATGGAAATTGATTCGATGCCCGCAGAAATTGATTCGACTGAGCGGCTTTTGCGACGAATGGAAATTGAAAAAAAGGCACTGGAAAAAGAGAAGAATGCGGATGCCAAGAAAAAAATTCGAGAACTAAATCGTAAATTGGCGGAAATACGAGAACAGGAGGGCAAGATATTGTTGCAGTGGAAAGCGGAAAAGGAATTAATCACCAACATTCGAAAGCATTCTGTCGAGATTGATAAACTAAAATCTGCCGCAGAAATTGCGGAACGAAAAATGGAGCTAGACAGGGTGGCGGAGATTCGTTATGGGAAAATTCCTGAGTTGGAAAAAAAGATGCTCTTAGAAAAAAAGAAGTTGGATTTGCTGCAAGATAAGGGTGCGATTCTTAACGAAGAGGTGACTGAGGAGGATATTGCGAAAGTAGTTTCTCGCTGGACAGGAATTCCTGTTTCAAAAATTATTGAGAATGAAGCTCAGAAGTTAATTAGAATGGAAGAGGTTATTAGCAAACGAGTTGTAGGTCAAGCCGATGCCATTTCTGCCGTCGCTAACGCAATTAGGCGCTCGCGTTCCGGCATTGTGGAGGGAAAGAGACCGATCGGATCATTTATTTTTCTTGGACCAACCGGAGTTGGGAAAACAGAACTAGCCAAAGCTTTGGCAGAGTTTCTTTTTAATGATGAAAAGGCGATGGTGCGGGTAGACATGGGAGAATACATGGAATCGCATAGCACCTCGAAATTAATTGGATCACCACCTGGTTATGTTGGCTATGAAGAAGGCGGTCAACTGACTGAAATTGTTCGCCGAAAACCATACTCTGTCATTTTGTTCGATGAGATAGAAAAAGCCAATCAACAAGTATTTAACATCCTACTTCAAGTCCTTGACGAAGGGCATCTTACTGATGCAAAGGGTAGGCGAGTGAATTTCAAAAATACGGTGATTATCATGACTTCCAATCTCGGGTCAGAGATTATTCATAAGAAAAATCTTGGTTTTCGCGAGGAAAGAGAGGATGACGTTTTGGCTGAATCTGATATGCGACAACGTGTCTTAGTTGCACTCAAAGAGAGTTTCAAGCCGGAATTTTTAAATCGGATGGACGAAGTTATTATTTTTCATCCAATTGATCGCAAAATGCTCAGACAGATTGTTGATTTGCAACTAGCTCAAATTGAAAAAAGACTAGAGGAAAAAAAGATCAAGCTAAAATTGACACCTGCCGCAAAAGAATATTTAAGTAAAAAGGGTTATGATACCGCTTATGGCGCGCGACCCCTGAAACGTCTCATCCAAACAGAAATAATGAATGAGTTGGCGCGAATGATCATAGAAAATAAGATCAAAGAGGGGAGTAGGATTAAGATTGACTCAAGAAACGACAAGCTTATCTTTGAAATCGCGTAAAATATATGTTTCTAAAGCTACGTCCATTTTTCTATAGCCTTGTTTTTTTTCTTGGCTTGGAATTTATTATTTACATTCGCAATAGTCCGAATCTTGTTTTGTCGACAATTCTCGTGCTGCTGATTCTGTCCCTGTGGGAAGGAAGATTGATTGGTGAGAAATGGAGATTTTCCATTCTGCCAATCTTTTTCACACTCTCTTCAGCCTCTTTGTTATATCTAATAACCCTTTCCTATGAACAGCAGATCTTTATTGTACTCGCCTCTGCGATGAACTATTTGGCGCTATTTGGCGCCTATCGCCTTAGGCAATATGAAAAGGATCAGACGGCAAAGGGCATGAATATGGCAGCGTCGTCTGCTACAATTTTTTTCACTTACACCAGCGCCTATGGACTATATTTGAATTTTCTTGTTCCACTATATGTCCTAATGTTGGTATATTTTCTTAGCACTCTTTTGGTAAGTTATCAGTATTTCTCTATTATTAAAAGTGATGGGAAAAAACTCGTAATGGTTTATAGCTTCCTCCTTGGCCTGGCGATGGCGGAGATTGTTTGGGCAATGAATTTTTGGCCTTTTGGGTATTTGACCACAGGGGTAATTGCGCTTATACTTTATTATATGCTGTGGAGTATCGTTCAGAGCTACTTTTTGAACATTTTAAGCCAAAAAAGAGCTATAATGAACGTGCTATTTTTTTCCATTTTGATTTTAATGGTTCTTTTGACTTCAAAGTGGATCCCGGTTATTTAATTGATAAAACATATAACTTATACTTATGTCTAAAACTAAGGAGATTTTGATTATTTTTGTGATTATTGTGATAGGCGGATTAAGTGGCATAATCGCTAATCGCTATATTTTTCCACGCTTGGCCATAACGAAGTTTTTTGGCAAATATGATTTCATCAAAAAATCAACTGAAAATGTTACCGTAATCAATAAAACCGAGCAAGTATTCATCAAGGAAGACTCTTCGATAAATAAGATTGTCAATCAGGTAACCTCGTCAGTAGTGAATATTACGTCCTACACCACGTCTGAAAAAAACTCTCTCTCTGGAAAAAATATAATTGCGACACAATCAACAATAAAAAACGGCACGGGAGTAATTGTGGCAAGTGATGGCCTGATTGTTACCTATGCAAGTGCAATTATCCCAGAAAATGCTAAATATAAAGTAATAGTGAGTGATAAAAATATTTATGATGCAACTCTCCTTGAAATTGACTCCTATAGCAATTTAGCTTTTCTAAAAATTAATGCCAGCAATCTTTCTGTTGCTTCTTTTGCAAACTCGGACGAAGCGAAATCAGGAGAAAAAATTATTGCAATTGGAAGTGACCTACCAGCAAGTGCTCCATTTTTTGCTGCTGGAATATTAAGCAGCTTCAATCCATCTTATAATTTGTCAGAAAAAACAATCGCTTCATCGGAAAAATTAGAGGGAGTTTTCGAGATTGACAATTCTCAACAGGATCATTTCGTCGGTGGCCCGGTAGTGGATTACTCAGGCCAAATCATTGGTATCACGGGTTTAGTGCGCAGAGATAATGCGAATAGTTTTTTTCAAATTCCTTCTAACAAGGTAAAGCTTGTTGTGGAGAAGGAGTTGCGAAAAGAATTGAGTATGAATTTATTGTTGGGCGTATATTATATTTCTATCAATAAGGCCTATGCTTCGATTAATAATTTGCCGAGTGAGACGGGAGCGCAAATTTATTCTCCTTCTGGTCAGCAGGGACTCTCAGTCATCGCTAACTCCCCGGCGGATATTGCTGGACTAAAGATTCACGATATCATCACGGAAGTTTCCGGAGAAAAGATTACAATCGAAAAATCACTTCCAGATCTGCTCTACAAACATAAAAAAGGTGAAGAGATCGAACTTACTGTCTTGAGGAATTCACAAGAATTGAAAATAAAGATTCAAATGTAGACTTTCAAAAGTATGCAAATTAAAAAACAATACCATACAATATTATTGCTCGTCGCTGTTCTGATCATATATTTCTCTTTTGGATTCACGCATCTGACTAAGTTTGTTTCATTTGATGAGCACTATTGGCTCTATAATTCTGATGACGATCGAATTCACCAATATTGGAACGCGATTTTAAGCGGGGACTGGGAAGATACACGCATCAATGATAAACCAGGCATTACCCTGGCCTACACATCAGGAATTGCCCTTCTTTTCAATAATGAATCCTCTCGAGGGCATGTTCTCTATACGGACAAAACAGTAAAGATTTTTGATCCGGAGGTCACCGAAAAGATAAATTTACTCTTTCGCTTACCAATACTGCTAATAACCGGCTTTTTTGCTTTTTTCTTTTTCTGGATTCTGAAAAAGATTACGGGAAATGAATGGCTGGCACTTTTGGCAGTGGCTTTAACATACTTGTCTCCCGTGATCATTGGAATCTCGCAAATAGTTAACCCAGATTCGATGTTTTGGATTTTTTCCTTTGCTTCAATGCTTTCCTATATCGCCTGGCTGAAGATATTTGAAAAAAAATATTTCTGGATGACTTTAGTCTTTTTTGGTCTTTCAATGGCAAGTAAGTATGTTAGCATCATCTTGATCCCGTTTTTTCTATTTATGCTTTCTGCGTTCTACCTCTTTGAGTTTTCCGCTTGGAAGGATGGGCGTGAAATCTTGAAAAAAATCGTTCTTCGAAATAGTCTTGCCTACATAGGAATTATTGCTGGAGGTTTTTTGATTTTTGCGCTAATGATGCCGGCCGTTTTTGTTGAACCGGAATATTTCTATGCAGGAACGATTGGCTTTCCAGGAATGGCCCCAATTTTTTGGCTATGTATGATTGCAAATGCCGCTCTTGCTGCCGATGCTTTCTTTAACAAAAATCGTATATTGTACTATGTGCTAGAAAAACTGCAAATTGTTAAAAAAGTTGCACCTAAACTGATAGCGTTTGCCCTCCTTTCAAGCATCGCTTTTGTACTCATCAATTGGATGCTTCGTCATCGCTTGGTTGATCTTTCAGACGTTTCGTTTGATATGAAACGAAGACCTGAATTTGGGAATCTGCCATACATCTATCGCTTTGTCATGGAAGCCGTACCACTAGCTTTTGCGTCATTACCATTAGTTCTTTTTTCCATGATGTATCTATGGTCAAAATCCATTTTTCAAAAAGTAAAACATGATTATTTGACATTTATATTTTCAGCATTTATTGCAATTTTCTATTTGGCAGTGATTAAGGAAGGTTTGGTTTTGACGATTCGTTACAGTATCATCCTGTATCCCATCTCTTCATTGCTCGCGGCAATTGCTCTTGATAACTTCTTCAGGGCACAGCAGGAGGGAAAAGGGGATACACGAAAATTACTGATTTTTATCGCACTTCTTTTTTCCATCATACTACTCCTGTTTGGAGCATCTTCATTTGAGCAGGCTAAGATAATCAGCGAAGCTAATTTGCGAATTTTTTACAATTTTCACAGAGTAATTTTCGCCTTGATTGTTCTTGTGGTTGTTGCCGTAGCAACTAGGATAGTCTATGCGCTCATCTCTTGGGAAAAATTGCGCAAACTATCATATATAGGAATCTTTCTACTTGTGATTGTCTCAAGCTTCATCAGTATTTGGCTCATAAAACCATACTATTTTAGTTACAGTAATGAGTTATTGCCAAAAAAATACATAATCACGAGTGGCTGGGGCTATGGTGGTTATGAAATCGCAAAGACCATGAACGCCCTGCCTGATGCTAAAAATACCACGGTCTGGGCCGATTCATATGGATTTTGTGAGTTTTATGTAGGAAAGTGTATTCACAAAACAAAAATAAGAACGGACATCTACCCAATCGACTATTTCTATTCAACACTGCAAAGTCAGTTGCGCCCAGAATATATCGGCACTCCTTATCGAGAAGATGGAAAGCCGATAGCTAATATTGAAATTGATGGTCGCTACAAGAACTATGTCAGAATTTTTAAAGCCAAAAAGGTAATACCAGAGAATAGCATCAACAAATAATATATGCATAAAGAAAGTGATAAAATTATAATTTCCGCAGATGACTTTGGTATTAGCCGCTTAGCTAGTGAGAATATTATGCAGCTTGTCAATCGAGGAAAGGTAGATCGAGTAGAAGTTATGATGAGTAAAAATATCTCTTCTTCTCAGGTTGAAGCGCTTTTGGCGTCCAACGTCAAGATTGATATTCATTTGCACCTGGTAAAGGACAAGCTAGATTATTGGCAAGAGCATGCAAGGAAAATCGAAGATGGGGCAGTGGTGCGCGGGGTAAAGTTTATATTGAAATACGTATTTGGAATCACGAGCGTAAAAAATATCGAGAAAGAATGGCAGCGACAAATTGAAGAATTCGTGAAAATTTTTGGAAAAGCGCCAGATGGTGCGAGCTCCCATGAACACATTCACTTCTTTCCGCCTTATCTGAGTTGCTTACTTAGGCTTTGCAAGAAATTTGGAATAAATTATGTCCGTTTTGGAAAAATGAGCTCAATGGACTATTCCTCGATTTCAAAAATACTCAATTGGCTGAGAAAAAGAAGCTTAAAAAACCTCACCAGAACAAGTTTGTATTCAACAGATTACCTGATTAGTTATGACTGGACGAATGATTTGAATCTAATTTTAAAGCAATATAGCAAGGATCGTTCGAAGGAAATTGTTTTCCATCTAGAAAAAGCCAATGAGTTTGATGTTTTAGCTGATTTTGAAAAATAGAGTTTGATAAATAATATTTTATATTTAGCCTATGCTAAAAAAAGTTATTTCAGAAAAGATAGGGAAAGCTGGAGGAATTATCGTGCTACTTTGCATCTCGCTCGGACTTTATTTTTCTTTTGGTTTCCACCATATATCAAAATTCGAAACGGCAGATGAACATTTCTGGATCTATGACTCGACAGCAGGCAGGATTCATGACTACTGGAATGCTGTAGCTAGAAAGGATTGGTTCAGCACAAGAATCAACGACAAGCCTGGCATAATGCTGGCTTACATCAGTGGAATCGGAATTTTATTTGAAGATAATTTGCAAAATCGTATTGTTGAACCGGGCGAATATCTAAGTGCGTTCTCCTCCGCGGAAACAGAAAAAGTTAACCTGGCCTTTCGGATACCACTCCTGATTTTCAATGGACTATTTTCATTGTTTGTCTTTTGGGTGATAAAGCGCCTCACCGAGAATAGCTGGCTAGCGCTAACAGCTGTGACGCTGATTCTACTAAACCCGATTATTATTGGAGTATCGCAAATCATCAATCCCGATTCACTTTTGTGGATTTTTTCTTTTTCTTCGCTAATTTCACTCCTAAATTATCTCAAATTTGGAAACAAAAGGGATGCAGTTTTGTGTTCAATGCTATTTGGCTTTGCGCTCTTGAGTAAATATTCAGCCGTCATCTTCATTCCTTTTTTCTTCATGGTCACACTGATTCATCTTTCTCAGAAAGCCAACCAGGCGGAGTTTGCAAAAAACGCCAAAGAAAAAATGATTGCATATCTATTGATTATCCTAGGAGCTTTTCTCTACTTTGCAGTGCTTATGCCGGCCGCAATCATCAACCCCACCTTCTTTTATTATGGGACTATCGGTTTCAAGGGTATGGCACCAATTTTTTGGTCGATAGTGGCTGCTGATTTATTAATCTATCTTGACGCATATTTTTTGAAGTCAAAATGTTTTTTCTTTTTATTGCAATGGTTTAATAAGCTTTTACCATTTTTAATGCGACTGGTTTATCTCATGCTTTCAGTATTATTTTGTTTGGTTATCGTGAACTGGTCATTAGGGGAGAATTTTTTGGATATCAAGGGGATCAACTTTGATGCAGGACGTGACAATCAATTTCAGCGTCAAGATTTCGTTGATAAATTATTTCTCGAGATTTATCCCTTGGTTTTTTCTCTTACCCCCTTTGTCTTACTGTCAGTTGTCGCCCTGTGGATCAAGGGAATATTTAAAAAATTAAAGCACCCCTTAATTGTTTTTTCGACATCTTCTTTTTTGATTGTTTTTTATGCGGCAGTGCTAAAACAAGGCTTACTAGCCAATATTCGCTATAGCGTTATGCTCTATCCACTGCTCATGCTAATCGCTGCTTTTTCTATTGATGAGTTTCTTTTGGATCGAATAAAGCGCTCGCATAAATTTATCACCATTTTGATTGTTATTGGCATAAGCAGTGTAAGTCTTTGGCTGATTAAGCCATACTATTTTAACTATACCAACGATTTATTGCCAAAAACTAGAATCATCACAGGCGCATGGGGGTATGGCGGCTATGAAGCGGCTCAATTTCTAAACGCTTTACCCAACTCCAAGGAACTGAAAGTTTGGACAGACTATTGGGGGGTTTGCTATTTTTTCGACGGAACTTGCATCCAAGCGTCTGGCTATAATAATTATATGGCGAAATCAGAGGAAAACACTATCGATTACTATGTTATGACAAGAAGAGGGGAGATGACAAATAATAAAATCTGGCGAACACTGCGAAAAGATTTAAAGGGAGATCCTGTCTGGAGTTTAAATATTGATGATAGGCCGAAAAATTTTGTCCGCATCTACAAGGCAAAATAAAAACAACCAGCGTCATACTGATTGTTAGCATTTAGATATAGTTTTTTCATTCAATCGATTTGTAGATCTCTTTTTTATTATTACTCTCATCTGAAATTTCCAAAATAATTCGTTCTCCTCCCCTCAAATCATCATTCATCAGAGGAATGGTGATTTTTTGTCCTGCTGGGACAAAGACATCAGCTTCTCTAAGCGGCAAGGCATTGTCTTTCGTGCTCTCTTTCCAATGAAATTTCTTCGCCTTTCCCGTGTTTTTTATCGTGAAAGTCAGATTCTGTGTTTGGGGATTTTCAAAATATACCGTCCACCAACTATTCTTGCCAGTCGGGTCTATTTGTCTTTGCTCCTCATATCCAAGAAAAAGGAAGCTTACGAATAGAAAAGTCGTAATAGAAAGAATGATGATTTTTTCATTGTTCATATTATTATTTCTTGCGGTAATAGACATTTATTTTATCATTAGAATAGACTTGCCAGAAATTATTTAACTTTTGAAATTGCATACCATCACTGAACTTGTCTACCATCACAAAATTTGTTCCAAGATCCAAAAAGCACTTTTTTCCAAGTTCACCGCCGGGACTAGAAATCATATCGCGCGTGCAAAATTCATGCTTATCAACACCATTCTCATAGCGCTCAAAGTTGGCCCGATAACTCGGGAAGTAGTAATCTCGCATAAAAAACAGCTTTATCCACGAATCAGCGAAGAGATAGACATGATCTGATGCGAGAAGATCGGTGGGCTCCATTTTTGAAGCCAAGTAACGACCAGTTTCAAGGGTTAACTGAACATTTCGATCATTACCATTCTTCCTGAGAAAAACTGAATTACCTTCAAAACCATTAGCAAAAATAAAGATAAGTATTAGGGAAAAAGCACCAAAAATTAACACCCGACCAGAAATAGTGAGCTCTTTTATTGAAAATCTTTCTCGGTCAAAAAGAGAGATAAATGTATAGGCGCCAAGAAGAGCAAAAGGATAAACGCCATAATTAGCAACTCGTCCAGAAGGGATGGAAATGCCCACCAGATTGGGAGCGAGGGAGATGATAGCGATAACCGCTACCCAGCTAATCAAGAGGAGTGATGGAAATCTAAAAGGATTTTTTTTGTAAAAAAATAAAAACAACATAAACCCAAAAGTTCCCATGGCAAATCTCGCTTCTCCAAGGATATTCCTGAATTGAAGTGACGACAATCCTGTGTGTTCGATTTTTTTAATCGAGCCCACCACCGTATTCACAGCGCTATTTTTGAGATAAGTCGGCGTGTAAACCACAAAAACAAAAGAGATCGCAAAAACAAAAAAAGAAATCAATAGTGGCGAGAATATGCTCTTTTTTTGACTAACTATGAAATTCTTAGTTTCTCGAAAGTTCAAGATTAGGGATAGTACAATGAATCCAGCAAGAACCATGAGAAAGATCAGGGCCGATAGATGATGAGTATAGAATAAACCCATTGAAAATGCTAAGGCAAAAAATACGAATAGCAACTCCTTCTCTCGGATAAACCTAATATAAAAATAGAAAGCGAGTGGGATTAATAAGTTTCCAATGATATTACCAACCACACCACCACCGACAAATTTGGCCTGTGGTGGATCAATCGCAAAAAGAGCACCCAAAACAAGCAAGCTGAATATAGCAATATTTTTATTCTGAGGACTATCTTTGAATAACTGTAGAGACAAAATGAATATTGCCAGTAGGCTGAAAATATTAATGAAAAAAAGAACAAGAACTGGGAAAGATGATATGAAGCTAGCGCCGGAAATGAGCCCGATGGCAGAAAAAATCAAATGCTCTCCGATTACAAAATCACTAATCGGGCGAGGCGAATCAATTTGATAGGTTCCAGCTATATCAACAATATCACGCTGGGTATAGTCTTGTATTTGTCCGGATTCTGCAAAGAGCTTAGACCAATACATGTGGTGTCCCAGATCCGTACTGGATGGTGGCAATGAATTCTGCAAATAAGCGGCACGGATAAATATCGAGATAAACAAGATTAAAATGATAAGCCAGCGTTGTTTTGAGGAAAAATTAAAAGAAGTTTTGTCTTTAATGTTCGACTGGGTTTTTTTGAATCGTTTCTTATAAATGAAAAAGCAACACAATGATAACATGAGAATTGCCACAATCAGAGAAGTTCTAGTAAAACTGATGCCGATTCGGGACATCAGGAGCATCAAAAAATCGGTAATAAGGGCGCTCAAGCCTGTGGCAATAATAAATTTTTCTAAGCCACTGAGAGTCGTCTTACCAAAAAAGGCTAAAAGTAAAAAATAACCTGGCAGAAAAAGAACGAGCAGTATCGCAAAAAAAAACATAAATTGTGCTTGAATAAATTCGGTCATAAAATTATCTTATTAATTTCTTCCAGATATCTCCTTGAAATTTTTTCCCAAGCAAAATTCTCCCTAACAAATTCACGAGCTTTCTTGCCAAAGTTTTGGCGGAAGATATTATCCGCTAAAACCTCCTTAATCTTGTTCGCCCACATCTGCGCATTTCCAGAATCAAGCAAGATGCCATTCTTACCATCCTTGATTGCATCCTTGAGACCTTCAATATTAGCAGCCAAAACCACTCTTTCGCAAGCCGCACCTTCGATCGCTGTTATTCCAAAGCCTTCCATTGAGCCTGGAACTTTGATATTGGGTTGAATGAAGATATCACAAGTGTTAAAAAGAATTTTAATATCTTTTCGCGGGAGATTAATGAAAAATTTAACTCTATTTTCCAATCCCAATTCTTTAGTCGCTTTTACGCAATTTGGATAGTTATTTCCATCACCAGCAGTTTTTGCAGCAACTGCTCCACCGGCAGCAATTAATATATAATTTTCCGGTAGTTTTGGCATCACGTTTTTAATGAACCATTCCACCCCCTTATGTTTGACAATCCTGCCCCCGCGAAACATGATTTTTTTGCCATCAAGTTTCATGTTGGTTAATTTCTCCAAATCAACTCGCGTATGTGTAGCGTAAATTTCATCAACGTCCAGCCCATTGGGAATGAAAACACATTTTTCCCTCAAAATACCAATTTTTGTCGCTTGATTAATCGTTTCATTTCCGACCATTATCAGTTTGTCCAATCTCTTGAGTGCGGGAATATTAATGGTGCGATATATTTTCCCCAATATGGACTTTTTGTGAGCAAAGGTAATATCAAGTCCATGAATGATTGAAATGAATTTCTTTTTCGGATAAAAGAATTTCAAAAATACCCCAATAGGAGATAATACACCATCCCCAAAGAGAACAGCGTCATAGCTGGATAGAAGAAAAAGGCTTTTTAGCGTGACCCAAGGCACAAAAAGCGGCAACATTTTTTTGCCATATTTGTTGGCAATAATTTTCGTCTCAGTTATTTCAGAAAGAGCTTTGGCAACCCCATAGTTTTGCATCTCAATCCCGCCTAGGATTGGTGGATAGGCCCGAGAAATAAAAAGGATGCGTAATTGTTTCATATTAAAGAAAGGCTACTTCTTAAGGCGATCTTTTTTCAAAAGATACATCTGCTCTTCAGTCAGATTGCGGTTAGTTTTAATCATATCAGCAATGAGAGCAAAAATGAGCAATTGCGAACCAACAAACATCAAAATAACTGAAAGAAAAAGATAGTTGCGATAGGTGGTAATTTGGAGGGTTTGGAAGTAATGATAAAGGAATAGCATAAACACTAGAAGTGATGCAATCACTACAATAAGACCTGGGACACCAAAAAACTTCATCGGACGAACATCGCGCACTGCTTTGAGAATAATTTTTCCTGAGTCGGAAACAAATTTCCAAATTGATTTAGTCATCTTGGATTTTCTGTCAGCATAATAGGTGACTGTGACCGGTACCCACTTTATTTTCAAATTTTTGCCTATAGCATCAATGATTGATTCTTGTGTATAGGTAAAAATACTTGTCAAATTAAGCCGCAGAAGTGTTTCTCTATTTAGCGCTCTAAATCCACAGGTTAAATCATCAATCTTTTGTCCCAAAAAGAAACCTACGAGATTAGCCACAAATCTATTTAGAAAGTCTTTGATCCACGGAATATTCTTTGCTTCTTTTTCTCCAAATCTATTAGCAATAACCATATCTGCTGTTTGATCTAGGACAGGAATGAGAAGTTTGGGGATATCATCTGGATTAAATTGTCCATCGGCGTCAATATTTACAAAAAAATCAACGTTATTTTCCAGTGCATTATCCACTCCTGATTTGAAGGCAGCTCCCAGGGTATTTCTAGGAATTTTCTTTTTTGGCCTATTAACAATAAAATTAGCCCCAGCTTGGCGAGCTATTTCTTCAGTATTGTCAGAAGAGCCATCGTTAACAATTTGAATTAATTTCTCAGTAATAACTGAGCCTTCCTTGGAATAAAAATCAAGTTCAAAACTTTTTTTGATCCTAGCTATTGTTTCTCCAATCTTAGCTGCTTCATTATAGGCGGGTAAGTTAACTATCAATTTCATGTTGTTATTGCTTCTTATTAATAATTAATTTCGGATCGGCACAGTTAAAATCACATTTGGCACCATCAACACCATTATGGATGAGTTTTCCCTTACATTCGTCCAGTCTTTTTTGGCATTCAACTTTGCTAGCGTTAAAATAATCCTTATTAACCTCAAATCCAAAAAAATTGAGTACAAAATAGGCGACAACCGCTACACCGCAAATCCAAATTGCAAGCTTCAAAAGTGAAAACATAGTGTCTCTTTAGGCCAATTAAACTAACCCCAGTATAGCCTAAGTTTTAATTCTCGTAAAGCGATTTTGATAAGATAGCAAAAGCTAAGCTTCGGGAGTTCTCGAAGATTAGCTTTTGTTATGTTACGCCAACTTCTTAATATCAATCCAAAAAAAGTATGCTATAATTACATTAGTCAGTACAGATTGTTTTGCAGTTTGTATATTTGTATATTCGTAATTAATTCGCCTGCCTGCCGGTAGGCAGGTAATTCATAGAGAACTCCATGAGGATCGGAATCAACGCTTCTTTTTGCCGGAAAGCCCAAACAGGCATCGGACAAGTGACAATAAGCTTTCTTAAAAAGCTAATTGCCGAGGAAGCAAAAAAAACAAAACGCAAAAATAAACCAGAGGTTATTCTCTATTTGGAAGAAGATCTGCCAAGAGATTTTCTTTTACCAAAAAATTTCCAAAAGAAAATTCTTCTACCAATATACAGGCGGGATGATTTGATTCGAAAAATTTGGTGGGAAAAATATCTTTTACCACGGCGAGTCAAAAAAGATGACTGCGATGTTTTTTTTAGCCTCTATCAATGCCCAACAATTCTTTCTAGTAGCGTGAAGCACCTAATGCTAGTGCACGATATCATTCCCAGCCTTTTCCCAAAATATTTGGATAATGCCCGAAAGAAACACTACCAGAAACTAACAGAAAAAGCGATCAGGAAAGCCGACAAAATCTTCACTGTTTCCAAACGGACAGAAAAGGATTTGATCCAGCACTTACAAATTCCAGCTGACCAAATTTCTACAAACTATATTAGTGTCGATGAAATATATAGAAAGCAAGCATCAATTGAAAGTTGCCGAAAGGTCATGAAAAAATACAAGCTAAATCCCGGATACATTTTCGCTGGTGGGGGAATGGAGATTCGAAAAAATATCGAAGGCGTGATTAGGGCCTATGGAATGCTATCGGAAAAAAACAAAAATCTACAGTTCATTGAAACAGTCCCTAGATTGGTGATTTATGGAAAGCTCTCACCAAATTTATCACTAGCAACCGACGCAGAAAAACTAGTACGAGAATTGAATTTAACCAAACAAGTGAAGTTTTTAGGCCCGGTTCCGCAGGAATATCTACCAGCACTGTTTAGAAGTGCCCTATTTTTCATCTATCCATCATACTACGAAGGCTTTGGAATGCCAGTCCTTGAGGCAATGAGCCAAGGAACCCCCGTCATAACAGCCAAAAATTCTTCCTTGCCGGAAGTGGGATTGGATGGTACTCTCTATTGTCATGCTGATGACACAAGAGAGATTTCCGCAGTAATGAAAAAAGTTTTGACTGATGGTCAGTTGCAATGTACGCTATCACGAAGAGGCAAAGAACGCGCTAGATATTTTTCTTGGGATAAATTTGTAAAGAAGTTTTATGGTGTGATAGATTTTTAGTTATAAGCAACAAAAGTCATTAGCGGTAAGGCGGGTTATAGGGCCAAGGTCTGATTTTTTCTAAAGACTCACGCCTAAAAACCTATCCTACCGCCAATGACTTAGCTCCTTACTCCCTATGTTCTCATATATCAAGCAACTATCAGAAAAATTAAACAACACTAAAACATATTTAATTCTAACCAACATTCTCCTGGTCTTCTTTTTGATTTTATTCAATAACCTCAACATGCTTCCGATGCGGACAGGGGATTTTGTTTTTTTTGCGGTTTTAGTTTTAGCTTTTGCGCTATATCGACCCGGCTGGGCTTTTTTGATTTTCATCGGAACAATTACCCTGGAAAACATCAATCTTGCCCCGGAAAAATTAGGCATCGCTGTTCGACCCTATCAATTGATTGGCGGGCTGCTTTTTCTGGCAATCGCAATTCGCTTTTTTTCCAAAAAATTATATTTCAAATTGGCAAAATTGGGCTGGACGGATTATCTTGTTTTTCTCATCCCATTGGCAAGTCTGCTCAATATTTTCAATTCACAAAACCCCAAAGCCGAATTGAAATTCAGTTTAATTCTTTTTTCTTTTACCATTATCTATCTCATTGTTAGAAATTATTTACAAAACACTGCCGACCTGAAAAAAGTTCTGCCTTTCTTTTTTGGCTCATCTGTGGTTATCATGCTCTATGGTTTTTGGCAAAATATCCGCTTTGCCAAAGGGCTTGATGCTTTTTCGGTGATGCCCGGAAGACCCAATACCACCCTCACAGAACCAGACTGGCTGGGATTTTATTTGGTTTTGGTTTTAGCTTCTCTTTTTTCGCTCGTCTATTTTTTTATTCAAAAATCTGACGAGGGAAACAGCACAAGTAGGAAAATGAATTTTTTGACGCTCGATATCTTTCTAGTCCTCACCTTTGCGCTTCTGCTTATTTCTGTTTCTCGTAGCGCCTGGCTTGGAACGGTAGCGATGACTATCGTATGCCTCTTTATTACTCTCACCAATCTAAAGTTTAATTTTCATATTTGGCAATGGAAAAAAACTAGCAAAATTACACTGGGATTAATCGGCTTTTTTCTCCTTAGTCTGGGAGGCGTGTCTCTTTTTCATTTGACCACATTTCAGTTGTTTAATCGCGCCGTCAGCACGGGAGGGACGCAAAAAATAACAATCTCTTGCGATTCAGATTGTAGAGACGCAAAATTTTGCGTCTCTACGGGCAGGACAATAATTCACGACGTCTCAGAATTAGCGCAATATGGTTGTCGCCACATTAACTTAGAAGAAATTGAAACAGAAAAAAATCAAGGCCGCCTTGTAGCTGAAATCAATCGTCCCGACCCTAATGTAAATGTTCGAGCGGAGGTTTATCAAAAAAGTTGGTCGCAAATTAAGGCGCATCCGATTTTGGGCATTGGTTGGGCAAATATTCCGCAAGTTCTCGGGAAAGACCCGCGTGGAGCCAACCTCAATTCCAGCAATATTTTCCTCGAAACCTATCTTGGTAGCGGACTGATTGGATTTTTGAGTTTGGTCATTTTTCTCGCTACCATTTTTATCCGAGCGCTTATTGTATTTTTTAGAGAAAACGATCTAGCACAAAAAACTTTCGCCCTCTTCATTCTGACTTCCTGGGTAGGTCTCATCGTTTTCAACCTATTCAACGCCGGAATTATGTTGGGCTTCTTCTGGGTCTGGCTGGGGATTGCAGGTGCTCTCCGCATCATTCCCGCACCCGTTTCACGCACATAGAATCCGACAGAAGAATGACGCCACATGGTGTGCTATTATATAGCAAAAGCTTCTTTTGAGTCTAAATGGAAACGTTAATCGTATTATAATTATGCGAATCGGTATCGACATTCGAAATATTGGCAAAAAGAGAACTGGTGATGAGGTGGTGTTTTTTAATTTGGTGAAAAATTTGGTGCTGATTGACGGCGAAAATAGCTATCAGCTTTTTACGGATATTAACGATCTTGAAACTTTAGCAAAAATTAAAAGTGATTTAGGCATTGAACATAATGATAATTTTGAGATTATCTCACTGAAAACGAAAAATAAGTTCAGCTGGAATTTTTGGACCTTACCAAAATATTTGCGCGCCAATCCAGTTGATCTCTATCTCACGCAATATATCACGCCTTTTTTTGTGCCAAAGAAAATTAAAATTCTCACTATTATCCATGACGTTTCTTTTTGTGAGTATCCACAAATGATCAAATTTAGTGATTTGTTTTTTTTGCGAATGCTTATCCCGCTTGCGCTAAAAAGAGCCAATAAGATCATCGCTGTGTCACAATTTACACGCGATGAAATTATCAAACACTATAAGATAGACATTGGGAAGGTAGAATATATTTACAACGCGGTAGCAAATAGTTTCTTGAGCAAGACATTTTCTCAGAGCGAATTGGATAAGATTAGAGAAAAATATAGCTTACCAGAGAGTTTTATTCTTTATCTAGGAACGCTACAGCCGAGAAAAAACATTCCAGTCCTCATTGAAGCTTATTCTAAGATTAAGCAGCAATTGCCCGGTGTAAAATTAGTTCTAGCCGGAGGCAAAGGTCATAATTACGACCAGGAGATTGATAGGAAAATACAAGATTGCGTCTTTACGGAAGATGAAATCATATTTCCTGGATTTATTGCCGAAGAGGACAAAAAAGCTGTAATGCTTCTGGCTGCTTGCTTTTGTTTCCCTTCACTCTATGAAGGTTTTGGCATCCCGATTCTTGAGGCTTTTTCCGCAAAAATTCCTTGTGTAGTTTCTGATATCCCGCCCCATAAAGAGGTAGCAGGGGATGCCGCACTATTTTTCGCACCAAGAGATAGCAATGAATTATCTGTGAATATAGCAAAGGTCATATTGGACAAAGAGCTAAACCAAATATTACAAGCTAGGGAGACAGACCGGCTCAAGCTTTTTTCATGGGAAAAAACAGCCAAAAAGATGCTGGGTATTTTTGAGAGATTAGGAAAATAACATAATTGCTGATTGATCGATTGACAAATCATGGGAAAAATGTAAAATATAGAGGTTATGGCAATTTCGCATTATGGCTTATCTGAGCCTAGATGAGGAAATAAGCTAATCAAATTTTTTAACTATAATTAGCATAAAACTAGATCACATTTCGCTATACAAAGCGAATGCTGGTCAAAATTACATGTTCAATTCAAGATCACGTCAAATGGATTCGTCAGTTAAGAAGCGCTTTTATCAAAAAAAGGGATTTAAAATAATGATGGGAATCTTCCTGGTTCTTGTTTTGGTGGGTGGTGTCCTGTATTGGAAAGCGGATAAGCTAGTAAGTCAAATATCCAATGGGAGCCTGCTCAGCTCAATTGCTCATTCTGTTCCTGGTGTGAGGGATGAATTAAAGGGAGCAAAGGATGGAAGAATTAATCTGGCAATTCTCGGTATGCGCGGTTCAGACATGCCAGGAGGTGGAACATTGGCCGATTCAATTATTGTGGTCAGCATTTTACCATCTGAGAATAAGGTTTCCATGATTTCTGTTCCGCGCGATCTCTATGTGACAGTTCCAGACACAAATGATAAGCAAAAGATAAATGCTGTGCATGCCTATGGTGAAGAAAACGGGAAAGGCAAGGGAATGGCAAATATGAAAATTGCTCTTGGGGATGTTTTGGGCATACCAATTCATTATGCCGCCAGCATCAACTTTGCTGGTTTCAAGCAATTGGTTGACGCGATTGGCGGTGTGGATATTACCTTGGACAAACCTTTCGATGAAACGATGCAGTTCAATGAGGAGCATGTCTGTGATTCTTTCTTTACTGTGCGCACAGGCAATTGGGAAAATAAGATTGTAAAGCATCATGAAACAAATGCTGCTGGAGTGTCAGTTGTTGTGAAAAGGAAAATTCCAAAATATCCTCTTTGCACAGCGCCCAAGGATGTTTTGGAGTGTGGAGGAGAGTTTGCTCTGCCAGCCGGAAAGCAAACCCTCAATGGTGAAAAAGCTCTTTGTTATGTCCGTTCTCGAAAAACCTCTAGTGATTTTGAAAGAGCCAAGAGACAACAGCAAGTTATTCAACTCGTAAAAGATAAGATGCTAAGCGTTGGAACGCTAACTGATTTTTCCAAGATCAATGGAATTCTCAATAGCTTAGGCGATAACGTCAGAACTGACATGCAGCTATGGGAAATGCAAGAATTCTATAGTCTCTACAAAACAATTCCTCAGGCACAAGTTTACCAGAGAGTGTTGGAAAATTCATCAGAAGGCTTTCTATATAGCCCAGAAGGTGGCACAGCCGGATATATCCTACTTCCAATCGGAGACAACTATGACAAGATTCATGAGATGGCAAAAAATATCTTCACAATGGCACCACAAACAGACATAAAACCGAAGTAGATTCAAGGAATGAAGAGACCGAGTGTTTTTAGTTCGCCTTATTTCTCAAATTTTATCCAATGGAACTTTCAATTATTGTTGCTAGCTACAAAAATCCAGAACTTTTAAAGCTCTGCCTTACTTCTATTAAAAAGAATTATACTGGTACTGATTATGAAATAATTGTAGCCGACGGTGAAACAGAGGAGGCAACGGAAATGATGATGCGGGAGGATTTTCCAGAGATTGCCTTTATTCCATCAAAAGAGAATGTTGGGTTTGGTGCTTTAGTGCGCAACGGGTATAGGAAGGTTGTTGGCGATTTCGTTTTAATTCTAAACAGTGATATTCTAATAAAGAAGGATTCCATCGAAATACTCCTGGACTATATTAAGAGCAACCCGGATGTCGGAATTGTTGGTCCACAACTATTGGGATTCGATGAAAAATTTCAACCGTCAAGTTTCCGTTTTTACACGCCCCTTACGATTGTTTACAGGCGAACATTCTTGGGAAAATTTAAATTTGCCAAAAAACATCTTGCTCGTTTTTTGATGCAAGATTTTGATCACAAGAGCATTAAAAACGTTGATTGGTTGATGGGATCAGCTCTTATGACAAAAAAGGTGGCGGTCAGCAAGGTTGGTCTCATGGATCCGCAATTCAAGATGTACTTTGAAGACACTGACTGGTGTCGCAGATTCTGGGAAAACAACTACCGTGTCGTCTATAATCCTACCGCTAAGATTTATCACTATCACGGAAAAGGATCAGCCGGAAGAAGTATTTTAAAGACCCTCATGTCTAATCGCTTAGCCTGGATTCATATTGCTAGCGCGATAAGATATTTTAAAAAATATGCAGGAAAACCACTGCCAAAAAATAATTAAAAAAGTATGGAAGAATTCAAGGAGGAAGAAAAAGAGCTTGATGAAATTTACACATACCCCGAAAAAGAGCTGACACATAATCGAAAGGTGTTCAAAAAAGGCTTGGTAACATTTTTTGTTGTCATTCTGCTTTTTGCTAGCTATGCCTTCGGCTTTAGCCGAGGTAGAGGAAATGCTACTGGTTTTGCTGGTAATGCATTACTAGAGCAAGCAGTGCTAGAGAATAAGATTTCAAAAAATGGTGTGGATTTCGCACTGTTTTGGAAGGTGTGGGATACAGTTAAAGAAAAACATATTAATCGCAATGATCTGGACGCTCAAAAGATGGTATATGGCGCAATTTCTGGTATGCTAAAAGCCACAGGTGATCCATATACATCCTTTTTTGATCCTCAGGCTAACAAAGCTTTCGCTCAAGATCTTGGTGGTAGCTTTGAAGGAATCGGAGCAGAGTTGGGAATCAAAGACAGCCTCTTGACTGTTGTTGCGCCACTCGATGGATCGCCGGCACAAAAAGCAGGGCTTAGGACCGGGGACAAAATTTTAAAAATTGGCGACAAAACCGTATCTGATTTGACAATTGATGAATCTGTTGCTCTGATTAGAGGCAAAAAAGGTACCGAAGTAAAATTAACCGTCTTGTCTAATGGCGAAAAGGATACCAAAGAAATTTCCATAATTCGCGATACGATCGAAGTGAAAAGTGTTAAGATTGATTTCAAGGATAATAATATTGCTCACATTGAGATCACAAAATTCGGCGAAAATACCGACAAAGAATTTAATCAGGCCGTCAAAAATCTGCTGGCAAAAAATACCAAGGGAATAATCCTAGATTTACGAAATAATCCTGGTGGACTACTCGATAAATCTGTGGCAATAGCAAGTCGAATGATTCCAGAGGGAAAGGTGGTTGTTACAGAAGAAGACAGTTCCGGAAAAAAAGATAATTTTTCCACTGCAGGCGGTGATACTCTTAGTAATATTCCAACGGTGGTTTTGATTAATGGAGGCAGTGCTAGTGCATCGGAAATTTTAGCCGGAGCGCTGAGGGATGACCAGAACACAATACTTATCGGAGAAAAATCCTTCGGTAAAGGCACTGTTCAAGAATTGATCACTTTGCCACAGGGATCAAGTGTGAAAGTTACTGTTGCCAAATGGCTTACTCCAAATGGGGACTACATCATGGAAAAAGGCATAAACCCGGATATAGAAGTGAAAATGACCCCGGAGGACTATACAAACGAGAAGGATCCGCAGCTAGATAAAGCACTGGAAGTTCTTAGAGACAAGATGAAATAAAACAACTATTCCCAAGATTATATATTTCCGCTATACTAAAACTATGCAAATAATTCTATTACAGGATGTCAAAAATTTAGGTAAAAAGGGCGAACTGAAAAACGTTGCTGAGGGTTATGCGCGTAATTTTTTGTTTGCCAAGAAACTAGCAGCCGCGGCGACAAAGGAAGCAATTGAAAGAGTCGAGGCACTACGAAAAAAAGAAAAAATAGCAGAATTGGAAAGCCTAGAAAAGACAAAAAAACTCGCGGCGGAATTGAAAGATAAAATAATTGAAATTAAAGCTAAAGGAAAAGAGGGTAAGTTGTTTGGTTCGATTTCTGCTAAAGCTGTCGCGCAAGAGCTCGGCAAACTGGGATTTGATATCTCTGAAAAATCAGTAATCATGCCTGCGCACATCAAAGAAATCGGAGAGTATGAAATCAAAATCAATCTCGCTCAAGGTATCGAAGCAAAGATTAAATTGAGGGTTTCCAAGGAAGCATAATCCTAATCTGGCACATTTCCGAAAAAAATAAAAAGTCGCGGGGGAAGCGACTTTTTGTCTGTAGAAAAGTTAATTTAATTAAATTTTCAATAAAAAAATATGAAACAAAACCGTAAGTTCATATTCATCGTCGGGGGAGTGATGAGTGGAGTGGGAAAGGGAATATCGACTTCGTCGATCGGAATCATTCTGAAAGCGCGAGGACTCAGCGTGACTGCAATCAAAATTGATCCCTATATCAACGTCGATGCCGGCACGATGAATCCAACTGAACACGGTGAAGTTTTTGTTTTAAATGATGGTTATGAAACTGATCAGGATATGGGAAATTATGAACGGTTTCTCAATATCACATTGCCTAGTGACAACTATATGACCACAGGGAGCGTCTATCAAACCGTCATCCATCGGGAGCGCAATTTGGGCTATAACGGCAAATGCGTAGAAGTGGTGCCACATATCCCGCTAGAAGTGATTGACCGGATTGAAAAGGCCTCTGCCAAAGCTAAGTCTGATGTCACACTGATTGAAATCGGCGGAACGATTGGCGAATACCAAAACATTCTTTTTCTCGAAGCGGCTAGGATGCTGAAAATTAAATACCCGGAAGATGTGATGTTTGTGATGGTCAGCTATCTACCCATTCCATCAAAAGTTGGCGAAATGAAAACCAAACCGACGCAATATGCCGTGCGGACGCTCAATAGCGCCGGCATCCAACCGGACGTGATCATTGCCCGCAGTGAAACTTTCCTTGATCAAAAACGTAAAGAAAAATTGGGCATGTTTTGCAATATTTCTGAACGCTATGTTATCTCGGCACCTGATGCGGATAATATTTATGAAATTCCGGTTAATTTTGAACGAGACGATCTAAGCCGTTTGATTTTGAAAAAGTTAAACCTGCCGGAAAATAAAAAATCTAACATGAAAGAGTGGTATGATTTTGTAGAAAGCATTAAAAAGTCAAAGGAAAAGATCAAAATTGGTATCGTGGGAAAATATTTTGGCACAGGCGATTTCGTTCTTTCCGATGCCTATATCAGTGTAATCGAAGCCGTCAAGCATGCTGCTTATAAAAATAATCTAGCACCGGAAATTGCTTGGATCAACAGTGAACTCTATGAAAAAGAACCCAATAAGCTAGAAGACCTTAAGGATTATGACGGCATCATTGTTCCGGGTGGTTTTGGTTCACGGGGAATTGAAGGTAAAATCAGCGTTATTAAATTTTTGCGAGAAAATAAGATTCCCTTTTTGGGACTTTGTTATGGTATGCAAATGATGGTGATTGAATATGCGCGCAATGTTTTAGGACTCAAAGACGCCAACTCAACCGAGATTAATCGCAAAACCAAAAATCCCGTAATTGACATCATCCCTGAGCAAAAGAAAAATTTGGAAGACCACAATTTTGGCGCAACGATGCGTCTTGGTGCTTATCCGGCAATGATCAAAAAGGGTACTGTTGCCTACAGCGCATACAAGAAACCCAAAATTTCTGAGCGCCACCGCCACCGCTGGGAAGTCAACATGGAATATGCCCCAAAACTGGAAAAGGCCGGCCTAGTCTTTTCTGGCAAATCTCCCGATGGAACATTGATGGAAATCACTGAATTGCCAGCTTCTGTCCATCCATTTTTCGTTGGCGTCCAATTCCACCCAGAACTAACCTCCAAGCCAATCAGCTCACATCCATTGTTTTTTGAGTTTATGAAGGCAAGTAAGAAAAATAAGAAGAAATAGGAATAACTAGATTACTACTTTGCAAAAAACACTCACGCCGAGTGTTTTTTTTACTTAAAAAAAGATAAGATTGTATCTCACTTTTATTCTAGAAAAAAAATAATTAGGCATCAATCAAGATCTGATCGATGCCTAATGAAAATTCCCATTTCGGGATGTTAACCCGTAACTGGGAATTCCACGCACTCAAGAATGGCAGGATTATTGCCAGTCGGACTGACTCTGACTTTAATCCTATCACCTCTCTTGCAAACATTTTTCAGGTTTTTTGCTTTGTTAATTTCTTCCGGAAACTTTGATACATGTACCGTGCCTTCTTTCCCATCAAATCTAACTCTGACGGAATAATTAACGACATCGGTGATTGTCCCGATAAAAACCTTGCTTTCTGACATACACCCTCCCTCCCTTGAATGGTTGTTATTTACCTGCCTATTTAAATCATTCGATATACCATTAAATCATGCGTTTTGAAATTTGTCCATAGCGCACAAAAAATCCCCCGATTACTCGAGGGATTTTCTTATCTTAAATTTTTGAAGTTCTAACTTACTTAGCTTTGACAGCTTTTGTCTTAGCAACTGTCTTGGCTTTCACTTTTTTATTCGGAACAATCTTGTCCGCCACGCTAACATATCTTCTTTGCACGAGCTTGCCCGTGAACGCACGAACTTTCTTGGTGGAGAATTTCACAAAACCATCTGCGAGTGCGAATAATGTGTCATCTTCAGCTTGCTTCACATTCTTACCAGGATGATATTTTGAGCCGCGTTGGCGAATAATGATTTGTCCGGTTTTGACTTTTTGATCACCAAAAATTTTAACGCCGAGTCTTTTGGATATGGAATCTCTTCCAAGTTGGGTAGATCCACCTGCTTTACGATGTGCCATGAATGTTACGCGAAAATAAAAGCCGGGAATATGAAAATCTGTCCCGTACTAATCCGCAATTTATTTGATATAACTAACAAGATGTATTCTAGCGAACTTATGCTATAATGTCAATTGATGAGTAAGCTTAAAAGTTTCCTAATCGAACATGAACTGAAGCTGGTGCTGGTGACCGGATTTGTCTTGGTGGCGCTCATTTCCTTTCAATTCGGCCGTATTGAAGGAAAAAAGGGCCAAAATAAGGCAATTGTAATAGAAAAGGTAGTAGAAGTGGCCAAAATTGACCCAGAAGGCACGCCCATTGTGGCAGGGGTAAGTACGCCAGGAAGCACCCAAAACCCCACTGAAGCGAAAATTTTAGCCCCTAATTGCACCTATGTCGGCAGCAAAAGCTCCAACAAAGTCCACCTGCCGACCTGCCGCTATGCCAAATCCATCAAGCCAGAAAATCTCGTTTGCTTCAAGAGTTTGGATGATGCTGTGAAACAGGGGAGGGTGGCGGATAAGAATTGTATTAAATAAAAAATTGATTCCTCCTCGCCCTTCGGGAGAGGATGTCACGAGCACGTGACAGGTGAGGGCAAGGGCGTAGGAAGCGGTAGGATTTTTCTGCAAAGGATAGTAAAATTTTATCAGAAGCCCTTGCCCTCATCCGCCCTTCGGGCACCTTCTCCCGGAGGGCGAAGGGGATCTTCTAAAGTTAATTATTTTATTAAAATAAACATTTATGCAAAGAGACAATATCATTGTCATTTCTCTTGGTGGGTCTCTGATTGTGCCCGATGAAATCGATTGGCGGTTCGTGAAAAGCTTTAAGGATATTATTAAAAAACAAATAACCAAAGGTTCACGTTTCATCATCATCACCGGCGGAGGAAAATTATCGAGACGCTATCAGCAAGCAGCCATCAAAGTCACAAACCAACTAACAGACGACGACAGCGACTGGCTGGGCATTCACGCAACAAGGATGAACGCGCATTTTATCCGCACAATTTTCAGAGACAATGCACATCCGGTAATCAATAAAAATCCCAACGATCTTGAGGATTTCTACAACTTCAAAGAAAATATTTTGGTCGCTGCCGGTTGGCGCCCTGGATTCTCCACTGACTATGACGCCGTGCTTTTGGGTAAATATTTCGGGGTAACTAAAATCATCAATATGAGTAACATTGACTATGTTTGCGACAAAGACCCAAACAAATTCAAAGACGCCAAAAAAATCAAAACCATTTCCTGGCCGGATTTCCGCGCGATGGTCGGCAACAAGTGGGATCCAGGCATGAACGCACCATTTGATCCAATCGCGTCCAAACTAGCCATGGAAGCCAAGATGGAAGTGGTCATCCTCAACGGCAAAAAACTGAAAAATATGGAAAACTGCCTAGAAGGAAAAAAGTTTAATGGGACGGTGATTAGTTAGGTGTAAATTAGTATTTACTCAAAAAATGATATGAATAAAATTATAGACACGATTAATCATTTTACAGTAGTCCGTCTAGATAAGGACTTCGCAAAAAAACATATCGACATCCTTATTACATTGGCTAGTCAAATACCACTTGTATCATATGATGCAGAAAATATCTTAGCTGATTCAAAAAAAGGTAGAAAATTTATTGGCAAATGGATTCACAGTTTGGCAGTTATGGATGGAGATAAAGCAATCGCATGTATTTTTGCATATGAAAGGAAGGCAGAACTTTCTGGTTATTACTCACGTAATTTTTTGTATATAAGCGAGCTAGCCGTTGATAAACAGTATCAAGGGCAAGGAATAGCAAAAAAATTAGTGACTATCTTTCTAGAAAAAAATAAAACATTTAAGTTTTTGGATGGAAAAATACAGTATGCTGTACAAACAAATGAAGCGCCTTGGAATCATAACGTTCATAAATTATATCTCTCACTAGGCTTTAAACAAACTGGGGAAAAAGCGTATGACAATCGAACAGATATGATTTTTACAAAAAACTAACCAGCTGAACCGACAATAATTAACATAACAAATTTTTTATGGAAAAGTGGAAATTAATGAAGTCTAAAAAGCTTTTTGAATCAAAATGGCTTACATTGAAGAATAACTCCTACGATATTGGTGGTGGCAATATTCGTGATGACTACTACCATATTGATAGGCCCGACTACGTTCTCATTGTCGCCGAAGATAACGATGAAAAAATAATTGTTGTTCGCCAATATCGTCGTGGCGTTGATGAAATTCTATATGAGTTGCCTGCTGGCTGGATTGATAAAAAAGAGACTGTAGTACAAGCTGCCGAAAGAGAGCTAAGGGAAGAAACGGGATTTCAGGGCAAAGGAGTTTTGCTTGGCACATTAGCTACCCAGCCAGGTTTTATGTCCATGAAGGCGCATGTGGTCTTTGTAAAAATTGAAGGAAAGCTTAATCTGAAAAGTCCTTCAGAAGATGAAGTGATTGAACAATTTTATTTTGGCATTGAAGATATTAAGCAAATGATAACAAGCGGTGATATTAAAGATATGGGTTTTATATCTGCGATAAACTTGTATCTG
The DNA here is from genome assembly GCA_049297495.1 of Candidatus Moraniibacteriota bacterium. Classification (GTDB taxonomy): domain Bacteria; phylum Patescibacteriota; class Minisyncoccia; order Moranbacterales; family UBA2206; genus UBA9630. The sequence continues at coordinate 122,952 of JBAQUL010000015.1, forward strand.
CTAAGCCATAAAAAAGATTAAGTACATGAACCCACTTCACTCAATTCAAATTTTCACCGACTGGCTGACTTATTCGGCGTTTAAGATTTAAAAAATTCTTTTCTTGACATCATCCATCGCTTAAGATACTATTCTAATATAAATTAGAATAGTTTTTGTTTATGCAGTTCAAATGTTGTGCTAAAAATTCAGCGGCGGAAAAGAATGTTCAAAAGACATACGAATTTTTGCGGGCCGTTTCAGATCCAAATCGACTGAAAATCATTTGCGTCCTGCAAGAAGGCGCCAAATGTGTGTGCGAAATTGTGCCAGTGCTGGGGATTTCGGACAAACTGGTTTCGCATCATCTGAAGTGTTTGAAAAATATTGGGTTGCTCGAAGAGGAGCGCGATGGCAATTTCATCCGTCACTCTTTGAATCGGAAAATGATTAAAAAGTATAAAGCTATTTTTAATCAAATAATCAAATAAAGCACAAATCTATGAACATCAAAATATTAGGTACTGGCTGCCCGAATTGCAAAAAACTCGAAGCTAGTGTAAGGCAAGTTCTGGAAGAACTAAAAATAGAGGCTAATGTGGAAAAAATTACTGACATCGCGGAAATTATGAATTATGGCGTGATGAGTTTGCCGGCCCTAGTTATTGACGGGGAAGTGAAGCTGTCAGGTCGGATTCCTGACGAGGAAGAATTAAAAAACCTCTTTTCTAAATAACCCAAATAATAAAAACGTATGAAAAAAACAAATGTTGCGATTGCCCTGGGATTAGTGATCGTTAGCGGCATGATTTTTTATGCCCTCAAAAACAATCGCTCTGAAGCGCAAGGATCTTTAGACAAAAATTCAAAAAGCGGCGAAACTGTGCAAAACAAATCAGCGGATAAAGTGCAAGTTTTTCTCTTTCATTCGACGCAAAGGTGTGCCACTTGCATCGCTATTGGAAAATTAGCCGGCGAAACAGTCAACGAATTTTTTCAATCCGAATTGCGAGATGGAAAAATTGAGTTTCGTGAAATCAATATTGATCTGCCTGAGAATAAAGAATTGGCGCAAAAATTCAAAGCTACCGGATCGGCGCTCTATCTCAATGTCATTTCAGCCGGAGCGGATAACATCTCCCAAGACACAAAAGTTTGGCAACTGACGAGCAACGAAACTCAATTCAAGAGTTATTTGAAAAGCAAGCTTAATAATTATTTCGGCAAATAGTATGGACTTTCTCAATGCACTGCTTGATCAATATAATTTCCCAATACTTTGGGCTTTTGTTTTGGGCGTGATGACTTCAATCAGCCCATGTCCTTTGGCCACCAACATCACTGCCATCGCTTACATTTCTAAAGACATCAAAACCGCTAAACATACTCTTGTTAGTGGTTTAAGTTATACACTAGGCAGGGCTATTAGCTACACGCTTTTGGCCACACTGATTTATTTCGGACTTTCTTCTTTTGAAATTGCCAAAATTTTCCAAGGCTGGGGAGATAAAGTATTAGGCCTAGTTTTGATTATTATCAGTCTAGCAATGTTTGGCGTGATAAAAATTAATTTTGGCGGAGAATGGAAGCAAGGGGAAAAAATAAAAAAATGGCTAGCGAGTAAGGGCTATTTGGGTGCGCTGCTTTTGGGAATGTTATTTGCCCTCGCTTTTTGCCCATTTAGCGGGGTATTATTTTTTGGAGTTTTAATCCCATTAGTGCTCAACTCGGTAGAAGGCTTGTTGCTGCCACCACTATTTGCCATCGGCACTGGCTTACCTGTAGTTGTTTTCTCTTTTATCTTAGCGTTTAGTATTGGAAAAATGAGTAAGCTATATAACGCCACAACTAAAATCGAAAAAATATTGCGCTACACCGTGGCAACAGTTTTTTTCTTGGCCGGAATCTATTATCTGCAATTTTTAGTTAAATACTTAATCAACCTCATATAATCAAAAAACGTCAATGAATATTTTCTATCCCATCCAACTATTTTCCAATTGGCTTACAAGCACGGTTTTGGGAATTGCGCCTGAGGAACACTTGGCGGAAGTAATCAACTTTTTTATCTTTGACACGATTAAGATTTTTTTCCTCCTCATTGTGATTATTTTCACAGTTTCCCTCATTCGCTCCTTTCTCCCGCCAGAGAAAATTAGAACCATCCTATCTAGTAAGAAAAAATATTTCGGCAATGTTTTGGCTGCGCTCCTCGGAATCATCACGCCTTTTTGCACTTGTTCCGCCATTCCGCTTTTCTTGGGATTTTTGGAAGCCGGCGTGCCACTGGGGACAACTTTTTCTTTTTTGGTTGCGTCGCCAATGATCAATGAAGTGGCGCTGGTTTTGCTCTTTGGACTATTTGGTTGGAAAATCGCCCTACTCTATATTGCGAGCGGGCTTCTTATCTCCATCTTTTCTGGAATTGTAATTGGTCATCTTAAGGTGGAAAATCTTGTGGAAGAATTTGTCTATAAAAATAAATTTAATGGACAATTTCAACTGCCGGAAATGTCTTGGAAGGAAAGAGTTAAATATGCCAAAAATTACACATTAGACATCATCAAAAAAGTTTGGCCATACATCATCATTGGCGTGGGACTCGGCGCGTGGATTCATGGCTATGTCCCAACAGATTTTCTGGCGCAATACGCCGGAGCGGACAAGTGGTATGCGGTGCCCTTGGCAGTACTTGTCGGCATTCCTCTTTATTCCAATGCGGCCGGCATTATTCCGTTGGTCAGTGCACTCACAGAAAAGGGCGTCGCCCTAGGAACAACCCTAGCTTTTATGATGGCCGTGACAGCCTTGTCTCTGCCGGAATTTATGATTCTCAAAAAAGTGATGAAAATCAAGTTGATCCTAATTTTTGCCTCTGTTGTTGGAGTGGGAATAATTTTTACTGGCTATTTATTCAATTGGATACTAAACTAGTTTTATGCATAAATCAGACAAAAAATTTGACGTCGCAGTAATCGGCGGGGGACCAGCCGGAATGCTGGCGGCCGGAAGGGCGGCAGAGCTTGGGGCGAAAGTGGTGCTTTTGGAAAAAAATTCCGCGCTAGGAAAAAAACTTTTGCTCACAGGGAATGGCCGTTGCAACATCACACAAATTGATCACGATGCAAGAGAGTTTGTGGAAAAACTTGGCAAGAATGGCAAGTTTTTGTTTTCTGCTTTTTCTGTTTTTGGACCAAAGGAAGTGGTTGATTTTTTTGAGGAAAAAAATCTGTCCACCAAGGTCGAAAAGAATGGTCGGGTTTTCCCAATTTCTGACGACGCGATAGACGTGCTTTCAACGCTCACGAAATATCTCAAAGACAATGGAGTTGAAATAGTCACGAACGCCCAAGTGTCTGGTTTTGAATTTACGGAAAACAAAATTAGCGGCGTGAAATTGAAAGATGAAATAATTCATGCTGACAAATTTATTCTATGCACGGGTGGAAAATCTTATCCCGCAACTGGCTCAACTGGCGATGGCTATACTTGGACGAAAGAACTTGGGCATACGATTGCCCCTCCAATGCCCGCGCTTGCGCCAGTCAAAATCAAAGAAGATTGGGTCAGTGATTTGCAGGGACTGAGCCTCGAAGCGGCAAACATCAGTCTTTGGCAAAACGAAAAAAAACAAGCCAGTTTTCAAGGGGAGCTGCTTTTCACTCATTTTGGGCTGAGTGGTCCATTAATTATTAATGCGAGTAAAGAGATTAACGCGCTTTTGCAAAATGGTTCAGTCATAATTGAGCTAGAACTTTTTCCTGAGTTTACCGTTTCCCAGTTAGACAAAAAACTAGTCCTAGCTTTTGAGGAGAATAATCGGAAAGATATCAAAAATTATTTTCGAGAACTTTTATCGCGAAAAATGTTAGATTTAATTTTGAAATTGGCTGAGATTGATCCCGACAAAAAGCTAAATTTTCTCACCAAAAAAGAACGCCATAAAATTGTGGCACTTTTGAAATCTCTGAAATTTACCGTCTCGCAAGTTCTGGGATTTGAACAAGCGATGATTACTAGTGGGGGAGTAGCCCTCAAGGAAGTTGACCCCAAAACGATGCAATCCAAAATCATCGAAAACCTATATTTTGCCGGAGAAATTCTGGACCTTGATGGTCCAACCGGTGGATATAATTTGCAAATTTGTTGGAGTACGGGATATGTTGCGGGGACAAATTCGCTTACTAAATAGCTCTATTTAAAGTCTCTTCTCCCTCCGGGAGAAGGTGGCTGAAAGCCGGATGAGGGCACTTAAAATAATATCAAAGCCTCGTTTTAACTAATCACTCTTTCTGTTTTGGAGAAAACCCTCACCTGTCACGTGCTCGTGACATCCCTGCCTACCGGCAGGCAGGCTCTCCCGAGGGGAGAAGAGGGATGCTTGCTTTACCTAAATTTTAATTTATTATATTTCAAAAGAAAATAAAGCAAAAAATAAAAAATCAAAGCAATTACGATTGAAATAATAAAGAAACCAACAAAAAATGGGGTGAGAATTTTGAGAAAAATTGTTTCCGTAAAAAAATATTTCCAACCCAAGCCATATGTTTCGTGAAAACTGTTCATCAAAAATTCCGGACTAACACGGAAAATAAAACCGCCAACAGCCACGGCAAAGGGCAAAACAACGAAAGTCATCCACATATTGCTAGCGAGAACTCCAGCTGTCGCCGAAAGACGATTGAAACGCAAAAAATAGGCAGTGATGAGTGTCGTCCCCACGCCTTCACCCGGCATAATGCCCCAAAAAACTCCCAAAGCGAAACCAGCTGCGACCTTGTGGGGCGTGTCATCAATCAAAAAAAACTGCTTTATGTATTGTTTGGTTTTTGTAATATAACTCATGATAAACTTAAAAAAACAGTGTCATCCTGAGCGAAGTCCGTACTCGGACGTAGTCGAAGGATCTACTTTCCGATATCCAAGTCGCTACTATTTTTTTCAAAGCCTACGATAACAGTAGGCAGATTCTTCGACTTCGCTCCGCTACGCTCAGAATGACAACAAAGAGAAACCATTAACCCTTTTTCACAACCAAACTACTCGTCTTTTTATCTTCAATTTTGGCTTTTTCAATTTCCTTCTTGACCGGCGCTGGCAAAAGGTCGGAAACATTTTTGAGCGCGGTTTTATCGAGCTTCAAGACCTCCTGCCACCTTCCTAGAGGCTCTAGGAGACTCTTAATCTTCTCTTCGTCATATTTATAGGTTACGCGTAAGCTTCGCGCTATAATGCCCTGACTGCCAAAAACTCGCTCGACACCTTCTTGACCCATGTACGTCACAATATCATCTTGAATTTTTGCCAAACGGTCTTTGGTGAGCGACATGGCTGATTTAAGATCGATGTATTCGTCAATCAGTCTGGCAATCTCTTGGGTGTCAATTTTTCTGGCTTCCTTAAATTTATGCTTCCACATCGGGCAGATATTTTGATAGCCACACCAATCACAAAGTGGAGAGATGTTCGGTTCAAATTTTCCTTCCTCGATTAGCTTGATCGTCTCTAGAAATACCGCTTCATTTTCCTTGAGCTGCTCTTCTGTCCGCGTGGCGGAAAGTTTCACACCGTGTTTCAAGAAATAGAGACTAACCTTAAGCTTGTCTAGATTTTTTCGCTCATCTGGGTAATAAGAAAGAAAAGCAGCAAGATAGACGGAAAGTTGCATATCACCTTCGACGCGATCTTGCGTGGGCATTTTCTTGGTTGTCTTATAATCAATGATTTCAAACCCATCGGGCGTGCGGTCAATCCGGTCAATAATTCCGGAAATAATATGCTTATTATCCTTCTCTCCGATTTCAATTTGAAAACGTGATTCAAGGTTGACAATATTGAAATCCGCCGGATTATTTTGCCGGAAATAATCCTGGATAATTTTCACGCCTTGCACAAAAGCAGCACGCTCCTCTTCGGGCGAAGCGAACACGGCCGGATTCCAAGAATTAGAAAAAAACTCCATCGCTTGTTCCAGAGTAGGGGAGAGAATACCTGGTGTGTGGATGAATTTCATTGTCGAATGCAAAATTGTCCCAAATACCGCTTCTTTGGATTTAGGCGTCTTAATTTTGTCGATTTGCTGATATTTATACTTCAATGGGCAGCTTTTATAGGTATCTAGAGCGGAATATGAAATGCGCATAATTTTTTTTAATGCTTAATGTGGGCATTATAGCACGGCTGGTCAAATAGGGCGAATGGTTGTAGCATAAGAATAGAGGTAGTGGCGGTTAATCTTTTATAAAAATCCTATGGACAGTAAGAAATGTTTATTTGATGAGAAGTTTACAAATCTCTATGAATTAAGTAAAACTTTGAAATTCGAGTTAAGGCCGGTTGGGGAAAAAGTCGAATATGTTGATCAAAAAACAGGAGAAATTCGACAAGTCACAATGACAGAAAAAATGTTACTGGAAAACGGAGTTTTTAATAATGACAAAATTATTCAAGAGAAATATCAAAAGACAAAACCATATTTTGATCGTTTGCATCGAGAGTTTGTTAGAGAATCTTTGGCGGGTGTTTCATTGACGAGTTTGGAGGAATATGAATCCATCCTGGGTGATTGGAAAAATGACAAGAAAAATAAAGAAAAGCAAAAGAGATTGCAGTTGAGAGAAAGTGGATTAAGAAAACAGGTGGTTAAATTTTTTGATAAAAAGACAACTGAGTGGGCAGATAAAAAATATAAACACTTAAAGTTTAAAAATAAAAATACAGACTTATTTTTTGAAGAAGGAATTTTCGCTTTGCTGAAAGAAAAATATGGGGAAGAAAAAGATGCAAAGATAAGAAATGAAGAAACTGGAAAAGTAATTTCTATTTTTGATTCTTGGAAAGGATTCACCGGATATTTTACCAAATTTCAAGAAACAAGGAAGAACTTTTACAAAAATGATGGCACAAACACTGCTCTGGCTACTAGAATTATTAATCAAAATTTAAAAAGATTTGTTGATAATTTGCAAGACTTTAAAAAAGCTAAAGAAAAAATTGATTTTTCCGAGGTAAGAAATAATTTTAAAAAATTAGCAGATGAGGTTTTTTCTTTAGCTTTTTATGATAAATGTCTATTGCAAACAGATATTGATTTCTATAATCAATTTATCGGAGGAAAAGTGCTTGATAATGGCAAGAAGTTACGAGGAATCAATGAATTGATAAATGAATATCGTCAAAAAAACAAAGGAGAAAAAATAAACTTTCTTAAATTATTGGATAAACAAATTTTAAGTGAGAAAGAGGAATTTATTGATGAAATTGCTGATGACGTACACCTGCTGGATGTGCTAAAACTATTTTTGAATAAATCTGAAGAAAAAATTGCCATAATCAAGAATCTGCTTGATGATTTTACTAAAAATAATCAGAACTACGATCTTTACAAGGTTTATATTTCTAGGGAGGCTCTTAATACTATTTCCAGAAAATGGACAAATGAAACTGAGCGATTCGAAAAAGCATTGTATGATTCTATGAAAACAGATAAGCCGCTAGGCTTAAGCTATGACAAAAAAGAAAATACCTATAAATTTCCTGACTTTATCGCGATTGCATATATTAAAAATGCGCTAGCTACAGTTTCTAGTGATGAGAATTTTTGGAAAGAAAGATATTATAAAACTGAAGAAAATCCATGGGGATTTTTAGATGAGCATACTAGTAGCTGGAGTCAATTCTTGGATGTATTTATGTGTGAATTTGAATGGTTACTTAAAAAAGCGACTAACGGAGAAGGTAAGGAGGATAAAGTGATCGGTTTCGATATTTTTAAAAAAGATTTTGAAAGCTTAATTGGTAAACCTAATTTTTCAGTAAATCAAGAATCTAAAATAATCATTAAAAATTTTGCCGATTCCATTTTAACCATTTACCAGATGGCGAAATACTTTGCATTAGAGAAAAAAAGAAGTTGGGTAGATACATATGAATTGGATGATTTCTATACCAATCCAGAAAGAGGCTATTTATTATTTTATAGAGATGCCTACGAAGAAATTGTTCAAGTATATAATAAGTTGCGAAATTATCTTACAAAAAAGCCATTTAGTGAAGAAAAATGGAAACTGAATTTTGGAAATTCAACCCTAGCTAATGGCTGGGATAAAAATAAAGAAAGCGATAACTATACTGTGATATTAGAGAAAGGAGGGAGATATTATCTGGGGGTAATGAATAGGAGAAGCAATAAGATATTTTCGGATGAAAATAAAAAAATATTTGAAGATGGCTTGTCCGATGGAGGTTACAGAAAAGTTGTTTATAAACTCCTGCCAGGACCAAACAAGATGTTACCTAAAGTTTTTTTTAGTGATTCAAGAATAGGATTTTTCAATCCTTCTGAAGAAATACTAAATATTAGAAATCATTCTAGCCATACAAAAGGAGGAGCTCCACAAAAAGGCTTTGAAAAGAAAGAGTTTAATCTAAAAGATTGCCATAGGTTGATAAATTTTTTCAAGAGCTCTTTAGAGAAACATGAAGAATGGAGAGATTTTAATTTTTTATTTTCTGATACGATAGCATATAGAGATAGCAATGATTTTTATAGAGAAGTGGAGCGGGGTGGCTATAAGATTTCTTTCCAGGATATTTCAGAAAAATATATCCAAGAAAAAAATAGAAATGGGGAGTTGTATTTATTTGAAATTCATAGTCAAGATTGGAATTTAAAAGATGGGAAGAAAAAAGCAAATACAAAAAATTTGCATACTCTTTATTTTGAAAATATTTTTTCTGCGAAAAACATGGCTAAAAATTTCCCAATAAAACTTAACGGTCAAGCAGAATTATTTTTTAGACCGAAGACAGTAGCAGAAAAATTAGCAAAAAAGGTAGTCAATGGAAAAGAAGTTATCGATCATAAACGATATAACCAAGATAAAATATTTTTTCATTGTCCAATAACAGTAAATAGGGCGACCGGGAATGTGTATAATTTTAATGCGAAAGTTAATAATTTTCTGGCTGATAATTCAGGTATGAATATTATCGGCGTTGATCGCGGAGAAAAGCATTTAGCCTATTACTCCGTGATTAAACAGGATGGGGAAGTTATTGAAAGTGGAAGCTTGAATTCTGTGAACAATATAAATTATGGTGAAAAACTAGAAACAAGAGCGAGAGATAGGGAGCGGGCGCGAAAAGATTGGCAGGGCGTTGAAGATATAAAAAATCTAAAGAAAGGCTACATTTCTCAAGTTATTAGAAAATTGGCAGATTTAGCAATTAAGCATAATGCGATTATTGTTTTTGAAGATTTAAATATGCGCTTCAAGCAAATTCGTGGCGGAATCGAAAAAAGCATCTATCAGCAACTAGAAAAAGCCTTAATCGATAAACTTAGTTTTTTGGTGGATAAGGGCGAGAAAAATCCAGAGCAAGCCGGACATTTGTTGAAAGCCTATCAATTGGTTGCTCCTTTTGAAACTTTTAAGGATATGGGAAAACAAACGGGAATTATTTTCTACACTCAAGCAAGCTATACTTCAAAAATTGATCCGGTAACCGGCTGGAGACCAAATTTATATCTAAAGAACACTAATTCGAAAACTAATAAAGAAAATATCCTTAAATTTGACAAGATAAAATTCAACAAAGAAAAGAACAGATTTGAATTTACCTATGATTTGAGAAAATTCGTAGTTCAAAAAGAATATCCCAAGAAAACAAAATGGACATTGTGTAGTTGCGTAGAAAGATTTAGATGGAATAGGGAATTGAATAATAATAAAGGGGGATATGTTAGTTATGAGAATTTTACAATTGAATTTGCTAAATTATTCTCTGATGCTTCGATTGATGTTAGTGAAAATATTTTAGAGCAAATTGAAAAAATGGATGCGGTAAAAAATGCAAAGTTTTTCAGAGATTTTATTTTTAATTTTAGTCTTTTGTGCCAAATAAGGAACACGCAAAAAGAAAAAGAGGGAAATGATAATGATTTCATCTTTTCTCCGGTTGAACCATTTTTCGACAGTCGCAAGGATAATGGAAATAATTTGCCCAAGAATGGTGATGACAACGGGGCATATAATATTGCTCGAAAAGGAATTGTGATTTTGGAAAAAATTTCTGAATTTTATAGCAAAAATAAAACTTGCGATAAAATGGGCTGGGGAGAATTATATATCTCGCATACGGATTGGGATAATTTCGCACAAAAATAAAGAAAATAAAAGAAAATAAAATCTTTACAAATAATGATAGTGTGATAATATATGGAGTATGCGAGGGGTGCGAAAAGAAAATTATCCGTTATGAGCATCCCGTGCAAGAGGAACAGCCAGTTATTTTTTTCGGCTAGGTAAGAACTTTAAAAAATTAAATAAAGGTGTAAATCTTTATGCGGGTATTAAATTAGACATTATATTGTATTATGCAAAACCTCAGTTTTCATAAAACTGAAAAAGCTTATCTGAGCCAAAAAGTCGTAGCTAGCCTTAGGGCGCTATTTGTATCTTTTTGGCTTAGATTAAACATTTCGAGAGTCTAATACCAATATAAGATTTCTACTTTTGTAGATACCAGATATACTAAGTGGCTTAATATAGTCTAATGCCAATATGAGATTTCTACTTTTGTAGATGGACATTTACATATCTGGTTAAGGTGTGTCTAATACCAATATAGGATTTCTACTTTTGTAGATACCAAGGGAGGCGTTACTCACGCCTTTAGTCGAATACCAATATAAGATTTCTACTTTTGTAGATCTAGCTTCTTGTATAAGAGGGTTTTCAGTCTAATGCCAATATAATATTTCTACTTTTGTAGATAGCATTGGCGTTAATTATTAACCAAAACGTCTAATACCAATATAAGATTTCTACTTTTGTAGATAGTGGCTTAATAAAATAATATGCTTTGGGGTCTAATACCAATATAAGATTTCTACTTTCGTAGATTCCTTCCAAGTAGTTGTTCTATTTGAGAATAAAATCAACATAATATTTCTACTTTTGTAGATCCGTCTGAGTTTAACCAGTCCTACCAGTCTAATACCAATATAAGATTTCTACTTTTGTAGATTTAGTCCTCCAGGAGAGGAAACCTTTGAGTCTAATACCAATATAAGATTTCTACTTTTGTAGATATCGTATCTTGGCGGACTTCCTTGATAGTCTAATGCCTATATAATATTTCTACTTTCCTAGATGCTACAATAACCCGTTTCTAGGGCCTTTTTAGTAATTTTTCAGCAAGATTTGACAGATTATCCAAAGAGGCTATACTTAAAGCATACTAAATTGGTATGTATTAACAGTTATGCAATTCTCAACTAAAGCTGAATATGGTTTGCGAGCGATGGTTGCTTTGGCGCGCGCCTATCCGGCCCAAAAAAACATCACCGAAATTTCTCAGGAGGAAAATATTTCTGCCAAATATCTGGAAACACTAATCGGAAAGTTGCGGAAAAATAATTTGGTCAAAAGCCAGAAAGGCAAAAGCGGGGGATATACCCTCATTAAAAATCCAAAAAATATTTCCGCCGGAGAAATCATTGAAATTATGGAAGGACCGATTGTTTCCAAGTGTGATGGGAGCAATTGTATGAAAGCAAAAGTTTGCGCGTCCAGTCTCGTTTGGAACAAACTCGCGTTTCAAATTAAAAAAACTTTATTTGCAATTAAATTAAGTGAATTAATATAGTGTAGGTACTTGCGCATTTGCCTAAAAAACAAACCGTGTCATCCTGAGCGAAGTCTGTACTCAGACGCAGTCGAAGGATCTACCAACCGTAACCCATAGCTTTCTATTTAATAGCAGGGCTTACGATAATGGAAAGTAGATCCTTCGACTTCGCTCCGATTTGCTCAGGATGACAAATTTAATTCAAGTGTGTAAATCCTATGAATAAACTTATGGCTAACAAAAAAATATATCTCGATTACGCAGCAACAACTCCAGTCGATGCAGAGGTGCTAAAAACAATGCTGCCATATTTCAGTGATGAATTTGGTAATGCCTCGTCTCTTCATTCGTTTGGACGAAACGCGGCCGATGCGGTTACTACAGCCAGAGAAAACTTAGCTAATTTTTTCAAGTGTAATGAAGAAGAAATTATTTTCACTAGTGGAGCAACTGAATCGAATAATCTGGCTATTAAAGGTGTCTTGCGCGCGTACAATAAAAATAAAATAAACAAAGGAAAGATTCCACATATCATCACGACTGTTTTTGAGCATAGTTGCGTTTTGAAAACTTGTCAAAAAATGGAAAAAGAGGGGAGCGCGGAGGTGACTTATCTTCCGGTCTATGTCGATGGAATTATTAAGGTATCTGACCTGGAAAAAGCCCTTAAGGAAAACACGATACTCATGTCTATCATGTATGTAAATAATGAAATTGGCACCGTGCAACCAATCGCGCAAATTGGAAAACTTTTGGCACACCTTAACGAAAAGCGAGCAGAAAAAATAATTTTCCACACTGATGCGACACAAGCTGTGGCCTATTTCGACACAAACGTCAAAAGATTAGGCGCTGATTTGCTTTCGATGTCGGCGCATAAGATCTATGGCCCCAAGGGTGTTGGTATATTATATGTCAAAAAAGGCACCAAAATCACCCAGATTCAAGACGGCGGAGCACAAGAATTTGCTCTGCGTGCCGGAACGCTCAATTCAACTGGCATTATTGGTCTGGGTAAAGCCATTGAGGTACTCGAGAAAAGCAAGAAAAAAGAAGTCAAAAAAATCAAAGAATTGCGAGATTATCTAATCAAGAAAGTCTTAAAAGAAATTCCTAATGTTCGCTTGAACGGCTCACGTTCAAAAAGATCGCCCAATAATGCCAATTTTAGCTTTGCGGACGTGGAAGGGGAAAGTCTTCTTTTATACCTCGACGCTGAAGGCATCGCCGTTTCCACTGGTTCCGCCTGTTCCTCTGGCTCGCTTAGTCCATCCCACGTCCTTCTTGCCCTTGGCCTAAAACCAGAACAAGCCCACGGATCACTGCGTGTGACTCTCGGGAAATATACCGCAAAAAAAGAGCTAACCATTTTCGTCTCGAAGCTAAAAAAAGTTTTGGAAAAACTGCGAAAAGTTTCCGGAGAAATTTTGAAAGAATATTATTCCAAGAAAAAATAAATTTCGCATTTTTTGTAATTTCGTAGTAAATAAAATATATGAACTATTCTAAAGAGGTGATTGATCATTTCACATCTCCCCATAATCAAGGAGTAATTGCTAACCCGGATGGTGTCGGCATGGTTGGCAATCCAACTTGCGGAGACCTCATGAAGATCTACATCAAAGTCAAAAAAGACGCAAAAAAGGGAGAGATTATTTCTGCTATCAAATTTGAAACGCTTGGCTGTGCCAGTGCAATTGCAACATCTTCCATGATTACCGATCTCGCCAAAGGCAAGACTATCAAGGAAGCCAGTAAAATTACTCGCGATGATGTGGCAAAAGCCCTTGACGGCTTGCCGCCAATTAAAATGCATTGCTCTAATTTAGCGAGCGAAGCATTGCTCGCCGCAATTAAAAACTATCAAGAGAAAAAATGATAACAAAAATGGAAAATAACGCTATCTTACTTCAAAAAACCAAAGAGCTTATGCTAGGAATCATCGCGCAAAATGGTTCTGATCCATGGTGCCTCACAAGCCACCTTCCAGAAGCCCAAAAGTGGGCACGATTCCTTACTATGAATCATCCCGAAGCGGATAGCGAAGTAGTCGTTCTTTCTGTGTGGCTGCATGACAGCGGACATTATCCGATTACTCCCGAAGACCATGCAATCAAAAGCGAAAAAATTGCCAAGGATTTTTTAGAAAAGGAAAAATTTAATCCAGCAAAGTTGGCACTAGTTTTGCATTGCGTAAGGGCACATCGATGCAAGGATGTTCAACCAGAATCACTAGAAGCGAAAATTTTAGCTTGCGCTGATTCCGCAAGTCATATGACAGACTCATCAATGTATCCAAGTATGCTAAGGGATAAAAGGGCAGTACTTACTCTCGAAAAACTCGAGAGAGATTATCGTGACACTAAATCATTCCCAGAGGTTCAAGAAAAACTCAAGGATTTTTATGAAGCCTGGAAAAAAATACTAACTGCGTATATTAAATTAGATTTAGAATAAATTTATGTCTAACATTAAAACTCGTTTCGTAAGACCTGATGATGAAAAGCAGATCATTGCGCTGCTCAAAGAAATGACCGATAAGCCAATCAACTTTCAAATTGAAAATGTCATTGAAGACAAAAACTGTCATGCAATTGTTCTAGAAAATGAGAATGAAGAGGTTATTGGTTTCGGCGCATTAGTAGTTCACCTAGTTCCCGCCTTTGGTTATGTAGGCAGTATCGAAGATGTCGTCGTAGGGGAGACTTTTCGTGGACAAGGTCTCGGGGGAAAACTAATGGATGAACTCATTAGAGTTGCCAAGGATCAAAAGGTTATTCATATTAATCTAACTAGCAGGCCAGAAAGAGTCGCATCCCATAAACTTTATTTGAAAAAAGGATTTTTTTTAAGAGACACCGGCGTATATCGATTGAACTTGGAATAGAGAATAGTTTGAAAAATGGAATAATAAAAAAATAAAAACCGCCATTCTAAAATTCGTTTTATACGAGAGGGAAGTGTGGTTTTTTTGTTACTCAGGGTGTCTGTGGGAAATATTGACCGTGTCGCACAAGGTAACTTTTGCGACACTGCCTGTTCTAAGAAAGGCGCCTACCATGGCGCTAAACAAAGTTATACTTGAATCAATAGTCTGATATACGGACACCTCTCTACTCTTTTAAATTGCTCCTAGCTCAATTTTGAAGCTCGTTTTTTCAAGCTTTTATCTATATCCACGTCTAATCCCCATCCTTTCAATATTGCAAAAAAAATCAGAAAAAGTTAATTATAAACAATCATCTGATCAATTGATACCCCACTATCAACACCCAATTTTCCCACAAGTGATTTTGATGTGCCAAGATAAAGATTTGCTCCAAAATATGGATCATGCACGATATAATCTTTACTATCTTTTCCTGTGACAACAACATAATGACCACCGCCACGACTTCGCTTAATATAGACAATTACGGGATTGCCTTTTTTAATTTCCGCATCAACAGTCGACCACTTAATATTGCCATGAGAACTTGATGATACTAATTTGATACCTGGGGACCAGGTAGCTGGCCACTTAATTAGATCATAGTAAAATATCTTCTGAGATGCCATTGTTCCCGGATTGATACTTGCTCCTTTTTCGCGAAACACCATTGAGACTGCAGTCACCGCACACCCATAAGATTTCATAAGTGTCTTTGAGTTTCCGATTTTCTTATCACCCCAACGCGAATCTTTTTGCGAAAAATACCAACTAGTTGATGCAAGATTACTACTAGGTTTGGGGTAGCTACCAACACTCGAACTGACATCTCCGAGATTACTTGCTGCACTAAAATCCAACAACTCTTGTTTTTGTGCTTCAACCCGCGCAAGTAATTTTTTATACTTTTCTTCCTCGCCCTGAGTTTGCACTAGTAGGTTTGTTTTTTGATTTTCTGTCGCTTGCAAATTTTCCTTTTTATCAATCAACGTCTCTTTCGCTTTATCACTTTCTTCCTTTTTCTGTATCAAGCTATTTTGGTTATCAACGAGCTTCTGTCTTGTTTGCTTGATTTCTGTCAGCAATCGGGACACCTTATCGCCGGATTGTTCAATATAATCCAATTGATTCATGGCTTCCGAAAATGCTTTACCAGCAAGAACTAGAGGCAAAACGCCCTGCTGATCGTATTCATAATAAGACTGCATGAGCCCTGCAAGAATTTTTCTTTGAAAATCAACCTTAAATTCCCCCTCCTTAATTTCTTCAGATAAATCATCGATTTGCTGGGCAAGTGTCTGTACTTTTTTTTGAGTTTCTTGCAATTGCGCCAAGGTCTTGGCTTGTTCATTGTCAATATTATCAAGTTGTCCAGCCAGTGCGTCTTGCTGCTTATTCTTCAGTCTGATCAGATCTTCATACACTTTCGCCTTTTTCTCAAGACTTTCGCAATCGTCCACGCAGTCTTTTTTACACTTCTTCTTATCGCCATCATCGCTGGGATATTGGGCTACGCATTTCGACTCACAAGTGTTATCACAAGAACTTCCACTAGCAAACTCTTTTGGCAAAACCAAAAAAATAGAAACGATGAGTAAGAAAAATATTTTTTTATTTTTTTTAAATTTTTGCATTGTTTTTTATCCCATTAAAGAAATCGCCTTCGCAATTCTTTTTTGACTTTCAGTTTTCCCGAGAACCCACGCCACCTCAAAAGGGGATGGTGATTTTTGCACTCCCGTGAGTGCTGCACGAAGCGGCCAAAGCAACTCTCCCCTCTTCTCCCCTGCCGCCGCGAGTAATTTTTCTTCCAAATTTTCCTTCGACCAATCATCTTTGGAAATATTTTCCAAAAGCTCCTGAACTTTTTCTAAGTTTTTTTTCAAATCATCATCAGACATCTCTTTCCAGCGCAAAAGTGATTTATCATAATTCAAGTCGGTCGCAAAAAAGAATTGATTATTTTCTCCTACATCCGACAATTTAGACAGACGATCAAGCTCAATAGTCAGCACTTTTTTTAGAAATTCCGGCGATTTTTTTTCTGCGCCAGCCTGAATAAAAAATTCCTTTTGTTCGAAAAAGAGCAATGCTTTTTCATAAAGTTCATCAATAGATAACTTTTTAATATACTCAGCATTGATCCAATCAAGTTTTTTCAAATCAAATACGGCACCAGCCTTGTGCACTTTTTCCAACTCAAATCTTTGCACCAGCTCATCAAGTGAAAATATCTCTTGTGTCTCCCCTGCTCCAGGGTTCCAGCCTAAAAGTGCCACAAAATTAATGATTGCTTCTTTGAGATAACCTTTTTTAATGTAATCTTCCACTGCCACATCACCTTGGCGTTTGGAAAGTTTAGTCTTATCAGGATTAAGCAAGAGTGGCAAGTGAGCGAATTTGGGCAATTCCCAACCGAAAGCTCTATATAGTAGCACGTGCTTAGGAGTGCTGGGGAGCCATTCTTCTCCACGAACGACACAATCAACTTTCATTTCATAGTCATCCACAACGACTGCTAAATGATAGGTCGGATATCCATCGGATTTCAACAGTACCTGATCATCAATATTATCGGTATTAAAAGCGATCTTGCCTCTTATAATATCTTCAAACTCAATTGTTTCATTTTTAGGAACCTTGAGTCGAATCACATGCGAACAATTAGCTTTTAGATTTTTGTTAATTTCGTCTTCCGTCAAATTGCGCAAGCAATACTGATCATATCTCGGCGCAAGTTTATTTGCTGATTGTTCCTCGCGTAATGTCTCAAGTCTTTCTGGTTCACAAAAACAATAATAAGCATAGCCTTTCGCCACCAGTTCTTCGGCATATTTTTTATATATCTCCAGTCTTTCTGATTGGACGTATGGTCCATAATCTCCGACTTCAAAAATTCCGGGATAACTTTTTGATTCGGTCGATTCCATAGCTGCTGATTTTTCCAATTTTGGTCCCTCAGAATATTCAATTCCCGCCCACTCAAGTACTTTTAACAGACTCTCTAGCGCCCCACTCACAAAGCGCTTCTTGTCAGTATCTTCGATACGCACAATGAAACCAGCGCCGGTTTTTTTGGCAAATAAATAATTATAAAGTATCGTGCGAAAATTTCCGATATGCACATATCCGGTCGGTGATGGCGCAATCCTGACGCGATTTTTTTTATCCATAAATTTATTCGATACTTTTTAATTTTTCCACAAATTCTGGGAATTCTTTGAGATTAAAATGCCCCTTATCCTTAAAAATTACTTTTTCTGCCTTCGGCAATTTTTGCGCATATTTTCCCAAATCAACAAATGGCACCATTAAATCATCTTGTGAATGATAGAGAAATATTTTTTCTACTTGTTTTGAAAAACTATCCAGAGAGTCTGGCAGAATAAAATCTCCTAGCGTATAGTAGATATCGCCCCTTTCTTTGTCATCATACGGTGCGGCAATTAAAAATGCCGCTTTAATTTTCACTGGAAAATTATTTTCAGATAAATATTTTGCCAAAAATATCCCTCCCAATGATCCTCCAATTAGAATAACATCATCTCTCAGAAATGGAAAAAACTTTTCAAACCAAATTTTCCACTCTGAATATTTAGCATTGTGATAATTTTCCATTCGAGGGAAAATTATTTCATAATCATCCCCTAGCGTTTCTTGAAGATGGTCCTTCCATCCACCATTCTTAATCTTATCAAGGTTAATCTTATAGTTTTTTAGAAACTCCAAATATTCCTCATATGTTCTATGAGCTTCTCCTCCATGGACGATGAAAATCTGTTTTTTCATGAATCAAAAATTATTAAACTGTTTTTTCATTCCTTCTCTTCTTTTTCCTTCTTAATAAATCTCCAGTGAATTAAAAGTATCGGTAGAGCGATTATTACCATTGTGAGTGCGTCAATAAAGTTATTCTGTCTGGCAGGTACGATACAATTATCACCGGATTGATTTTCTTTCCAATTTTCATAGTCCTTAAGCAGCGCGTCTATTTGCACTTTCTGGTCGGCCGTCGCCCCTTCCTTTGAAATGACCGGCGAGATCGGTGGTTGTTGATTGCATTCATAATAATCCTTTTTTTCCGCCGCAGGAAAGATAAAATATTTAAGTCCAGTATCAAGTAGTCTGCCACTTCCAATCGCAACAAAAAGAAGACTCGCGGCCGCGATCAGGTAGAGATAAATTATTTTAATTAATTTAGTTTTTGGTGTCATATTTTTTAATCAATTATTTTTAATGTATCAACTCCTATTTTTTTTAGGCCTAGGTGCAATTTATTCAGAGGTAATCCGACAACGGAATAAAAATCGCCTTCCACTTTTTCAATCAGCACTGCTCCGCGATGCATCAGGCCATAAGCCCCGGCCTTGTCCATCGGTTCTCCAGTCGCGATGTAATCTTCAATTTCTTCGGGAGACAATTTTCTAAAGGTTACCTTCGCTTCATCATAATCAGTAATAATTGTTTTGCTTTTTGTATCAATAATAGCCAGTCCCGTGACAATCTCATGTGTTTTCCCAGAGAATTCAGTCAATATTCTTCTCGCATCCATAACATCTTTTGGCTTTCCAATAAACTTTCCGCCAGAAAAAACAAAGGTATCCGCTCCAATAATAATTGCGTCTTCATAATGTTTGGCGACATCCTGAGCTTTTCCGAGAGCTAAGAATTTTGCCAATTCATAAGGGTCACTCATCGCATACATATCTTCCTCATACTCACTTTCCCTTATCTCAAAATCTAGCTTTATCTGCCCCAGAAGCATCTTTCTTCTTTCTGATTTTGAAGCCAGGACTATTCTTCGTTGCATAAAATTATCTTAATTGGAAATACTATTACCGCTTTCCAGATTCTTTTTAGTCGATTTTTCTTATATTTCCATTGTTGCGCCTGGAATATCCGCCAAAGCCACTCCAATCCAATTTGACGCATCCAAACAGGGGCGCGTTTGATTTTTCCCGTTAAAAAATCGAAGGAACCGCCAACGCCCATCGCTAACTGTATTCTAGCATCTTTTTGAGAATCAAGAAAGACTTCTTGATATGGAGCGCCAAAATTGCAAAGAAGCACGGGGCATGTGCTATAGAGCATACAACACACCACTTTTTTTTCAAAATTTGCCCCTTTTATAACTAGCTTTGGATATATTTTCAGAATAGCACTCCGTATTTCTTCAAATTTACTCAAACCATCTTTGTTTATCGCCAAAAAAACGCCCAACTCTCTCTCACTGGCCATTCTCAAAATTTCCATCATCAAATCAGCTCCGGCGATTCTTGCTCGCAAGAGACGGCCATATCTCAAAAAGGCACATCCAATGCCAAAGCCATCTGCAATGTTCAATGCACAATTATTGAGAATGACCCTGAAACAAAGATTTTTTTGCGCTTCGAGCAAGAATTCAGGATTGACAGTCGCAATTTGGTGAAACTTCTTTTCATCCAAAAAAAATGAAATTCTTTTCAGAATGTCCGATTTATTCAGATTATCAATTTTTACACCTAAAATTGCATGTCTATTTCTCATTTTCATATTTGATTCGTCACTTCAAAACTAAAGACTACTTAGCGGACAGCTCTCAATCAAGACAAAATTATTCTTTCCTTCGCCAAAATGGCTAGCCATAATATCAACGGATTCAACATTAACAGCAAAAGAAGCTTTTTCATCCACTTCAGGAATACTTCGAAGCTCTTCCCACTTTTCTTTCCTGATTTTTCCGAGCGTAATGTGCGGAGAAAAGATTTTCTTGGAAGCAACAAAAATGTCTAGCTCTCTCTCAATCGCTTCGCAAAGATTTTTAAGCCTATCACTGGTCTTCCCAACCACACGAAATTCTTGCGGCTTTTCCGCGCTCGGAGCAAGCATGATTTTTTCAAATTCAAGATCAAACAGCTCGATTTCCAAAACAGCCTCTCGCACTTTCTGACACGCTTCAGCCACGACATCGTTGTCGATATAGCCCAGAAAAAACAAACTGACGTTCAAATTTTCTTCCTTTGCCCATTTCACTGGCAAATCACGCCATTTTTCACAACTCGCCATTAGTCGACGCTTAATTCTGTCGGCTAGATTGATACTAATATATATTTTTCTTTTCATAATGATTCCAAGACCTAACTCTAAGTAGTTTAGCCTGTTTTGAGGGATAAATCAAGAGTTTCTCGCGCCCTTTATCTTCATTCATTATCTTGCTAGAATAGAATAAACCTATGAGCGGAAATAAGCCACAATTCATCCTAAGCATAACACCCCTGGTCAGGATTCCTCTTATCCGTGATCAATTTTTTTACTACCTATCTGACGAAAAATTGCCGACAGGAACACTGGTAAGCATTCCTCTCTTTAAAAAGTTCGTAGAAGGAATAGTAATTGAGAGTAAAGATGACTTCCCCCGTATTGGCGGAATGACACTCAAAAAAATTGAAAAAGTTTTGGAACTTAATTTTCTCACGAAAGAGCAACTCCGTCTCGCTAAATATATTTCTAATTATTACATTATTTCACTAGGAGTTGTTTTGAAAGGTTTTGTGCCAAAAAGAAGCAAGGCAAGGAACCTGCTTACGCTGAAGCTTCTACAGGCAAGCAAGAAACCCTCCTTCGCTGAAGCTACGGCGGGCAAGCAAGAAACAAACGGGGAGGAAAAAATAGTATTAACAGATGAGCAAACTAGTGCCGTAAAAGCAATTGCTAGAAATAATACCAGATACCTCCTCCACGGCCCAGCCGGATCAGGCAAAACCGAGGTCTATATCCACACTATTCTAGAACTCAAAAAACAAAACCCAAATAGTCAATTTCTAATTTTAGTGCCAGAAAAAACTCTCACGCCTCAGGCCTTGGAACGATATGGCGCCTATTTTCCTGAAAATGAAATAGTCCTGCTTAGTAGTAACCTATCCAAGGGCGCATTATTCTCTAACTGGCAGAAGATAAAATCTGGCGAAGCAAAAATTATTATTGGCACTCGGATGGCGGTTTTTGCTCCGTTTCAAAAGCTAGCCTTTATTGTGATTGATGAAGAGCAAGACATGTCCTTTAAGCAATGGGACATGAATCCGCGCTATGACGCCAGAACGGTCGCGGAAGAATTGGCACAACTACACAAATGCAAGCTCCTGCGTGGATCAGCAACACCAAGCATCGAAACTTATTTTAAAACTCAAAATAAAGAATACCAACTACTAAAACTCAGTGATTCCTATCATCCAAAAAATTCAACCGCCCAAAAAGTACGTAGCACCATTGAGTTAGTTGATATGAAGAAAGAACGCTGGATCAAGAACTATTCTTGCATTAGCAAAAAACTGAAAAGCGAAATTGCCTATGCCCTTAAAAATAATTTGCAGACTATTTTGTTCATCAATCGCCAGGGGATGAGCAGTTTTTCTGTTTGTGGAAATTGTAAAACGGTGCTCAAATGCCCAAAATGTGACCGCGCCCTAATCTACACTAATTCACGAGAGTACAGTTGTCCTCATTGCACCTTCGTCGCATCTGCAATTCCTAACTGCATCAAGTGCAAAGGCATTGAATTCAAGAATGTAGGCTTAGGAACACAAAAAGTGGAAAAAGAAGTACGCGATTTTTTCCCTGGCGCAAGAATATCAAGAATTGATTCAGGCGAAAATTTGCAAAAAGATTTTCAAAAACATTCCTATGAAGATTTTTCTCAAGGCAAAATTGATATCTTAATCGGTACGCAGATGATTACCAAAGGATGGGATTTGCCTCGCATGGGATTAGTTGGCGTCATCGATTCAGATAACATGCTCACCCTTCCAGATTTTCGAATTGGAGAAAAAGCTTGGCAAGATCTGGTTCAGCTGTCTGGCCGAGTATCTCGTCCAGGTGCCAAATTCCCCGGCAGGATAATTATTCAAACCTATCATCCGGAAAATAAAATTCTCTCCTTGGTCGCTCAAAATGACTACACTACATTTTACAATCAAGAATTACCAGACCGGAAACTCTTGCACTATCCCCCCTTTGGCAGAATTGCTAAATTAGTATTTGAGGATTATAATCAAAAAAAGGTTGCCGATGAAGCAGAAAAGGTGTATAACCTCCTGACCACAGAAGGAGTTGGCGTGGATATAAGCGCACCTGCAAACGCATTTGTATCAAAAATTCGCGGAAGATTCCGCCAACAGATAATATTGAAATTTCAAAAACAATTGCCCGAGAAAATCGAAACCCTTCTAAAAGCTTTACCAGCCGGCTGGATTGTCGATATCGACCCAATCTCTCTAATTTAACTAAAACCATATGGCTATTCTCCCAATCCTAACCTACCCTGATCCACGCCTGCAAATAAAAACGCGTGAAATCAAAAATCCCAAGGATCCTCTTATCCAAGAGCTGATTTTTGATATGCTGGAAACCATGAAAGAAAACAATGGCATGGGACTGGCCGCCACCCAAATCGGAAAACTGCTAAGGCTTTGTGTGATTAAGTTTGAAAGAAAGACCTATATCCTAATCAATCCTCAAATTATTTCAAAGTCATGGGGAAAGGAAATTTCCGAAGAAGGTTGCTTGTCATTCCCGGGCCAATTCATTCCAATTAAGCGATCCAAAAAGGTAAAGGTTACTGCGCTCAATAAAGCTGGGAAAGAAATTCGCATTGAAGCAGAGGGACTCCTGGCCAGAGCCTTGCAACATGAAATTGATCATCTAGATGGCATACTCTACATTGAAAGAGTATAAGCTCCCCTAACACTAAATACCAAAAATATGCAAAACAAATCGATCAAACTGAGAGTCGTTTTCATGGGCACATCATCCTTTGCTGACACAATCCTCGCAGCGCTTATTGAGGAGAAATACAACCTAATTAGTGTCTATACTCAAGGTGATAAAAAAGTTGGGCGCACTCAAAAATTACAAAAAACTGCTGTAAAAATAACTGCTGAAAATAAAAAAATTCCAGTTTATTCCCCCGTAAAATTTGGCGAAAAAGAAATTCAGGAACTCAAAGATCAAAAACCAGACCTTTTGATTGTCGCCGCCTATGGAAAAATTCTTCCTCAGGCAGTTTTGGACCTCCCTGGATTTGGTGCGATCAATGTCCATGCCTCACTACTCCCCCATTATCGCGGACCATCCCCAATTCAAAATAGCATCCTTGACGGAAAGAAAGAAACAGGCATAACAATCATGCTCATGGACAGTGGGATTGATACGGGTGAAATTTTGAGTCAAGAAAAAATCGAAATCTTGCCAGATGAAACTAGCGTTGAACTTTCAAATAAAATGGCCAATCGAGCTATCCCCCTGCTTTTAAATACGCTCGCTCTTTGGGTTGAAAGAAAAATCTCGCCTCAGCCACAAGACAATACCTCCGCCAGTCTTTGCCAGCTAATCGAAAGAAGTGATGGTAAAATCGTTTGGTTAAATGATGCACAGACCATTTACGACCAGTATCGGGCTTTTTATTCCTGGCCAGGGATTTTTACCTACTGGCAACGTGGTGACACAAACCTTAGGATAAAAATTAACAAAATTTCTCTCGGAAGAAAATTGTCTTTCGGAGATTATCATCTCGGAGAAGTTTTCCGATCAAATGAAAAGGTCGCCGTCCAAGCAGGCACTGGAATAATCTTTCTCGAAGAAATCCAGCTGGAAGGGAAAAGCAACCTAAAAATTGACGATTTTCTCAATGGTAATCCCAGTTTTATCGGAAGTATTTTGAAATAAATATCATGCATGATCACAATGAGAAAAAGGAAATAGCCAATATTAAAGCGATTCTTGTCGGGTTAGCCCTAATCATCCTAATTGCCGTCGTCACTATTTTCAAGTCCAACTCAACTAAGCCTGCTGAACAAAAAACTAATCAATCACCAGCTCAGGCAGAAACAATTGACCTTGAAAAAATCAACCAAATCACTTCGGAAGAATTAATTGAGGGATTGCAGGCCGACACAAACATAACAGTCATTGACATTCGCAGTGAAAATCAATACCAACAAGAACATATCATTGGTTCAATCAATATCCCTAGCTCAAATTTCGCATCTTTCTCTAGCATAGTTTCGAAAAATGATACATGCGTCATTATAGATGCATCCGGGGAAACTGCGGTTATCAATGCCATCGCAAATAACCTCGCTAGCAAGGGTTACAAAAATCTGGCATATTTAGTTGGTGGCTTTGATTCATGGAAAAGTAAATTCAATCCAACAATCAGTAACGGGGATCAAAAATCATTTACAGATCAAGCAAAAGTAAACTACATTACAGCCGAAGAATTAAAGAAAAGACTTGAGACAGAAAAAAATCTGATCATTATAGATATTAGAAATAGCGCGGATTTCCATTCTGAACATTTAGCTGGTGCAATCAATATTCCTCTTGATAATCTTGAGCAAAAAAGGAAAGAAATCCCCGCCGGAAGAAATATCATTATTTATGATAAAGCCACTCCCGAAGCATTTAAGGGAGCTGTTAGATTATTTGATTTGGGTTTTTCGAATACTCTAGTACTCACTGGCGGACTTGATGGTTGGAAAAAAAATGGCTACGAAACTATGAAATAAAAAAACCACCCCTTCTGGTAAGTTCCGGCGTGGGTGGTTTTTTATGCTTACCAATATTTTTTCTATCCAACTACCGCTAGAATATCTTCTGCTTTAAGTATCAGACATTCTTCTCCGGCAATTTTAATTTCCGTGCCACTATATTTGGCGAAAATCACAGATTGACCCTTCTTCGCCAGAATCTTCTTACTATCCCCTACAGCGAGCACCTTGCCTTCTTGAGGACGGTCCGCGCTGACATTTTCCGGCAAAAAAATTCCGGATTTAGTTTTTTGATTTGCCTTAACAAGTTTCACTAAAACATTTTCTCCCAATGGTTTTATGTTTTCTTTTTGCATATTTAATAAATTTTAATAAATTAAAGTCGAGGTAATATTATTATCTCAAATTTTCTCTCCTTTCAATACATAGCTATACAGAAAAATCGCTTGAGAAGCAAAAAGCTTTAGAATTTCCATGTTCTTCGGCTTTCTTTCCTCATTCTCATCATATCCGTTAATTATAAGACAACTTTTCACATCTTTTATTTTTTGAGGAGATAGAACAACAAGCACTGATCCCTGCTTTTTAATGTTAATATTCTCACCCATCTCAATTATATCCTTATTGGTGACATTCAGATTGATATGCTCCGCAAGACCTATTTCTTTTTCCGTTTGATTTGTTCTTAAGTTTATAAAACGAATTGTAGAATAATCCGCCTTAAGCAAAAAATTCGCTGCGTTAATAATTGACTCATAGGTCTCACTTTCTTTTTTCTTATCTAAAATAGAATGGTCTGCTAGGCCAAGAGCCACCTCCATAAGAATATCCATCTTTCGGTTCACCTCGCCAATATAGCTATACGAGTCAACCAAATCTTTCACAGCTTGATCCATTTTTTTTTGCGCATTCTCTTTTTCCTTTTTTTGATGGGCAATCCTTCTTTCGTTTTGCACGAAAGTTAGAAAAGCAATTGAGCCCAAAATGAAAATTGCCACCTCCTCCGCGCGCTCTTCCGCCAGAAAGGAAACATCGTCTCTAACGATATCTGGAATCATGATTGAAACAGAAAATAGAATGGCAAAAATCCAGTACATAGTGTTTTACTGCGAATAGATTAATTTTTTAACGATTCCAACAAAAATGTCTTTAACTGGTCCAGTCTATCTTGATCATGAATCGAAACACTCAAAACATTTTTATTGATCTTAAACATCTCTTTAGTTTTCTGCTCAATAATTTTGGCGTCTACCATATCAGTCTTTGTAAGTAAAATAATCTCCTTTTTCTCAATCAGCTCTTTGGAATATTTTTTTAACTCCTCTCGAATAACCTTATAATCCCTCTCGAGATCATCTGATTCCAAGCTAATGCAGTGCAATAATATCTTAGTTCTTTGAATATGGCGCAAAAACTTCGTTCCTAATCCCCTGCCTTCTGAAGCGCCTTCAATCAATCCTGGAATATCAGCTAGGATGATATTCTCCATAACGCCCAAATTTGGCTCTAGCGTAGTAAAATCGTAGTTTCCTACCTTTGCCTTGGAAGCGGTAAGTTCGTTAAGCAGAGAGGATTTCCCGGCGCTGGGAAGACCAATGAGACCAGCATCAGCAATAAAACGTAGCTCGACAAAAAAATCCCGCTCCTCACCAGACTTTCCCAGCTCCCGCTCTTTGGGAGAAGTATTGGATGGTCCGCGAAAGAAAAAATTTCCTCTTCCACCAATTCCTCCACTAGCCACCAGAACGCGCTGACCAACTCTAATTATCTCTATCTGTTTTTTTGAATTAAGATCATGGAGAACACTGCCAATCGGTACAGTCAAAACCATATCTTTTCCGCGATGACCTTCAGAATTGTCACTTTTTCCATTTTGACCATTCTCCGCATAATACTCTTTTTTGTGCTTATACTTATTGAGGGCTGACAAATTTGAGACGCCTTCAAAATAGATGCTGCCACCGTTTCCACCCTTACCGCCCGTTGGTCCAAGACTCATCTTGACTTTATTGAAGGCGACAACACCATCTCCTCCTCGTCCAGCAAAGACTTTAATTTTTACTTCGTCAGTAAACAAAATATTTTGATTCTAAACTAGTTAATTATTTTTTTGGCACCGGATCATATCCCCCGTCATTCCAAGGATGGCAACGAACAATCCTCCGCAAGCCCAATGTTCCACCATGCAAGACACCAAAACGCTCAATAGCTTCATAGGTATATTGACTGCAAGTTGGATGAAAACGACAAATTCGCTCAGAAATAATGTAGGAAAGTGGCCCCTGATCAAGCGAAAGCGTTTTTTGGTAGAGCTTTATAAGTAATAGGATAATGCGTTTCATCTCCTTTAGTTAACTCTAAATAGCGCCTTTTGTCAAGCAAATTTCCCTATATTCTAGCCTTGCTTTTTTTGCAAAAGGCACCCTATTCCACATCGCCAACGGCTTGCAGTTTAATCAGTTTCTGGTAAAGCCCACCGGAAAGACGCGAAAGTTCGATATGATTACCTTCCTCAACCACTCTCCCTTTCTCCAAGACAACAATTTTATCGGCTTTTTTTATAGTACTGAGGCGATGAGCAATCACAATTACTGTTCGATTTTTTCTAATCTTATCCATTGCATCCTGGATCAATCTTTCTGAATATGAATCTAAGCTAGAAGTAGCCTCATCAAAAATTAAAATCCGAGGATTAGCCAATATCGCCCTAGCAATTCCTATGCGTTGCCGCTGTCCACCAGAAAGCTTGATTCCACGCTCTCCTACTGTCGTGTCATAACCAGCCTTGAGTTGCAAAATAAACTCTTCCGCATTAGCCGTGCGAGCTGCAGCCATAACCTCATTCATGCTCGCTGTCGGTTTTGCATAAGCAATATTTTCCTTGATACTTGTATCAAAGATTTCCACTTCCTGAGGAACAATCGCCATGAATTTACGAAAGGCAAACAAGTCATATTCTCGCAAATCTTTTCCGTCAAGAAGCACCTGGCCTTCCGAGGGATCATAATGCCTATAAATCATACGCACGACCGTTGTCTTTCCTCCTCCCGATGGTCCGACCAAAGCCGTTACACAACCAGAATTGATCGTAAAGTTAACCTTACTCAAAGCCCGATTATTACTATCCTTATAGAAAAATGACAAATCCTTAAATTCCAATCTTCCCTCGATGCTTTTTGGCTTAATGCCTTTAGCAATATTGACAATTTCCGACTCTTCCTTGGAAAGAGTGTGCAGCCTTTCCACAGCTTCACTAGACTCCATTATCCGGTCATACAAGCGTGAAATGCGAAACAGTGAAAGCAATGCCTTTTCGGAAATCGTATAAACAAAGACTACGCTTCCAATTGTGATCTGACCACGAATAACAAGATAAATCCCAAATATGAGCACAAACGCGCGCCCAAGATCAATCACCAAATTTCGCGCTAAATTAAACTTAAGAATCTTGTCATATTCCTTAAGCAAACTGTTTTTCACGCTTTCCGTAGCACGAGAGAATTGCACGTATTCGCGAAGTTCAGCAACAAAAGATTTTACGGTATTGATATTTATGATTGATTGAGTCATGATACTCGCGGCAGCCTCTTGTTGATCAAAACGCTTTCTACGAAAAGGGAAAACCATAGCATTAACCTTGAGTGTCAAAAAAACAAATGCGGGAACAAAAATAAGTACAATAACACCAAAACGCCAATTCACAACAAATAGCGTTATTGTGGTGAAAACAACTTGAAAGATTGTTGGCGCCACCTCCCAGAAAAAATTTCCGAACAAAGTGTCGATCTTATCAATGCCTCTGTTAATTTTAATGATCTTGCTGCCAGTGTTTTCCTTCTCATGATATCCCAAACTCAAAAATACCATTTTCTTGTGAGCATCGTTTGCCAGATAAGTTATGATGCCACCTAAGATTTTAAATATTTTTTTATCTGCAACAAAATCCAAAAGTGAAAAAACTTGGTTCGCCAAAAACATCGCGCCCACCAATAGCAAGATAATTCCCAATTGTGCGGGATCAAAATTAGTAATCTTGTCGATGATGATTTTTAGCATATAGGGACCACCTAGATGCACCACCTCCATTGACATGATTAAAATAAGCAGCTGCTTTATCTGCCTGTGGCTAGGAGTTAAGAGTTCCCAAATACTTTTCCAGAAACGTCCTAGGTCAATTTTTGTTTGATTTTCCGCTTGTTTTTTCATTGATTACACAAAAAAATAGAGGGTACAAACCCTCTATTAATTATAGCCTAAAAACCTTTTTTCTGCAAGTAAGCCTTATTTTTTCTTACCCTTTGCGGATCTTCCAAGGAGTACCGCAACAGCTGCGCCCAAAGCTGCTCCAATTCCTGCAGAAATCATTGCTGCCTTTTCCGGGTTCTTTTTGGCGTAATCCTCGACTTTCTTCCCTACACTTTCTAGTTCCTTCTTGGCCTTGGCGATCTCTTTCTCGGCCATTTTTTGCACCTCTACTTTCATGTCCGTCGCCTTGCTTTTAATTTCTTTTGCATCCATATATTATTTTTTAATTATTAATAACCCAATTAAAATTGAAAATACTCCAACAATTGCATATCCGACTCCCTTTCCCATCAGAAGCATCTCATTAATAAACACCACGAGACTAATGAGAGCAAAAATCGTTCCAACGACAATCAAAAAAGTTCCTATTAATCCTCTCTGCAGTGCCACTATCATCTCCTGAATCCGGTGCTTGATTTTGTCTGCCAATGAATCTGCAAAATTTTTAAAGAAACTCACCCCCAACCCTGAAAACGTTTCATGCCAATCAAATGTTGAGTCCCCTTCTTTTTTTACTTTTGTTTTTTTTGTCAATGCCATATTTTTATTTTATTTTAATTTAACTTGTACGCACTTATTATAGCACAACATTTCCAATACCGCAAAATCAATATTCGCAAATTTTAATTTTGTTCTCATCGATGGTTATATAGGAGCATGGCAAATCTGTCCAGCAGCCACTATTGTAATAAACCATGTCATGACTCTTCTTTTCCAAGGCGCGATGCGTATGGCCACAAAAAATATAACTAGCGCCTTGTTTTTTGCCATAATGCAAGGCTGAGTGAGCCACTTTTTCTGACAAACGCAGCCAACCCTTGCTTTTTCTTTTCAGAAAATGACTAAGCTTTTTTTCATCAGAATCAATCCTTTGAATAAAATCATAAACGACAGTCGCTAAATAACTAAGAAAGGCATTATCCACCAAAAACCGATCAAATTGATGCCCATGAATCGCCAGATATTTTTTATGCTTATAATGCCAAGAATAGGCTTCATAAATCCGCGCGTCTATAAGTGAACCAAAAACATGAATCAATTCTCCATCATGATTACCCATGACCCAACGCACCTTCTTATCCTTGGAAATTTTACCAATATAGTTCAAAAGATCCCAACATTCTTTTGTCAGATTGCGAAAGTCCATATTGTCAAAAACGTCTCCTAGCAAGATCAACTTGCGAAAAGAATAGCTTTGCAATAGCTTCAAAACTTTTTCCGGCTGACTGACCGCAGAGCCCAGATGCAAATCTGAAATAATCAAAGTGTGTGTTTTTTTTGTTTCTTTTTTTTGTTTCATTCTAAGAAATTGAATCGATAAACCCTAAGACCATTATACACTAAAAATCGATTATTCACATTTCCCCTGTCATTGCTTTCTTGGGGTTGCGTATTTTTTAATCTACCACGAAAAAGATATGCACAAACCGATAGAAACACACCTGGCTAAAATTGGAAAATCACACCCCTCGCAAATATCCAAAAACGCCTTAAAAATTAATTAAAGCCCGGCAGAGATTTGCCGAGCTTTAAGCCCCAAAAAAAGGGCTAGCGAACTTGCTGTAGCTTACTGATACAGCAAAAGTGTTTTAGCTGTTCCATGCCATCGTTAAAGAGCTGATTCACCCTTTGTCGAGAAAGCACAAGAACTGAAGCAATTTCTGCGAATGTCAACGCTTGGCCATCATCATCCAGGCCAAACCGCATCCAGATTACCGCTTTCTCTTTCGGCTTCAGTTTTTCAGAAACAATTTCCAGACATTCCCGCTGCTCACTGATTTCCAGCTCGCTGCAAGGATCGGGCAATCCCAGATTCATAGCCCCATCATCAAACGGTATCCGTTCGATGGACACTTCAGATTCCAACTTCGCTACATCCAGTTGATAGAGTTCGGAAGGAAACAATTCTCTCGCGGAAATATTGAGATAATCGGCAATCCGATAACAGATTTGTCGAAAACGAGAGCCATTCTTTACCACCGGCGATTTAGTGAGATTAATATACTGCCTCACCTCGCCTGCTTGCAATCCTAATAGATCACAAAAGGCATCCACCGAACCATACTGAGCGACAATCAAGTCATACATTTGAGCATTGTAATAAAAACACTTTTTCATCTGTTACTACCCCTTTCCCCATTTTTGACAATAAATATGCCATTTAACGATTAAACGGCAACCCTTCCCCTTGTACACAACTGCTATTTTCATGGTAAGAACAATTTACCTAGGTATAGCAGATTTAGCTGGAACTGTCAATCTTTTTTGCTACACGCAACTTTTTCATCTGCCTCACTGAATCCTTGAATATTGCAATATTCTTCTTTACCCCATCATGGAGCGGTTTGTCGCTTGATTTTTTCACCGTACTTAATTTAATTATTTGATCCTCAAGCGAAATCATTATTTTATCAAATATATCAAACTCAATCTGATTAATTTTTCCATTAACGTCATAATTCATTCCTGAAAGCAAGCTTTTTAATTCCTCAGCTGATAACCCGATATAAAATACGGGAATATTTTCAATCGGTCTTTTGACTAATTTTTGCGCGCCTGTTGACGCGTCTTTTTTTAGCATCACGCCGTATTTCAAGGTCGCTCCATCATCCTTGGCAATTCTCTCAACTTTTTGAATTTTATCGCTCAATCGCTCCCCGTCTATTTCACTATGAACCTCATCAATTGCGCAAATAACAGCTCCCGTTTTTCTATTTACAATCACATTATCAATTCCATTGAAGTAATCATCATATGTACTGGAACGCATAACCATAAATTCAGCGTCTAGCAATCTATAAAAGAGTGCGATAACCGCTTTTTCCAACAGAAAACTAAGTTTTTTCTCATTATTTTTCTTAAATTGCTCAATTACATTATCAACAATATTCTCATCATTCTTAACGCCAAATTCGTCAATATAATGCAATTGTGTGCTCGGATTATCAGCCGCACTAAACTCAATATTTTTATTTCGAATTCTTTCTTTATCTGCGTCAACAAAAGTAAGCGCTTTCACTGGTTCCTCCTCATTAGTCACGCTCTGAGCCTCAAGCAAATTGTCTAACTTATTTTTATTGCGATCTCTTTTTCCTTTTGTTTTCTCACCAGGCCTAAACGCCTCCATGTTAATAGCGTTATCAGAATTGAGTAGCGCCTGATTTTCGCCAAGCGCCTGGAATTCAGCATTCAATTTTTGTGCAATCACACTCATCATCCCATCCAACTTCTCTTTGAAATTTTCTGGACTTTTTGGTTTCTGAAATGCTCCGCTTTCCTTGAACATATTTTTTTAAAAAAATAATTAGCCTATTCAATCCATTCTTCTCCAATCGCCTCTTTTGTTTTATATTTAAAAATCACATTCACATCGCACATGCCACCCTCGCAATAAATTATTCCGAAAAGCTCGAGGATGTTAATCAATTTTTCAAATGACAATGTCACCCTCACTTGCTCAAGCTCTTCTTTTTTCATCGGCAAATCCTCAAAAAATTCAATCACATTGTCCAGCTCATAGTCTTCGATATCCAAATCATAATCACCAGCTCGAATAGCATTTAAAATACGCACATTTTTAAAAAAGTTGCGCATTGTAATTGAAAGGGCACTTAAAAGAGCTGCGATAAATAAAAAACCAGCAGTTATCACGGCCGGATCAAATCTCAAAGCAGCCACAATAATAGCAGCAGAGACTATGATGAAAACCACAATAAATATATTGATGAGAATATTGCCATAAAAATATATGGGGAATTGCCTGATCCGTTCAGTCAGCACGGACTTCAACTCGACACGATAAGCTTCTTTATTATCAATTTCCATAGTTTTCATTTAAAGCGCTGATTTTTTGTATATCATTTTTCAAAATTTTCAGATCATCCGCCAGAGGATTTTCTTTCCACGCGTCCAAAATTGCCGCAATAACTTTTAGTTGGTTATCGATGATTTTTTCTTTCGGCGCGTTGAAACGAGAAAATACACTATCGCCTCCTTTGGCATAGTCATCCACCAATTCCGTAACGTTACTGAGGATATCAGCTGATTTGAGCAGGAGCGAATCATACGAAAATTTTTCAACATGCAAAAGCGCTTCTTTTTTTCGTTCGTCCCAGGAAAGTTTTTTGTCTTTTTCTGTCACACTTAACACTAAATTTGAAACCTCTTCGCCAAACCGATCAGCCAGCATTTTCTCCGTAACCTTCTTTTCCTCCACACTATCTTCAATTGTATCATGCAAAATTCCCGCCACGATCACATCCTCCTTAGCTCCAGCAGTGGCAAGAATTAACCCGACAGTCAAGGGATGAGAAATATAGGCAGTATCTTTGCCCTTGCGCTTTTGCTTTTGATACACTTCGTGAGTCTTTATAGCAAATTTGATAGCCTTTTTAATTTTTTCAGAGTAGAGCATACTTTTTCATTTATTCCTTTGACTTTTTCCAGCTTCTGAAATTAGCGTTAACTTCTGCGCCCTTTGCAATTTCTTGATCCGCGCTTCTTCTTTGGAAGCCAAGGAGCGATTCTTGAATTCCCGCACGTATACCACCTTGACCGGCCGACGCGAAGCTGTGTATCTCGCACCCAGCTTCAGCGTATTATGCTCAGTGGTTCTGCGCCGAAGATCCGTCGTAATGCCAGTGTACAGAGTTTTATCGGCGCATTTGAGAATATAGAGGTAATACATTACTAATTTACGTTGGTAATATAATTATAAACAAAATAGAGAAAAGCGCTATTTTGAATGATCAGCAGTGGAATCCCGATCGCAAAATACCATTTTTGAGTTTTGTGACGAAAGACAAACATGCCCAAATACACACCGACACTACCAAAGGCTGTCGCCAGAAAAAAGAGCGTTCCTTCTGAAATCCTTTGGGAACCATCTTTTCTTGATTTCAATTTATCCCAAAACATCACAAAAAAAGCCAACAGATTCATTGCTAGAAAAAATATCACAACAATCATTGATTGAGTATTTAGTTCCATCTTAGTCCAAGAAATCATTAAACTCCGAGATATTTATAAAATCAATTCCAGCGTCAATCGCCGCTCCACTATCTGAACGACTGTCGCCAATCAAGAGATATTGCGAACGAGCATTTCTCTCGTCATATATCAAGGCAAAACCGGCCGCTTTCGGCTTCACATATTCAACATCATTACGGGTAACAATTTTTTGAAACTTATCTATAATCTCAAGTTCGCGAAGTATCGGCGCCACAGTTCGCCTATCGTTAGACGTCCAAAGATATAACTTGGCAAATTTTTCAGCTGACTCAAGCAGCGGCATGGCAATTGGAGACAATTCGTAGCCGGAATAATAGTCTTTTTCAATCCGATAATTCAGTGCCACAATCCCATCTCTTCCCGCCTTTCCATATTTTTCAATATACAGATTAACGATATCGGCATAATTAAAATCTGGCTTGTTTTTCGGAGTCAAATCACTTGCAGCAAAAAGTTCATCCAGCTCTTTTCTCCACGGCGTCCAATCAACAAGTAACGTGCAAAGCGTTTCATCAAAATCGAAGATGATGTGCTTTTTGTTATTAGCGATAATGTATTTTTCAAATTGGTCCTTTTTGATAATATTAGTTTTAGTCGTTATGTCTTTATGATGCCATTTTAGGATTTTTTTAGCAAATTGAATTTTTCAGCACAATTAAAAAGTGCTGCCTCGCGTGACAATGATCACGAGGCAGCACACCCTGAAGTTACGAAATGACAGAACTACCTGTTCTGTGGTATAAAATTCTTCCTCAAGGTTTTCTTCTGTTTGTGAATACCCTTCTGCTGGCCATTGCCACTCGCTCTCGTAGTGATCTGGTTTGTGGAATTGTTGCCCTGCTTTTTAAGCTTCTTACGCATCGGTCCCTCCTTACAAGTTTTTGTGTTAGAGATAGACTACGGGTATAAATAAAAAATTAACAGAATCAAGAAATTCTGTCAATTCTTCCTCTTGCCCCACCGATTTTCAATCCACCATTTTTTGATGATTGGCAAAGATTGAGTGGAGAGAAAATAGCCCACCACCGGAATCAAAGCATTTTGCCAATAGCTTGCTACTCCAATCATACGCATAACCAAAGCAGCAATCAGGTAGGTCATCACAACAATTGAAACCACGCGAAAAAAGCTCGTCTCCCAAGCCTTATCCGCTTCAACTTTTTGGTTTCGCTTTTTTATTTCTAAAATTTCTTGTTCAATTTTTGCGATTCTATCTTCCATTGAGTATTTTTTGATTTATATAATTATATAGTTAAATATAAAATTAATTAAAGCGCGACGTAACCCAGTTGCTCAAAATAATTTTTAATGTCAGCATATTTTTTCCCCGCCAACATTCCACCGGCAATCATCTTATCCTGTGTCATATCCACTAAACAAAATTCAGGCATTTTGAATTTTTCTTTCTCAGCAACATTTTCAAATTCAATGTCCACGAGGACAAGACCCAAAAGATCCCCTTCGAAAACATCCACTTCAAATGCATTGCCCTCGCAAGAGTAATAATATCTCGTTTTCGCGACAATCTGAGCTGGAAGCTTTACAAGAGTTTCAAATTCATCGATGTCGAGCAAAATTGTTTCTTCCAATTGGCGCGACGCGTCAATGTCATCGATTGGTCGTTTTTTAGTAAGCTCCATTTTCTCTCCAGATTTTCTCAAACGCAAAACAGGATGACTACTTTCAAATGGAAGATAGCGATCAATAATTTTCTTTGATGGGCAATTCAACAGTCCGTCGGGAATATATTTTGCCAAATAGGTCAGCTCAAGTTCTATCATGTCTTTATGCTAAAAAATTATTTTCTCTTTAATGATTGCGCCCCTCTCTTGCTCATCTCTTCGGCATAGCCGTCATAGCCTTTTTCTTTGATCATATTGATGCACGCTTGTCGGTCGGAGCCAAAGATAAGAGAAAATAGTTTCGAGATAATATTATTAAACTTCTTGCATTCAGATGCGCTCGCATAGACCTTGCAATCAGCGCAACTAAGCTTTCCGCCTTCAATGCAACATTTGCGCACTTTGCACCAACTCGCCTTTTCATTTTTCTGACAACCCGGACACTTACCAATCTTGTACGCTTTGCATTCACCGCAATAGAGTCCGCAATAAGCAATTAGATTTTTGTTGGGCGTTTTTTGGTCCATAAATTTTGTAAATAAATTATTTATCAGAGCCATTATTCGGTTGCTTTTACTATTGCTTAGTGTCATCTTTCGGCCACCCCCAATGCCAACTTGGTTTCTCTCCCTTTTTATAAGTAACAAAAAATAAGGCAGCGGTCAATAAAATGACGATAGCAAGAAAAGTGTATGGCACAGCGTCCTTTGGCGCCGCTTCGTCAATTGTTTTTGTTGCCGCGATAAGTAGTGCCACGTAGACCACAATCACTAGCCACCCTTGCCATTTGACCGGTGTCCAGCCCCAACCAAACCTCTTTTGTTTAAACCAAAGACCTTTTGGGTTATCTTTGACGTATGCGATGTATCTTTCAAGCATTTTTTTTATTTTAATAATTAAATCGCTACTCACTCGGTGCAAATTTTGCACATACTAATCTCTGACTAACCTTTTTGTCTTCTTTGTTCTGAATTAGTTCCATCCTAGAACCAGTTGCCCCGCTCTTGGGTTTATTTTTGAACTTGTGCAATTTTTGCACCAGCTGCGGATTGCCGTGAACCTGTAAGCATTCTCTACAAGTTGGAATCTCTTTTTGAAATTATTTTTGAGCTATCCGGAATTTCCGGATAGTTGCAGATTTTGCATAATGTCTTTTCTGCATATTACTTTTCGAAGCTATTTTCCAATTCTTAAAGGTATCGAATTCGACACGGTTAAGATTGTTCTATACTCGATATATCAACTAGTCTATACTTAAGTTTAATAAAATCAAAACTTAAAAAAGAACCATGCACTTTTTCCGATATTTAAGCCTAAATCTTACGGTGTATTGCGCTATATTGTCAAATAGTATAATATAGAGCTACAAAGACCTGTATTCCGAACTGTCGCCGGACGGCGGCGTGGCTGGGACAACCAGCATAGGAACGTGGTTGGAAATAGCCCCTTTTGGGGTTATTTTTTATTATCTAAAATTCCATTCGTCCTGAATATATTTTTCAATGATCTTTTTATAAATCACAGAATCGGCTTTATCTTTTTGATATGACCTATGAATTGCACCTGCAACCATATCCGCCATCTGAATCAAAGCGTCGCTCTTTGAATCAACGAGTTTGCAGTTTTGCAATATCTTTCGATCTTTTCCGTTCAATTCTTTTCTAAGATAGGAAATAAAGTTTCTCCTAAATGTGCGATCTCCACTTCCATCGATTCTGATTCTTGCATCCACGATAGTTTCGTTACTGTGCTTTAGCATCATCTTGATTATATAGCTATAAAAAGAATTTTTGTTACTTTTTAATTCTGGGCTATAAAGCAGATTTTTATCGACTACCACGCATCTTATTCTAAACTTATGTTTCTTAATGCATTCTAAAAATTTTACCCTATTTTCATCTTTTGATTTGTGGAATTTAAACTCCACATCATCTCGTTCAAATAACTCTCTTCTTAATTCTTTTATCGAAATAGCTGTTTTTTCCGCTTCTAGATTGTCATCAAAAATGACCGCACTGATAATGAAAAATCGACTGGATCCTTTATCGAATTTAAATCCAGCGCAACCCGAATCATCAATAAAAACTAACATAAAAAATTCTTTTTATATTTTTTAGATTTGATCTATCCTACTGATATTATACCACTATAATAATCCTCCCGGCAAGCACCTTGATTGTGTAATTATTTCCAATTCAAATAAGTAATCGTAAGTTGCAGCGCGGTGGCAAAGGCGACCCAGAGGAGATATGGGATTTGAATGTAGCTGATCCAGCGTGCATGAGGATAGATGGCAATTATTGCCCAAATAAGCGTGGCCAACACCAGCACGATATCAATGGCGGCCAAGAGATTGTTTTTCAGGCCAAATTGCAAAAATGTAAAAGAAAGATTGAAAATCAGATTGAGGACATATGGCAAGACAACAATAAAAGAAATTTCTTTTTTGAAAAACATCAAAAAAACTTTCGCGAAAGAAATAGCAATCAAAGCATAAAGAAAAGTCCACACCGGACCAAACAGCCAAGCCGGCGGCGACCAAGTAGGTTTAATTAATTGCAAATACCAACTCTGTGCTTCATTCATAGGTTTTTTGTTTTATATACGCTAATTAATAACTTTATGATTAAACTTTTGCTAATTTTTTAATTTTCCTATTCGGTAAATAATTCTCACCAGTTACGACCGATTTGCCGGTTTTTTCTTCCAGTGCAATCCTCGCATCTTTGGCAATTTTTCCGCCCTTTTTTGCCGGTATCTTATTTTCTTCCAAGCCTTTTGTCTTGTCCGTCTCTGCAATCCTGCGCGTGGAAAGTTCCGCAAGCGCGGTGAAGATTAATTCTTCTTCACTCATATGATCACGCAGATTTTGTGTTTTTAGTCCCTTGAGATTTTTATGCGCCTTTACTGACAAATCGCTCCATTCCTCGTGAATGATATTAGTCAGAATCGCAAATTCATCCCCCTTTTTCACGCCACTGTCAGACCAATAATCCGTTAACTTATTTCTAGTTTCTTGCCCGGTCATTCGTTGCTGAATCCATTTTTCGCTTCGCCCTTGTTTTTTCCAATATTCACGGGAGCGATCAAGCGCTTTTTCCGGATCTGCCATTTCCTGCATTCGTTCATAGCCTACCTTGGCCAGCCAAAGCTTGATTGGCTCGGCTTTTTTGCTGGGCACAGATTGGATAAGACGCAAAATGGTTTCCGTGTCAGCAACATCGGTTTCTCTCATTTTTCCATCTTGAGCGATCATTTTCAACTGGTCACATTTTGTGACCACTTCACTTCCTTCGCTTTTTAAACGATTCTTGAGCGTAGTCCAATAGCTTTTTGCTTTTTTAAAATCTGTTTGCTCTATTAGAGCAGCAACAATATCAATCACCGAGAAGTACCAGATTTCCGTCTTTTCGTCGTAGTGACGGCGGATTCTAAAATTTTCAAAAATCGCCAGTGAGTTGTGTTTATTTTTCATATTATTTAATCTGTTGATTATAATGATATTGTATCATTATAATAATTCCTTGGCAAGATTTGTCCATTCTGAGCAATAATTCCTCTTTAAACTATTTCTCATCGATGTATTGCTTATTCAAAATCAATATTTCATCTAGGTCTTTTCTAGAAAAATGAGAATAGGTTTTGAGAACATCGTCAATTTTTCGTTCTGAGCTTCCCTCATTCTTTTCGACAAAACTTTCCGTCAATTGAGCATACTTTGAACCAAGGACAATTTTCAATATTGCTTCAACTTCTTTGTCCGATGTTTTTTGAGCAATTCCATCTGACAACTGACGATAAATGAAATAAGCCGCCTCCCTGAAATCATAGGTGCCAGTGTTAATTATTTTCTTGTCCTTCCAATGCAATATTTTATACGGCAAATAACCAAAAAGGAGAACTGGGATGAAAAAAAATGCTGCTAAAACGCCAAAATTTATTATTGTCTCCAATGAAAAAATTTCGAGCATACTATGACTTTCTTCATAGTGCAACCAGGCAGTCAGGATGTACAATAGGAACACAAAAAAAATAATAACTTTCTTTATCTCTTGCTTAGTAAGAACCATATTCGCATCCAATCCCAAAAAGATGAGAGGGACATAGGCTAAAAATGCCCAGAACCGATCAATATTGTATTGGTCAAGAATTAATATTAGAGCTGTAGTTAAGACCGTGACCACCAAATTGAGCCAAAGCCAATATTTGCGTGTTTTGAATTTTAACTCTTGGAGATTCATTTTTTTATTATTAATAATTAGTCAGTTAGCGCAAATTTTGCACACACTTCCGCGAGGGGAGAAATTAGTTTTTAGTTGTTTGTGGTTTTTACGTGAAATTAGCTCTTCGCCTCCATGCCAGTTCGCCAGATCATAGCTGCACATACGCTGACCAGCAAGTATCATCTTGCGGGATATAGACAGGGTGCAGCTGATGCGTCTTGAAAACCTCTTCAATTGCCTTGGTCGCCCCAGGACAATGCTCGTGACCATAATCATCAAAATAGATCACGCCATGTTCTCTCATTATTTTTGGAACATTTTGAGCGCAATATTTAACTGGGACATACAAATCACAATCCACATGCGCAAATGAGACGTCTTTTATCCCTAGTGATTCCAAAATTTCTTCAACCTTTCCGGTGTACAAAACAATTTGATTTTCAAGTCCCTTTGATTTGATATATTCTTCCAAAGTCGCTTTTTCGACGTCCGCATATTTTCCCTCCGGATGAACGGCGTGACCATCGCTGTAGGGATGGCCAACGAAAGTGTCCACACCATAAACCTTATACTCCGGACAAATTTCTTTCAAGACTTCCGCCAACGCGATGAGCGTCCCACCCCGATACACACCAACTTCCAAAATATTTCCTGGCGTTCGCTTAAGTGTTTCTTTGCATTTCCATACCAAATATTTCAGCCTGTTTTCAGGAATAACCGTTGCTCCATAAGGAACGGTTTCAATTGGCTCGTTAACATTCACTCCGTCGGTTTTCATGAGTTATTTTCTAATTTTTTTATGCTCGCGTTCCCCGCCAAAGACTTCATCTGAACTGGTCGAGGACGGCCCTCTATCTATTCACCTTCGCCATTTCTCCTGCTGAAACATATCTTACCACCGACAATTTCCACTTTCCTTTCTTCTGCTTTTTGATAAGACTTAAGCGCTGGGTCAATAACACTCATAAAATCACTCGATTTCTGCAATTCTGGCTCCAAATCAATATTTCTTTTTTTAAGAAATCTTAGCATAAGAATAGCATGCGCCCAAGCATCCCGTTCGCATTTTTCATATCCCTTCAATACTTCGCCAAACTTATCGCATTGAGCTACATATTTTTTACCATCATAACGATTAAAAACAATGTCGCCCGCCTTCACTCTATTGCTATCATAAATAAAATTATCCCTGTCAAAACTAATTCCCCTATCTCCCAATTGTTTGCGAACAAATTGCACATATTTTTCACTCCTTTCTTCACTCAACTCTCCATTTTTTAGCTCTGTCATATTATCCTCCAACAATCCCAATAAAACAACAACGTCCAAATGAAGCTTCCCAAAATCTCCTCTCTCGTGCTTTCCAATGTATGCTTGCTGCCAACTATGAGCAATTTCGTGGAATAAGGCCAGTATATTTCCCTTCTTTGTTAAATCGCCATAATAAACTGTTTTTAAATTAAGATTGTAATAAAAGTTGCCGTTTGAACCACTTACTCCCGAATAAATTTTCAAATCTACCGGATAAATCCTATTAAGAAGAATGTTCTTTTCAGAATCATACTCCTCCTTAATATTGCACATATCTGAAGGGGCTAAAATATTCTCATTAGGAAGGAGTTGTTCGATATCTAATTTTAACCCGGAATTCCAATCAGAAATAATCAGCTGAGAAGAAATATAGTTATCCTCTTCCCCTAGCTGGTTATGCAACAACTCCTCTATTGTAATCTTACCATTATCTTTTAAATTTCGATGGTAAGATTCTTGCAACATATAACCGTCTCTTTTCTCCTCGTATACTTCCGAACTAAACCCTCGACTGAAATCGCGAAACTCTTGCACCTTATTGAGCTTGTTCCCCAATTTCAATCTCTCATTTTCAAAAGCAACAATAGATGGCATCTGATCGATGTGACTATACTCTTTTTCTGGCTTATGCAGTGATGATGGAATTAATTCTTCGAAATAGCTGCCCGCGCCAATACTGGCAAATATTGAGTTAGTCAAAAGAGCGCCATATTGCTCTAAGGATTTTTTCATTTCTTCATCAATTTTTCCCTCCTCTATTCCCATCATCTCATAAACACACCTCATCACCGTTGTCCGCATATTAGCATAATACTCTTCCATATCCATCTTTCTGGATTCATTTTCCTGTATTGGTGCTTTCTCTGATTGATTGATCATATTAATAATCGGTTTATAATTATTTTTTAAGCGCATCCCTCAAAACCGCCCACATCAAGTTTTTTTGAGTCATATGCTTTAGTTATCTACCCAAAGAAAACCAAGAAATTATCACTAAAACTATAGCAGCTACCAGAATGATCGCGAGTGTCGATATTTTCAGGGGTTTTGGATTGAATTTTTTGAGAACACGATCTGAGAGGGCTTTCATGATCATTACCATGACAAGCAAAAAGAAGAGAAAAAGAAAATACTTCATAGTTGTTGGGCTCGAGAACGTTTTCACTATTATTGCAAAAAGGTCTATTTTCATTTTTTTGTTTTATGTAAGTAATTGATTATGTAATCAAAACTACGACTTGCAACAACTAAAAGATTTATTTAAGTTCATACTTCTCACTTGCCTTAGCGTACAAGTTTTTTTGAAATCCAAAAAAGATTTTTCGAATTTGATCAACATCACCCAATGATTGCTCAGCATTAGCAATTGCATTGTATTTCAAATTTAACAGCATTGGTAATTTTTCCTCATCCAATTCGTCAACACCATTTTCTTCATATTTTGAAAGCACAAAATTTAAAAAGTTTTTCTGTTCATTGCCGACATTAGCTAGGATTTTTTCTTTTGATTGCTCTACTCTTTGCACGCGGGAAATCGTTGGTGTGAGAAATGAAATATAGACCAAAACGTCGAACAGATCACTATTTTCCGCGTCAATCATTTTTTGCAATGTTTCCAGCTCATCTTTGCCATAACCCATTTCTGCGATTTTATCCAAAAATACTTTGCGCGATGCAGGGTTTGACCAAATCACGCGAAGTTCATCTTCAGTTTTGAAAAATTCCGGCATGGCGCCAAAGAGATTATTCATAAATTCCTCAATTGAAATCGGCTTACCATCTGCGCTCCAAAAAGAAGTCGAGATCATATGTTGAATCTCGCGCTCTTTTCCATCACGCAATTT
The DNA here is from genome assembly GCA_049297495.1 of Candidatus Moraniibacteriota bacterium. Lineage (GTDB taxonomy): Bacteria > Patescibacteriota > Minisyncoccia > Moranbacterales > UBA2206 > UBA9630. Next base: position 166,332 of record JBAQUL010000015.1, read on the forward strand.
TATTCTTAGCTTTTTTTGTGGCTCAATTCTGGCATCACGAAGTATTTCAGCGCCAGTTTCTTTGGATGCCATTTTGTAGCCCTCGCTCTGTTTTTCAGCTTTAATTTCCTCAATTGGTTCTCCGTCCCACTCTTTGTCAGCAAAGTGATGATAGGCATCGACAAAATCCAAAATCGTAAAAAATTCTTTACCCTCAAAAAGTCTCGTTCCCCTGCCAATGATTTGCTTAAATTCAATCATGGAATTGACCGGGCGCATTAGCACAATATTTCTGATATTTCGTGCGTCCACTCCGGTGGAAAGCTTTTGCGAAGTGGTGAGAATTGTCGGAATGGTTTTTTCGTTATCCTGAAACTCGCGCAAGAATTGCTCGCCGCGAAATCCGTCATTGGCCGTCACTCGCACGCAATAATTCGGATCCTTGCTTTCCTTCATCTGATTGACCAAATCACGCACCGCCAGCGCATGATCTTGGTTGGCGCAAAAAATGATTGTTTTTTCGTTTTGATTAATTTCGGAAAGCACAACACGAACTCGCTTGGCTTCGCGTTCTTTGATAATTATGATTTTATTAAAATCTGGCTCTTCATAGATTTTCCCTTCTTCCACTTCACCTTCAATGATTTGATCGTCTGAAGTGTAAACATAATCATCGAGAGTTGTCTTGATCCGCTTAACCTTGAAGGGCGTGAGAAATCCATCATTTACGCCTTCTTTCAAAGAATAAATATACACCGGCTCGCCAAAATATTGATAGGTATCAACATTGTCTTTGCGTTTTGGCGTGGCAGTGAGACCGAGTTGCACCGCTGGTGAAAAATATTCTAAAATCCCCCGCCAATTACTTTCGTCATTCGCACCACCACGATGACATTCATCAATGATAATAAAATCAAAAAAATCTGCTGGATATTCTCCAAAATATGGCGTACCATTTTGGCCGCCTTGCAGTGAGCTAGCCGAACCTGTCATAAAAGTTTGAAAAATCGTGAAATAGACCGAGCCACTCATCGGAACTCCGCCTTTTTTTCTAATATCAAGCGGATTGATCCGCACCAGTGCATCTTCGGAAAAAGCGGAAAAAGCATTAAAAGCTTGATCGGCTAAAATATTTCTGTCAGCCAAAAACAAAATCCGCGGCCGACGCTCCCCGTCCCGCTTCAGGTTCCATCTAGTTTGAAAAAGCTTCCAGGCAATTTGAAAAGCAATGAATGTTTTTCCTGTTCCAGTCGCCAGTGTCAAAAGAATGCGCTTTTTTTCTTCTGCAATTGCATCAAGCGCTCGCTCCACGGCTAGCTCCTGATAGTATCTTGGCTTCTTGCCAGTTCCGCCATCTTCAAACGGAACAGCATTGAATTTTTCTTTCCATTCATTTTGATCTGAGAAAGTTTTGTGCCAAAGTTCGTCTGGCGTGGGAAAATCAGAAATATTTCCTTCTTGCCCATTTTTCATCGAGATCTGATAGATTTCTTTTCCATTGGTCGCAAAGGTATACTCGATCTGCAATTTTTTGGCATAGGCCTTGGCCTGTGCCACCCCTTCCGTTGTCTCCAAATTTTCCGCCTTCGCTTCAATCACGCCAATCTTACGATTACGATAAACTAAAATATAGTCGGCAATTTCCGGCTTGGCGCGCAGTCCACCGACTTGAATCCGACCTTCTGTAATGCGAAATTCACGCAGAACTTTTGAGCCTTCCACTTCGCCCCAACCACTAGCCTTGAGCTTTGGGTCAATATATTCCGCCCTGGTTTCTGATTCGTTCATAATTATTTTCTACCGTAACGTTTTTCGATTTCTCCTTTTGCCAGCTCCCTTCCTGACCATCGACCAAAGCGCGCCCCGCAATCATTACAATCAATTTCACTGACCCCATCGTAACGCTCTGGACTGTTGTAGTCATATTCGACCATAACTATGTTTTTGCTTCCGCATTTTTTGCATTTTTCATTGTCCATTTTTTATTTTTTAATATTTAAAGACACAGGAATAAAACTATTTTTTTCCAAGATATAAACAACTCCTCGTAACAGATAGTTGTTTGCAAATCCTACAGTATATATTCGTCCATTCTCCTTAAGAGGAACGAGCATATGTTTGTCCTTTAGTCGTTTTAAAATACGTGATCGTTGAACAGATGATTCTTGACCAATAATTTTTTCCAAATCAGAAGATTTGATACACATATCCCTGCTTTTCACCAACGTTGAAAGGATTTCATGTTCGCGTTTTGTAATATGCTCACGCTCAAGGGCATGTAGAAGCACAGGCAGTAAAATAGTATTGGTAATGTAATTTAGATTTAATAATTTATCTATTTTCTCTATTTCTACGCGTAACCCTTCAAGCACATATAGGCACCACTGCAATGTCTTTTCTTTTTCTCCACTATCAGCTAACGTGAGCATTTCATAATATCTCTCCCTGTCCATGCAAAATATTGCTGTTGGATTCAATATGCGCCCACTTTTTACTTGAAATCCTTGTTTAATCAAAAGGGCGTATGTAAACATTCTAACCAATCTACCATTTCCATTATCAAACGGATGGATCCAAGCCATTCGATGATGTGACATTGCAATTGCCAGTAAATGATATTGCTCATCAAGAGGTTGATTGATAAAATTTATCAATTCTTCAAAGTACTCTGGAACTTTTATTGCTTCAGGCGGAATATGATTTGATCGTTTGATCGTAACATTTATCGGGCGTAGCATTCCGGGATACTTTGATCCTTCACCCTCGGGAGGTGGCATAAGTCCATCCACTATAATCTTATGGATTTCCGATATCAAGGCACGATCAAATTTAGTATTGTTTTTTATATTCTTCTCAATAAAGTCAATTGCTTTTTCAATATTATATATTTCTTTTAACCCCTCGTCTTTTCCTTTTTTGGATGGATCTTCAATAATTTTTTCGACAAATTCTGCCAAGGTTGTATTATTACCTTCAATTCGCGCGGAGCCAAGACTTTCTAGCATTTGAAATATGTCTTTTAACTGAAAGAAAATATATGGAGGAACTGGCCCTCCGAGCTTTTTTACACGTAGCTTTTCAAGCTCGATAATAGTATTAGCAAGTTTACTGCCCCATTTGGGGTCATAGAGCTCGAGCGGAATATCCTTAAATGTTGAGTTATTTACACTTTTCATTATGATTATTTAACATTATATGCCTAATTTTATCTCATATAAGGGATTTTGTCAAGTATCTATTTTTTAGTTAATTAACATTATCCTGGATCCTGATTTAACAAGCCCTCTCTCATAACTCCCCGTTAAAAGCCTTCTTCAAAACGGACTTTTTCAACTCCTCCAAATCAGCCAGTTTTTGGCGATAATTCGCTTCCAGTTTTTTAGTCTCCGCCGAAAGCGCATCAAGTTTTTTGACGATGGATTTTTGGTCGACTAATGGTGGGGCTGGAATTGGATAGTTTTTTAGCTTCTGCCCGTTGATATTCGCCTGATTTACACTTGAGATAACAACCGAATTTCCATGTTCCTTTGCCTCATTACTATTCAGAAAATAATTCAAATAATCAGCATCCAATAATTTTTCCTTTCTATGGATTCGGATTAGATAGCCAGCAAAAATCGCAGGCATTTCATTTTTGTAGATTGCTGTTTTCCCTACCAACTCTGGACTATTTGTACGATTAAACAATACGTCGTTATATTTCAATAGATATTTTTCTATTTCCTGTTTATCGTTAGAGTACTTAAGATCATCCCAGTTCAGCTTGCCATTTTGAATATTGCCCATTCGCAATACTGGCACTCGCCCTGCCTTTTTGGATTTTGAAGAAGATCCATATTCGACTCTTTCGCACAACTCTCCCAGCAATTTTACGCCCCATTTTTTCCTAGAATTATCCAAAATATTTCGCAAAGACAAATCAAAAAGCTCTTTGGAATTTTGCAGATTTTTTTCCGCATTGGCTTTCGCCTTCGCAATCCCTTCAAAAACCTCATCCAAAATTTTGACGATGCGGCGTTGTTCGGGGAGAGGTGGAAAAGATATTTCTAAATTTTCAAATTCTTCTTTGTTTAGGTGAGGTATAGCAGATCCTGTTCTTGATTTTGTAAAGTTTTCTCTGTGCGTTATTAAAAAATGCAAAAGATATTTCGGATTCAATAAATCTTTCTGATATTTAACAATCCCCATCGTTGAAGCTAATGCTCCCTCCAATCCTGTAAACATTTCGCCAGAATTTGATCCATCCATGATAATGATAATATCCTCTTTTTTTACCCAAACAGATGATGGACACTTTTCTGAAGCAAATTTTGGCTCTTCTGTTTTGCGAACAACTTTTGCAGTCAAATATGGCTTATTACTTTTCGATACAAAAACAGTAGGCTTTTTGCCCTTCACTAAATCACAAACCTCTCTGAGTTTTTTTGTTTGCCATGTCATATTTATTTTTCGAAACAAGATTTAATTTTTTTCCAAAAAATCTTAAGATTAATGCCTATACCATAAAACTCTGGGGAAAGTTTTAAGATTTCCTCCCTGTCTTCTTTTATCATGGAGAAATTAGGAAAATTAGACTCAACTTCGTCTATACCTGCTACAGTTATTTGATCTTGTACATTTGTAATAACTTTTAGATATTCTTTGTCCTCTAAATATTTGATGGTACTAAGTAACTCGTTATTATTGAAATCTTTTAAATTAAGCTTTTCTGCCACTGCTGGGCGCATAACTAAATTCAATATATCACCATCAGAAATGTCATAATGCAGTTGCAATACTTTTTTCCTAAATTCTGTTTTTGTTTGCCAGTTAGTTTTCATATGGTACTTGTGAATATTCAATCTTCCCATTTATTTGCAATAGACGAGCATCCCTAACCTTAAGATTTTCTCCCTCACAATCAAATAGTTTCATATTCGCCTGCCAAACAGACCGACAAAATATATTATTTTGATCATTTGTATAAGTTAAAACAACACTGATAGGAATTTCCACGTGCATCTTATTATATAATTCATCAAACTTACCTTCAAGTCTTAATTTAATTACAAACGGATCATCATTTAATGTGAGATAGAGTGGCGCTTTATTATGCCGCGCTTCGTAAATAGAAATCCCCATAGATTTCGGCTGAGAAATATTGAAAGCGACACCACGTCCAGAGTTGAAGCACTCAAATTCAATACTAAAGATCACTTCGTAAGGTTTTTCAATAATTTTTCCCGAATCTATAGACATATAGTTGTTGTCTTCTTGTTTATTTTTAACACAAAGAAAAACATCGACAGGTCTCACTATTATACTTGGCGCCGTGCTCATCGCTGAGTCAAATTCAGATTTTTTCAACACTTTGCGAGAAATCCATAGAGAAGCAATGGCAGCCGTGCCCAATATAGAGTTAAGCACTAGGCTAAATACATCAAATAGATCGTGTTTTATTTGCACATTAATAAATGGATGCCAACTCATAATTGTTTTTTTGTAAATTATTCTTTTTTATAGAACCTACATTAGAGGTTGTTGATACTGTTTTATTTCGACAATGCGAAGCTTAGGTTTTTGATAAAGCGACTTTCTTTCAACAATCGCCTCGACAGCAACATCCTCTTCGTAAAAATCATCCAGATCTTTGGTAGTCTTGCCTTCTGGTGGATAAGCTATGAGATCCCGGTCTCTTCTTGAAAATCCATGAACTTGTAATTTTAGCGAATCACCTTTGCTGCATTGCATAGCTACAATTTTTCCTGTAAACAAATACTTCTTTCCGTCTTCATAATTCGGAAGTATTTTTTCTTCGTCACTAAGATAATTATCAAAATTATTCTCATCGACCAACGATTCATTTTTAAAATCTGGATAATTACTCACTGATATAGATTTAACTTTTTCATCCACAAAAGGTTTTAATGCCTTTTTGAACTTATGGTTTTTAATCATCTTGTGAGCCGCAATAGCATAATCCTTTTTTAGCTCATCTAGATCAGGATATCTTTTCTGTCCTTGTGCTTTTCCAAAAAAATAAGCCACAAACCCAGTCACCATATTTGATAAAACTTCTTGATCGAATGGATTTCTGGCAAAATAATCATTTATATTCCTATGTCCATTTACTAATAAATCTGATGTAAATCCAAAGAAATTCTTAGCTTCTAAAAACTGCTGCGGGCTAACAATTTCCAGAAAATTCAATAAATCCGAAATTTTTTCAAAAGGTACATGTTCTTTATTGCTTATAACAAAAATAATGATATCAACTATCAAAGAGCCTTCTCTAGTTTTACTGACACCTACTTTTATATCTGCATCAATTTTTGTAGTTTTGAAAATCTCCCTTATGACCAAATCAAATCCAATGATCGATTCTCCGAGAGTTACTAGGTCAATTTCAGAGTCATCAATCCCTAATCCTTTGTACTTTATAAATAGATTTGCTTTCATATTCTTATGATTAAATTTGTGATGCAGCCTTTGAAATAAAAGGCTGCATCACCGCTGGTTTATTTTTTCTACGCTTTCGGAAAAAGCAGGCCGTAGACTTCCAGATAATTCAGACATTCCATAAAGACCTCTTCTTTGATTCCCCAAGTTTTTTGAGACAAAACAGATTCTTTGATTAGCTCACCGCAACTATCCAAATAGGGAGGAACGATGACCTCGATCATTGATCGGGAAACCCACACCACCTTGGTATCGCAATCTTTAGTACTCTGCAGTTCGCGAAATAAATTTAAATCATTCCTGGAATACAGAAGACCTGAGTTTCTAAATTTAACCTCAACTAATTCATAACGATACCCTTGATGAGTTATGATGAGAAAATCGGGTGATTTCCTAAAGCCTACCATAGGAACCTCCAAATAACCCTGTTTAGTTCGTAAGAAAATCTCACTTTCATTGGCATGTTTTGATTGTCTCCACTCAACTCCAAAGAAATAAAGCTCAACCCCTGATCTTCTAAACATCTGCTCAATAATAGCTTCGGCAATCCGACCCTTTATGTCTTTATTCATCCCCTCCTTCCAGCCATCAGAATCCCAAAGAGCCATTTTTTCAGCAACTTTATTTTTGACATCATCTATCGTGCCAATAATCCAATTTTCCGCCATCTTCTCACCTCCTTTTTCTTCATTTTGTAGAATGTACAATCCTCCCTAAAGCAGCTCTCTATTATATCAAAATCCGCCCAATTTATCAAGAATTTTTCGACTCTCCTCATCCAACCTTTTCATCTCCTCCAAAATCACCTTCGGCTCCCGCAAAGCAACTTCTCCGCCTTTGCTCGGATTTTTGACTGACAAATCAAATGTTTTTTGGTCAATTTTTGAAACGTCTATGCTCCACGAATTTTCAGAGTTGGCTTTTGTTTTTTGCAATTCCACAAATTCTTCCAAATCTTTTTCACTGAGCGAATTGGTCTTGCCCAAATTACGATCAAGATTCAATTGATAGAACCAGACTTTTTTCGTGGATTCACCTTTGGTGAAAAACAGCACCACCGTTTTCACGCCCGCACCTTGAAAAGCGCCGCCCGGCAAATCAAGAACCGTGTGCAGATTGCAATTTTCCAAAAGCAATTTTCGCAAACTAACCGAAGCATTGTCGGTGTTCGAGAGAAATGTATTTTTAATGACGATGCCTGCTCGCCCGCCGGCTTTGAAAATTTTGATGAAATGTTGCAAAAAAAGAAAGGCCGTTTCGCCGGTTTTGATGGGAAAGTTTTGTTGAATCTCGCGACCGATGCCAGCGCCAAACGGCGGATTGGCTAAAATAACTTGATAGCGATCTTTTTCTTGAATGTCATTGATATTTTCCGCTAGCGTGTTCATGTGGCGAATATTCGGCGCCTCAATGCCATGAAGAATCATATTCATAATCCCGATCACATAGGCCAGGGATTTGATTTCTTTGCCAAAAAAAGTTTTGTTTTGCAACGTGGCCATTTGAGCGGAAGAAAGCTTGGCTTGATTTTGGGTGAGAAAATTGTAGGCTTCGACCAAAAATCCCGCACTGCCACAGGCGCCGTCATAGATTGTTTCGCCGATTTTGGGCGCAACGACTTTGACAATTGTTCTGATGAGCGGTCTGGGCGTGTAATACTCTCCGCCGTTTCGACCGGCGTTTCCCATCTTGGCAATTTTCGCTTCATAGAGATGGGAGAGTTCGTGCTTTTCTTCATAGAGCCGAAAATGCATTTCATCCACCACATTCAAAATTTCCCGCAGTTTATACCCGCTGGAAATTTTATTTTTGAGTTCCGAAAAAATTTCCCCGATTTTATATTCAATCGTGTTTGGTTCTTCGGCTTTGAACTTTTTGAGATAGGGAAAAAGTTTATGATCAACAAAATCCTTCAAATCATCTCCATCTTGAGCTTTTTCATAGTCCAACTTCCCATCAGCATCTTTCGGACAAGCCCAAGTGTTCCAGCGAAATTCAGGAGCAAGAATATATTGATATTTTTTTCCCGCCAAGGCGTTTTCTGTTTTTTTGGTTTCCTCAAGATCGTCCAAATATTTCAAAAACAAAATCCAGGAAGTCTGCTCGACATAATCCAGCTCGGTCGCCGAACCTGAATCGGTACGTAAAATATTATCAATATTTTTAAATGCTTGTTCAAACATGGTTTATTTCCTTAAAATTGGCTTATCCCTGCAATCTCATCCTACCCCAAATTCCCCCTTTCGTAAAGAAAACAAGCCAATCTTTGGCTGAGTAAAAAAATTTGTCAAATTATTTTAAATATAACTAAAATAAATGCATAGGAGTAAATCCTCCTGTGTTGAGATACCGCAAGGCGTCCCGTTAAAGCAGGAGGTTTTCTTTTTTTAGGAAAGTTATTTCATTAATCCCTTTTCCTGAAAACTCGCAAAACCATTTTTGGTAACAATAATATGATCCAAAACCTCAATTCCCAAGATCTTCCCCGCCTCCTTGAGGCGCCTGGTCACTTCCAAATCATCTTCGGACGGTTCGGCGCTGCCGGAAGGATGATTGTGCGCGAGGATGACAGAAGCCGCTAGCTGATCAATGGCGGACTTGAAAACTTCGCGAGGATGAATGAGGCTGGCGTTCAGCGTGCCAATCGAGACTGTTTCTTTGTGAATCAATTGATTTCTAGCGTTGAAATAAAGCACGACAAAATGCTCTTTTTTGACATTGCGCAATTCTTGCAACTGCGCCACGGCGTCTTTGGCAGAAATAATAGTCGGCAAATTATTGTCCTCTACTTCCAAGGCGCGCTTGGTGAGTTCAAAAGCAGCGAGAAGCAGACAGGCCTTTCCCGGACCAATGCCTTTGATTTTTGCTAAGTCTTTGAAATTAAGTGCGAGCAAATTTTTGGTGGGATTTTTTCGCAATACTTCACGAGAAACTTTCATAACATCTTTGCCTTTCGTTCCTGTGCGCAGAAGAATCGCCATCAATTCACTATCACGCAGATTTTCCGCGCCCTTTTCTATTAGTTTTTCTCTGGGCTGTTTGTGTTTTGGAAGATTTTTTATTTTTGACATAATTATTTTGTCTTTCTCAATATATCATTCCCCTGCTTGGTACGCTGCGAGACTGGATTCCCGCCGGAGTTTATACTCGTGAAACGGGTGCGGGAATGACACGGAGAGTGCGTAATTAATTACGCACATCCTTAATCTTTAATAAACCCTCCCAACTCCTCAAAAACCCCATCTGTAAAATCATCCGGCTTGAATTTAAAAATTGCCATCGCGTTTTTTTGACAATAATCTAGCTCGGGAAGATTTTTGGTCTTAGTGTAATGTTTAAAACTATCGAGCGTATCGGCCGCCCGGATGATGAGTGCGTCACGTCCTGCCTCCGCCGCGCGATTGGCCAATTCTTCGATTCTTTCCTCTAAATTTTCAATTGAGCGGTTTTTGGTGTTGGCTTTCACCAATTGCAAAACGGTTTCCCCGAACTCCGTCCGCACGAGCTCTTCTGTGACGCCACTCCACTCCAGCGCGTCATGCAGAAGTCCCGCGATGACTGCGTCGCGGGAATAGTTATTTTCATAGAGATAAACTCCCACACGAACAACATGGAACAAGACCGGTTTTTTCGCTCCTTCATGTGAAACCGGCAGACGCGCAACAAGCATCCGCAGGGCCTTTTCAAATTCAATGTCGAGTGATTCTGGCATAGTTATTTTCCAATCACTGATTTAGATATATCCCTATTCTACCCTCATTCCCCCGCTTTGGCAAAGAAAAATAGCTAACCTGTTATACTGACCCCGGTCCGGAAATATCGAGAAAAACCTTGCCAAAAAACCTTTCTTTTGCTAGCATAGCGGAAAGTTGCATTTTAAAAAATTGGAAACGGACGGGCCCAAATGGGCCAAAAATTAAACCCCAAGATAGGAGGAATCGGCTAGTGAAAACGAAAAAACATTTACCCATTTTACTTATCATTCTATTGTTTCTCGTTGGCTGCGGTGGTGGCGGCGATGACAGCCATCCGTCTGCGTCATGTGACCCGATGAAAAGGGGCGACGGATTAACGCCCGAAATAACATTTACGCAAGTCCCAACATTCAATACAACCGAGAACTTGATTGGAATGGTTTGGAATGTTTCCCCAAAAAACTACGGACTTGCAATCCTCATTAATGTCGGTGGACTCTGGTGGAGCAAGCCCACTGATGTTGCCCCGGTAACCCTGATTGCATGCAACTGCTCATTCGAAGGCGACGTCACAACTGGCGGCAGTGACCATTTGGCGACAAGGATTATCGCCTATTTGATACCAATTACCTATAAGCCACCGGTAGCTCTGGGAGCTAAAGATATCCCGCCGGATATAATCAAGAATGCGATAACTTTCAAAGAAGCTGTTCGCTAAAATCCGCCGCACCTTGGTGCAACTGATCAAGAAAGCCTTTGAGGGAATCCTCCCCCGAAGGCTTTTATTTTATGCTACTAGTATTATTATTTTGAAAAGAAAAAAAAGGGGTTGCCTGCATTAGCAAACAACTCCCTTTTTATTTAGTATCAATCAGCCCGTGATAGCGGGCAAGGTTTTTTAGTAGGGACTACTTTTTATTTGCTGAGAATATGTTCCAGCTCTTCTTCCAGATCTTCCGGATTATTAGCATTGGGAAACACATAGCGTAGCATTTGCCGAGACCGACCCTCGCGACCATTGCTCTCAAAATTGGTCAGATATTCATAATCATCTGTTTCGTCTTGCGAGCTAGAACTCGCTTGAATAATAAGCTCAACAAACTCATCTATGCTCATTTCTGGAACTTCTTCTGCTAAACTAGTCACTAAAACCTCCACTATTATGGTGATAATATTATGGCAACAATTCGCTGATTATCGCCAAGCAAAGAACAGCTTCTCAAGAAAAAACTAACCTTCTCGAGATTAATAGGATACAGCTAAATTAGATGAAAGTCAATAATTCATCAATCAAAGGCATGAACCGCGGGGCAAGCCCTGGACACTATTCGTGGTAAGCCACGGAGAATTTACTCCAAATTAGCTCGTCCGCCGAATCCGCCAGCTGGCGGAGTAGGAGGATTGAAAAAGGGTTATGAATCTCTTCATAACCCTTTTGTGACCAATACGCCGGTCAAAGCTTTTCTACGGAAAAGATCATTTTTTACGCCTTGCGCTCAGACTTGGCAAAGGGTCTGATGGTACAAGTAATTTCTGATTGCTCTCCCGTGTAAAGAAATTTTCCTTTTTTGGGGTTGGCAAACAGCTCCCTTTGTGCCATTACTGGCTCGACGCAGAAATACTGTTCAGGATCGTCACTCCAAGTGAAGACACTGGACTGTGCATTAAAATCTCCGCCAAGCTCCATTCTCACCCACCATTTTCCCGTATTGATATAGATGAGTTTATGAGAAGAGCAAGACTTAGCCACATCATTAAACTCACCAATCTTTGTTTTGCCAATCTGGGCAAAATGCTTGCCGAGAGAGCGAAAGAACGGATGAAATGCAGGATTTATCGGCGCTCCAGCAGCATGCCCATCGGCAACTCTTTTTACGCGCAGTTTTAATGTCAAACCATTTATCCCGCAAATGGATGCCCAGACTTCGTATTTCAATAACCATGGGTAGGATTTTGTTGGTTCATTCCTACCACCAAATCCCGCGCGCGTCTTGGAAAATTCAATTGGATTAAGCTCCTGATTTCGAAGCCAGCCGTGACGATTATACTCGGAAAACTTTTTCGGAGGTGCCCCAAAAAAAGGAAAGCAAATTGGAATTCCTCCTCGCTGCTTTTCGCCCACCTTTCTTTCCGGATAGATAATCTCGCTCCCCTCCCAAACAAAATTTGATAAGATTCCGCCGAAGGAAGACAAATCGGCATACGCATCACCGTTTCCAATCCGTATTATCATCATTACCCCCTTTTTGATGTACGTTTTGTGACATGATTGTCACATTTAATTTCGCCAAATTTTTCAGGTGCTTCCAAAGAGTCTACCGGAAAATACAGCAATTGTCAATCAACTGAGAACATAAAAAAAGAGGCGGTGTCCACTCGGTGAACACCCCTCTCGTCACTTCAATCAGCATTAGTCTGGCTAAAGTGCATATTTGCTATGCATCCATACCTCATACTCCGGGTGGAGTTTTTCGGCAACGAAGTCAAACAAAGATTCTATGTTGATACTATCAAAATCGATTTTATATTCGATCCCCCTGTTTGCACATTCCTGCTGGATATAGGCAAGGAGCGCATCCTTATCCATCGACAGAAGCTCGGTCAATAAATCTTTCTCGCTCATCCCACCCCCCTTTCATAACATTGAAATTGCTGCCAACATCTCCAATCCCTCAGCAACATCATGAGAAAGTGGAATCGGTTTTTTGCGCCAGTGCAGATAGATTGCCTTCAACATATCCAGATTAGGATATTCCGGCAACGGTCCCATGACCTTAAGGGCTCGCCAATATTTTTGCAAAAAATGCTGGAAACCCGTAATGGGCTGCGTCACCGTCTTCTTACCGGGAAGATTCAGGTGTGGCGGAACTATCTCCCAATTAGAGTCTGGATAGCGAAGTGTCACGCCAACGCCGTCTTCCAACAGGTAAATAATCCTTTTGAGCATCACGGCTTCAGAAAGACTCAGGAGCTTGTCGCCAAGTTGAAAAATAACCTGAAGCATACTGACCTGTGGAGGCATTGGCTCATAGAGATAAACCGCCTTGGCCCAAGAGGCACCCCGGTATTTCTGCACAGAAGGCAAAAAATAAACCTTGTTGCCACTGATACCCTTGAGCAATGGCAGGTCGCGCTTCTTGACTTTGTACCGGCCGTTAATGCAACCATTGTAGTAGACGCCTTCTTCAAATATTGACTCATAAACAAATCTCAAGGTAAGCGTGCCCGTTAATCCATTCCAGTTCGGCAAAATTCTTTTCGTAAAACATCTGTCACTATTCCATGATACATTTTTCATCTAACCCCTCCCCGTTTTTGACATCATACAATCAATTAGCCTAACAAAAAATTCATCCCATCTCAGAAATAAGCCCTTCTTCGGTTTGCCTTTCCTTTAATTGCGAATACTCCTGCAGCTCAACTCTTTCTCGACTGTCCGCAAACGCCTTATTAAGGCACTCAGCCAACTCAGAATCAAGCGTTCCAAACTCCGCCAAAATTTTACTGGCAGCTGCAGTTGTTTCAATATCGTAGATAACAAATTTATCAAATACGACAAACTGCGCAATGCGATGGCGCAGCTCCTCATACCTTTCTCCGGAAAAATGATTAAGCAATCGAAGCAGTTGACAGCCAGCAATCAGTTGCCTGCCAAAATTCCATTTTTCCAGAATGAATTCAACTTGAGATTCAAAGAGATCTCGCGAATAATTCAGCTGATTATGCAGCTGAGCCTGAATGATAGTCGCATAGCACTTCAACGCGTCCTCCCAATCTTCACGAGGACTTGTCAGTCTAGCGCGTTCAAGCTCGATAATTTTTCGCATTTCCTGATCCGCTCTCTTTTTCCATTCAATATCAATCTTTGGCATGCGCAAAAGTGTCTCGAATGGATGATAGCCAGAAACACATTCCGGACTCTCAAAAGTCGAGATGTCCCGAAGAGAGAGCTGCGGAAATATTTCTTCGCATCTTTTCTGAGGAAGCAGACCGAGTAGCGTCAAAATGCATGTGTTATAAAAACACAACGGACTGTGGTACTCGTCCCGAACTACGATAGGCGTTCTATCTTCCCGCATAACGATTGTTGGACGATCGGAATGCAAGGGCTTCAAAATTTTGCAAAAACCAATCACCAGGTCAGTTGCATAATTCAAAAGCTCCGACGTAAGCCCTTCCAAAAAATTCGGGAAGCGATAGTCAAAACCACCCAGTTCCCCTTTCCAATAAATGGGATTATACTCCCGGAAAGGCACGAGAAGCAAAAAGACTGCTCTGCGCTTTATACTCTCCCGCACATCCTGGTTGAGCAGCACAATAAGACTATCCATCCCTCTTGTATTGCCGTCCACCCATCGCCGCCAAATTTGATCATCCCCTACTGAAAACCACTTGATACGCAAATCTTCGATGAAACTTTTCAGTGTAATTAACATAGTCACCCTCCCCGATTTTTATAGTACGATTTATATTTTAGCGACAAGTTTGCCGCCATTATTTTTTCAGGTACTTCAAACTAGCTTACTGCAAAACCAGCCTTTTGTCAAGGCGAATAAAGCATTTTTTCTATTTTTAGCTACCTCTAACACCAACCCTCCTCCCCTAAGTATTATTGTTATTTTTTCACAATGACCAATTTTTTCATCACTTTTTTTGCATAAACTAATGAAATAGCCACCGCGGTCCAATTAATGGCAAAAATTCCCCACCAAACACCGTCGAGTTGCCAATTGAGCACACGAGAGAAAAAATAGAAAAAAATAATTGGCGCGATGATTTGTCGATAGATTCCAATCCAAAACGCAAAGTTGGGCTTTTTGAGACCTTGTAAGGTAGAAACGACTACGTAGAGGATCATATAGGCCCAGTAGATCCAGATGGAAATGTGAAGATAGTGGACACCAATTTTAATTACTTCAGCGTCGTGAGTGAAAAGCGAGATGAAAGGCATGGCGAAAATATAGGCACCAATCATTCCAATTGATATGACTAAAAATCCATAACGCATTACCGTGCGATAGACTTCGAGGCAGCGTTCAAATTTTCCCGCACCATTATTTTGTCCAACTAGTGTAAGCGTGGCGGTAGTAAGTCCAATCGATGGAAGCATCGCGATTTGGTCCATTCTGGTCATAATGCCATAAGCAGCCACAGCTGCTTTGCCAAAAGGCGCAACAAAATAGGTAATGATAAAAATTCCTACCGCAATCGTAAGCATATTAAGACTGGCCGGAAAACCTTGAGCAAACAAAGCTTTATAATATCTTGCTTTAGGATAAAGAAGCGGAAAACATTCTCTACAAAGCACCCCGCGCTGCGTGAGCACCCAGCCCATATATGCGACACCACTGATTTGAATGACGACTGTCGCCCACGCCACGCCAGAAAGTCCCATTGCCGGAAAGCCAAGCCAACCAAACATAAAAGCTGGATCCAAAAAACAATTTAAAAAAAATCCCACGATCAAAAAATTGCGAAATGTTTTTGTGTCACCGCGTGAATTCAAAATTCCACTCATCACAAAAGTGAGAATAAGAAAAACTGATCCCAAAAGGATAACATTAATATAGTCTACAGCGATGGCAAGGTATTGACCTTGAGCCCCCAGCACGCCAAAGAGGAAAGGAGAAATCAGATAGCCAAGCACAGAAAGAAATATGCTGACAATAACAGAAAAACTAAGCGCTTGCGAAGCAAAGATTCTCGCTTCATTTTCATCACCCGCCCCCACTGCATTTGCAATAAGCGCGGTTGCACCAGTAGAAACGCCGGTGCCCAAAGCGATGATAATAAAGAAGACTGGAAATGACAAAGAAAGCGCCGCCAGAGCTTCGGTCGAAACTAATCCACCGAAATAGGTGTCCACAGCGTTATACATCGTATTGAAGAAAAAACCCACACTGACTGGCACCGCAATCATCCGGATTTGTTTTGAAATATTTCCTTGTGTCAGATTATCATTTTCCATAAATTTGATTTTATTCGCATTACCCATCATCTCTCAAAAATCCATTTCGTTTCCGGCAGTGTCAGCGCAAGTACAAGAAGTACGCAATAAAATATAAAAGTAGAGATTCGTGAAGCAGAAGAAAATTTGAGCGCGCTTCCAACTGATTGCTTGGGAAAAAGCGAACCGGCACTCAGGTTCGTTGAAGAATAGATTTCGTCCAAAATCAAATGTCCAATATACCCGATTGTAACTGACGCTCCGATAAGTAATTCTTTTCCAGTAACGATTGAAAGAATATGTGAAAACCAAATCATTAAAAGACCAAAAAGAATTGCCGCCGGGATAGAATGAAACATCCCTCTGTGATGAGTAAATTGTTTGAAAATCGACCCGGCCACAAAACGGATGAGAATGAAAGACAAGGCCGGAATGAAAAACAAAATTTTCAAACTCCGCTCCCCTTCCTGATAGAAATTGAAAAATATGAGACCGGCAAATCCCGCCCCTAAAAGTCCAAAAAGAATTTGAAAAGGAACGCCATCATCCAAGTCAAGGTCAGGCAAAAATGAGCCCAAGAGCACAGCAGAAAAAATCCAGATGGCTGATTCGACTCCGGAAAATATCGAAAAAATCAATCCAGCCACAACCAAGCCAACCCCAACAAAAACTCCCCAACCCATATGTGTTCTAAATTTGGCCATTATTTAGTATGGAATTAATTATTTATATATTCACACTTTCATATTAACTCAAGCCCTTTCTTTCGTAAAGAAAAACGCCCTGTCATCATCAAATGATGCCAGGGCGGTCAAGGTACGTCAGGGTTTTATTTGAAACCCTAAAAATCTTTAAAATCACCTTCATCCATCGGGATGAATTTTTTCGACGCAGAAATTCTTCCTTTTGTCGGCTTCCTGATTACTGTTAAGTTTTTTTGAGCCGCTTGCTTGATCGGCTTAACAGCTTTCTGGTGCTTAATAGACGTTATTGCCACAGAAGAATCAACATCCCCACTCACCAGAGTAGATAAATTGTAAACGAAACTTTTCATCTCCTCGGCCTGTGCATTCAATTCTTCTGCGGAGGCAGCCGCTTCTTCCGCCGTTGCAGCATTTCCTTGGACAACCTTGTCCATCTCTGTAACAGCCTGATTCACCTGCTCGATGCCTTGCGCCTGTTCCGAAGATGCAGCGGCAATTTCACCAACCAGTTCACCCACTTTCGTAGTACTCTGAGAAACTTCCCCGAAAGCCTCGTCAGTGATTCTCACCAACTCCGTTCCATCAGAAACCTTCTTTACGGTACCTTCAATGAGGCCTGCAGTATTTTTAGCAGCGTCTGCGGCGCGCAAAGCCAGATTACGAACTTCATCCGCTACAACCGCAAACCCAGCGCCAGCCTCTCCTGCTCTCGCAGCTTCAACGGCTGCATTCAAAGCCAAGAGATTGGTCTGAAATGCGATCTCATCAATTGTTTTGATAATTTTTGATGTTTCATCACTGGCTCTTGAAATCTCATGCATCGCCACTGTCAACTGGTTCATTGACGCATTTGCCCTGTTTACGACTTGATTGGCCTGTTTCATAAGTGAATCAGCCGTCCCAGCATTGTCAGCATTTTGTTTTGTCATTGAAGATATCTCCTCTAGCGACGAAGAAATTTCTTCTATCGCTGCCGCCTGCTCCGAGGAACCTTCCGCTAGCGATTGCGACGCAGAAGAAACTTCCCCCGCTGCGGAGGATACTTGTTCTGCGGCCTCATGCAAGCCATCCACAATATTGTTGATTGGCCGTGAAATACTATGACTGAAAAACCAAATTACCAACAAAGCAAGCGCCAAGGAAACAGAAGCAACCAAAACCATAGCCTTTCGCATGGCAGTCAAGGAGCTCATGAATTCATCTGTCTCCTGAGTAAAACCGACACTCCATCCGGTCAAATCGACCGGAGCAAAACCAGCGATTTTTTCGATGCCCTCAAAGACATATAAATCAACGCCAGTCTGCTGTGCCAGCATCTTACCCATAATCAATTTCATGTCTTTTAGGGCGGCCAAATTAAGCTCGAGGATATGTTTGGTATTGGGATGAACAATCACTAATCCATTTCGATCAACCATGAAAGGATACCCAGTCTTTCCAATCTTGACCGCCAGTATCTTTTCAGTCAGAAAATCGATTTTGAGAATAATTGCCAGGGCGCCGGTAAACTGACCTGAGGAAGAAAAAACCGGAACACAAATTGGAACAACCGGATTTCCGGTTTTTTTGGATTTCACAGGGCTTGAAATATTGATTTTATTCGCCTTGGCATCCTGAAAATATGACCGGTCCTTCACGGATATGCCCTTGTTTCCACCACCGATGCTATCGGCGTAGACGACACCTTCGGCGTCGCAAACAACAATGCTTTCATAGTTTTCTCCAATCTGCTTCATGGTGTTAATTAGTTTTTGCTCCAACCGTTGGATGTCCGCGACCGAGCCATTGACGCCAGCCTCAGCCACTTTGGCTCCAGCTTCGATTGTAGTGTTGCCAACAGCCAGATCCTTGGCAATCTTAATTTCCTCCTGCAGCACCGCTTGAGTTAAAGCCGCCAGACTTTTCGCGATACTTTCGGCGTTTTGCTGATTCATTGCTTTCAAGTCTCCTGACAACCGCATGTCCGAAAAGACAGCGAATGCCAGAAGTGGCAGCAGCACGCATAACGTGCCACCCACTAACAATTTAAAGTTAAGGCTTCGATTTTTCATTATGCACTCCCTTCAATTTATGAGTATGATGTCATTGCTTCATCTAACTTGTCAATACAGCAATAAAAACTTTTACACCCCCTCTCGATAATATTTTTTAAACTTGTTTTTAAAATTGTCAAAGATCAGTCATTAGGATGCTACTTTACATGTTTTCAGCTTTTATGTCAAATTGTTCATGGGCTATGCCACAATAAAAAAACAAGGCTTAGCTAAGCCTTGTTTTAATACTCCCACAAAACAAGAATTGCTAAATTTTCGGCTTGATATCGGATTGACTTTTGGAGGTAAAAATATCCCGAAAAAGCTCTCTAATCTTATCATAATTATCCCCTCTTGGCAGCAAGATAAAACCAGTCTCCGCGGTAGCATCTGGCGCATAGAGCAATCCTTCTTTTGAATCCTCTAGTACTTTTTGATAAATTTTAGGATTATCCATTCCCTTATATAATTCAAACATTCTTCTCATCTCCGAAAGTTGCATATCAGTTCGAACATTGTCCCCGAGATTATTCAAGATAGCATTAATTTTTCCGAAATCACCAAATCCGAACTGCGAAGATTTTTGCTTGAGTTGCGAAAGCACCAATTGTTGTCTTTTTGCTCTTTCAAAATCACTTGTCAAATAGCGAGAACGGATAAAGCAGAGCGCTTTTTCTCCGCTGAGCACATTCTTCCCTGCCGGCAAAGAAAAATTTCCACCACATTCCGGATTTTTATTCTTGCACAGTGGATAGCGCGAGACAACCTTTTTATTCTTTGTCCTCTCCTTAAACTCTCCGGTTGGTATCGTGAATGTTTCCGAATCACAAACTTTAATATCAATAAATTGTGCACTTTCATTGAACGGTTTTGCCAGATCGACTTCTACGCCACCCAATGTGTCAACCAATTGCACAAATCCATTAGTGCTAACTATGGCAGTGTAGTGGATAGTGAGCCCGGAAATATCACCCACTAGCTGCTCCATGTCAGAAATACCTTGACCAACTCCCTTTTCTTCGCCATAGATATAGACTGCATTAATCTTGCTTTTATTATCTCTGCCAGGATCCATAACCCATAAATCTCGCGGGATAGAGACAAGGGAAATCTTATTGGCCTTGGGCTTTATGGTTGCCACCATGATTGTGTCAGTATTCAACCCGCCTCCTAAATGATTGGCTCCAAGAACTCCCAAAAGAAGAATATTTATTTGATCATCACTCTCACCTTTCAGTGGACCTTGACTATCAAGACCAGCCTGAACGATGTTGCCGATAGAGGCACCGTTCACGGAAATCTTATCCAAGGTATTTTTCAACCTCCAAAAAGCAATAAGCCCAGAGATTGCAACAATCAAAAAGATAACAGCCAGAGTAATCCACCATTTACGACTTTTACTTTTTATCCTTTTGGCGTGAGTAATATGAAAAAGTCTGATTTTCTCACGCAAAGACAAAAACAGACTTGACCACCTTTTCCATGAAAAAAATAATCTGATTTTTTTGAAATACACTGAGATTAAAACTATAGTGACTATGAGCAGCAAAATTGCAACCACAACCATTCCCTGCATTCGACGATTTATTTTTAAGTTGCCCCAAAAAGTTTGCTGTTCAATCACTTTTTTTTGAACAACACCTTTCGGAAAACCCATGACAGTTATCATGCCCTCGTTAGCAACAACTCCCTTGTATGAATAATACACATCCGGATCCTTTCGATTATTGATCCGATCGACGCATTCTACTGTAGCCGCTTGAAGACCAATGAAGCATTTTTTGGTCACATTGTCCCGATCAACTCTTTGGGGCAGGTTAATTTTTATTTCTGGATACTTCACATAGACCGGCCAACGATCACCAGTAGCATTCCAAAATAGTTCATCATGATCAGATAGAAATCTTATCGCGCCTGAAATGCTATAATGAATGACGTATGTTTTCGTTCCCGATATTAACTGCTCCGTATCACCGATACTAATTTCCAAATATTTCTTTTTTTTATCCTCACTTTGCGATTGAGACTGAGCAAAGTTATATTGATTGCCATCCTTATCTGTCACCGAAACATCCGAAATATCGATCGAAATATTAGTTCCCTCCAAATTCTGATAATTTAAAGGAACATATCGGGTTATTCCTGGCTTTGTGTTATTCCCAAAGTTATACTCAATTGTTTCTGTAACAAAAATAGTCGAATCCGACTTAATATCTATAACAACACTATTTGAATCCACATGCTCCACGCCATCAGGAATAATACTTTCTGCCAGCACCGGACTGGCAAAAAAAGTTATGCCTGCGATAAAACTGATTGCGAATAAATAAATTCTTTTCATAGACAAAAACTCAAAAAATGATTGAAAAAAATAAACAGGCCCAAAGTTACGCCGGTCGCCTGATTATGAATTAGATTATAACTAATGACATGCTCCGCTCAAATCCATAGGTACAATTCTAACAGCTTTTAACATCTCTTGCAACCGAATATTTGCCAATAGGCATATCAAAATCCTGATTTAATTTTTCCTAATCTCAGCTGAGTAATTAGGCACGTCACCAATTCTTTCTGACATCTCGTTTATGTTATATTTTTCTCTGGCCTTTTCAATCGGAAGTTTGGTATCCAAAAGCCCCCGCTTCAATGCAAGCTCATCAGCTGATGAAGTCACCCACAATTGCCAAGAGAAAGCAGAAATACGTCCGGGAGTAAGCTTATTCACATGACTAGCAATTCTTGAGGTGCAATTAGCAAATAAGGTGTTATACCAAGTCGGATCAGTCGTAGCCAGCCGATTCATCTCTTTGAGCATATCCACCAGAAGCAATTTGGCATTTTCAGGCTTTTCCAATTTTACTGGATAAACATACACCTTATCTTTGCGCAAATTAGCACGCAAAAGGACAACATCCCTTTCGTCAGCCGCGATATATACAAGCGGATAAGCATGCAGCATACCTTTTAGGGTACTATATTTTTGACCTTTCGTTTTACGCGCTTCAATACTAATCGCCAAAAAATCTCCATTATTAAACTCAAAAGAAACAAACGTATGTGCTGCTATCTTATTTTCATTAAAGGGCTCCGTCACATACCAAACTTTTTTAATCTGACTCAAATCATAGGTCCTGTCATAATAACTCGGATACATATCAGCTTCAGTTGGATAGTAACGAAAATTCCGCACATTCCTGATGGTAGCAAGATCACCATTAAACTCAGCGACTGAAATTACTGCCAGCTGCTCTTGCCAGTCCTCCTTGAGCGAAGGCTTGTCTAAAAAATACCAGCCAAAAAAAATCACTAACAGCCCCACCGCCACAATCATGTTTTTTTTGCTTCTTGAAATATGCATATACTTTTTACTATAAAATTCCCTATGACTCTACTACAATTTTATCACAAAAGGCCCCATACGCATACCACTTATCGTAAACCAGAACAGCCAGCCCAAAAGAGCCCACCTCATCACGGGCCAGCATGCACACCTTGAACCAGTACGCTGGAAAATTGGGATTGGATTGAAGTGAGATTGGAGCGAGCGATGGCTTTGATGAAATAAAAAAACTGGCCATCAGTGCTTTTTGAGCGTCTGATAGCCAGGAACTAAATTTCGAGCACCTCGCGCTTAAATCTTGCCACATCTGGGACACAAGCCTGAGACGGCTTGCATATGCTCGATTGAGCCGTGCATTTCGCATATCGACGGCGAGACGGTGACATGCTCTGTCAAGTACAATCCTGTATGCCCCGCATCGCAATAGTGTACAATGCATTCCACAGGCATCTTAAGGCTCGTCTCGACAATTTTCCCTACAGTTTTCGCGTCATGATCAGGCCGTCCCGGTTCAAGCAAATGCTTTGAACGACTGTCGTAATTTATGACAAGCCGCTCCGGACATCTGCATGAAAGAAACTCGACCGTTACTGCCTTCCTTGAGATGCCTTCTTTTTCGAGAGCATCTCTTATTTCCTTTCTTAGGAGAAATAATTCGGAATCACTCGTAACTTCAGTAACTGGTATTGTAATGATTGGCATTGAAAAAATCCTCCTCTTTTTACCCAAAGTTATTGGTATATATGTAACGATAATTATCGCTTTAAATTTATCATGAATTATTCAGGAACATCAAAAAATAATAGCATTTTATCCCTTATTTGTCAATGTTTTCATACTTGGTTCGAAGGCTCATTTCTCTACGCAAAAGCAAGGCCTATTAAAGCCTTGCTTTATATGCACGGGCTAGGATACACGCTTCGAACCAATATTTTGGAAAATTGGGATAGGATTGATGTCAGATTAGCCCGTGCTCAAGCCTTATTAGAACAAATTTAAAAAATAAAAGAGGTTCGTGTAACATTACACGAACCTCTACAATCAACCTACATTTTTGCAGATTATTCAGTTGTTCTTACCTTTTCCTTGCCGACTTGTTTGGAAACAAGTAATGCCTCCGTCAGCTGGGATTGGATGTCATTGATTGCCCCGGGAACGTATGGCAACATTATTACGCTTGAATTACCGGATGATGCAACATTGTTTAGCATGTCGTAGTGCTGAGTGATCATGAGCATCCTCATAACTTCTCCGCCTTCTGCGCCAGTACTCTCTTTCAGCATATCCACCGACTCTTTGAAGCCATTGGCGATCGCTTTGCGCTGGTCAGCAATGCCCTCGCCCTGAAGACGCTTGGTTTCTTTTTCCGCCTCGGCCTTCTTGACAGCAAGAATCTTTTCCGCCTCGCCTTTTTCCTGTGCGGCGACACGCAGACGCTGGGCTGCATTAATCTCATTCATTGAAGCCTTAACTTTCGCATCGGGATCAATATCCGTCACCAGCGTGTTCGTGATCGCATAACCGAATTGCTTCATTGTTTCGTCAAGTTTTGCTTTGACTGAATTGGCAATGGCATCTTTGTCGGTGAAAACGTCATCGAGATCTCGATCAGGAACCTGTGAACGAATGACGTCTAACACGTAAGACATGATTTGATTGCGGGGGTCACGCAGTTTATACCAGGCTTCGTTGACCTTATCCGTAAGGATATAATACATGACTGACACTTTTATCGTAACGAAAACATTATCGCGAGTCTTTGTCTCGACAGGCACACTCAACTCTTGCACCTGAAGACTTGGCCTACCGGCGACTTGGTCAACAAAAGCAATTTTAAATCCCAAACCAGGGTCAGCAATGCGGATAAATTTTCCGAAGCGCTCGATCACTCCCATTGTTTGTTGCTTGATAGTAAAAAATGCCGATGCAATTATCCCTACAAGCATCCCCAATACTGCCGTAACACTCACCACCGTGATGATAATTTTTACCCAATTCATTTCCATTTCTTCCTCCTTGTATAGGTACTTGTTTTTTTCTGCGAGAATATCACAGGTTATGGCAAAATTACCATTAACAAATTATGGTAGCATGAAATAAATATTTAGTCAATATTCCATCATCCACCCATCTCAGTTCTACCTTCTAATCACCCCACCAAAAAAGAGGCTTCATTAAGCCTCTTTTTGTGTGCTGCACGGGATGTAGGAATCGAACCTACGTTAGAAGTTTTGGAGACTCCCGTACTACCACTGTACGAATCCCGCTTACGCTAAAGCTTCAGCGTGGCAAGGCCCGCCCATAGCTTTAGATAAGAATTCTACTTCATTTCCTTATGCAATGTGTGCTTTTTGCATTTTGGACAATGTTTTTTCATTTCCAATTTTTCCTTCAGTTTTTTCTTATTTCTGGTTGTGAAATAATTGATGTTAGCGCATTCCAAGCATTTCAGCTTTGCTAAGTTTTCTCGAGACATAATATTGTAAATTAATTTAACTTGATTAAACTTCTCTCTTCAATAATTCTGTGAGCCGTTGTCCGGAATCGGACCGGAGACCTTTTCCTTACCATGGAAATGCTCTACCGACTGAGCTACAACGGCATGAATGATGTGGGCCGGGCAGGGTTCGAACCTGCGTAGATACGAGATCGGCTGATTTACAGTCAGCTGCGATTGACCACTCCGCCACCGACCCACTATTTCCTTTATTTTCATTTTTTTGAGCCGAAGATCGGAGTTGAACCGATAACCTACTGTTTACAAAACAGTTGCTCTGCCATTGAGCTACTTCGGCAATTCACTTCACGCCGCTTCTGGTTTGCCCGCATTGTCATACAAAACGTTGCAGGCGGACGCTATTTTTCATACCACACTATTCTATCAGCTTCCCAGGATTTTTTCCAGTTTTCTTATTTTATATCTCGCATTCTTATTTGTTGGATTCAATCTCAGCACTTGCTTGAAGCATTCTTTGGAATGTTCCAAGTTTTTTACTTCTAAGTAATACTCTCCCAGTCTTTCATATGCCTCGATATCTTTTGGATTTGCAGCAATCCTCTCTATTAGCAATTCCTCTAGGCGACTCTTAGTCTCTCGCCTTCTTTTGGGAACAACGACATGATCACTGACAAATGGTCGAAAAAACTTCTCCTCCACCTCCTCTTGTCTGGCTATTTGCTTTAGGCCCAATCTTTCGCGAATATTTCTTTTTTCCGGACTATATCTTCCCATTTTATCAACAATACCATCCAATGCTTCATTTTCTTTCGGTTTAGCCAAATCTTCTTCGAATTGATCAGGTCTTGATTGAAACTCTGCATTTACGACATTATCATCTGTCTTGGGATTCCTTTTTTTTCTAATTCCCTCACCCCAAGTTTTCAGCGTATTTTCTAACTTCAAAAAAAGAATTCGAAAACGCTTGACCAACTTTTCCAGAAAAACCAATGAACCTTGCTTTAATTTTGAAGATACTCTCGATTCAGCTACGCCTCTATCGGAAAAATTACCAGAGCCTCCTGACGCTGCTCGAAACTCTCTTTCCTTTTCCATCTTCTCTTCTCTCTCCAAGCGATTAATTTCCGGAGCTTTCTTGACCAAAAAAATAATTATCCCAATAACGCTCAAAATCACTAAAATTGGTGGAATAATTGAATACAACATAAATTGAATAATTTTATTTTATTTGATCTGATCCTTCTTCATTGTCAGGTATTTTCCACTCTTCAGCTTAACCTTGATTTCCTGTGTAATCGCATTTATCTCTATGACTGTGCCTTCTCCTTCGACTGTACTGATTGTGCTATAGGCCTCTGGCATTCCCACGAGCATCTCCCGATAACTTTGTGCTTCGTATGCCAAACAACACATCAGTCTTCCACAAGCTCCCGAAATTCGCTCGGTCCCTCTGTGAGCTATTTGCTGAACCCTGGCCATATCCGTCGTAATACTAGGAATGTTATTTTTCGCCTTAATGCAACACATCGCTCTTCCACACACACCACAATCACCTAACTTTCTTGCTTCATCACGAGAACCGATCTGCTGCATTCTGATTACCTTCTTAAACTTCAGAGAGAGATTCTTTACTAGCTCACGGAAATCAACCCTACCATCTGATGTAAAAATGAAAATTATTTGCTTTCCATCCAGGCTAATCCTCGCGTCAATCGCTTTCATTGCCAGCCCCAGTTTTTTAAGTTCGCTCTTGCAAAAATCCAAGGCTTCCTCTTTTTCAATTTCCTTTGCAGCATATGCCTCCTTATCTCGAGTAGTTGCAAGCCTTAGGATCTGCTCTTTCTCCTTTGGACAATCCTCTTTTCCATCAGCCTCAACAACTCCCATTTCATTGAAATGTTCGCAACTCACAACTACGCGATCTCCGGTTTTGAGTCTAATCTCACTCGCGCACAATCGTGGACTCTCCCAGGAATATATCTTTACTAAAACATTCATTGTATTTCGAGTCTATTATTTTATAACTCCATTCGAGTAAATCCTCCTACGCGGATGTTCTCTCCAATCTTGGCAATCTTTTCTGTAATCAACGCCTCAACGGTTTGGTCTGGATTTTTGACGTAGCTTTGAGTAAGCAAGGCTAATTCTTCACGGAACTTTTTTTCTTTACCCTCGAGAATTTTTGCCATAATTTCAGCCGGCTTATTCTCAGCCTTCAATTGCTCTTGCCAAATCTCTTTCTCTTTTTCAAGTGTTGCAACTGGGACATCTTCCGGTTTCACATATTGCGGATTCATTGCACAAATGTGCATCGCAATATCTTTAGCTAATTCCAAAAATTCAGTATTTCTAGCAACGAAATCGCTCTCGCAATAAAGCTTCACGATTGCGCCCAATTTATTGTTCGGATGAATGTAAGATACTACAACACCTTCGCCAGCCTCGCGGTCAGATTTCTTTGCTGCCTTCAACTGTCCACGCTTACGAATAATTTCAATCGCCTTTTCCTCATCTCCACCCGCTTCATCCAAGGCCTTTTTTGTTTCTACAATGCCTGAACCAAGCATTTCTCTGATTTTTTTTATTTGTTCTAGATTTGACATATTTTTTATTTATCCGCCATAGTCCTGAGTACTCTTAGGACGAAGGAGGAACAGTTCTTTTAACTTTCTAATTTTTCACCTCAGCTGCTGCTTTATCTAACGCTGCTTTGTCCGCCACCACTTTTTGTTTGGCAGAAAGCACAGCTTTTATAACATAAGCCATCAGAATCTTAAGCGAAGAAACTGCATCTTCATTAGCGGGTATGATGTAATCAATATCGCGCGGATCGATGTTGGAATCAGCCAATGCAATCACAGGAATGTTTTTGATCCTAGCTTCCTTGATTGCTAAATTATCCTCAACAACACCAGTCACAAATATAGCACCAGGCAATCTGTCCATATGCTTTATTCCACCCATTTTCGTCTCCAAGCGCTCCAGCTCTTCAGCGAACTTCATTTGTTCAAATTTGGTATATTTCCCATATTCTCCTTTTTCCATTTTAGACTGTCCGTCACGAAGATATCTTGTCCGTCCAGAAATAGCGGAATAATTTGTAAATGTTCCACCAAGCCAACGCTCTGTCACATAAGGCATGTCACATCTTTTCGCCGCAGCCTCAACAATTTTTTTGGCCTGCTTTTTTGTTCCCACAAACAGAATTTTCTGTCCGCTCACGATAACTTTTTCAATAAAAGTCAAAGCTTCTTTTAGCATCTGAGATGTCTTTTGCAAATCAAGAATGTTGATGCCATTTTTTACACCGAAAATGAAATCGTCCATCTTGGGATTTTTTCTTGACTTGTGATGTCCAAAATGCACGCCATTTTTAAACATCTCTTCTATGCTGATTTCCATTTTTGAAAAATCGAAATCCGAAAAACAATCGGCTACAGTTTCCGCCGCTTTTTCATTTTCAGTCCCGGTCGGAACTGAAACATTTTTCTCTTCCATATTATTATTCCTTTAATTATTATACGCATCTCAGAAAAGTGAGAAACGCTTCCGCTATTTTCCGTTGATTTCAAAATTGCTTTCAAAACCAGCATCTTAATCCCCAGTCCGTATGCGTCCTAGGGCAGGACAATGCTCGGAAAATATGAGTTTTTGTACCTAGCTACTATATCAGCTCTCGCTCCACTTGTCAATTTCTAGAAAGCGTGCTAAATTTACCTAGCGTTATTAATAGTCTAAATTTAGCGTTTTCAGGGTACTCATAATCAGGCCTTAGTTAAGCCTTATTTCCAACTCATGAAAACCAAAATCAACGAAATCTATGAAAAAAGACATCCATCCTAAATATTTCCCAGACGCCAAGATTATTTGTGCTTGCGGTAATATTATCGAGGCAGGGTCTACTGTTAAAGAAATGAAGGTAGAAATCTGCGCCGCTTGTCACCCATTCTACACTGGCAAGAAGAAATCCATGGACACCGCCGGTCGCGTCGATCGTTTCAAGAAAATCGCCGAAAAAAAGGCTGCTCCAAAGACAAAGAAGGAAAGAATTCGAAAACCAAAAGCCGAAACCAAAAAAGTGGTTTCAAAGAAGAAATTGAAGAAATAGTCTTTTCTATATTTTCTAAAAAGCCCAGACAGAAATGCTTTGGGCTTTTTTTGTTTTCTATGAAGTTGTCGGTTCAGCGTCTCCTTACCTGAACCACTTAATTCTCGCCCAGCCTTATTTTTTGATATTAAGTTAGCTGAGTAGAAATGAAAGGTTCAATTCAGGAGAATTGAACCGACAAGGTATAAAAACAGAAGACCCACCGAAACGGAATGAATCTTCCGTGGTGGGTCAGTCTTGCGCAGTTCTAAATGCTTCCTTGTCGATTTTTTTAAGAATCTCTCCAATGTGCCAGATGGTATCATGGGGAAGGTTTTGATGGAAATGTGAATTACCAACAATCTTCTCCAGAAGCTCGATCTGCTGGAAGGTCGTCATCGTGCCGGCCTCTTTCCAGCCTGCCACATCATCACCATTCGTCATCGGGAAAATTTCCCTTTCCTGGAAATACAGCCCCAGAAGTTCCCTGATTTTTTCAGATTGTTGCTCACGAGGAAGCTTTGCTTCCCTCATTTCATTCAATAATCTCTCGATAGCACTTTCTTTCAGCTCATTACTCATCAATATAGTCCTCTCGTTCTGATTAATATTTGCATCGCAGCTGGTCATTACGCAGTACTTTTTTCTATTATTGCAATTCGCTGCAGGAAACCATTTTTGAAAACATCAAGTTTCGGTCAAAGTACTCCTTACCAGCAGCACATTTTTGACCTTTTTGGAAAAGACCATGATACTCCCACAGACAGAAAATAATGGGCTGTCAATGATGAGATACATAGGTAACACTTCTAAGATAGAGAAGTATGTTACCAAAAGAGCCATTTAATAGTTACAATAGCGATAGACTAATTGAGGAAGCCGGTTTTCAAATTATTGACGACCT
>JBAQUL010000016.1:0-3412 GCA_049297495.1 Candidatus Moraniibacteriota bacterium
CTTTTTCTTAGGTTTCCACCCCCGGTCGTTAAATACACAGATGGCCATCAACTCGGCCATTGTGCCGGTGGCTCCTTCAGCCGCAAAAATAAACGCGTCTGAGGAGAGAAGATATCCGAGGCGAACTCCAAACTGGAGTTCCGGCCGAAGGTTCACATCTTCGACCGTCTGGCAATCGACTATCTCGGAGAGGTTTTTATTCCCAGGGATACCCAAAAATGCGTATCCCGTGGAAAAACCGCCTTCGAGCGAGGCGCCTTTTGCAGGAGCTTCCATTGCTCCGCCAAAGGCGCCAGTTACGACTTCTACGCCGCGTCGAGCAAGAAGCTGCCCGACACTAACCATTGCCTCATAAGCTGGCCCCAAAAGAGCCGACGCTCCAAAACAAGATACCTTCATACTATCCCCCTATTTCTTTTTAAAGGTTCAAAAACAGCTTTCTAGCTGCGAGTTACCTAAGAATTTAGATAAACTCCAGAGAAGACAGAAGCTTTTTCTGTCTTCGACTGGAATCTATATACAGATATCATGCTCAACCACTAAATCATTTTCCTTTTGCCACCGCTTATCACACTCAACGATGTAATACTTTTCTTTCTCTTTTTCTGTTTCTTCTTTTGAAGGAAAGCGCCAAAACTGATTAAGATATTTCCGGGTCTTTTCTGACATAATTGGAGCATTATTGATTACCGTTCCATTATTTAAGAGCATTTTCATGTTTTTTAGCTTAAAGATTAGCATTGTAAAGCTTTTCTATTCACATATGCCCTTTTTAAGGCTTATTCTGAATATTTCAGCTTAACAATAAGACTAAATTGTCCTGTCTCCCTGAGAGCCTTCTCTCAACTTGACTCAAAAGCTTAGCATATTTATCAAATATTGTCAACAGTATTATTGCGACAATATTGACATAAGTTTCAAACTGATGTATAATTAAGCCAGGATAAAGGATTTTTGAATTTTGGTCAGTTTTGAGGTGATGATAATTCGAGGGGACTTTATTCATATCCCCTTCGCCCTTAGGGAGAAGGTGCTCGGAGGGCGGATGAGGGAAAGGGCTTCTGATAAATCTATTACTCTCCTACGCAGAACACTTTTTATTTTTTAATATTACCCTTGCCCTCACCTGTCACGTGCTCGTGACATCCTCTCCCGGAGGGAGAGGAGGAATCCAAATTTATGGAAAACGAACTAAAACAACTGGGGCTCACGCCCAACGAAATCAAAATCTATAACGCGCTTTTAGAATTGGGCGAAAATACGGTGGGCCCCCTAATCAAAAAGATGGGGATGCATCGGCAAGTCGCCTATGACGCACTCGATGGACTAGAAAATAAAAAAATGGTCCTAAAGACCACTAAAAACAACCGGCTGGTTTTCCGCGTGGCCAATCCACAAAATATTTTGGACAATATTAAACAACAAGAAATTGTAGCAACTAGTCTGGTTGAGGAAATAAATTCCAAATTGACTGGCCAGCAAAAAGGACAAGAAATCCGCGTCTATGAAGGTGAAAAAGCCTATCGAGATATGATCAAAAGGAAGAACGATCTGCAACTGCCGAACACTACCTACAAAGTTGTGTCCGGCATGAGCTTGCGCTATAAGGATATGATCGCCAAGGGCGGGGTTTATGAAAGAATCAATAAGATTAGAAGCAAGAGAAATATCAATACTCAGATAATCCTTAATGATAGCCACCGAGGAGAAGCTGACCAGCTCCAGCGCGTCAATTCGGAAATCCGCTTTTTACCAGAAGGATTCACATCCCCCACATCTTTTGACATCTGGTTCGATTCAATTACACTCATCGCGCACGCTAACGGAGTCTTTTGCATCGAAATCAAAAATGAAGAATTCCGCCAGTCTTATCTGACTTACTTTGATTTACTTTGGAAAATGGCAAAAAAATAGATTTTGAACATAGAAAAAGGGAACAGTCCTGATAAACAGTTCCCTTTTTTACTTCTATTTACCTTGCATTTCTTTATAAATTTCAGGCCAATTGAAATACAGATAATGATCAAAAGATACTAATATCAATTTTCCGATTTCATCAGAAGGTTTTCCGACAAATTTTTTATAGCTTCCCAGTGACTCCAGGATTTGCTTATACGGTGGCTTGAGGCAGACCTCTTCAATTCCATGGAAAATCTGCTCCCAGATATTCGGATCAAACTTTTTGCCGTGAAATCCCTTCTTGATTGGTTCGATGCTTGTATTGGGTCCATGCCCCTCCCCATACTTAAAGCCAGGCGCTCCATTGCGCTCAGTTGCAATGAATGGAATTGCCAAATATTTGGCGCTCTTGACTGCCACTTCGATACCGCTAGATGACTTCTCCATCTCAAGATCACTAATTACGAGATCAAAAAAAGTTTTGTCGGTTTCGTAAGCTGTTATTATTGTATCTATCGCTTCTTTGGTGCTAGAGGCGTATGCAACGCGCAGAAGACCAGCTCTTGCAATGGCAACTTTCGCAGCGTCGATATTCTCTTTCTTGTCATCAACAATAAGAATCTTCTTTTTTTTCATAACAATCTCCTTTTGCATCAATTAATTAGATGGGGCAAACGCTAAAATCGAAGCACCCGATGATTCTCTGTTAAATCAATAACGCGCCTTCCTGCTTCCACCCTTCTCCAAGCCTCTTTTTCATAACTAATTATCAGCTTTTTTTCCTTTATCTCAATTTTGCGGATAACCCCAGTAGAAACAATATCAATTTGGATGCCTATTTCGATGGGTTTCAAAGAACCATCAGGCATTTCTTCGATGACAGCGAACAACTCGCCATCGGGCACTCCGCCACCAAATATGCGTTCAAGGAAGTAGCAAAGCACAAAATAATTATCGATTTTTCTCTCCCAAATTGGAATACCATTGGATTGTCTCCCTGTAGTTCCGCTGATATGCCCCAGTCTGCCAGACCATTTTTTTAGCAATTCCGAGCGATCTCTTTTGCTGAGCCTCTCCTTGGCCGCATCTTCGTATTTCGCTCTCTTTTTGTGATCGAGGAATCTATGCCACTTATCAGTAGTCATATACTCCTGATAAAAGCACCGCCCACATGTGCATATCGTGTATTCTTCATTAGTTTCTTTGAGTTCGTGCGTCATAATAATCCTCCTGCTCAATTTCTACCCCGCCGATACAAGCGGCAATGCTTTCTCAGTCAGTATAACTCCCAAATGAATCGCACCATGCGAATCCAAGCCTTAGCCAAATTATTCTGTTTTAAAAATACTGCGAGCTATCTAGACTTAGACAAACTCTAGGGAAGACAGAAGTGCTTTCTATCTTCTACTAGAATCTACGGATTAATTTCATTTTCAGTCTGATCATCTCTTCTTTGCCACTCTCTCTTGCATTCAAAGTTATAGTGCTTATCTTTTTCTTTTATCACATCCTC
>JBAQUL010000017.1:0-18331 GCA_049297495.1 Candidatus Moraniibacteriota bacterium
GCGTCAAAATGGATAACGCCATGAATGAGGCGGGAGAAAAAATCTTCATTTTCGCAAGTTCCCTGACAGCGCAATTTTTCCTTGATTGCTTCATCGCTCTGCCATTCCAGTTCCATTAATTTTTTACTTTCAACTAGTTTTTGTTGGCCCTCGCGTGCGTACCATTTGCCTAAGAAATAGAGGACCGTAACAAAAACGATGCCGATGATGATTGTGACGACATTTCTTTGCCAAAAAAGAAAGATAGTGAGAGCGGAAAGGAGGGTGAAATAGATCCAAAAAGATTTTTTGGTGAGACGAATTCGTTCAAGCACAGCCGCCAGTGGATGGTTAATCATCAGCGCGATAAGGAGTGATGAGATGAGTGTGACGGAAACGGTGATCGGAATGGATTTGATGAATGAGCCGATAATTCCTGTGGCAAAAAGAAGCGGGAGAAAGGCCCAGGTGGTGGCGAGAGTGGTGGATGTGAGCACAACCTTGAAATCATTCAGCACAAGGAGCACTGCTTCTTCCGGGGTGAATTTTCCGGATTTCAAATATTGCTTGGTGGCGCTCACAACCACGATCGCATCATCAACCAAAAGTCCCAGAGCCAGAATGAGCGAAAAAATGGAAAGAAAGTTAAGTGAGATGCCAGTGAGATTCATCACGCCAAAAGTGGCAAAGAAAACCAAGGGAATAGCGAGCCCAGCCACGATCGCTTCTTTCAGTCCGACGATAAGGAATAGCGTGACAAAAACTAAAACCAGAGTAATTAGAAAGTCATGCGTCAGTTGGGTGAAATCTTTTTGAATTAATTTGGAAAAATCAGTCGTAGCGGCATATTTCACATCGGGGGAAAAAGTTTTAATTTTTGCGTCAACAAGCTCTCTTGATTTGGCAACGGTGTCAATGATTGACCCGCCAGTTTTTTTGATGATATCAATATTGACCGCTTCTTTCGGCTCGGAACCATCGATGGAAAAGCGCGAATAGACAGTGCGCTTGATTGCTTTTTCTTCCACAGTGGCGATGTCGCCAAGATAGACGATTGAGTTATTCTCGCCATGATAGACGGGAATTTTTTTTAACTCGGAGGCGGTGAAAAAACGATTATCGGTGCGGATGGGATAGTTAAATTCATTGCCCTCGAAATTGCCACCAGGAAAGGCCACATTTGATGCACTGACCGCCTGGTTTGCCAATGTCGCGGAAAGTCCATAGCTAGACAATTTTTGCGGGTCATAGGCGACAGAAAATTCCCGCTCGTCTCCGCCGGAAACTTTCACTTCGCGCACACCGGGCAATTTTTCCAGTTCATCTTTGATTTCATCAGCATAGTTGCGCAAAGTGAATCCGTCATAGGGACCGGTGAGAGAAAGTGAGAGGATTGGCGTGTCATCGAAAGAAATTTCATTGAGCTCTGGATCATTGGCATCAGTCGGCAAGTCTTTGATGGTAGTTAGCTTATCACGCAGACGCCTGATAGCATCGTCTTGGTTTTCGCTTGTGTCGAACTCAACTGAAATGGCTGAAAAAGAATTGGAAGAGCTCGAAGTGATTTTTTTGATGCCTGTTACACCGGAAATGCTCGTTTCAATTTTTTTGGTGACTAATTCTTCCACATCCGTCGGGGAGGCGCCCGGGTAACTGGTGGCGATGAGTGCGAACGGAATTTTGACTTCCGGATTGGATTCGCGCGGTAATTTGTTATAGCTAAAAATGCCCCAACCAGTCAGAAGAACAATGAGAAGAACGACGACACGAAAATTGACCACAAAAAAATTGAGCCAAGTTTTGCGCAGTTCCGGTTTGAATACTAATTGATCCAAATAGCGCTGGTCGGAGGATTTTTGTGGGGTTTTTTGGTTGGGCATATGGGGAGAATTTGAAATTTGAAATAAATGCTAGATTGATGAATGTTTGAATCAAACAATAAAGAAAAAGTTGTCATCCTGAGCGAAGTCCGTACTCGGACGAAGCCGAAGGATCTGCTTAATATTGCCTAGAGTTTTGCGATTATGGGTAAGCCTCGGATGGCGGCCAGTAGATCCTTCGACTTCGCTGCGCTACGCTCAGGATGACAGAGAGGGGCAAGGAAAATCCGGCGTAAGATATTATTTTTTTACCTCAACCGCATCTCCATCTTTCAACGATTTATTGCCGGAAACAATAACTTGTGTTTCTTTTGGCAGATCTAATTTGACCTCAGCAATTTCGCCGGAAATATTGGCAATTTCGATATTAGTTTTTTTTGCCTTTCTATCTTCGATGATAAATAGGTAGCTCTCATTTTGACCAACGGTAATGGCGGAGAGAGGAAGAAGAATAGTTTCAGTTTTTTGCGGTAGCTCAGAAATTTCGAGTGAAACGTTGATGATCGTTCCGCCAAGCAAAGCAGTTTTTTCTAATGGTTCGGCTTCGATTAAGAATTTTTTAGTAGCGCTGTCAGCGACTGGCGAGATATTGGCGATTTTTGCCGTGAATGTATTTTCATTGTTGTCGATAAGATTCACTGGTAGGCCAAGAGAAAAA
Source organism: Candidatus Moraniibacteriota bacterium (assembly GCA_049297495.1). Classification (GTDB taxonomy): domain Bacteria; phylum Patescibacteriota; class Minisyncoccia; order Moranbacterales; family UBA2206; genus UBA9630. Next base: position 2,518 of record JBAQUL010000017.1, read on the forward strand.
TGCGAAAACTGTTCCTGATCGACAAAGAATTGAATTTTAATCTTTCCAGTTTTACTAATGGTGGCTAGCTGTTGTCCAGCAGAAACACTATCTCCCAAAGAAATATTTTTAGAAATAATCGTGCCAGAGATCGGTGCAGTGATGAGACGCGAATCTAATGCTCCGGAAAGAGCGATTTGAGAATTTTCGTATTGCCTTTTGGCGATGTCGCGCGCGGAGCGATTAGCAAAGCTGTCCACTTTTTTGTAATTACTTTCGGCCAGCACAAGGGATTCTTTAGCAATGCGAACGGCTTGTTCCAGCTCTTGAATCTGTGCACTTTGAAAATTATTTTTTCCAGCATCAGAATTATTCCCCGTATCGTCGATTTTTACCAAAGCTTGTCCCTGGAAAACATTTTTCCCCAGATCAAAGCTTATGTGTGTGATTGTTCCGCCGGACTTGGCAGTAATTTTGGCCTCATCTTTTCCCATAACCGTCCCTGGGAAAAACAAGGTTTTTTTAAGCACGGAACTTTCCGCAATTGTTTGGGTGCTGACAGGCTGAGCGATTTTTTCTTTTTCCGCCAAGGGCGTGACTTGTGAGTTAGTTTTCTTGTAACCCCAAAAAACAATCAAGACTAGCACTAAAGCAAATGGAATGAGAATTCTTTTCATATGGTTATTTGCAAAAAAGATTACATTTGGGAAAATCTTTTTTTTCTGCGTTGACGAGTTTATTTAGTTTATTAAAAAATGCGAAATGCTGCTCAATTTCTTTTTTGGTAAAGTTGGATTCTAATTCAAGCTTGACTTTATGGATGTGTTTTTGCATTTCTTTCAGCTTGGCTTTTCCAATCGGTGTGAGTGTTATGGATAGTTTTCTTTTATCATCAAAGGTGTTTTTTTGAGTTTTGATGTAACCCTTTTTTTCCAGAAAATTGAGTCGTTGGCTGATGTTGGACTTTGTGCCACCCGCCAGTTCCAGAATTTCTTTTGGGGTCATGATCTTTTTATGACAGAGCAATCCCATGATTTTCACACTGGAAATATTAATTCCAATCGGCCGAAAAAGACAGCGGTCAGCAATCGCCTCAAGGCGAGAAGCGGTGAAAATGATTGGTTCAATGATTGAATGATATGAATCAGTCATGGTGGCGTCAATTTAAAGTTACCAAAGTAGTTTATCAATTAACTACTACCCTGTCAAGGATTATCAAAAAGCCAGACTATTTTCATAATCTGGCTTGGCTATGACGAAACGATTTTTGTGAAGGTTAGGCGACTTTTTTGAAAGTAATTTTATAGGTTGGTGCATAGGCATTGTCGTATTGATCTTTGATTTCGACAGTTTTACCTTCCATGAGAGTGGACATTGCGATATCTGTGATGGCCTCATCAAGTTCCTCCGCCTTTTTCTTAAGGTTTTCCAAGAGGACATAGCGCTCTCCCATGCGACTTTGGGTCATCGCTTCGATTTGTTTCTTTTTTTCTCTTTGCTTTTTCAATTCATCAGAAACTTCAACATAACCATTAGCGTTCATGAGGGCATCGTTATACTCTTTTTTGATTTCCTTTTGCTCCTTTTTTGTGACTTGGAGCGTGTCGAACAGGTCTTGGATGTTTTGCATTTAGTTTTCAGAATTTTCTCGTTCAAACAAAGCCGTAGTTGTCATTCTGAGCGTAGGGGAGCGAAGTCGAAGAATCTACTTTAAATTATCGTTAGTATTATGAGGCTAGTAAAAACTACGATTATCAGGGGCAGATCCTTCGACTGCGTCCCGATTGCTATCGGGACTTCGCTCAGGATGACAGGTTGAGTTTGAGCGTGAAACTTCTTTTTAAATTAGTTAACAACAAGATTGATAATAGCATAGATTTTGGAAAAGAGGAAAATGCCCTAATAAAGCCCAAAATCCAGCCCTTGACTTTTTGGTCAAAAAGTGCTATGGTTACTGGAATAGAAAAAGGTAAAAATAATAAAAAAACAACGAAAAAAAGGAGCTAAAAATGGGAAAAATGGCTAAAAAATGGCTGTTTGGGATATTTATTGCAGCCGTTTTTGTAATCGGTATTGGCTATGGAGTCATCAACGTTATGTTGGCTGATGAGAACAGGGCCGAAGTCTATCAGTCTCGGGCTACCGTAGGAATTGATGTTTACAATACCAAAAATGATTTGGAGTTTCTTAAGAGCCTTCTCCTGGACATTGAGAATATTGACCAGAAAAAGGCGATAGAAATGTCTGTGACGCCATTTAAATTGGCGGAAGACTTGAGAAGGGACATCGCCGAGCTTGAGGAAAAAAACAGTAAAAAACCCTGAACCAAGGGCGTACAACGAAAAAGTATGAGGGGATTTTCTGGAAACTAGCGAATCCCCTTTTATGATGGAAATTTTCTAAATTTAAAAAAGATTTTACGGATATTTAAAAGGGTGATAGGCTTTTTAAATCAATCTTTTTAGTAAATGGATAATAATAATCAATGGGCGAGGAAAGGAGGTGAGTTCTTTGAAAATATTATTTGGCATAGCAGTGCTTTTGCTTGGCGTCTATATCATGCACAAAAAGAAAGAAAAAGAATTACGTGAACTAAAAAAGTGTCTGGGCGCGCAAGAGATTGAATTATTAAAAATGGAAAAACGGAAGGTGAGTGTCGAAAGTATTGACGAAACCAAGGAAAATATTGAAGCCGTTCGCGGGCTGATAGAAAAGCTGTCCTGAATTTTGGCAGAAGACAAAAGGAGGCAATATTTTGAATCCATTGGCAATTATCATTGGTCTTTTAGCGATTGCGGGCGGGGCCTTTTTGGCGAAGCGGTTTGATCTCGGTGTCTTTTTTGAATTACGCTGGCCAGTTGATTTACCGTACCGCGTTACGGGAAACGGCGAAAGTATCAGGGAGGAAAAAGAAGATTGACTCAAGCAAAAATGGGGAGTATGTCCAGCGAGACAGACTCCCCTCGCTTTTTTTTGGAGACTTTGTTTTTTAATTTAGAATCGGTATAATTAGAAATAGCTTGAATAGTTTAGCTTCTTCTTAATTTGAAGCCCTTTCCCTCATCCCCGCCGCGGCGGGGCCACCTTCTCCTGGAGGGCGAAGGGGATATATATTTATGCTCAAGAAAACCAAAATTCAAATAGCAGTCGGCTTGGTTGTAGGCGTCTTTTTGATTGGGACGTTTTTTTATTTTCAAAAATCTAGTGGAAACAAAAAAGTGGAACTCGATTTGAAGCAAAATAGTGAGGAGCAAAAAATCATTAAAGAATCAGTAGATGGTCAAAGTGAGGTAGTGAGTGTTCCAGGGGAAGTCGAGAGTTTGCCAGAAGAGGTCAATGAGAGCACGAGTAGTCAGTCCAAGGAGGTTGAGTTAGTACCTGTTGTTGCGGAAAAGCCAGTTGTCACGAGTGATGATGCACCAAAAGTGACGAAGCTATCAATCACAAATCGCCTAGTTTCTTTTGGTTTTCAAAAATCAGACTCGCGAAAAATTGACACGATTATCATCCATTCGTCCTATGACGCAATTGGCGATGACCCATATTCGGTGAGCGGGGTGATTGCAGAATACAAATCCTATGGCGTTTCGCCACACTATTTGATTGATCGCAAAGGGAACATCTATCGACTTGTCGAAGACAAAAATATCGCCTATCATGCGGGAGAGAGCAAGATGTCAGATGGACGGACAGGAGTGAATATCTTCTCTATTGGGATTGAGATGCTGACGACCAAGAAGGAAAAACTGACCGACGCACAATATTCCGCGTTGAAACTGCTTATTGCTAATCTCAAGGGGAAATATAAAATTACGGCGGTGCTTGGTCACAATGAGATTGCACCAGGGAGAAAAGATGATCCATGGAATTTTGAGTGGGGGAAGATTAAGTAAATTTTCAATTTCTAAATTTTTCCGTCCGAGGCGGACCAGCCCAGGGCTGGCAATTTTTAAATAATTTTTTTAATGACAAAATGGTTGTAATGATAAATTTTGTTTAAATCCTCTTCTCCCCTCGGGAGAAGGTGGCCGGAGGCCGGATGAGGGAGCTATTTATTACAAAAAGCTTTTCCTATTTTATTCACCTCTCTATAATATAACGCACCCTCACCTGTCCTTTGGACATCCTCTCCCGAGGGGAGAAGAGGAGTTATTGTAAAATTTATAGTAATCAAAACCTATGCAAATCATCATCGAAATCAAAAATAAAACAACCAAGCTAATCCTCAAAAAAGGTCAAAAAAATCTTGATGAGGTGGTTTTTGGGGTGGAGGAGAATATCTCCGAAAAATTGTTGCCTAATTTTGACGCTCTACTTAAAAAGAATAAGCTAACATTGAAGGATATTGAAAAAGTTGACGTAGAAACAGATTTGGGCGATACATTCACTTCCAGAAGGATCGCCGAAGCGATGAAAAATGTGTTTGATTGGACAAAGAAGAATAAAAGCCAAGAGTTAGGCTAATTAAAGGACAGTACTATGATAAAAGAAAATAAAATCGTTGAAATTACAAGGCCAGTTAGGCTTGAGCTCTTGCAGGATAAATTTGTTTTGCCTCCTAAAATCCAAATGAAAGTAGATGCTTATTGGAAAGAGCTTTTGCAGAAAAATGCTCATTATAGCCGAGGAGAGGTTTTTACTGTTTCTAGTATCCAAGAAGACGCTGATAAAATTGAGATTAAACTTTCACATACGGATTATGCTCATTTTGTCTACACGAGGGATGTGGGATTGCCAACGGAATATGCTTGTGTGAATGTGCATACTTCTTGCGCGATTGAAACGATTGATGATGTCTTGGTTCTTGGAGTGATGGGGAAAAACACAGCTAAGGCAGGAATATTGCAATTTGTGGGCGGAGGTCTGGATTACGCCGATGTGCGAGGTCATGAAATTGATTTAGAGCATAATATTGTAAAAGAGTTACAAGAGGAGGTGGGAATTGATGTGAGCAATAAAAAACAAGTTTCAGAGCTTCAATTTCGGTACCTTAAATATACTAACAATGAAAAATATTCCTCAATTGCGGCAATATTTCATTTAAAGCTTAAATTGAGCGAAAGAGAGTTCCGTCTGCACTATAAAAAGTTTGAAAAAGAGCTGAAAACAGTTGGCAAAATGCCGGAATTTCGAGAAATGACCTATTTGCCAAAAAACAGAGCTGCTATCCATGAGCTTCTTAGTGCTAAAAAAATAAACCGCGTAGATCATTATATGGAAGCGCTTTTAGGCGAATTGGCTGCTCAGGAAAGTCCGAAAAATGTCGATTCTGAAAGAAATACGTGGCCTTTCGGTAAAATCGCTTGACACTGATTTTGGAAATAGTGTATAATGATTTTGTAATGAAAAAAAGCACAATTATACTTTTCTAAACTTTTGCGTCCGCTAAAAAAATAGCGGGTGGCTTGCTTTATTTTATAAGTTGTGTATAATGGTTGTATATATCGCTTTACAGTAATTTCTCCGCGCTTTACGGGGAATTTAAAATTCTGGATAAAAAAGACGCGTAAACTTAATACTTTAATATATATCTCATTTAAATTATTGATTCTCGGGTGAGTAAAAGAGAAACAATAAGGCAATGAGCATTATTTGTATGCTTAACGTCCCCAAGAGTTTAAAGGTAAAAGATGCCTTTGGTTCACAGTCTTCTCTTTCAAAGAGAAAGTTTTTCAAGTCAATGTCCATGGTATCTCTGCCAAACTTGATTGAGGTCCAGTCGAATTCGTATAACTGGCTCTTAGAAAAGGGTCTCAAGGAGCTCTTGGATGAAGTCAACCCGATTGTGGATTTTACAGAAAAAGACTTGGAGTTATCTTTCAAAGAATACTATTTAGACGAGCCAAAATACAACGAGGTTGTTGCAAAAAATAAGAATATTTCATATGAAGCGCCACTGCGTTGCAAGGCGCAACTTTTGATTAAAAAAACCGGAGAAGTCAAGGAGCAAGAAATTTATTTGGGAGACTTCCCGCTCATGACAGATCGGGGAACATTTATTATCAATGGTGTCGAGAGAGTTGTGGTTAGTCAGATCATTCGAAGCCCCGGCGTTTTCTTTTCGATGGATTATCAAAAAGGTAAAAAGCTTTTTGGAGCAAAAATTATCCCAAATCGTGGAGCATGGCTTGAAATTGAAACTGACTCAGAAGGCGCAATTTACGTTAAAATTGACCGTAAAAGAAAAGTGGCAATCACTTCACTTTTGCGAGCTTTTGGTTATGCGACCGATGCGAAGCTAACGGAGATTTTTAGTGATATTGATAAGGGTGAAGTTTCTTTTATCGAAAAGACGATTGAAAAGGATATCGCGAAAAATCAGGGCGAAGGCTATAAGGAGGTCTATAAAAGAATCCGACCAGGAGACTTGGCAACAGAATCGAATGCAAAACAAGTGATTGATTCGATGTTTTTTAGTTTTGAAAAATATGACTTTGGCGCAGTGGGACGTTATCGCTTAAATCAAAGATTGGAAGTGGAAGCGCCAAATGATGAATTGCATCGCGTGCTTACGCATGATGACCTAATCCGTATTATCAAAGAAATCATCCGCCTTAATAACGATCCAATGGCGATTGCGGATGATATTGATCACTTAGGAAACAGACGTGTGCGATCTGTGGGAGAGTTGGTGCAAAATAAATTGCGTGTCGGTTTTGCCAGAACGGTGAGAAATATTAAAGATCGAATGAGTACCTGTGACATGGAAACTGTTGTCCCGGGACAACTGGTTAATTCTCGTCCAATTGCTGCCTCAATCAAAGAATTTTTTGCCAGTTCACAACTTTCACAGTTCATGGACCAGGTCAATCCTCTCGCGGAACTTGAGCACAAGCGTCGTATTAGTGCAATGGGACCAGGCGGGCTCACTCGTGAGCGTGCTGGCTTTGAGGTTCGTGACGTTCATCATTCACATTATGGACGTATTTGCCCCGTAGAGACTCCTGAAGGACCGAATATTGGCCTTGTGGGTCATCTGGCAACTTACACAAAGATTAATCAATATGGTTTTTTGGAAACTCCCTATTTGAGAATTGGCAAAGAGGTTTCAAATAACGAAGATGAGCTGCTTAATAAGATTTTGGACGAAGAAGTAGCGGGAATCTCTCAAGGAACACTATTGAACGAGGAAAATGCCAAAAAAATTGCCAAGTCAAAAGATAAAAAAACCATTAAAGTGAGGCCTTTTGTTAGCAAGGAGATCGATTATATCAATGCAACAGTCGAGGATCGTAAAAGTATCACGCACGCTGGAATCAATACGGACCAATTTGGCAACATTTTAGATGAAGTTGTGGGTGCTCGTGTGAAGGGCAATACAATCGAGATTGAAGCAACAAAATTGGATTATATTGATGTATCTGCCAAGCAATGTATTTCTGTAGCGACATCGCTCATTCCATTTTTGGAGCACGATGATGCCAATAGAGCACTTATGGGAAGCAATATGCAACGTCAAGCTGTATCTTGTGTGAAGCCCCAGGCTCCGCTCGTGGGAACGGGAATTGAAGACAAAGCGGCGGTTGATTCAGGGCAAGTTGTTGTGGCGAGAGCGGCTGGAGAAGTGACTGAAGTTGACGCTGATCACATTATTATCAAAGAAGAGGCTCCAGTTGGTGCAAAAAAACCATATCTAAAACGTGATTATCATCTGCAAAGTTTTGTTAAATCCAATGCTTTTACTTCAATGAATCAGGTGCCGCGTGTTGTAAAGGGGGATATGGTGAAGAAAGGTCAGCTTTTGGCTGACGGCGCTTCGACTGATCATGGCGAACTTTCACTGGGACAAAATATCGTAGTAGCTTTTATTCCATGGGAAGGCTCAAACTATGAAGATGCGATTATTATTTCAGAAAAATTAGTCCAGGATGATCGTTATAGTTCAATTCACATTGAAGATTTTTCAATCGATGTGCGTGACACCAAGCTTGGACCGGAACTGATTACTCGAGATATCCCAAACATCGGCGAAGAACGTCTGAAAAATCTGGATGAAACAGGCATTATTGTAATTGGAGCCGAAGTGGCTTCAGGGGATATCCTGGTGGGAAAAATTTCTCCAAAAGGAGAGGGTGATTTAACTTCTGAAGAAAGACTTCTGCGAGCCATTTTTGGAGAAAAATCAAGGGACGTTAAGGATAGCTCGCTTTATCTTCCACATGGAGAATATGGTAAAGTGGTGGATATTAAAATCTTTTCTCGTGAACAAGGTGATAAGCTTTCAACGGGCGTGATTCAACAAATCCAAGTTTCTGTGGCACAGCTCAAAAAGATTTCTGTTGGGGATAAATTGGCTGGACGACATGGAAACAAGGGTGTGATTTCTCGCATTGCTCCAGTTGAGGATATGCCATATCTGCCAGATGGAACACCGGTTGATATGATTCTTAATCCTCTGGGAGTGGCCTCTCGTATGAATATCGGACAAATTTTGGAAACTCATCTTGGTTGGGCTGCGCTTAAATTGGGCTACAAGGCTGCAACTCCCGCACTGGAAGGTGTGACCGAGAAGCAGATTAAAGAAGAACTAAAAAAAGCCGGTCTTCCTGAAAGCGGAAAGGTGCGATTAAAAAATGGACGATCAGGCGAACTATTTGATAATGAATCAACGGTCGGAGTGATGTATGTGATGAAACTGCATCATTTGGTGGATGACAAGATTCATATGCGCTCAATCGGACCATATTCTTTGATTACGCAGCAACCACTAGGAGGAAAAGCTCAATTTGGAGGACAGAGATTTGGAGAAATGGAAGTGTGGGCGCTTGAAGGTTATGGAGCTTCATATACTCTACAAGAAATGCTTACAATTAAATCGGATGACCAGATGGGACGTTCCAAGGCTTATGAATCAATTATTAAAGGCGATCCAATCAAGAGTCCGAATGTACCTGCTTCTTTCCATGTACTCGTTAGCGAACTTAAAGGACTCGGCTTGAATGTTGAACTGAATGAAACCAGCGCTGATGGCAACGAAGATGTTGATGAAGTTCGTGTTAATCAGACTGACGAAAGTATCTCTTAGTATTTAGAAGCAACACTTACTCATAGTAACTGTGCAAGTTTTGAGTAAATCTATATTAAAGTTAGACCTAAAATTTTTTTAAGTGATTAGCAAATTGCAATAGTGGGAGAAGAAAATATTTTCACCACATTGCAAATCAGCTGATTGCCAATCTAAGTATGATGGATTCAATCACTAACACTAAGACCAGTAATTTCTCGAGCGTCCGACTCAAAATTGCCAGCCCGGCGGAAATTCTAGACTGGTCCAATGGAGAAGTCTCAAAGCCTGAGACAATCAACTATAGGACCCAGCGCTATGAAAAAGATGGACTTTTCTGCGAGAAGATTTTTGGACCTTCACGGGACTGGGAATGTTATTGCGGAAAGTATAAACGTATTCGTTACAAGGGCATTGTCTGTGATAAATGCGGAGTCGAAGTGACGCGGAGCGTTGTTCGACGTGAGCGAATGGGACATATCAAATTGGCTGTGCCAGTTTCGCATATTTGGTTTCTGCGGGGAGTGCCATCAAAAATAGGTCTCGCGCTTGGTATGGGAGTGCAAGACTTGGAGCGAGTGATTTATTTCTCAAGCTATGTGGTTTTGAGCGTGGATGAAGCAGAGAAAGAAAAAGCCTTGGCTCAAATTGAGCAAGAGGTGAAATCTAAGCAAAAGGAGTTGGAAAAAAACTTTCAAGATGATGAGGAGAAGAAACGGACAAAACTAGAAGGCCTCAAGGAGATTCATCGTAGTTCAAAAGAAGAATTGAAAAGCCTGCGTAAATTTCAAATTATTTCCGAAATTGAATATTTCAACCTCTCTTCTCGTTATGGACAAGTTTTCACGGCCGGAATCGGCGCGGAAGCAGTGAGAAAACTTCTGGAAGAGTTGAATATGGAAGAAGAGATCAAAAAATATAAGGAGATGTTAGAAAGCGAAGAGGAGATTGCTGACAAGAAAAAAGTAATGAAAAGAATCAAGCTTTTGAATGGCTTGGTTAATGCAAAATTGAAACCGGAATGGATGCTTCCCGTGATTATCCCTGTAATTCCACCAGATCTTCGTCCGATGGTTGCCTTGGATGGTGGACGTTTTGCGACATCGGATATTAATGATCTTTATCGTCGAATTATCAATCGAAACAATCGCTTGAAAAAATTGATGGAAATTGGTGCGCCGGAAGTAATCACGAGAAATGAAAAGCGTATGCTACAAGAGGCGGTTGATGCACTTTTTGACAATAGCGCGCGAAAATCACAAGTTAGCGTGGCAGCTTCCACCGGGCAAAGAAGAGCTTTGAAATCTTTGGCTGATACATTAAAAGGTAAGCAAGGTCGTTTCAGACAGAACCTTTTGGGAAAGCGTGTCGACTATTCTGGACGAAGCGTGATTGTGGTGGGACCGAAACTGAAATTGCACCAATGCGGATTGCCGAAAAAAATGGCGCTGGAACTTTTCAAGCCTTTTATTATTAATAAGTTAATCGAAAGAGAGCTGGCCTATAATGTTCGCTCAGCAGGGAAAATGGTAGAAGCGGAATCGGAAGAGGCCTATGATATTTTGGACGAGATTATCTCGCACCACTATGTTCTGCTAAATCGTGCCCCAACCCTGCATCGTTTGTCAATCCAAGCTTTTCAACCGGTGCTGATTGAAGGAAAAGCAATTCAGATTCATCCGATGGTTTGTTCAGCCTTCAATGCTGACTTCGATGGTGACCAGATGGCTGTACATGTTCCACTTACAGATAAGGCTAGATGGGAAAGTGCCAACCTTATGCTTTCAGCGAAGAATCTTTTGAAGCCTGCCAGTGGTGAGCCGATTATTACGCCAACTCTGGATATGGTTTTGGGCTGTTACTACATTACGCATATTTTGGCTGGGGCTAAGGGCGAAGGAAGAATTTTTGGCTCTGCTGATGAGGCAATTTTGGCCGAAGAGCTCGGACAAGTTGATGTGAGAGCGAAAATCACGGTTCGTCTCAAGGGAGAAATGCTTGAAACATCAATCGGAAGAATTAGGCTTAATAAGATTGTGCCAGAAGAGCTTGGTTTCCAAAATTACGAAACTACGAAAAAAGAATTAAAATCACTTGTGGCGAGAGTTTTGGAAGTTTGCGGACAAGAGGCGACTGCAATTTTCGTGGATGAAATTAAAAATCTCGGTTTTGCTTCAGTGACAAAATCTGGTATCAGTTGGGGAATGGACGATTTGAATGTGCCAACTGACAAAAAGGCGATTATGGATGAAGCGGAAAAGCAGGTAGATGTTGTCAAAAAACAGTATAACTTAGGACTTTTGACCGAAGGTGAGCGTAAAGGAAAGGTGATTGAAATTTGGAATGAAACAAAAAACAGAATTACTGATCGCGTGCGCGAATCAATGGACAAGGAAGGACCAGTTTATTCAATGGTTTATTCCAAGGCTCGTGGATCAGAATCTGTGGTTGTCCAGATGGCTGGAATGAAAGGTCTTATGGCTGGACCGACGGGGGATACTATCGAACTTCCAATCAAGAGTTGTTTTAAGGAAGGTATGAATGTTTTGGAATATTTCATCTCAACTCATGGAGCCAGAAAAGGTATGGCTGATACCGCTCTGCGAACCGCGACTGCCGGATATCTCACAAGACGTCTTGTGGATGTGGCGCAAGATGTGATTGTGCGGGAAGAGGATTGTCATGACAGCGAAGGCGCCTATATTTACAAAGAAGATTCTGATCGTTTTGGATTAAATTTTGCTGGTCGCGCCGTTGGCCGAGTTTTATCAGAAGATGTTGTTGATGCAAAGGGCAAGGTGGTTGTGAAAGCAGGAAGTCTAGTTACAAAAGAAGAAGGTGAGTTGATTGAAAAAGCGATGCCGGAGAAAATCAAGATCAGAACAGTAGCGACTTGCAAAACTCCACGCGGAGTATGTCAAAAATGTTATGGAATGGACCTCGGACGAGGACACTTGGTGGAAGTCGGTCAAGCCGTGGGAATTGTGGCTGCGCAGGCGATTGGCGAGCCAGGAACGCAGCTTACGATGCGTACTTTCCATATTGGAGGTATTGCCGGATCTGACATTACCCAAGGTCTTCCTCGTGTGGAAGAAATTTTTGAAGCGCGTCCTCCCAAAGGAGAAGCAATCATTTCAGAAATTGATGGAAAAGTTATGGAGATTGAAAATGCAGACAAATCTGTGATTGTCAAAATTGAATCAACCGACGCCGCAAAGGTGGTCAAGGAATATCAAATTTCAATTGGCAGTACGCTCAAAGTTGCCGTAGGGGACTTGGTTGCCAAGGGAACGCAACTTAGTGAGGGACATATTGATCTCAAGAAGCTATATCAAACAATGGGACGCGAAGATGTGCATCGCTATATTACGAGAGAAATTCAAGAGGTGTATGCAGCTCAAGGTGAAGGTATTAATGATAAACATATCGAGGTGATTGTGAGGCAGATGTTTAGTCGCGTTTCTGTGATTACTGAAGGGGATACGGATTTCCTTCCTGGTGATATTTTTGAAATTGATGAATTTAATGAGGCTAATCTGAGAGTAAAGGCGAAATCGGGAGAAGAAGCTGTTGGAGAGCGGATTCTTTTGGGAATCACAAAGGTGGCACTTTCTACAGAAAGCTTCCTTTCTGCTGCGTCCTTTCAAGAGACCGCTCGAGTGCTCATTAATGCCGCAGTTTGTGGCAAAGAGGATAAACTCAGAGGCCTCAAGGAAAACGTGATTATTGGAAAATTGATTCCAGCTGGAACAGGCTTTCAAAGGCAAGATTAGGAAAAAATGAGCTTTCAAAGAACACTCTGAGAAATCAGAGTGTTTTTTTGTTTGTTTATTCTTTATTATTTTGCTATAATATGATTATGAGAAATATCAGTTTAGATAAAATAGTTTTCAAAGCTAATCAGTCAGGTGTGCATACTGAGGGATTTGCATTGAATATTTAAAAAGGCGCCTTACGGCGTTTTTTATTAACCTTTTAGAATAAAATGAACAATATGGAAATCCAATCTTCCGTCGAGGCTCAAAAGTCTAAGTCGGGAAAAATATTTTTTATTGTTTTTGGACTGCTGATTCTTGGATCAATTTTTGCCACTTATTACCGCATAATGATCAAGAAGAATTATGTCATCGAAGCGCAAGTGGACTGCGATCCATATGAAAATAAATGTTTTATCTGGGAATGTGATCCGAAGTCTGATGTTGTTGGCGAAAAATGCACAGGGGATGCGGAAAAAGATATTTGGTACTATAATCTTGCCAAGAGAAGTGCATCAAAAATTCCGTTGTGCGACATCGAAACTGATGAGTCTTGTTCTCCAATGCTTTGCGATCCGGGAGAAAAGGATTGCGAGCAGATTTTTTGTAATGAGGAAAACGCGGCTGAACAAGAAGTTGAGTGTAGTGATCCTGTTGAATACACAACAAATAATCCACTCGAAGAAGAGGAGGATTTATCTGAAGAAGAAGTCCAGTGTGAAGAGGGAGATATGGAATGCGAGGCCGACTCTACTGAAGTGGAATGTGCTCCAGATGATGTGGATTGCGAGAGCGGCACAGATCAAGATGAATCAACCCCCACAACTTCTGATGCTGTCCAATAGAATTTTGAAAAGCGCCATTCGGCGCTTTTTTTGTAGATAATAAAGTCATTCACCGGAATAATGGCACATTAACAATTTTCAAATAGAACTGTGTGGTCAAGTAATTGTCACTGAAATTATTCCTCGCAGATAAAGGAGAAGCTAAAATGAAAGAACTAATCATTAGTGCTGGTGGCGTCAATGCGCGGCTGAAAGATTTTTTGATAAAAGAATTCAATGGAATTCCAAAAAGTATTTTGCCGCTTCCCGGTAGAAAACGAACATTAATTGAGGAGATTGTCTGCAATGCAAGGCCGTTTTTTGAGAGAATTCAGGTACATGCGAATTCACAGAATGCCCCTCATTTTTTTAGTTTATTTCGGCAACTGCGTGAGGTTGAAGTTGTTGTGGATAATTATTGCACCGGTCCCGTTGGTCCTCAAATTCGGTCGTTGATCGGGCGAAAGGAGCGGGTGTATGGTTGCGCTGGTGATTTCTACTGCGAGTTTGATTGGGGGGAATTTGAGAGTTTCCACGATTCTCACAAAAAGCCCGTATCAATTGTTGTTGCTCCGAGTGTTTCCGTTACCGATGGAGCTATTTTCGAGTTTAATGGTGACACGATTCTGTCTTGGGAGCGGGCCGTGCAAACAGCGAGAAATGACATTATTAATATGGGCTGTCAAATTATTGATTATGTGATAGATTTTGAGGATATTGTGGAACAATTGCAATGCCAGTTTTTCAAGACCTTAATTGGAAAAGGTTTTCTCAAGGGGTATAAACTTTCAAAACTGGGTTTTAATATTAATACCCCTGTCGCGTATAGGGCGCTTTGCGATTATCTCCGCTGATTCTAAACTTAAGGCTGAAAGCTTTTCAAGCTCTCAGTCTTAATTTATTTTTGGCTTTTGTATGGTTGGCCGTCAAAGACAATGCTCTCTAAATATTTCTCACAAGGCATAAGCCCATTAACCGCGCATATCCTTGTTTTTTCTTTTATTTATTGATATACTAGATTTACTAAAACAGCAACGAATATTATGGATGCTTTTAGGTTAAATCAGATAATGCTTAAATTAGCATCGGCCGAGCCGGTGGGAGAGTTTTGTGTGTTGAACCGAATATTTTAAGAAGCGCCACGTGGCGTTTTTTTGTATCCGCAGTTAAAAACAGAGCGAGGATGATACATTGACAAAGCCTATCATTTGATGTATAATCATAGGTTAGTCAATTTTGACTGACAGGCGTACTTTAAATTTGGGATAAGGAAGGTGAGCTTTGAAAAATGCCGTATTAGAATGTATTAGAGCGTTTTTTTAGTGTTATGGATGAGGAATTTCCAGTAGCTAAGAATGAACGCTCGGTCTATCTCGTTTAGGCCTCTTTTCTTTCAAGCTCCGATGGGACAGAAGCGCCACTCATCGTTTTCTTTTGCAGGTGTTATTTTTTATATACTAATTAAACTTATTTATAATCCAAGCTAACTTAACTAAAGCTATCATGAATATATTGTTTATTTCGAAAGATTTATCAGGTGCTGATCTTTGCTATAGGTTGAAAAAAGAGGGTCATAACGTTAGGCTTTTCATTGAAGACAAAGTGCAAGTTCATAATTTTGACGGATTAGTGGAAAAGACTACTGACTGGAGAAAGGATGTTAATTGGGTCGGCAAAAACGGGCTAATTGTTTTTGACAATTCCGGCTATGGGAAAGTACAGGATGACCTTAGGGCGGAGGGTTATTCTGTGGTTGGTGGAAATCAAATGTCAGATAAACTAGAGCATAATCGCCAGTATGGACAAAAAATTCTTTCAGTTTGCGGACTAAATATTATCCCCTCGGTTAATTTTAGTTGCACCAAAGAAGCTGTTAAATTTGTTGAAAAAAATAAAGGCCCTTGGGTGGTAAAGCAAAATGGGCATGTCAATACAAGCTTCAATTATGTTGGTCAACTTGAAGATGGCAAGGACGTAATTTCTGTATTGAAAAATTACAATAGAAACAATAAAAAAGAATGTGTTTCAATTGATTTGCAAAAGAAAATTAGGGGGATCGAGATTGGTATTGCACGATATTTTAATGGTAATGACTGGGTTGGTCCGATTGAGATCAATTTGGAGCATAAAGGTCTTTTTAATGGAGAGTTGGGTCCGAAAACTTTTGAAATGGGGACTTTGATGTGGTATGATGAAGATGAGAAGAATAGATTGTTTCAAGAAACATTGGCAAAGATGGCGCCCTATCTTAA
>JBAQUL010000018.1:0-13012 GCA_049297495.1 Candidatus Moraniibacteriota bacterium
TTAGCTTTCATGATTGTTAAATTTAAGACTTTTCATATCAAGCTTTTGGGCGTGCAAGCTTTGGTTGTGACCCTGGTGGTACTTATCGGTTCCCAGTTTGCTTTTATTAGAAATAATACTAATAAGATCCTTACAGCCATCACTTTGGCTCTTGCTATCGGTTTTGGCTGGTTTCTTATCCGTTCAGTCAAAAAAGAAGTTGAGCAGAGAGAGGCGCTGGAAATTGCTAATAGGAAAATTGAGAAAAATAACGCAGAAATTGAAAAGCAGAACGAAAAACTTAAAATTGCCAATAAGGAAATTAACGAGCGAAAAGAGCAATTGCAGAAAATTTCCGATAGTCTGGCGGTTGCCAATGATCAGTTGAAGCTATTGGACAACGCTAAAACGGAGTTTGTCTCTATGGCTTCACACCAACTGCGCACACCGCCAACGCCAATCAAGGGTTATTCATCGATGCTTCTTGAAGGTTCCTATGGAGAGTTGAGTCCTGAACAGAGAAGTGCGGTGGAAAATATCTATAACGCTAATAATCAGCAGATTGCTTTTGTGGAAGATCTTTTGAGTGTTTCACGCATTGAATCCGGCAGTATGAAATTTGAATTTAAAAAGCAAAAAATCGAAGATCTCTGCCAAGATGTGATTAATAACTTGGCGCTTAAAGCCAAGGACAAAAATCTTTATTTGGATTATCGCGTTCCCGCTGATCCTTTGCCGGAATTGACGATTGATGGAGCGAAAATTCGTGAAGTAATTTCCAATTTAGTTGATAATGCACTTAAATATACCATAAAGGGGGGAGTAACGCTTTCTGTCGAATTGTGCAAAAAAGGTCTGGTAAAATGTCTTTCGGCGCCGCATCTGCGTGTGACTGTCTCTGACACGGGTATTGGCATTCCGAAAGAGGAAATTCCCTATCTCTTTGCAAAATTTTCTCGTGGCAAAGATATTACCCGGCTCAATACAGGCGGCACCGGCCTTGGGCTCTATGTAGTGAAAATGATCACAACCGCCAATGGCGGCAGAGTCTGGATTGAATCTCCTGGTGCCAATATGGGCACAAAATTCATTCTTGAGCTTCCGCTGGAACAAGAGAAGGAGACTCTGGAGAGGAATGGTTAGAAAATCTAGGATAATGTTATGAAAACCAAAACCAGCTAGGAATAGCTGGTTTTGGTTTGCTAAAAACGAAAAGTGGGTGTAGGATAGAATCGAAAATGGAGTAGTGACTTGGTTTTGGTTGATGGATTAATGCTGGCTAAATGCAAATGTATGTGTCCAACTGACGTGCCATTATTTATTGTCTATTCTTATAGCTCAGTGATTATCTTGGGCCTTATTGTTGCTATTAGCATCTTGCTTAAAAACAAAGAGCATTCCGTTAATCGAAATGCTTTTTATTTTATGTTGGCAATTGTTCTTTGGACACTGGGTGATTTGGTGCAATGGGAAACGACGAGCCCCTTGGTCAGCTATGTTCTTTCACGACTGTCCTATTTGGCTGATTTCATTTTTCTATTTATTTTATATTTTGCCTACGACTTTGCAGGCAATAAGCTGACTTGGAAAAATAAGTTAATTTTTGCTTTGCCACTTTTCTTGACCATCTTAGCTGTGGTAGGCGGATTTGGAGTTGGTACGTATGACCCAAATGCTTGCGTCACTGATGTTGGCTGGTATATTTTCCCCAGCCTCATCCTTAACGTTGGCTATGCCATTTGGGCCTCTGTCATACTGCTCAAGGGATACCGCAATACTCTTGTGCAATATAATAATAAATCTCAAATACGACTCTTAATTTTTACAATAATGTTTTCTGTGCTTTGGGGCGTGGCTTACGAGACTGTGGATGTGTTAAGTGTAGTGACGGATATTGATATCGAGATTTCCCCCTATTTTATTCTTGGCAACCTGATTTTTATTGTGCTTATTGCTTTTAATATTATCGAATATGATTTATTTGACTTTGGGGTTCTCCCGCGGAAGTGGTTTTCTTTCGCCATTGTTTCGTTGATTTTTATGGGAATGTTTTTTTTAGCTCTTACACCGGTGTTTCATTTTATCTCGTTCATGTTTTACGTTGGAATTGTCTGGTTGTTTTGGGGAAAATGATGTGCGTGGTATAGTGAGAATAATAAGTGGGTTAATTGATTAAATAAATGAAAAAGAATCTTGCTAGGGAGGCGATTATAAAATTGAAGGCGTATAAAAACGTTGTAGACAAGGAGCTGAAATTGTTTTTCGCAAGGCAGCTTGATGAATGCAGGGATATTGATGGGACTGCTTGTGCGGCCATTTCTGCGCTGGAAGATTTTAGCTTAAGAGGAGGAAAGCGCATACGGGCGGCGCTCATCTATTACGGTTTTTTATGTTTTTCGAAAGAAAAACCAGGCAAGGATCTGCTACGAGCCTCAATGGCGATGGAATTGGTGCAGTCATTTTTATTGATTCATGATGATATTATTGATCGGGATGAGCTTCGAAGAGGAGAGGATACTGTGCATAAAATTTTTGAAAAGATAGGAGAGAAAAAGTTTTCTTTTGGAAAAAACATTAGAGAGAAAGAACATTTTGGACGATCCGCGGCTATTCTGGTTGGGGACGTTTGTGTCGCACTAGCAAATATGGCCTTGGCGGAGGTTAAATCAGAAAACAAAACAAAAGCGAACTATGAATTGAACCGAGTAATTCGAAACACGACTTTTGGCCAAATAATTGATTTGGAGTCAAGCTATCGCGAGATTATTCCGGAAAGTACGATTCAGGAGACACTGAAGATATATAGATTGAAAACCGCAGCTTATACCATTGAAGTCCCTCTGCGAATTGGTGCAATCCTGGCTGGCGCAACTGATCGCGAAATTGATAAAATTAGACATTATGCTGAACCGCTGGGAGTAGCTTTTAATATTCAAGACGATATTTTGGGACTTTTTGGAAAAAAAGAAAAATTTGGCAAACCAATTGGTTCTGATTTGAAGGAAGGCAAGAAGACATTAATATTACTAAAAGCTCTTGAGTTGGCGACAAAAGAGGACAGCGCTTTTATTATGAAAAATTTAGGAGCTAGAAATATGTCAGAGAAAACTGTTGATCGAATCAAAGAGATAATGCTTAAAACTGGTGCTTATGATTATTGCGTGAACTATGCCAAGGATTTGATTATGGAGTCAAAGAAGATTATTTCTCGCCAAATTTATCACGAAAAAGGAAAATCATTTATCCTAGGAATCAGTGATTATTTATTAGAAAGGGAATGTTAGTGTTAATCCAGTTCTTTGAGTTGGGATATGAACTTTGAGTTAGACAATTCTTCTTTGAACCAATAAGTGAATTTTTCGGGTTTAACTTGTATTTCTTTTTTGAGAATTGGTAGTGTAATCCATTTCCAGTCAGAAACTTCTTCGGGATTGAGTTTGGGCGACTTTGTGTATTGACCGAATATGACATGCACGTATTCGTTTTCCCAAAGTTCATTTTCAAATTTGATTTTATAGGTAAATTCGAAAGCTTTCCAGAGAGGGCAATTGAAGCCCATTTCTTCTGTGAGTCTGCGATGAGCCGCTTTTTCGAGTTCTTCATCGGGTCTCGGGTGTCCACAGCAAGTATTGCTCCACAACCCTCCGCAATGATATTTTTTTAAGGCTCTCTTTTGAATCAATAGTTGACCTTTTTGGTTAAAGATGAAAATTGAAAAAGCTCTGTGCAATTGGCCTAGTTGATGTGCTTTTAATTTTTCTTGAAAACCGATCTGTTCATCATGCTTGTTGACGAGAATTAATTGCTCCATAGTCATTTGGCTTAAGGGGTTGATAGCTAAATTAATTTTAGGTTAGCTGTGAGATAAAAGCAATTTTCTATTTAGAAAGAAGCGCTTGCGTTAAATTGGGATGCTTGCTATATTCTCAGTACAAGGGAGGAAAGGCCGGAGTAGCATAGTAAATTTCTTGATTGAAAACGCTATGGAAAACAAGGCGAAGAAAATTGAAAACAAGAAAATTCTGATCATTGAAGATCAGGAGGTTTTTGTTGAAATGTTCGGGGGAAAATTAAAGCAGGATGGTTTTTCTGTTTCTGCTGCAAGAAACGGCGCTTGGGGCATCAAGGAAGCAATGCAAGAAGATTTCGATTTGATTATCATTGACATGGTGATGCCAGCCATGAATGGAGAAGAGGTGGTGGCAAAACTGAGAATGGAGGAAAAAACTAAACATATTCCGATTATCGTTCTTTCCGCATCAGTTGACGAAGAAACACAAAAGCGCGTGGAGCAAATGGGCATACAAGCTTTTTTTGTCAAAACGCGGATTACGCCAAGCGATTTGTCTAAAGAAGCTATGGATATAGTGGGAAGGAGTGGATAATTGAAAATATTGCTTGACTTTTCCATTTAGATGGTGTATACTATAAAGGTAATAAAGAGAGCGGGTGAGCCCGCTTTCTTTTTATTTATATAAAAATCCAAGTGATCGGGAGTTTAATTCTCGAGCTTGGACAAAAACAAAAATATGGAACAGCTCGAAAAAAAATGCGAATGTCCAGATTGCGAAGCCAGATTGGCTGAGCATCAGGAGTCGGAAACGATGAATTTCGCAATCCTCCTGGCTTTGATGCCAGCGCTAACAATTACTTTTCTAAGTAATACTGGATTTTTTTAAAAAGTAGAGAAATTTAATATAAAAAGCCTTTCCGAAAGAGGCTTTTTATATTTTTCAAATCTGTGTTAAACTAGTTTTATGGGACGAAGAAAAAATGGGCAAAAAGAGAATAGTTCAAGTGGGAAAAAAATAAAAGAAAATGGGACTGGCGATGAGCCAAAAAACAAGTTCGACTTTTCTCTTTCCTCGGACGTCAGAAGAAATGTGGCTGGAGTGATATTATTTACTCTGGCGGTTTTGACGGCCTTGGGTTTCCTTGGGTATGCTGGCGTGGTCGGTGAATTTTTGAATAGGTTGATCGGGCAAGCAATTGGTTGGGCGAAGTTAATTTTTCCACTCTTTTTGGTTTTGGCTGGAGTTGTGCTTTTTTTCAGAAAAGAAACAATTTTTTATGTTACAAAATTGATTGGATTATTCGTTGTTTTTGTTAGCATAACCGGGCTTTTCCATTGGTTTTTTGATCCTTCTCGGATGCGGGCAGTTGCTGAGGCGGGAAGGGGTGGTGGCTATGTCGGTTATGCCGTAGCCTATTTTTCTATAAAATACTTAGGTAATGCGGGCAGCTTGGTTGTTATTGTGGCGCTTCTTTTGTTGGGAGTGATTACGGCTTTCGAATTTTCTATTGTTAGCGTCATCGAACGCTTTAAAAGGATTAAGAAGGAGAATATTGAAAAAGAAGTCATAAATTCCGAAGTTGAAATGGGCCAGAATTTGGAGAACGATGATGCTTTTGAGAATACAGAAAATATGGTGGATGAGCAGTTGGCACAGGAGGAAACAGAAATGTTGGCGAGAGAGAATATTGCGAAGATAAAATTCGTTGAAGGGCGAGATCAGTTTATCTCATCTGAACTGGCCGATGATGAAGATGAGGGAGATTCTCTCTTTTCTAAGAAAACCTTGTCAGATGAAAATTCTAGCCGTTTGGCGAAGAAAAAAACAAAAACGTTGAAATGGAAATTTCCACCGGTAGATATCTTAGAGAAAGCGACTGGTGTGGCAAAGGGGGGCGATGTGGATTTGAATGCACAACTCATTGAGGATGCCTTGCGTAATTTTGGAATTGAAGTTGAAAGAGGTGAGATTAAGACTGGTCCTTCAGTGACACAATACAGCTTTCGTCCAGCAGTTGGCGTTAAAATTGCTAAAATATTGGCTCTACAAAACGATCTTTCCTTAGCCTTGGCCGCTCCAATCCGAATTGAAGCGCCAATTCCCGGAAAATCCCTCATCGGTATTGAAGTTCCAAATAAGAGTTCTTCTTTTGTGCGTTTGCGTTCAATTTTGGAGAGTAAAGATTTTAAAAATAGAAAGTCTAATTTGAGCATTGCGCTTGGTGAAGATGTGAGTGGCAATTATATTTTTGGTAGCTTGGATAAGATGCCACACCTTATGGTTGCTGGTGCAACGGGAACGGGGAAGTCGGTTTGTGTTAATTCGATTATTACGATGCTTTTATATCAAAATTCTCCCGAAGAATTGAAATTTATCATGGTTGATCCGAAAAGAGTGGAACTGTCACTGTATAACGGCATTGCGCATCTGCTTACGCCAGTAATTGTGGAGAATGCTAAGGTGGTCAACACTCTGAAATGGGCGGTCAGTGAAATGGAGAAGCGCTACAAGCTATTTCAAGAAGCAGGCGTGCGAGATATCATTTCATTTAAGGAGAAACTTAAGAGAGGCGAGAAAAGAAAATTGGTTGACGCAGAAACCGGTGAGGTGAGCGAGGAAGATTATAGCAATATTCCCTATATCGTGATTGTCGTGGATGAGCTTGCGGATCTCATGGGTAGCCATGGCAAAGAAGTGGAAGGTGCGATTGTGCGAATTGCTCAGATGGCGCGTGCAGTGGGGATTCATCTGATTGTTTCAACTCAGCGTCCTTCAGTTGAAGTAATCACCGGTCTTATCAAGGCCAATATTACGACCAGAATTTCTTTTCAAGTGGCAACGCAAATTGATTCGCGCACGATTTTGGATATGGCCGGGGCGGAAAAACTTCTGGGCAATGGCGACTCGCTCTATCTTAGTGCCAATTCTCCAAAACCACAAAGGATTCAAGGTGTCTTTGTGACGGAAAAAGAGGTGAAAGAGATTGTAAATTTTATTAAAGAAGAAAACGAAAGCACAGATATAACCGAGGATGATGCGGAAGAAATCACGGCGGGAAAATCCGCATCCACGGCAACTGAGCTGGATAATTTTAACGGTTTTAATGATGAAAACAATGATGATTTGTATGAAGCTGCTAAAAAAGAAATCTTGCAGTCCAAAAAAGCTTCCGCCTCTTTCTTACAGAGACGCCTGCGTGTGGGTTATGCACGGGCAGCGAGACTACTGGACATCCTAGAAGAGAAAGGGGTTGTTGGTCCGTCTGATGGTGCCAAACCAAGAGAAATATATGGGCTTCCCGAAGAAGTTGGAACAGTCTATAATGATGATGTGAGTGATCAAGAAAAGCGAGACAAGTGGGAGATGTAAGGCAAAATAAAAAAACAAAAATACCTGCCCGTTGGCAGAAAAAATAAAGATAAAAACATAAAACAAAGGTTTTGAGTTAATCTATGTTTTTTATTTTATT
This sequence comes from Candidatus Moraniibacteriota bacterium, assembly GCA_049297495.1. Taxonomy (GTDB): domain Bacteria; phylum Patescibacteriota; class Minisyncoccia; order Moranbacterales; family UBA2206; genus UBA9630. The sequence continues at coordinate 7,243 of JBAQUL010000018.1, forward strand.
AAGTTATGACTAATGGCTTCACAAAAAGAAAAGTTGGCACAATGACTTTGGGCGAGAAGCTCCGAAAGTTGCGTTCGGACAAAAGGATTGCACTCAACGAAGTATCGCGTGTTACGAAAATCCGAGTAGAATATTTACAGCGTCTGGAAGAAGGAAAATATGATGAACTGCCTGCGGATGTTTATGTGCGCGGATTTCTGAAAAGTTATGGTGATTTTTTGGGTGTTGATGAGAGAAGTCTCGTGAAGCTATTTGAAAAAGAAAAAGGGATAAAAAAAAATCTTGAGAAAAGCAAGAATCCTGATCAGAAAAAATCCAAAATAAAACCGCTTAATATTTCCGCTTTTGTTTTTACACCAAAAAAGATAGTGCTATTTTTCGTTGGCATTCTTGTGCTTGGTGTGTTTTTTTATCTCTATAGAGAGGCCGGGTCACTCACGGATACTCCACGTTTGATTATTCTTAATCCTGGGTCAAATTCTCAGGTAGATGGTAAAAATGTCCTACTCGAAGGGAAGACCGACAAAGACGCACGAGTTTTTATTAACGATCAGCTTGTTTTGGTTGATGACGATGGTAGGTTTAGAGAGGATATTTCTTTGCAGTCAGGGATAAATGTTATACATGTGAGGGCGGTGAATAAATTTCAGAAGGAGGCGGCAGAAAATATTACAGTGCAATCAAAATATGTCGATGAAAATGCGGATTCACAAAAAGAAGAGGGGGTAACTAATGACTCACCCAGTCAAGATGCTTCACAAGCGGATGACATGGCTGTTCAAATTGAGCTTAGCGTTGACCCGGGACCAGTTTGGATTAGCGCCGAAGCGGATGGTAATTTGATTTTTAGTGGAACAGTTCTTGCCGGGGCTGTGCAAAAATTTAGTGCCCATGATAAAATTACTATTAGCTCTGGACAGGCAAACGCAACTTACATTAAGCTTAATGGTGAAGAAAAGGGGACGCTCGGGAAAGAAAGTGGAGCGATAAAAGGAGTTGTCTTTGCTAAAGAAGATAAAAAGCAGTAGAATTACTTAAGTCGTAGGACTTACACATTTGGCTGAAATAAATTCTTTAAAGCGAGTTTTTCTCATTTTGGTTAGTTTTCTGCTGGTTTACTATGAGTCTGAGGTGCTAAGAATGATGCATGTCCAGAATTCCTTTCAATCAAATGTGTAAGTCCTGAATTAATAAATCTAATAACTAAACTATGAAAGACGAAGAAAAAAAGGAGGGGAAGAATAAAGAACAAGAAAAAGGAGTTGACAATGTCGTATCGGAAATTCGAGAAAAATTCGGCGAAGGAGTGATTATGAAATTGGGCGATATTAAACATGTTGATGTGGCATCAATTCCGACTGGTTCGATTTCATTGGATTTGGCACTTGGTATCGGAGGAATTCCGCGTGGACGCGTCGTGGAAATTTATGGACCGGAGTCTTCAGGGAAAACAACCTTAACTTTGCATATTATTGCCAATACGCAGCGTGCTGGCGGAGTGGCGGCGTTTATTGATGCGGAACATGCGCTGGATCCGGAATATGCCAAAAGAATTGGAGTGAATGTGAATGAGCTTTTAATTTCTCAACCGGACAATGGTGAACAGGCGCTCGATATTGTGGACGCACTGGTCAATTCTGGTTCGATTGATGTGGTTGTGGTGGACAGTGTGGCGGCGCTGGTGCCGAAGGCGGAAATTGAAGGGGATATGGGGGATAGCCATATGGGACGCCAAGCACGTTTGATGTCGCAAGCCTTACGAAAACTCACCGCCATCATTTCTCGCTCGAACTGTACAGTGATCTTTATCAATCAAATTAGAATGAAAATTGGCGTGGTATTTGGCAACCCGGAAACAACGACCGGCGGAAACGCACTCAAGTTTTATGCGTCTGTGCGCGTGGAAGTGAGGCGCTCGGCGCAAATTAAAAAAGGCGAAGATATCGTGGGCAATCGCACGAAAGTGAAAATTGTGAAAAATAAAGTGGCACCGCCTTTTCGCACAGCGGAGTTTGATATTATGTATAACGAGGGAATTTCTGCTGCGGGCGATGTGCTTGATACGGGTGTTAAGTATGAGGTGGTGACAAAAAAAGGTAATTCCTATACTTATGGCGAAGTAAAATTGGGAGTCGGTCGTGAGCCAGCCAAGGCGTTTCTCAAAGCGGATAAAAAAATCCAAGCGGAAATTGCAAAAGGAATTTTTAAGAAAGTAACAGAGCTGGAGGTGGAGGCAAATAAAGAATAGATTCAAAAGTAATAAGTAATTAATTAATTTTTAAATTTAAAAAACAATGAAGTATGAAAAAGAATTTCCACTGCAAAAGACGAAAGTGGAAGGAGTCGACAGAAAGTTCAACTTGTCTGATTTAGACGAGAGAAAGGAGTATTTTGAAGCAAGGGTGGGCGAAGACATTGAGAAGTTGAAAAAGTATTTTGCTGAAGGGAAGACTTTTATTGCTTATTTCTTGGGCAAAAAAAATGCGGGCAAAGGAACATACACAAAATTTCTAATGGAAATTTTTGGCAAAGATAAGATTGGGCATATTTCTGTCGGTGATGTCGTGAGAGATGTGCACGCAGCCATGGAAGATGAGAATGAAAAAAAGGAGCTCTTGGCGTATTTGCATAAAAATTATCGGGGCTATATCTCGCCAGAGCAAGGCATTGATGCGCTCTTGGGTCGGGACACTAAAACGCTTTTACCAGATGAATTTATTATGACTCTGGTTAAACGGGAGATTGACAAGATGGACAAAAAATCCCTCTTTATTGACGGTTTTCCAAGGAATTTTGATCAAATTTCTTATTCGTTATTTTTCAAAGAACTTATCGATTATAGAAAAGACCCAGATATTTTCCTAGCGATTGATATTCCAGAAGCGGTGATTGATGAGCGAATGAAATATCGCGTAGTTTGTCCAATTTGTCACACACCGAGAAATCTAAAACTGCTAGCGACAAAGGAAGTTGGATTTGACGAAGAAGAGAAAAAGTTCTTTTTGAAATGTGATAATCCAGAATGTAATAATGTACGAATGGTGGCGAAAGAGGGAGATAATATGGGAATCGAATCTTTGCGTGATCGACTGGAGATGGATGATAAATTGATTAATAAGGTTTTTTCTTTGCATGGTGTTACAAAAGGCATGGTGAGAAATGCTGTGCCAGCTAGTGTGGCGAAAGATATGGTTGACGATTATGAAATAACTCCTGAGTTTTATTATGAACGTGATGAGAACACCGGTGAAATTAAAACTCTCGAAAGACCTTTTACGGTGAAGGATGATGAAGGAGTTGAGGTGTACAGCCTAATGGCGCCAGCGGTTGTTGTTTCTCTTGTGAAACAGTTGGTGAAGACTTTGGGGTTGTAAAGAATCCACCTCACCCTAACCCTCTCCTTATAAAGGAGGGGGATAAAAATGCGAAAAACTAAAAAATCCTCCACGTGGAGGATTTTTTGATGTTTACAAAAGAAAGGCTTATTTTTCTTTATTAGCAGTTTTGATGCAACGAGTACAGATTCTTGTTTTCGTGCCGTCAATTTTTTTACTTTGCAAATTGATTTGAAATTTTCGCAATGTTTTTACGTTAGAATGGCTGACGGTGTGCCCTGTTCCTGGACCGCGTCCGCAAACTTCACAAACTCGACTCATAGACATGTAGCATGAAGCATATAGCATGTAGCACACAGTATCCAACGAAGAGAAGTAGTTCTCTTGCTGCGTGTTTCATGTTACATGTTTCATGAATTGGTTGATTTATTACAAGATATAAGGTAGCATAGGAATATAATTTTAGCAAGAAAATGTATGTCCAATGATGTTGTGTTAATTGTTTTTTATGTTGTTATTTTGCTTTATTCTGTGATTATCCATGAAGTTTTTCATGGGTTGATGGCGCTTTGGCTTGGGGACAATACTGCTAAATATGCTGGACGCCTAACGGCCAATCCCTTTAGTCATCTTGATCTTGTAGGGTCATTTTTAGCCCCACTTTTCATGTATCTTTCTTTTGGTTTTGCTTTTGGTTGGGCAAAACCGGTGCCGTATAATCCCTATAATTTGAAAAATCAAAAATGGGGACCAGCGCTTGTTGCTATGGCGGGACCAGGGATAAATTTAGCAGTAGCTTTTTTGGCCGCACTAGGAGCGAGATTTATCGCATTGCCATTGCATTTAAAAAAGGATATCATCAATCACTTTAATGAGTGGTCAACAGTTTCCAGTGTTATTGCTGGATCGGTTGGAGCAATATTTTATGAACTTTTGATTATTGTGATTATCATCAACGTTTTTTTAGCCTTTTTTAATCTAATTCCTATTCCACCACTTGACGGATCCAAGGTCTTATTTTCCATCTTTCCGATTAAAATTGAAACTCAAGCCATGCTTGAGCAGTTTGGTTTTATTCTGCTTTTGTTTTTTATCTTCTTTTTTTCCTCTCCTTTGCGCGTTTTTCTGGGCACGGCGATTAACGCATTTTTAAGGGTGGCGATTTGACATATCCGCCACTTTCCTTTATGCTTATTCTGCTAGACAACTGGCAGTTTTTTTATTATACTCACTAGGAGTTGCGAGTGTGATAATGTTAAGATATTTTAAGTTAAATTACTTTTTACAGATTGCGAGCTGAAACGAAAATATGCTGAATTTAGCCTCTAGCTGGGCAAAATTTATTCGTATACTCGTAAACAATTCGTAGTTCGTAGAGAATACACAGATGCCAACAATCAATCAATTGAAGCGAAAATCCCGCTCATCAGTTAAGAGCAAATCTAAAACACCTGCTTTTAAGCATGTTTTCAATACTTTGAAAAACAAGCCGGTGCTCACCAATAGCTCATTTAAACGAGGAGTCTGTCTCAAAGTCAGCACAACAACACCAAAGAAACCGAACTCAGCTCTGCGAAAGATTGCGAGAGTGCGACTTACTAATGGAATGGAAGTGACTGCTTACATCCCTGGAATCGGACACAACTTGCAAGAGCACTCCATCGTAATGCTACGCGGAGGACGCGTGAAAGATCTTCCTGGTGTACGTTATCATATTGTGCGCGGAGTTTTGGACAGCGCCGGTGTGGCGAACAGAAAACAGGGTCGCAGTAAATATGGAGCGAAGGTGGAAAAAGATAAGAAATAAAGTAAATTAGCAATTAATCTATATGGCAAGAAGAAAAAGAGTATTTGACAAACACGTCAAGCCTGACACAAGATATGATAATCTTTTGGTGGGTAAATTTATCAATAGCATTTTGCAAGATGGCAAGCGGACAACTGCCGAGCGGATTGTTTATGAAGCCTTTGACATTATTCACGAGAAGACTAAAAAAGGCGGACTGAACATTTTCGAACAAGCGTTGAAAAATGTTGCACCACTTGTTGAGCTGAAATCCCGTCGTGTTGGTGGTGCCAACTACCAAGTTCCAGTGCCAGTTTTGGGCGAGAGACGCACAACCTTGGCCATCCGTTGGCTGAAAGCGGCGATTTCTTCCAAGAAAGGCAAAAAGATGGCGGAAAAATTGGCAGATGAACTAATCGAAGCTTCGAACAAAGCTGGCGCCGCGATGAAAAAACGAGATGATGTGCACAGGATGGCGGATGCGAATAAAGCTTTCGCTCACTTTGCGTAAATCTCTACGAACTACGAATTATTTACGAATATACGAATGTTAATTTGTAAATGGGAAAAAATGGACAAAGGTAAATTGTCTGGGGTGCTTTTGAAAAATTTTGCAAGTTATGCTGAAGCGATGATGGTTAAAGAAGTT
>JBAQUL010000019.1:0-6510 GCA_049297495.1 Candidatus Moraniibacteriota bacterium
ATTACGCTTGTCATTTCACCGCTCATTGCACTGATGAAGGACCAGGTTGATGCACTGCGTGCCAATGGAATTGCGGCGGAGTTTATTAATAGCACGCTTGAGTTGGTGGACATAAACCAAATCGAAAAAAAAGCACGCTTGGGCGAGCTCAAGATTCTCTATGTTGCGCCTGAGCGTTTGGCGCTTTCAACGTTTCAATATTTTCTCAAAAGTTTGGAAATTAGTCTTATTGCAATTGATGAAGCGCATTGTATCTCGGAGTGGGGACATGATTTTCGTCCGGATTATCGCAATTTGGCAAAGCTGCGAAATATTTTTCCCGCTGTTCCGGTGATGGCACTCACGGCGACAGCGACAGACAAGGTGCGTGAGGATATCGTGCGACAGTTGGAAATGCAAGAGGCGCGTATTTTTATCTCCAGCTTTAATCGACCAAATTTGAGTTATGTTGTGCGACCAAAAAAGAACGCTTTTGCCAATTTAGTGAATTTGCTCAAAAAATATCAGGAGCGTTCGGTGATTATTTATTGTTTTTCACGCAAAGAAACAGAAAATATTGCAGCTGATTTGAAACACAAGGGATTTAAGGCGGCGGCCTATCATGCGGGATTGGAAAATGAAAAAAGAAGAAAGACACAGGAAAAGTTTGTGCGTGATGAAGTGCAAATTATTGTGGCGACAATTGCGTTTGGGATGGGGATTGATAAACCGGATGTGAGACTCATCGTTCATTATTCGCTTCCCAAATCAATAGAGGGCTACTATCAAGAAACTGGTCGCGCGGGACGCGATGGCCTTCCCAGTGAATGCGTGCTGTTTTATTCTTATGGCGACACAATGAAACATAACTTTTTTCTGCGGGATATTCAAAATGAAGTTGAACGGGCTGGCGCGCAAAAAAAGTTGGCGCAAGTAGTTGAATATGCAGAGCTTCGGACATGTCGGCGGGCGTATCTTTTGGGTTATTTTAGTGAAAAACAAGAGGCGGAGGGTTGTGGAGGATGTGATGTATGTTTGCGTCCGAAAGAGGAAGTTGATGCGACGATCATTGCTCAAAAAATTCTCTCAGCCATTGTGCGCACGGGAGAGCGGTTTGGCGGAAGATATGTGATGAGTGTGCTGCGCGGGTCGCGCGTCAAAAAAGTGCTGGAGTTGGGGCATGATCAGCTTTCTGTTTTTGGGATTGCCAAGGATTCAAGTGAAGAGGAGACCATGTATTTTATTAATCTGCTTATTGCTAAGGGATATGCGGCTAAAAGTGAGGGCGAATACCCGACAATCTATCTTACAAATTTGGGGAAGAAGTTTTTGAATAATCGGGAGAAAATATTTTTACTCAGTCCTCAATTTGAAAAAGAATCGGAGTTGGAGGTCAAAAAGAAAAAAGGCGCACTGGAATATGACACGCAGTTATTCGAACAGCTTAGAGCTATTAGAAAAAGTCTGGCCGAGCAAAAAGGTGTGCCCCCGTTTATTGTTTTTAGTGATGTTGCGCTGCAAGAAATGGCCTACTATTTCCCGCAAAACAAAGAGAGCTTTTTGCAGATCAGCGGCGTGGGAGTAATGAAGCTTTCTGAATACGGAGAGAAATTTATGGGTGTAATTGGGGGCTATGCAAAGAAAAATAATTTAGTTGAAAAACAAAATGTTTCCCGTAGAGACGAGGCATTGCCTCGTCTAGGAAATAAACAACGAAAAGACGACGCGATGCCTCGTCTCTACGGGGGTGCAGGTTCAACATATGCGCAAACAAAAAAAATGCTGAACGCGGGGATGAGTTTGGGACGAATTGCCAGTGAGCGCAAATTATCTCTAGCAACGATTATTGCCCACATTGAAAAGTTAAAAGAAAGCGGAGAAGAAATTGAAATTGAACATTTGCGGTTGCCGGAAAAAAGATTTCAAGAAATCAAAGCGGCTTTTGAAAAATCCGGCGGAGCATTGCTTTCCCCTGTGCTAAATATTTTAGGAGAGGATTATAGCTACGAAGAGTTGAGAGTGGCGCGGTTGTTTTTGTGATCGAGAATCAGACTAACTCGGGGATTGGCTTTTTATCACTAATTTCCCACATCGTCTCAAAAAAACTCTTTTGTGTGTTATGGATCATCTGGCTTTCAATGATGATGGCGATTTCTTCGTCATAGGAAACCATGCCGATCTTGTTTCCGCCATAAATAACCATTTCGATCTCGACTTTGAATTTATCCGAGGCAACTAGCCGGCTTTGGAAGAAATGCTCTTTTTCGTCCTCCGCGACAGTGCGTAATTCTGGGTTATTTTGGAAAAGGATCCTGGCCCAGATTTTCTTTTCTTTCCGCTTGGGGATAAAATAGTCCACAAAATAATTATCAAAATTCCAAAACTTTTCGTTGAATGTGCCGAGCATCTCGCTTCCAGGGTATTTTAGGACATCTTTGAAAACTTCCTGATAGGCCTCATGGCCTTCAAAAAATTGGATTTTGGGCTTTTTATCAATTAGATTGGTGAAAGCCAAGAGCTCAGGCATAACTTTGTCGAGGGCTTTTTTCTTTTCTTCGAGCATTTCTGCCAGTTTTTTGGGATTTTCGGCAAAACAAACAGCTACATTGTTGCTGGTGTAGCTGTTCATGAGACCTTTTTCTTTTAGTGTTTCCACGGCCAAATAGGTGGTTGTGCGCTTTACGAGCGACTTTTTGGCCAAACGATAGACGCTGGTTTCGCCCAATTCCAGGGCGGCCAGGTAAACCTTAGCTTCATTTTCGGAGAGTCCGGCGTTTTTAAGTTCGTCTAAATGCATAAAATGTGGTGTTATAGCGCTTACTGTCATCAAAAGTGACGACAATATTATTATAGCATAGCTTGTCAAAAATAGCAATAGATAAGCCAAATAGTGTTGTTTTGGCAAGATGACAAACTTGACAATAGTCGCTAACTATGGACTAGTTGCCAATTTTCTGATATACTACGCTGTTAAGATAAAACACCAAAAAAGACAAGTAAAATCTTAACAAACTAATCATTAAGCAAAAAACTATGAAATTATTACTAAACAATGGACTAGTAATTAACAATGCTCCAGATATGTCAGATAAGACTAGAAAATACCTCAATCAGTTTTGGAGCTTTCCTTCAAAAAAAGAAATAGAGAAAGAAAAAGAGAAATATTACGTTACAGATTACAAAAGAGAGTGGCAAAGAAAGATTGAGGTAACTGAATGTGATATCACCATATAGGTTCTAGTGGGAGACAGAAAATGACTTCTTTCTCCTCTAGAGTTTATCTAATCCTAGATAGCTCAAAAGTTATTTAAAAATAGAATATCAGCTAAGGCCCGGATTTGCATAATGCAGATTGGTCGGGAGCTACACTGGCTGGAAAATGTTTGCCGCCTGTATCGGCGGGGTAGAAATGGAGCAAGGAGAGTATTATGTCAGAAAATACTTTTAAATTAGTTTCTAGTATTGTAGAAAATCTTTCCGCTCTTTCAAATGACGTGGTTGAATGGATTTCCAAAAATCCACAGGAGATTGCCAAAGCATTTTGGACGACTGAACCCACTCTGGAGAGATTTTTGAAAATTCAGAGTATCGACAAGGTGAAGTTAATCCAGCTCCATCCGAAATGGGACTTCTCAATTCTTCAGCATAGCGACTATCCTCAGGTTGGTATTGCGGTTTCTAATCGTGATTCGTCCTGCGGGTGTGGCTTCCGCCTTGTTTTCAGGGCGGGAGGTCTTGAGCAGAACTTCACGGCACCCTGTGGGTGTTGTGACTGGTACTCTCAGTTGAAATCCGTTTGTGGCGATGAGGATGTCGCTGAGTTTGGTTCAAAGCTGATCTCTCGCGCATGCGAGAGAAACGGGATCGATTTTCTGATTCTGCACGGGTGGAGTGATAACCCCCGTAGGAACAGAAAAGTTATTTCTATATGGGCCAGCTTTATTGATCCATATAGAAAAAAGGAGCTTGAAAAAATCAACACTGAAAAGCTTTCTCAATCTTTTCAGGAATCGGTTTCCATTCGGGAAGTTAATCCCGAAAGAGTGGTTTCATTAATCGAGTTTTTTGAAAAAACGAAAAAAGGAGAGGAAGAATGAAGAAAATATTAATAGTGGAAGATCATATGATGACCGCGGAAAACCTCGCAGCTGTTTGCGAGGAGGGTGGCTGCCAAGCGTATCTGGCAATGAGCTTAATAGAAGCTCAGTCCATGATCAAGGAAAAGAAGTTTCAACTCATTGTCTGGGATTATAATCTCCCAGATGGAACGACTCTTGAGTTAATCAGGGCTGCAAGAGAAGTAAATCCCGAAGCGACAATGATTGCGGCCAGTAGTAATCCCGATAGTAGGGAGCTGCAACTGAAGGCTGGGTGTAATTTGTCTGCAAATCCCTACAGTATTTATAATTTGTTAGAAGAGGAAGTGAATAAGCTGTAGTTCCTTAAAGCACAAATCGACTTTGAGCCAAGTCGTAAAACCCCACACCAAAATGGCTCAAGCAACGGCAGATGCTTATCATAGCACTGCCGTTTTTTTTATTTAAAAATTCTAAATTTACTAGATTTTAGTGAGGGGCGGGCAGGACTCTTTTTTTATGCAAGAATTATTTTTTTATACCATTTTCAATTTCGTTTTTTATTTCTTCCTGCAGTTTTTCTAGAAAATTGAAAAGAGAATATTCTCCTTCGAAATCCAGTTTAGGAGTATCTATTATATGGGCAGAGCCGCCAATTGAGCGATGGTAAGTTAGGTATATGCGCGGATCTGCTACTGACGCAAATGAGCGCTTCAACTGCTCTTGGCGCTTATCAAAATAATGTCTTTTTCTATCTCTTTCCAAACTCCAAATCAAATCATGCACGTCGTCTTGCAACTGGGAATATTTATTATAAAATTCCTGCCACTCTTTGAAGGCTATTTCAGAATCTTTTTCTTTTGGTAGGTTTTCTTTGGTTTCTGCTTTCGGTTGGGGGAATTCTTTGCTCATGATGTTTTTTGGTTGATATTTAGTGAATTTATTATAGCACAAACGTGATTTCCTTGATTTGACTGGTGGATCCGGTGACGGAAGGTGGGATATCGAAATGACGAGCGGAAAGTGGCGCGGTTGCTTTTGTGAAAATAAAAATCCCCCGACGAGCGATGTCGTCGGGGGATTCTACAAAAAAAGCCAACTATACTTTTGTCAGAAAATCTTTATATATTTCAACCAAGATTTCCTTTTTAATAGGAGTTTTTAAGACTGGCCTAGAGCAATCGGACTGGAAAAATTTTTCGTCCACGATCCAATTGTTTCTGCGACACCGGCGATAGAAAGGAGTGCCGGGAAATGGAGTAATAAAGGCGATATAGGTGTGCTTTATTAACTTAGTGCGGGTCATTTTTAAATAGTTATCCAGTGACGTTCTCAGCTCTCGTTCTGTTTCCCAGGGGTAACCAATCATGAGGTTACACCAGACTTCAATTTTATTGCTGTGTGTATTCGTTATTGCTGCATAAATCTGAGCGGGAGATGTTTTTTTACCGAGTCGTGAGAGAGTTTTTGCGTTCATAGATTCAATGCCAAAAAATAGCCCGCTTAAGCCTGCTTCTTGCATCAGAGCTAAATCGATTTTTTTCTCTGAAACATCGTCTACTCTGGAGAATACTCGCCATTTAATTACTTTTGATAAGCCAGAGGAAATCATTCTGTTGCAAAAATCCATCACTCTTTTTCGGTCTGCGGTAAATAATTCATCGCAAAAGAAAAAAGATTTTCTTTCATGGTTGTGATAAAGCATCTCTATTTCTTTGACAATTCTTTTTGCAGAATTAAACGCGACGGGCCCGGGATTTGAAATTGGTGTCGCGCAGAAGCTGCATTTATACGGGCATCCGCGGGCTGTGTGTAAGTAGTCTAAATTTTGCATATCTTGGGAATGATATTTTTCATATGGCAAGTCGCTCCGATCCGCGATTGGCAAGCTATCAAGATTGGCAATCCTTGACCTTCTTTTTGCGACGAGTAGTTTTTCGTTTTTCAAAAAAGCGATCCCAGAAACTGAAGATATCTCACCTTTCGCTTCAAGTGTTTTTACCAATTCAAAGAAAGTAAGTTCTCCTTCAAATGGAACAACAAAATCAATCACAGGATTATGCCTCAGAGTTTCAGAAAGAAGCTTTGAATCATAGTGAGTTTCATCCACGAATATGCCTGTGATATGTTCACCGCCAAATACCGTGATGATGTTAGGAAGTTTATCTTTGAGTTTTTTGGCCAATGTGACGCTAGTAGAAAAAACACAACTCATTGTGGAAAATCCTGCGATGTCAGGATGAAATTTTACAATTTCTTTCGTGATAAAGTCATCAGACTCATCTATTTGATGGAATATTTTTACATCAAGATATCCCATGCTGCAGAGATAAGCCTTTAGGTAACAAACGCCGAGTGGCGGACGGGCAACATTGCCCATGGCATTCATCTCTTTTTGCCCTTGCGGAACAATTAGCGCTATTTTCATTTTAGCCTCCTTAATTGTTAATATGCT
>JBAQUL010000020.1:0-34252 GCA_049297495.1 Candidatus Moraniibacteriota bacterium
GAATGGCGGCGACCGGGGCGTAAGAAGAATTTTCGATTTGCGATTGCCGAATGCCGATTTAAATCGAAAATCGGAAATCATAAATTGGAAATTAGCCGCGGACCGGGGGCATAGCTCAGTTGGCAGAGCACGAGCTTTGCAAGCTCGGGGTCGCCGGTTCAAGCCCGGTTGCCTCCACCCGAAGGATTTGCGATTGCCGATTTGCGATTGCCGATTTGAATAAGGATTTGCACGGATGGCAAGTCGGAAATTGGAAATCGATAATCGAAAATGAGATCGGGGGCGTGTAGCTCAGTTGGTTAGAGCGCGTCCCTGATAAGGACGAGGTCCCTGGTTCGACTCCAGGCACGCCCACGCTGAGTTTTCGATATCCACGCATGGTTTTGGTTTTGATTATATTCGTTGCGACGCCCTGCGGGGCGAATCGGACGTGCAGATTTTAGGCTCACTGGTGGAGCGTTGTTCTTTGACAATTGCATAGAGGGTAAAACAAGTACAATCTACTTGTGCTCGGGTAGGCGAGACCAGGCAAATGTATTGGTCAAGTTACAAAGGGCGCACAATGGATGCCTTGGCATCAGAAGGCGACGAAGGACGTGGTAAGCTGCGATAAGCTTCGGGGAGCGGCAAACACGCTTTGATCCGGAGATTTCCGAATGGGGAAACCCGGGCCGATTAATATCGGTCCACTGGAGTCTGAATATATAGGGCTTCAGAGCTATACCCGGTGAAGTGAAACATCTCAGTAACCGGAGGAGAAGAAAACAATCGTGATTCCGTAAGTAGTGGCGAGCGAAAGCGGAACAGCCTAAACCTTCCGACTTGTCGGGAGGGGTTGCGGGACTCTAATGTGGTATTGGGCGGCATAGCAGAATGATCTGGAAAGATCATCCATAGAGGGTGATAGACACGTATGCGAAATGCAAGCCCGGACCTAGGAGTATCCCAAGTAGAGCGGGACACGTGAAATCCAGCTCGAATCCGGAGGGTCCAACCTCCAAGGCTAAATACTCACTGATGACCGATAGTGAACTAGTACCGTGAGGGAAAGGTGAAAAGAACCCCTGTTAGGGGAGTGAAATAGTACCTGAAATTGTGTGCTTACAAGCTATGGTAGTCCTCGGCGCGCAAGCGTCGCGGGATGGCCGTTTGCCTTTTGCATAATGAGTCCGCGAGTTACGGTAGGCAGCCAGGTTAATCCCGATTCTAATCGAATCGGGAGGAGCCGCAGCGAAAGCGAGTGTGAATAGCGCGAATCAGTTGCCTGCTGTAGACCCGAAACCGGGTGAGCTACCCATGGTCAGGCTGAATCCTCAGTAACATGAGGTGGAGGGCCGAACTAGTGACCGTTGAAAAGGTCTTGGATGAACTATGGGTGGGAGCGAAAGACTTACCAAACTCGGTGATAGCTGGTTCTCTTCGAAATAGCTTTAGGGCTAGCCTGCATCAATGCTAGAAGTGGTGGTAGAGCACTGAATGGTATAGGGTCCTTACCGGGATACCAAAGCCAATCAAACTCCGAATACTGCTTCAGTCAGATGTGGAGTCAGACTCTGGGGGATAAGCTTCAGAGTCGAAAGGAAAACAGTCCAGCCCGCCGGCTAAGGCCCCAAAAGTTGGTTAAGTGACTAAGGATGTGAGATTGCAAAGACAGCGAGGATGTTGGCTTAGAGGCAGCCATCATTTAAACAGTGCGTAATAGCTGACTCGTCGAGTGATCTTGCGCCGAAAATGATCGGGACTAAATCACCGGCCGAAGCCGCGGAGGCCGGCCCGTTTAGGCGGGACGGCGTGGTAGAAGAGCGTTCCATTTGGAGTGAAGCGGGAGGGTAACCGACCGTGGACCGGATGGAAGTGATTATGCGGACATGAGTAACGAAAAGTCCGATGGAAATTCGGACCGCCGTAATCCTGAGATTTCCTGGGGAAGGTTCGTCCGCCCAGGGTTAGCCGGACCCTTAGCCAAGGCCGAAAGGCGTAGGTGATGGGAAACAGGTTCAATATTCCTGTGCCGCCGGTCTGACGTTTGAGCGAGGGAGTGACGCAGTAGGCTAAATCAGCCATCGACTGGAAGTGATGGCCGAAACCTTTAGAGGGCTCTGGTCGGCAAATCTGCCGGAGCATCAACCTTGAGAGGCGTAAGGACGCTGAGTAGCAATACGAGGCGGATTGATTGATGCCACACTGACAAGAAATAACTTCTAAGCGAGTCAGGCAGGCGACCGTATTCAAACCGACACAGGTGGGATGGTAGAATATACCAAGGCGCGCGAGATAAACCTCGTTAAGGAACTCGGCAAATTAGCCCCGTAACTTCGGAAGAAGGGGTCCTTTTCAATGCAATCGCAAGAAAGCATCGGGAAGGCGCAGTGAAATGGCCCAGGCGACTGTTTAACAAAAACACAGCACTCTGCGAACTCGTAAGAGGATGTATAGGGTGTGACACGTGACCAATGCCGAAAGGTTAAGGCGAGGGGTTAGCCGCAAGGCAAAGCTCCGAACTGAAGCCCCGGTGAATGTCGGCCGTAACTATAACGGTCCTAAGGTAGCGAAACTCCTTGGCGGGTAAGTTCCGTCCTGCACGAATCGTGTAACGATCTGGGCACTGTCTCAACGAGGATCTCGGTGAAGTTGTACTTCCGGTGAAAATGCCGGATACCCGCAGTAGGACGGAAAGACCCCGTGAACCTTTACTGTATTCTGATATTGGATCTCGGTTTTCCATATGTAGCATAGCTGGGAGACTTTGAAGCTCCGGCGCTAGCCGGAGTGGAGTCAACAGTGAAATACCAGTTTTGGATAATTAAGATTCTAACCCCTTTCCCGTGAATCCGGGAGGGGAACAGTGTTAGATGGTCAGTTTGACTGGGGCGGTTTCCTCCCAAATGGTAACGGAGGAGTTCGAAGGTTCTCTCATCATGGTTGGCAATCATGAGTAGAGCGTAAGGGTAGAAGAGAGCTTAACTGCGAGACCTACAAGTCGAGCAGGTGCGAAAGCAGGACCTAGTGACCCGGTGGTTGCTTGTGGTAGCGCCATCGCTCATCGGACAAAAGGTACTCCGGGGATAACAGGCTGATCGCTGCCAAGAGTTCACATCGACGCAGCGGTTTGGCACCTCGATGTCGGCTCATCGCATCCTGGGGCTGAAGAAGGTCCCAAGGGTTTGGCTGTTCGCCAATTAAAGCGGTACGCGAGCTGGGTTCAAACCGTCGTGAGACAGGTTGGTCTCCTATCTGCTGTAGGCGTTGTTGATTGAGAGATCTCTTTCCTAGTACGAGAGGACCGGAAAGAACGAACCTCTGGTGTACGAGCTGTTCCGCCAGGAGCACTGCTCGGTAGCTACGTCCGGACGAGATAATCGCTGAAAGCATATAAGCGAGAAGCTCCGCTCAAGATTAATCAACTACCTCGATTTATCGAGGTACAATTTCCTGGAAGATTACCAGGTTGATAGGTCTCAGGTGTAAGTCCAGTGATGGATTAAGCCAAGAGATACTAATAAATTGAATTATTATCTCTCTTAAGTTTTTCGTAACATGCAGCGCAAAATATGTAACTGATGTTTTAAGGACATTTTTGTTTCATATTGCGTGTTATATGTTACATATCGGTCAGTAGTTAGCAGTTTCTAAATTATTCCCTACTATGTTTTGCCTTTTTCTATTTTTTGATTTAGAATAAAAACAGGTAGAAGATAGTAGGAAATAAATTTCTCAACTAATTTAAAAAATCAGTTTATGGAGAATTATAGAAAGAGTTTTGCATTGACATTTACCGTGTTTTCCGTAATTATGCTCACGATCGCCTCATTCCTGTTTTTCTCTCCCGTGATCAACGCTTTTTAACACTACAAAGATAATTTGAATGCGCAGTTTTCGGTGCTTCTAGCGACAAGGGTACACCTGATCCCTTCCCGAACTCAGCAGTTAAGCTTGTCAGCCCCGATGGTATCCACTTCGAGTGGAAAGAGTAGGGCAGTGCCGAGAACTGTGTATTCAAATTTACGAAAGACCTAGTTAATAAAAATACCATAATAAGTGGTGTTTTTTGTTTTTTTGTAGAGACGAGGCACCGCCTCGTCTGGGAAGTCATCGAACCCACAAAGACGAGGCAGTGTCTCGTCTCTGCGATGTTTTTTACAATATGCTATAATCAAGACGTGCTATTAAATTGTTCTAAAGATATGAAGAAAATTTTAAACATAATCGTGCTATTATTTTTACTGTTTTTTGTCGAGAAAGTTTTTGCGGCAAATAGTGCGAACTATCGGATAGAATCTGATGTGATTGGTATTGGGGGAAATTCTTCTAACTCTGCTAGTTACAATATCTCTGATACCTTAGGACAGCCAGTGATTGGAGCGGGGTCAAGTGCTAGCTATAAAACGCAAGATGGCTTTTGGCACACAGTCAATTTTTCCATCTCAATGTCAGTCAATTCTGGTAATTCAAATTTAGGGTCGGTTACTCCCGGTACACCCATTACAGGTCAAACACTTATTTCCGTTATCACTGATGCTTGGGGCGGGTATGATCTTTTAACTAGTCAAAATCACGCTATGACCCATACAGATGCCGTAACGACAATTTCTGATTATGCTTGTTCAATCTCTTCTCCTTGTGCTTGGTCGGGGCAGGGATTGGGTTTTACGGTTAATTCCGGCACAAGTGTGGAGGCGAAGTGGGGAGTTAGTCCGGACTACAACTACGCCGCGTTTCCGCTTAGTCAAACCGTTTTTCATGCAAAAGGCGGATATACGAGTGGAGTGGATCAGACGATAACGGGGTACAAGCTAAATATACCCACGACTCAAAAAGCGGGACAATACTCAAATATTATAACGTACACAGTTATGGCAAAGCTTTAATCTAATTGTCGGTATTATTTTTTTGTAGTATAATTTATCCATAGTAGTCATGAGAAGTGATTTAAGTGCAAGTGCTTAGTTATGCCAAATAAAAATAAAAAAAACTATAAAGCCTTGGCCTTGTCTGTTTTTTTGGTGGTGGCTTTCATCATTGTTCAGGTGTTGGATTTTGCTGTGGGTGTTACCGCGACAGACACTGTTAATTTAACAACAACGGTTCTTTCAAGCATTTCGCTTAATTGTGGTGGTGGTGCAACAGTTGCTTTTGGAAACTTGACTCCAGGCACTCCGTTGACTGGAACAACAACTTGTACGACGGCTACCAACGCCACTTCGGGCTACGCTTTGGCGGTGAAAAGAAATGATGCCGATACGACAATGGATTTAGCATCTGATGCGGCTACGAATATCGCAGATAAGACAGATTGGACCAGTTCTTCTCCGAATGGGGTTATTTGGTCGGGAACAGGACTGGGTTTTCGGGTTAAGCAAACAGGAACAGCGACAGGCTATGATGCTACTTGGTGGGGGACGGATGACACCGCGCCAAATGCTAAATTTGCCGGCTTTCCTGCTGCTTACGACAATATCTTTGTCTATGCTTCCCATTCATCATCCGCTACAGACGCCGTTATTGAGTATAAGCTAGATGTGCCGGCTACACAAAAAGCGGGTGCTTATGACGGTGTCATTACCTATCAAGTAACTTCAAATCCTTGAAAGATTATGCTGATTTGAAATTTATGCAAGTATTTAAACTAAATTATTTTAAGAAAAAACAATTCTTCTTGGTTTTGTTTTTTTTATTTTCAGTTTTATTGGGATCGTTTTCTATTGCCAGGGCAGATGAAAATAATATGGCGACGGGAGTGCAGGTTTCTCCCATACGCTTCGATTGGGATTTTAATGCCGGAGAGGAGCGGACGGGCGTGGTTAATTTAAAAAATTATTCTTCCGATACCTCCTATGGTGTTGAAATTAATGCGGAAGATTTCTACGTAACAGATGATACGACAGAAGCGCGCTTTTTCATTCCCAATGAAAAACATCCGTTGTATGCTTATGATGTGATTAACTGGCTGGAATTGCCGGAAAATTTGACGCTGGCTCCAAATGAGGGGCGAGATGTTTTTTTTAAAGTTAAAATTCCCAAGGAAACTCCCACCGGGGGCTACTACGGAGCACTTTTTTTCAAGACAAATAAAGTGTTAAATGAAGAGACTGGTAAGGATGCATCCCGGGTTGTCGTTAATCAACGAGTGGGCGTTTTATTAGTGTTGGCAGTAAAGGGTGCAAGTCCGATCAGTCTTTCTGGAAAAATGGATAGTGTCTTGTCGGAAAATAAAATTTTTTGGGATAATCCGGCAAAGTTTTCTGCTGAGATATTTAATAGCGGTAACTTGCATTATCAGCTAGCGGGTAATTTTAAGCTGTATAAGTTTGGCAAAGAAATTTCATCGCAAGAAGTTTTGCCTCGTATTGTCTATCCAAACAAAAAAAGAATTTTTGAACATACTTGGGAATTTTCTCCTTGGGCTTACGGATGCTACATGGTAAAGGCAAATTTTTGGTCAGAAGATAAGCAGGTTCAGCTAGGGGGAGAAACTTCTTTTTGGGTTATTCCTTGGAAAACAACAGTGGCATCAATTCTTTTACTTTTGATTATCTGGTCGATTTATCGTTTTTTTGATAAAAATTTTGAGATTAAGAAAAAGAATGATCATGAAAAATGAAACCATAAAGATGGGAAGAATAGGCTTGGCTTTATTGACTTTGGTTTTTTCTATGCCCCAATTAGTTTTTGCAGTTGAAGAACAACAGGTCTCTTTGGCTCTGGATCAAGCAATATTCTCTTTCGCTGCGAAGCCGGGAGAGGAGCGGGAACTGGAAATTAACGTTGGAAATTTGGTGGACAAAAAGCAATTGGTTTCTTTGGAGGTAAATGATTTGTCAATCGAAGAAAATAATCGTTTAGGTTTGATTGTCGCTGAAAACAGTCTTTTCGGAATGAAAGACTGGCTTTTCACCGAAGATAAAAAATGGATCTTTGAACCGAAAGAGACTAAGAAAATTACATTAAAACTAAAGGTGCCAAAAGATGTCACAGTGGGCAGCCACTACGCTGGTATTTTCTTCAGAGCTTTACCGGAAATTCAGGGAGAAAATTTTCAGACAGTTTTGGTTGGTGCTCAAGTAGGGTCCTACGTCCTTTTGAATGTAGATGGTGCGGTTACTGGAGGAGGAAAGATTAACAATTTTCAAGTGCCGGTAGTCGCGAAAGAGCGGACTGATTTGAGCGTGGAGTTTGAAAATACTGGGAATATTCACTATATTCCGCATGGAGAAATTCAGGTGAAAAATTTACTTTCGCAAAAAACGGAAAAAATTGAGGTGGAAAAACATTTCGTTTTTCCTGGTAAGAAGTATGTTTTTGAAAACAATTGGCAGGGCGGATCTGTTTTTGGAGTTTATTCTGCCAAAGCCTATTTTGTTGATGGGAATAAGGTTGGTCATTTTTCTCGGCGGTGGATCATGGGAAAATATGCCTTCGTTTGGCCCTTCTTTTTAGTGGGGTTATTCTTTGTTTTTAGACTAATAAGAAAGAATGGTTTTTGGCGAAGAAGAAAAAATGGTTAGAAAAAAGAAAAAAGTAGCAGGTGTTGAGTTATTTTTTTTAGTCATTTTTTTGACGGAAGCTTCTTTCGTTTACGCCACGGAAATGAGTCAAGGAATCGGATTTGTCAGGGCTGTTCCTGGCTGGAACAAAATTGAAATTGATTGGGAAAAGAATGGATATTTAAGTGAGACGCAGAGCTTGGTTTTAGTGCGAAAAAAAGATCATTGCCCCAAGGACTTATCTGATGGAGAAGAAATTTATCGAGGCAATGGTTCGCAGTTTGAGGACAGGAAAGTTTTCTCGGGAGAGAAGTATTGTTATGGTGTGGGACTACTGGAGCTTTCTGGGAGTTTTTCTAATTTCAAAGCTAGCCAGCTGGCAGAGAGTGTCGGCCTGCGAAAAAGAATTCTTTTGCTGTTTGAGAGTAGGTTGAATTTGATGATTCTTCTGGAGGTACTGGTCTTAATCTCTTTAGCTCTCTTTGGTGGATGGGGGCGGTGGCGGACAAATAGAGCGAAAGAGAAGTGATTTTTGCGGAAACCATAAATCAAAAGAAAATCCTAGAGCGCAGGGATAACCGTGTAGGTTTTCCCTGTTTCCATTAACATGTCACTACGGGCGGAGAAATAGCTCGTGTTATGGGATGTTTCATCGAAGACTAGCACGGAGAAAGAATTTGTGCTGTTACTCTGAACACTTAGTGTGTTGTTTTCCATGCTGATACTGACAACTTCGTCGACTTCAACACTAAGATTGACCGAAATGCTATTTTCAGCGGATTGAGCCTTTAGGACAGGGAGAATGAGGCAGTAGCTAATAAAAAAAACTGCCAATTTGGTTGGTACAGTCATGGGATTGTGTGTTTAGTTTTAACCGCTAAGACTAGCAGCTTTTTTTCTTTTTGTCAAATAGTTGTATGCGATATTGTATCTGTAGAGACGAGGCACTGCCTCGTCTAAAAGCTAAGGAGCAAACCTTCAGCGTCAAAAAAGGCGCTGTTTCATCTACGTGGTAGCTTGTGCATTCTTGCTAGATAAAAAAACTATCCACCGATAAACGCTTGACAACTCTTGGAGAGTTGTCTTTTTTGTGCTATAATTCAAGCATAAAAAACAACCGATATTATCCGATATTGACTTTAGATAAAACAAATGAGCGAGAAATATCTTTCCATGAAAGAGGCGGCGAAAATAAGTCCATATGAGCAAGATTATTTGAGTCTTTTGGCGCGAAGAGGAGAACTTAAGGCGAAAAAAATCGGGCGCAATTGGTTTACTTCTGTGGAATGGTTAAACGAGTATATTGGCGAGAAAAAACCCAATCAGATAATTCCTGCAAAAAAGGCTTTTTCGGGCAGAATTCTAGCAATCAGACTCTGGCTGGGGCTTTTAGTTTTTAGCGCTATTTTTTTTGCAAGCTATTTGGTTTGGGAAAAAAATAGAGCAGTTTCGCAGGAAAATAGCCAGAAACAAGCTGAGTTTATTCCAGAAGAAATTATCAAAATTCCCAATGAAAATGGCGGTTACGATGTCTACAGTGGGGGAAGAGTGAAGATTGGGGAAGAGGAGAAAAAATAAAAATGCAACAAAGAAAATGAATTTTAAATCAATAAATCAAAAAAGTAAAACACAAAAAAAATGTATTGCTTTCTCAATTTTATTAGCGGCAGTTTTTTTCGCTGTATCTTATCCTGCTCAGGCTGCAATTACAAAAGAAATTTCCTATCAAGGTAAGTTGACTAATATTTCTAACGTGGCGGTGCCGAATGGAAATTATGATATGGTCATCCGCATCTACGATGCAGACAGTGGTGGTAATTGTCTTTGGAGTGCGCGGGGAGATTGTGTTTCTCCCACTGCGCGCAGTGTAGCGGTGGCAAACGGAATTTTTTCCATTATGCTCGGTGAAACGGGAGACAATGCAATTACCTTGGATTTTAATAGTTCCTACTATTTCGGGATCCAGGTGGGGACAGACGCCGAGATGACGCCACGAAAAAAAGTGGGCTCAGCCGGTTATGCTTTTAATACTGATCGTTTGGACGGCTTGGACAGCGCCACGGCCAATACCGCGTCCACGATTGTGGCGAGAGATGGATCGGGTAATTTCAGCGCCGGGACAATAACGGCGACTCTCGCCGGCAATGCGGGAACGGTCACCAATGGCGTCTATACTAATGTCGCTAATTCGATGACTGCGATTAATCCATTAACGACAATTGCAGAATCATGGATTGGACCATCAGCAACCACCGGAATTTATTTTAAAGCCGGCAACGTCGGCATCGGGACGACAAGTCCAAGTCAGAAATTATCCATTCTTGGTACGATAGAAAGTTTGTCCGGCGGAGTTAAGTTTCCTGACGGGACTATCCAGGCAACGGCGGCTGGTAGCGGCGGATCGCAAATCGTCTGCACTAAAACTGGTTGGCAGGATGGAGGGGGTGGCTCTTATGATTTTACATTCACCGCCAGTGACTGCGGTGGTACTTTGCCGAGTGCTTCATACGTCGGTGTTGTCGCAAAAGCGGAAATATGCGGAGGCCTTCAGACATTTAAAGTATTAAATGCTGGAGATCCGAATGGACCAGGAATAAATATTTATTCTGATCCGTGTGGCGATTACTCATTTAGAGTCGTCTTTCTTATCGCTGGTGGAGCGGGCGGTTCAATTCAATGGGTAAGTAACGGTTCAAGCATATTCTATAATTCCGGCAACGTCGGCATCGGGACGATGAGTCCGGGGTCACTTTTGGATATCAATGGAACCGCCAAAATGACTGGCTTTCAACTCGGTGCTTCCGCAACCACAGGCTATGTTTTAACTACCGACTCTTCTGGCGTTGGCAGTTGGCAAGCAGCGACCGGAGGAGGTTTGTCCGGTGGAACAAATAACTATATTCCAATTTGGACCAGTGCTTCAACGCAGAGCAGCTCTACCATCTATCAAACTGGCGGAAATATTGGCATCGGAACGACGACACCGGGGTATAAACTAGAAGTTGCCGGCGGAATTAATATTACTTCGGGATGTTTTAGCGTTAGCGGAGTTTGCCTGTCAAATTCGCCTTTGACGGCGACTACATCAAATGTAGTTGCTTCGCGAGCCTGGAATGCTGTCTATCAAAATACTAGCGGGGGACCGATGATTGTGGTTGTGACAGCTAATAATAGTTCTTCTGGCCATACGATGATGGGCAATGTTGCCGCCGCAAGCGCAAGTCTGCCTTTATCAGGAACTAATAGCACTACGACAGTATCCGTATCATTTAATAATGGCGGTTATGCGCACAACATGACATTTATAGTTCCGCCAAACTACTACTATAATGTGACAAATGATGGGGGAACAATAACACTTAATGCTTGGCAAGAATCGCCACTAACAGGGGGAGGAAATCTGTGGTCATTGAATAGTTCAAATATTAGCTATACTGCGGGCAACGTCGGCATCGGCACAACAAGCCCAACTCATCTACTAGATATCAACGGCAACCTCGGACTTTCCACTAGCAGTTATCTGAATTGGGGAGCAACTGATGGAGCTTCTGGTTATGGTTTCTATGATAATGGAGGCATTCTGCAATACAAAAACAGTGGAGGATCTTGGGCTAATATTGGTTCCGGAGGTTCTTCTGCTTGGTCTGGCTTAACTGTTCCTTCCAGCAATCTGTCTCTCGCCATGTCCACTTACACTACTGCCTTGAACTGGGCCACCGGTACCGGAAGCAATGATCTCTTTTCTTTGACTACAGATGCCACCACCAATGGAACCGGAGCTTTGCTAAATATTCAAACCGGAGCTACTTCTTCCAGTATGCTACCTCTTCGAGTACGAGCCGGAAACACTGAAGCCCTGATGGTGAATGCCAACGGCAACATCGGTATCGGAACCACCAGTCCTAACGAGAAACTGACTATTAGTGGAGTCCTAGCTATGTCTGAATCGGCTGACGCGCCAGACGCCACAACCGGATTTGGAAAACTCTATGCTAAAATCGGCACCACTGCTATTGATATCTATACTAAATTTCTTCTGCATATGGATGGTGTTGTCAATTCTTTTATAGATAGTGAAATTACACAAAAAACAGTCACCGCTAATGGTGATGCTACGCAATCAGCCAGCCAATCCAAATTCGGAGGTAAGGGTGGATATTTTGACGGAACCGGAGATTATCTGAGCACACCAGATTCCAATGATTTTGATTTTGCCGATGGAGATTTTACCGTCGATGGCTGGGTAAGAGTGCAGAGTTTACCGGTAGATGGAACAGGTGGAACGATCACCCATTCCGGAGGATATACTATTCATACTTTTACGTCAGGTGGAACATTTACTCCAGCAACGGCCGGAGATGTGGAATATCTGGTTATTGGTGGAGGAGGAGGTGGCGCTGGAACAGCTTCTTCATCCGGTAGTGGTGCTGGTGGCGGTGCTGGAGGTTATCGAACTGGGACGCTTGGGCTAACTGCTCAGGGATACTCTGTGGTTATTGGTGCTGGTGGAGCCGGCGGTGCGGCTGGGGGTAATAACGGGATAAAGGGAGAAGATTCTTCTTTTGATACCATTACAGCTGCTGGCGGTGGATATGGTGGCAAGGGAAAAGATCAAGTCGGCGGAGATGGTGGTTCTGGTGGTGGCGGTGGATATAGCGACTCAGGTTCAAAAGCGGGTGGCTTGGGCAATATCCCCGTAACTTCACCATCTCAGGGTAGTAATGGTGGGGCTGGTGGAGTAGGGAGTCCTTATGGAGCTGCTGGTGGCGGTGGCGCTGATTCACTTGGCGGGACCGGCCATGGTGGAGTTGGGGGGGCGGGTAAATATAATAATATTTCTGGATATTCAGTGGCTTATGCTGGCGGTGGCGGTGGTGGATGTGAAGCCGCCGCCGCTGGGATTGGTGGAGTTGGTGGCGGTGGCGCTGGAGGACGAAATGCGTCAGGTATGGCAGGAACTGCTAATACTGGCGCTGGAGGAGGAGGCGCTGGAGGAATAGGCGCTTTTGCCGGCGGCAATGGCGGATCCGGTATCGTCATTGTGAGATATTTAACTGGGAGTACTCTTGTTTCTCAATGGTCTTCCAGCAAGGGTTGGGCATTGAGGGCTGTAAACAATGCATTAACTTTTGACTATTCCACCGACGGTTCTGCTACTTCTACCAAATCAGTCTCTTGGACCCCGGCTGCCGATACCTGGTATCATGTAGCCGTTGCTAAAGGTGGAAATAATTTAAGATTCTTTGTAGATGGCACTCAGCAAGGAGCCACTCAAGATATGACCGGAGTAACTATCTATAATAGCTCCGCCTTAATGACTGTTGGCGCTACCGCTGTTCCAGATTCATATTTTAATGGTTACATCGATGAATTTCGAATCTCAAAAGGCATCGCTCGTTGGACTTCTGATTTCACTCCACCCACTCAAGCCTATGGTGGCGGACAGCTATATTACAAAAACAGTCTTGGGGATGAAATGGCTCTGGGCGCCGGTGCTTCCGGCGCAGCTTCTCTTTGGGGCATCTCCGGTTCTTCTGCCTACTATAATTCTGGCAACGTCGGCATCGGGACGACCTCGCCAGGATCGTTGCTTGATATTGCTGGAACAGCAAGAATGACCGGTTTTCAGCTTGGCGCTGCAACAACCGCCGGCTATGTTCTCACGGCTGATGCTAATGGCGTTGGTACTTGGCAAGCAGCGACTGGAGGAGGTTTGTCCGGTGGAACTGCCAGCTATATTCCACTCTGGAATGGCCCATCGAGCCAAGGACTGTCTGCGCTCTATCAAGCGTCAGGCAACGTTGGTATTGGGACGACGAGTCCGGGTAAGACAATCGATGTGGTTGGAACTGGACGTATTACTTCCAACCTTTCCGTTGGCGAGATCGCATCAACGTCGAATAAATTTGAAGTGTTCGCAACCCCCGGGACGATTACTTATGGTGCAAACGTATTAACGGGGGGTACGGCTTCTGCTGGAACATATTTTGATGCAACTTATGCTCCAGTAAAGGCTGTTGACGGAGATATTAATACAAGATGGGCGGCATCAACTGGGACGTATCCAGATTGGTGGAAATATGACCTAGGTTCTGGTGTTGCAAAGACGGTGATTAAATTAAGAATAGCGCAATACCAGGACGGTAGCGGGTCGGGGGTGAAAAACTTTACTCTTGCGGGTTCAAATGATGATAGTAGCTGGGCTACTGTTTATGTGGGGCTAGCCACAGCAGGAACAGATAAAACTTATCAAGACTTTACATTCTCAAACACAAGCGCGTATAGGTATTATCGAATTACTCTTTCTGACTACTACGGAACAGCTCAATATCCTTCATTTTGGGAAGTAGAAATGATGGAAGGAACATTTGCCAACGGGTCAAGTCTTGTGGTGGATAATAGCGGCAACGTCGGCATTGGAACAACAAGCCCTGGTTCACTTCTGGATATTAATGGAACCGCCAAGATGACCGGTTTTCAGCTTGGCACTACAACAACCGCCGGCTATGTTCTCACGGCTGATGCCAATGGCACTGGTACTTGGCAAGCAGCGACCGGAGGAGGTTTGTCCGGTGGAACAAATAACTATATTCCAATTTGGACCAGTGCTTCAACGCAGAGCAGCTCTACCATCTATCAAACTGGCGGAAATATTGGCATTGGAACAACAAGTACAAGTCGTCGACTCACACTATCATCGGCGAGTGTCAGCACCAATAACCAAATGCTGTATCTTAAGCAAGCTACAAATAATTATGGATATTCTTTCAATATAGACGATTCTTCAACCGGCAGTATGTTCATAAAGGGAGTTGTAGATGGGGTTGAATCAAATATTATGACAATGAATTATAATTCCGGCAGCGTCGGCATCGGGACGACTAGCCCCGGGTCACTTTTAGATGTTAATGGAACTGCTAAGATGACCGGCTTTCAACTCGGCGCCTCGACAACTACTGGTTATGTTCTGACTGCCAATTCTTCCGGTGTTGGCACCTGGCAAGCAGCGACCGGGGGAGGCTTATCCGGTGGAACGAATAACTACATTCCAATCTGGACCAGTGCTTCAACACAGAGCAGTTCTATTATCTATCAAACTGGTGGAAGTATTGGCATCGGAACGACGACACCGGGCCAGCTGTTAACGGTTAATGGTACAGGTTCTGTTTTGGGGAATAATGGTGTGCTTTTACTTGGCCAAAATCCCGGAGCTGCCCCTTATTACTCCAACGTTATTTTAAAGGGAGTCAGTGGAGGCTATAGTGCGTCAATTGCTTTGGAATCTACTTTTCTATCCACGACTCAAGATTGGTACTTTGGCAGTGGTGCGGGTGGGGCCGGTAGTAATTTTTTTCGAATCGTTGACCTAACTCATTCTAATGCTGACAGGTTTGATATAAATACGAACGGCGATGTTTATATTGGTGGTTCTATGAATGGCGTTTCCAGCGCTGGCGCTAATATGGTCATCTTAAGTGGAGGTAATGTCGGCATCGGGACGACGGGGCCGGATTATAAGCTTGATGTGAATGGCGATATTAGATTTAATTATGGCAACGCAATTTATTCCGGGAACAATACTTATAAGACTCTCATTAAAACTGGATGGGATAGTTCATTGAGCCAAGACTATGTATATTTCTATACTGCTGGAACTTTAGCGAATAATGCAAATGTGAAGCTGGCTCTTTTAAGAGATGGCAGCGTCGGCATCGGGACGACGAGTCCGGGAAATACAAAATTGTATGTATTAAAAGGTGGCAACGTTGTGGCTACAGGTGCTTCAGAAGCCTTCGTGTTACAAAATAGTGCTAACACGACAGATAATTCAAATGTGTTAGCGATTGGAGGAACGACGGGTACAGCGGGATATTGGTTGGGAGATGAAGCAGGTCAGTTTCAGGGTGGATTAAAATATGATAATTCAAATGATTCTCTCGCTATTTGGGCGAATAATACGGAAAAGGTCAGAATAAATAATCTCGGCAACGTCGGCATCGGGACGACTAATCCGGGAGCCTTATTGGATGTTGAAAAAAACATAAATGGTTCTTTTTGGCCACGGTTTATTAATCCCAATACGGGAACGGGCGCGTTTACTGTGCTATCAGTCGGGCAGGACGCTTCAACAGCCTATTTGGGGGTGGATTATTTAAATAGTGGCTTTACGGCTGATGGAACCAATTTACCAAATTCAGGATTGATTGTGGCTGCTTCAGGGGCAACTAATGGCTTAGTCATAAGAACTGATGCTGCCGCTCCTATAATATTTGCGACAAGCGGGATTAACGGTGAAAAAATGAGAATAACAAACGGCGGCAACGTCGGCATCGGGACGACGGCGCCGGGGGCGAAGTTGGAAACTGATGCAGGTTCTGGAATTGTCGGTCAAATTATTAAAAAAACTGCAGGGACCGATGATTATTTGCAGTTTATAGATAGTGGAGGAAATAAAAATTTATATGTTGACTCTACGAGCCAGTTTGCATTTAAGGTTTTGAATGGGCCGATGTATTTCGGGGATTTTAACGACCCAACTCACGCATTAGCTGGCTTTTCTGTTCCCAACCATCAGTTATTGTCAATAAGTGCTACTACGGGAAATGTGTTGGTGGGAAATATAGCAAATGGGGTTCCTGCGGATGATTTAACAAATTCTTTACAAGTTAAGGGTGGTGCAACAATAAGCGGCAACGTCGGCATTGGGACGACGGGACCGGGGGCACCTTTACATGTGTTAGCAGCTACTGCTGATACGCCACAATTTAGAGTGGCTTATGATAGTTCTCAGTATACAGAGCTTCTTCATAGGGGACGTTTTAATATTGTAACTACTTCCGAATCTACGAATTTCTATGATTTTAGACGCAATGGTACAAGTGATATGGTAATAAAGCAAGGCAACGTCGGCATCGGGACGACGAGCCCAGTCGGTATTTTTGATGTGAACTATTCTTCCTATGCTAATACAAAATTATTAATTCATGCCGATGGCTCCAACGGCTCCACTACTTTTACTGATTCATCCAACGCTCATTCTGTGGCTGCCAGTGGCAATGTTCAAATGTCAACTGCCACTAGCAAATTTGGTGGAAGCAGTGTGTATTTTGATGGATCATATGATGAGCTACTTCCTTCGGCGGGGAGTGATTTTGGTTTTGGTACAGCCGATTTCACAGTGGATGTTTGGGTATATCCCATAAATGGTGGACATGGGTCTGCCTATGCAAGAATATTTGAAACGGAGTCGTATCCAACAGCTGGCGGTATCGCTCTTGCCACAGTCAATACGGAAAACCCAACTCGCATGCTTGTTCATACATCAGATGGAACTAATTTGGTGTATAGTAATTCATCAATTCCAAATTCAACATGGACACATGTCGCAGTTGTTAGGTCTAGTGGAACGATAAAGCTCTATATTAATGGCGTGGCACAAACTCAGACTTATTCAACATCACTAAATTTTACAGCTCAAAGGCTCAGTATCGGTGGGAATATGACCGGTTCAACTGGTGGCGAATCATTTTATGGATATATGGACGAGTTTCGAGTTAGTAATGTAGCTCGCTGGACATCAAATTTTACTCCTGAAACAGCGGCATATGATCCGAGCGGAGAAACAATCACGAAAAATAGTGGATTTATGGTTTCAAGCAATGGAAGCGTTGGTATCGGGACGACAAATCCTTCCACTAAATTGTATGTGGCAGGGGATATCTATACCACAAGTAACATTTCCGCCCTCTCCATCACTGATCGCACCGCTTATCCTAAAAGTCTTAACCAAGCCTATGAAGCGGTTTTGTCCATGCAACGACTGCCAGATGGAGAATATAGTGAAAATGATTCAACCAACCAGTTGGATCATTCCAAGCTTAGTGCTTTTGTCAGAGCTGCTAATGGAGAGAGAGATCTTTCCGCTACGGTTTCTTCAATAAACGAAGTAACTAAATATCTTCTCGATCAGATTGGTGGGATAGATCGGCCTGTGACGATAGCTAGTGCGATTCAAAATCAGCAAACTCAACTCTCTGCTCTTTCTGGCATTACCACTAATCTTCAAAGCTCAAATAATATTCAAGATGAAGAAATCCAAAAACTCAACACTGCTCTTGCTCTCCTTGGGACAACTACTCAAAATCAAACCAGTATCACTAATCAAAAAATTAACACCATCCAATCCAATCTAGCTTTCAATGGGTCTCAAATTAATCTGCTTAGCAGTAAGTTGAATTTAGCCGACACCCTCCTCTCACAAAATAGCCAACCAACCCAAGAGCTTTCATTCTATCAATTTAAAACAGAAAGTCCTGAACTTTCCTCGCCTCTCTTTGAACAATCCATCGAGAGTAATCAATTTTCTGCTACCTACAATAATCCCAATAACTTCCAAGAACTTAATCTCCAACTCCATCCGGAAAATCAACTCGATCTTGCCGAAAAAGACCAAGATCAAACCGTTCTTGTCTATGATGTCTATATTGAAAATTCTACTGACATGGAGGATTTTCACACCGAACTTGGCAACATCATGGATCAAAAAGAACTGGAATGGAACAGACTCAATCATCCTAACTTCACCCCTGGTTGGAACGAAGTCAGGTTGTCTTTCAAAGATGGTGTTAAAACAGGAGAAGTCGATTGGCAACACCTCAATTATTTTAGGACGTATTTTAAATTCGCGAATAACACCAAACTTAAATTTAAAAATATCAGGATTGAAACTAAAGCCAAATATCTTCCGCTCACTCAAACAGTTAATGCGAGTAATTTAGATCTTTGGAATAATGCTGATCAAGGCATGGCGCTTAAAAGTATTTTCACTGAATTTGCAATCCAAGTTCAGGCAACTGAAAAATTAGATCGGCAAGTTAGCGAATTGGATTTGAGTCTTAATGCGCTGGAGGAGCAAATGGTGTCTCTTCAGGAGCAATCCAAGGCAATCATTGATTTTGGTTTGGCGCTTAATCTGGACAAAGTTATCTATAAAGATGCGCTGAGCAATGTGAATCTTTTGGGCGGAAAAATTACAGCGAGTGACATTGAAGCGTTAAACACGATCAAAGCTAATAATGTCGAAGCGACAAATAGTCTCAAGGGACAAAACATTGAATTGGGCGCGCAAGTTTCCGGCACAAGCATGATAAGAGCCGGGGAGTTGGAATCAGCGGAAATCTTTACCAGCAAAGCCAGCGTTGGCGTTAAGCTATATATTACGGCTCTTGATCGGCTTTCTGGCCGTAGTTTATATATTGATCAGACAAAAATTAAGGAAGGAGAGAGTTTTAGAGTGGAGCTGGACGGCGAAGCTTTGGAAAAAGACGTCAATTTCAATTGGCTGATTGTTAAATAATAAGGCCAATAAGGAGCAGCTTTCGTTTGGAGCAATTTCTTGCTATAATCAGCGTATAGTTTAATTTGTTTATAAAAACAACCCAATCAACATGGAAAAAAGCAATCAAAAAAGGCTGATTATAAGTGTTATTTTCGCCATATTATTTCTGGCTCTCCTGTGGTTTATTTATTCTCTCTTTAGAACGAAACCGACCTGTTTTGACGGGGTGAAAAATCAGCGCGAGGAGGATATTGATTGCGGTGGAGTTTGTCTCAAGAAATGCAAAAAGATTCAGGTGAAAGAATTGACAACTGGCGAGATGGGTGTCACAGAAAGTTCGATTGTCGGTGAGTATGATTTTTACGGAGTAGTGGTTAATCCAAACAGTGTCTATGGTAGTAAGCATTTTACCTATCAAATTAAATTTAAAGATGAGACGGGAGCGTTGATTGCCGAAAAGCAAGGTGAAAGTTTCATTTTACCAGGTGACAAAAAATATATAATTGAGAATAATATTAAGCTATCAAAATTTCCTACCAGTATCTTGTTTTCCGTGGCTGATCCGGAGTGGGTGGAGCTAGATGAACTATATGAAAAACCCGATCTTAAGGTGGTGAGTAAAACCTATAATGAAATTAGTTCTGGTACCGGTTTTTCCGAGGCAAAGGGATTGTTGCAAAATAGAAGTCCATTTGATTTTTCGGTTATAAAAATAAAAGTAATTTTGAGAGATTCGGAAAATAAAATTATTGCGCTTAATGCAACGGAAATGCGGACGGTCAAGTCAGGCGAGGACAGAGATTATCGTGCCTTTTGGTTGGGGCGCTTTCCCGGTGAGGTCGCGAGTGTTGAAAATCAGATTGAAGTAAATGTGTTTGATTCAGAGGCTTTTGCTAAGACATATTTCAAGGCAGAAAAATTTCAACAAAACGCGCGTTAAGAGCTTGGCTAGAAAGAGTCTTTATGCAGAAATTTTTTAAATTAGATTGGGTGATTCTGATAACGGTAGTTTTACTTCTAGCTATTGGTTTTTTGGCTCTCTATAGCGTTTCTCGTGGGGACAGTGGGACAGATCTCGGTAATTTCAGAAAACAATTAATCTCCTGCGCGGTTGGAATTGTGCTTATGTTTACAATCGCTTTTTTTGATTACCGCGCCCTGAGTTTTTTTAGTACAAAGCTATATTTCGTAACGCTGCTAGTTTTGTTCTTGGTCCTATTTTTCGGCACAACCATTCGGGGTACAACCGGCTGGATTGGTCTTGGTACGTTCCACATTCAGCCGGTGGAAACTGCCAAACTAGCCATGATAATTTTTCTAGCCAGTTTTTTTAGCAAGAAAAAAAGTCAACTTAGTATTATTGTTAGAATTACCGCTTCTGTCATTTTAATTTTCTTTCCCGTTTTTTTAATTATACGGCAACCGGACTTTGGTTCGGCAATGGTGATTGTGGTTTCGTGGGCAGTCATGCTTTCCATCTCAGGGATTAGTAAAAAGAATTTGCTGATCTTATTTTTGATGGGGGCTTTAATTTCTTATTCTGGCTGGTTTCTGCTTAAGCCCTATCAAAAAGATCGCTTGGTTAATTTTGTCAATCCCTATAACGATCCGCGCGGTAGTGGTTACAACGTGATTCAATCAATGGTGGCAGTCGGCTCTGGTGGACTTTTCGGAAAAGGCCTGGGACACGGCTCACAGTCGCAATTGAATTTTTTGCCGGAAAAACACACCGACTTCATTTTTGCCGTCATTGCTGAGGAGATGGGTTTTCTTGGCGCGACCACCGTGCTTTTTCTTTTGAGTCTTCTGCTCTATCGCATCAAAGAAGTTGCTCGCATGGCGGGGGACAACTTTGGCTATCTCTTGGCTGTGGGAATTATGGTGATGCTTTTTTCGCAAATTTTGGTCAATGTCGGAATGAATATCGGTGTGATGCCAGTGGCTGGAGTGCCTCTCCCATTTCTTAGCTATGGCGGAAGTTCGCTTGTGGCTGTTTTTGCTTCTATTGGAATTGTGCAAAGTATCTATTTGCATAAAGTGAAGACGCTGTAGAGGTTTAGCTAAATACACACTTCTAAAAGCCTAAATAGGGCTTTTTTGTTGTGACGTTGAAAGAAATATTAGCGTTAT
Source organism: Candidatus Moraniibacteriota bacterium (assembly GCA_049297495.1). Taxonomy (GTDB): domain Bacteria; phylum Patescibacteriota; class Minisyncoccia; order Moranbacterales; family UBA2206; genus UBA9630. The sequence goes on from JBAQUL010000020.1 coordinate 20,953, forward strand.
TTGAGTTAACGTTCTAGTTTAATAGAAAAAGGGCTTCGAGGTTTGAATTCGGTTGCTACTGCGCGACTATTGACAATATTTGATATTGGTGCTAGAATAAACGGTTAATAAATAAATTATTAAATTATGTCTAAAGATATGTTTAATACAAGCAAAATCGACTTAAAACGGGTATTTATCGCCTTTTTGGTGCTAGCGGTTGCGGTGCCTTTTTTGACTTTTGCTGGACACAGTAAAAAGCTATATGTCGACAAGGACGCAAGTAAAACGCAGGACGGTTCTTCCAAGCATCCCTATAAAACCATCACTCAGGCGCTGAAAAAAGCGGATAAAAATACAAAAGTGTATGTGAGCGATGGGGAATACCACGAAAATTTGGTCGTGCCCAAGAGCGTAGAAATATTTGGTCAAGGCAGAGACAAGACCATCATTGTCGCAAAAACCGATGATGATTCGGCCGTTTATCTCAACGGTGGATCAACACTTAACAAGCTGGGCATCAAAAATGGAAGAAACGGTGTGAAAGTTTCTGACGGCGGTAGAGTGAAAATTATTAAATGCAAAATTACGGATAATAATAAAGATGGTGTGATCATTTATGACGGAAAGTTGAATGATAGTAACAAGGTTACTATTAGCGAAACGGTTATTGAAAAAAATGGTCGTAACGGAATATATTCTGAAAAAAGAAATGTTGTAATTTCCGAAAGCGACATTGATAGAAATGGCAGCGATGGCGTATCATTCAAAGCTGGCGTGGTGGCGTGGATTGGGGGCACGAATTTCCGAAAGAATTCAGCCAGTGGGATCAATGTCACGCTCGACGGAGCGCAAATTTTTACCAAAAACAATACTTTTATTAGCAACAAAAGAGAGGGTATTGAAGTGAACGCCTATGGTGCCTCCGGCAGAGTGGATATTAGCAACTCAAAATTTTCAGGCAATACTAACTATGGGATTGCTCGCGTGCAAAGAAAAGCCTTTTTTGGCAATATCTGGAATGGTTTGACCGTGGCGGGCAGCACTTTCTCCAAAACAGGAAAGGGTGAAATTTCTGGTGTGTTTAGGATTATCAAATAATTTAGAAAGTAAGTCAGGCTAGCAAAAAGTCTATTGTTATGAATAAACCTTGGTTGAAAAAAATTGGAGGACTTGGGGTAATATTTTTGCTTATTTTTTTGTTTAGTCTAAACAAGAGTCGAGTGTATCAGTCGGAAACGAAAGTTCTGCTTTTACCAAAAAATGAAATTACCACCAAAGGTCAAGATTTGATTGCTGGGAATTTTCGCCAGGTTCTAATGTCGCTCGCTTTTAGCGATCGCATTGCTGATGGAAATGATGCTTTGGAGGCAAGTTCAGAATTGCCTAATTATAAACGAAAAGAATTTTGGGATTCGAAAATTTCTGTGACTCAGTTGGAAAAGAGTGGAATTATCAGTATCAAAAACTTCGACCAAAATAGCACTCTTGCTAAAGAACTGAACAATGATACGGTGGAAAATTTGATCGCTGTGTCGGGTAATTATTATAATATCAAAACAGAACTCGAACTGCGAGTTGTGGATGGTCCGATTGTTAAACGAATCATTTCTCGAAATTTATTCTTGACCATTACTCAGAGCATCCTTTGGGCACTGGGAATTTTTGTGGTAATCTTTTTTCTTTTTCCCTTTGTGTTTATCAAAAGAGAACCAGGCAGAAGAGGAATTCCCGGTCGGGATTTTTCGCCGAGAGTGGCGCCGCTGAAAAAGACGGTCCCAGCGATTATCCCGGAAGAGGAAAACTATTTTGCCACCAAGAATTTTTTTGAAACTGTTAAAAAGCCAGAAGAAGTGAAAGTTGTGTCACCGCAAAAAAACGTTTTTTCTTTGCCGACAATGCCAAGCTTTGGGAAAAAAGCACCGACACCAGCCAATCTCCCAGTGAGTGAAGAAGAAATGCCGGATATTTTCCGCCAAAAAGAAGTTATTGTTGAAAAAAAGCCGGAAATACCAGTAGAAAAAGCCATTCAAATTGAGAAAGAATACATTCCTCGTGAAGCTACTCCGGAAGAAGTAAAAGCCAGACTGAATCGATTGCTCGGCGGAGGAAAATAATATTTTATAGATTATTGGAAAAGAACCATTCTTGCGTAAGCGAGGGTGGTTTTTTTGTTAACTACAAAAATACAACTAGTTACTGGCTTGCCGCCTGCCTGCGCTCCGTGCGCCACCGCTAAAGCTTTAGCGACACGCGGTCGGGCATAGCCTTTGGCGGCGTGCCACCGGTAGGCAGGGTAGGTAAGTAATTTCGTAGTGGTATTGAAAAAAACCGAAAAGTAGGTTAAAGTTAGGTTATTGGTAAAATAACCTTCTAAAAGCTGGTTTTATGGAAAAATACGAACATAAACAAATTGAGGCAAAATGGGCAAAAAAGTGGGTGGACGACCAAGTTTTTGTGCCAAATTTGGAAGGCGGTAAAAATCCCTATTATGCGTTGTTTATGTTTCCCTATCCGAGCGCCGAGGGGCTGCATATTGGAAACTTCTATTGTTTTACTTGCATCGATGTGATGGCAAAATACAAGCGACTGAAAGGCTTTGATGTTTTTGAGCCGTTTGGCTTTGATGCTTTTGGCATTCATTTGGAAAATTATGCTTTGAAACTCGGTGAGCATCCAGCCAAAGTTGAAGCGAGGACGACGGTTAATTTTCGCAAGCAAGTGCAGGCGGCGGGTCTCAGTTGTGACTATACTCGCGAAGTGGATACGACTAATCCGGAATATTACAAGTGGACTCAGTGGATTTTCACCCAGCTTTTTGAGCGGGGTTTGGCCTATCAAAAAGAGGCCTATTTGAGCTGGTGTCCATCTTGCAAGACAGTTTTGGCAGACGAACAGATTGAGGGCGGAGTATGCGAGCGTTGCAAAACGATGCCAGAAAAAAGAAAAATGAAGCAGTGGTTTTTCAAAATCACTCATTATGCTGATCGGCTTTTGGATGGCCTAGCTGAGATGGACTGGTCAGAGATCACCAAAAGCGCGCAAAAAAATTGGATTGGGAAATCTGAAGGCGCGAATGTGAAATTCAAAGTCGCAGATAGCGACGCAGAATTTGAAATTTTCACCACTCGTCCCGACACACTTTTCGGTTGCACTTATTGCGTCTTGGCGCCTGAACATGATTTAGTTTCTAGTATTGTTTCGCCGGAGCAAAGGGAAGTGGTAGCCAAATATATCCAGGAATCGGCCGCGAAATCAGAATTGGAAAGAAAAGAAAACAAAGAAAAAACGGGTGTTTTTTCTGGGGCCTATGCAATCAACCCGGTTAACAATGAGCAAGTGCCAATTTGGATCGCTGATTATGTTTTGGCCGGCTATGGTTTTGGGGCGATTATGGCAGTGCCTGCCCACGATGAGCGGGATTTTGAGTTTGCAAAAAAATTCAAATTGCCAATTAAGCAGGTTATTGCACCATTTTTTTCCACGAAAGAAGGTGGTGATAGACCGAGAGAGGACAGGCGTACAGAAAAAAGAAAAAATATTTTTGCAATCATAAAACACTGGGAAAAAGACGAATATTTATGCTTAGATTGGGAAGAATTTGGCTGGAAATCATTTATCATCGGCGGTGTTGATGATGGAGAAACTGGGGAAGCGGCAGCAATAAGGGAAGCAAAGGAAGAAACTGGTTATCAAAATATAAAATCAATCAGGAAGATTGGTAGTGAAGTGCATACTTATTTTTTCGCTGCGCATAAAGACCTAAATAGATATGGAATATGTGAGACATATTTTATCGAATTAGCGGATGGAGAGTTTGGTAAACCCGAAAGCGAGCACACGAAAAATCATAAAGCGGTTTGGGTAAAGCAAGAAGATATTTTAGAATTTATTAGTTTGGAAAATCATTTATGGTATTGGGATATCTTGAGAAATGGCGAGAAAGCTTTCGTTGGAAAAGGAAAATTGATCAATTCAGAAAAATTTAATGATCTTAATATTTCAGAAGCGAAAAAAGCCATTACAGAATTTGTTGGAGGAAAATTAGTATCGAATTATAAGCTACGCGATTGGTGCATTTCTCGTCAGCGTTATTGGGGTCCGCCGGTGCCGGTGGTGTATTGTGAGAAATGTGGTGCGGTGGCAGTTCCGGAAAAAGATTTGCCGGTTTTTTTGCCTGAGCTGGAAAAAGATTGGGAGCCTTCGGGAGATGGAAAGGGCCCACTTTCTAAGGTAGAAAGTTTTATGCGGACAACCTGTCCAAAATGTGGCGGAGAAGCGACGCGCGAAGCTGATGTGATGGATAATTTTCTAGACTCGGCTTGGTATTTTTTCCGCTATCTTTCTCCAAAAAACACCGAAGCGATTTTTGATCCCGCCTTAGGTAAAAAATGGTTGCCAGTGGATCTCTATGTTGGTGGAAACGAACATGCGGTACTTCATCTGATGTATACGCGCTTTATCACTATGGCGCTTCATGATTTGGGACTCATTAATTTTGACAATCCTTTCAAAAAATTCAGAGCGAACGGGATGATTTTGAAAGATGGAAAGAAAATGTCCAAATCTAAGGGCAATGTGATTAGTCCGGAGGAATATGGCGATAAAGTTGGTTACGATGCGCTTAAAAGTTATATTTTATTTCTTGGACCACTTAGTGAAGATCGTAGTTTTTCCGATGAAGGAATTATGGGCACAAAACGCTGGGCGGAGAGAGTTTTTAATTTGGCATATCGCGTAGATTACGCTTATCAAGATGAGTTAATGGTTTTGCGAAAACTAGATGTGACCATCAAAAATGTGGCAGGTGACATGGAAGAGCAGAAATATAATACAGCGATTGCGAAATTGATGGAGCTGACAAATACTTTTTATAGCGTGCCAAAAATTTCTCAAGTTGTTTTTGAAAAATTTCTGATTATTGTTGCGATTTTTTTGCCGGCACTAGCTGAAGAACTCTGGTCCTCCTTCGCCTCTATTGAGGCTATGGCGGATAAAGAAAAATATAAGCAATCAATCTTTTTTCAGAAGTGGCCGGAATATGATTTGAATTTAATTCAAGACGAAGAGGTTAATCTTGTAATTCAGGTCAATGGAAAAGTGCGCGACACGGTGAAAGTTAGTGCCGATATTTCCGAAGAAGAGGCGACTAAGCTGGCCAGCTTGAGCGAGAAGATTAAGAATCATATTGCAGGCAAGGAGATTAAAAAAATCGTATTTATTAAGGGAAGACTTATTAATATAGTCTTAGGGAACTAGGGCGTAGGCAGTAGGTTAGGTCGTAAGACGTAGGTCTTAAGTGAAATGCTTACGACCTATTACCTCGAACTTTTCCTACAGCCAAAGACCTGTGTCACCTAAGACCTAATCTATTATGCAAGCAGTAATTTTAGCAGCAGGCAGGGGGAAAAGAATGAAACATTTGGTAGACGAAATCCCCAAGCCAATGTTGAAGTTAAAGGGTAAGCCGATTTTGGAGCATAAAATAAATATGTTGCCAAAAGAAATCAAGGAAATAGTTTTTATTATTGGCTATGCTGGTGATTATATCATTCGCCATTTCAAGAGATATTTTGCCGGGCGTCGAATTGTCTATGTCTATCAAAATAAAATGAATGGAACTGGTGGTGCGATACATTTGGCACGAAGTGTCCTGCGGGATAAATTTTTAGTGCTTATGGGCGATGATCTCTATTGTAAAAAAGATTTGAAGCGAATGCTCAAGCATGACTTGGCGATTTTGGGTTATGAGGTCGAGGATGTTAGCAAATGCGGAATCATTAAAACCAATAAAAAAGGGCACATGATTAATGTGATTGAAAACCCATTGCGATCAAAGGATAAGCTTGCAAATGCTGGCGCATATGTTTTGAATAAGAAATTTTTTGATTATGATTTAATTCCTAAAAAAGCTGGAGACATTGAATTTGGCTTGCCTCAAACACTTGCTATGATGGCTCGTGATTATGACATTAAAGTTGAAAAAGCGACAGTGTGGCATGCGATTGGCAACCCAGATGATTTGAAATCAGCGGAAAAAGTTTTGCATAAGTTTATCTAAAATACGATTTACGCCTACCGCCGAAAAAAATTCTCAAGAGCGCGGTTCCCTCATATCGATTAGCCCTTGCTGGTCTGCTGGACGCCTTAGACGCTAAGAAAGATGAACGCGCGAACTTTTTTCGGCGGTAGGCACAAGTGCTACAAAAGTTTTAAAAAGTTAAAATAAAAAAATGAAAAATATAAAAAAACATCGCTTCCTTGAGTTAGCCTTTCTATGTCTGGCTGTTGCTGTCCTCACCATCGTGCTAAATGTTTCTGCGATTCTTGCTGAGCAAGGTAATTCCATGCAATTGAGCAGCGAAAGAACGGTTGGGAGTAATGTGACCAGGGACACTGTGAGTGTGCCGGAAGCTAGTAGTGATTCTAGTGCTAGCAGCAGCACTAACAATAACTTATCCGAAGCAGTTAGCGCTGTCAGGGAAAGCACTAGTAGCGAGAGTAAATCCGACTCTGATTCAAAGTCTAAGACTAGCTCCAAATCAAAATCTGACGCTAACTCGAGTGATGATGGAGCGGCTGAATTGACCCCAGCGTTTAGTTTTTCTAGCCCCAAAAAAGAAGAAACTGTTAAAGGTAAGATTAGTATCGAGGGCGTAGTTGCTAGCGCCAAAGGAGTTGAGTTTTACTCGGTTCCTAGTGGTTCAAATACGAAAAAATATATCGGAACAGCTCACGCGCAATCGAAAAATGTTTGGAAGCTTGATTTTTATTCCAAAGATTTTCCCAACGGAACTTTTTATCTTATGGCAAAAATTGATAATAAATATGGGACATATGAAAGCGGAAAGATAAAAATTTACATAAGCAATCCCGCTGTGATTGACGCTGAGAAACCTAACCCAGATGTTTCTGACCAAAAAATAAAAACTCAAGCAGCTGTTGATCAAGCAGTCGGTAGCCAGATAGTGAATGCGCCAGATGAAAATAATTTAGCGGGAAAAAATAATGAGCAAATTAGTCAGGAAGAAATAAAAAATCAAAATATTTCACAGTGGCAACTGAAATATTTTAAAGACGAAAAATGTCAGGATGCTAATTATTGCGGAGGAAATGGTGATCCTGATAAAGACGGGTTGAATAATGAGGAAGAATTCCGTTATAATACCGATCCGCTCAACCCTGATTCGGATGGCGATGGTTTTCTTGAGGGTGATGAAGTGCAGAATGGCTTTAATCCTTTGAAATATTCTCCCGGAGATAAGAGTGATAAAATTGTGTTTGAAAGTCCAAAAGAAAAAGGGGAGATTAAAAAAGAGCTGTATGAAATAAAAACGGTCGAGTTGGTAGAAAATCAGGCTGATGGCAAAAAAAGACTAAAGCTAAGCGGTAAGGGTTTGCCTAATAGCTTCGTGAATATTTATATCTACAGCTCTTTGCCAATTATTTTGACTGTAAAAACTGATTCAGAAGGAAATTGGTCATACGAGCTTGATAAGCAGCTTGAAGACGGAGAGCATGAAGTTTTTGTTGCAGTGACGGATAATACTGGGAAGATAACGGCCAAAAGTGAGCCACTGCCATTTGTAAAGACGGCTGAAGCTGTTAATATGATTGAGAAAAATACTTCGAGCGGCAGCATGAAACTTGCCTCTCCGCCCACTCAAATTAGGAAAAATTCTGATTTAATTATGATTCTCGTGATTATCCTCCTCTCTCTTGGCTTGGCTCTTTCCATTCTCGGCACTATTGCCGCACGCAGGGCCAATAAAGAAACTATGTAGAGAGGGGCAGTTGATTTTTAAGTGTTTAAACCGGGCGATAAATAGATGATGCTAGAGAAAACTAAAAAAATTGTAACTATTGGAGGCGGAACGGGTAGTTTTATGCTGCTGAGCGGTCTCAAGAAATATCCAATTCATCTTTCGGCGATTGTTTCTATGGCGGATGATGGTGGGTCAACCGGAATTTTACGGGATGAGCTTGGCGTACTCCCCCCGGGAGACGTGCGACAATGTCTTTTGGCGCTGAGTGATTCAACCGAAACATTGCGAGAGTTGATGAATTATCGCTTTGAGGAGGGAGGACTTAAGGGTCACAATTTTGGCAATCTATTTCTTAGCGCTTTAGAAAAAATTAAGGGTAATTTTTCTGCCGGAGTTACCGAAGCGGCGAAAATCCTTAGTATTAAAGGTGAGGTTATTCCCGTGACTGATGAAGATGCTCATCTATTCATACTCCTTAATAATGGAAAGCTGATCAAGGGAGAGGACGAGGTTCGTCATAACTTTGAAATTAGGAAAGTCGGGATTAAGAAAAGCTATCTTTCTCCTTCGGTGCGCGCGAACAAGCGGGCGGTTCAGGAAATTCTAGAAGCCGATTTGGTTGTGATTGGTCCGGGTGATTACTATGGTAGTGTTATGCCGAGTTTTTTGGTGCAGGGAATTTCCGAGGCGCTTAAGAAAACAAAAGCCACTGTAGTTTTTAATTGTAATTTAATAAACAGAAAAGGGCAGACTGATAATTTTACTTTGGATGATTATGTTCAGCTGATCAATCAACAAATTGGAAAAGAAAGAATTGATTTCGCTACTTTCAACACAAAGAAACCTGGCAAAAATTTGATTAAAAAATATGAAGAAGAAGGTTTACTTGTGGAATTCGATCACAAGCAAATCGTGAAAAGAACCTATCGCGTAATCAGAGCAGATCTTTTGAGTGATAAAAAATCAAGCTACAGCAAAGCTGATACGCTGGCGGCTACACGAGCATTTATCCGCCACGATAGCGAAAAATTGGCGCAGGTGCTTATGCTGATTTTGGAACTAGGAAGATACGAAGGAATTATTAAGGAAATAATCTAGAGCTCTTCGCATGAAAATATTTATTGATTTTGATGATGTCATATTTAACACGGGGAAATTTAAAGAAGATTTTTTGAATGAAGTTTTTATTAAAAATGGCGCAACTCAAGCTGATTTTGCAGAGACCTACTACTATTTTTTTAAAAAAAACAAGCAGGTTAATAAATATTATGATCCAAAAAAGCAGATAAAAGCATTGGGGAAAAAAGAGTATATCAATGGCAATAAGCTGGAAAAAGATTTTTATACTTTTATGAAGGATTTGGAAAAGTATGTATTTGAGGATGTTACATCTTTTTTGAAAAAAATCGGTAAACGAAATTTATTTCTTATCAGCTATGGAGATCCGCTTTTTCAAAAGATGAAAATTGAGGGGACACATACAGCGGAAATGTTTGGTGGGGTGATTTTGGGGAAATTTCGAAAAATGGATTTAATAAGTAAGGAGATGGGAGTTTGTGGGCTTTTGCAGTATGAGAAAATTATTGTTATTGATGATTTGCCGAAACACTTGGGGAAAATAAAGGCCCTCAAGGAAAGATTGGTAACTTTCCACATAAGAAGGCCCGAAGGTCGGTATAGGGATTTAGCTTGCAAATATGTGGATTATGAAGTGAAAAATTTAAAAGAAGTTATTGGAATAATTAAAAAAGAAAAATTACAATAGAAATTTATATGGAGCCAGAAAAAAAAGTTGAAAGCTTAGAACAGAAAAATTTTTTTACCCTTTCGGAGTTTCGTCACGAGATTGGTATTCCTTTGATTTTGGCGAGAAAATTGGTTTTATGGGGCGAAGTTAAGGCCTCAAAAGCGCTTGATGGCACATTACAAATTGCACACTCCGAAGTTTTGGTAGCCAAAAAAATAATGGCGACTCCCTGGAAAAAGGCCGTCTATTTTTTTCGAGCACTGGGTCCGGGGCTGATCACCGGAGCGTCTGATGATGATCCGTCTGGTATCGGAACCTATTCCTCGGTCGGTGCTAAGTTTGGTTTTTCCATTCTTTGGATGGCAGCGTGGCTTTTGCCGGTAATGCTCGCCGTACAGGAGGCTTGTGCTCGAATCGGAATCGTGACCAATAAAGGTCTTGCCGGAGTTTTGCAAAAACATTATAGAAAAAAGATCGTTCTTGTCGTTGTGATATTGCTTATCATTGCAAATATCGTGAATATCGGTGCGGATTTGGGTGCGATGGCGGCAACACTTACGATGCTGACTAAAGTTAATTTCTATTTTGCCGCATTTTTTTTCGCCCTGCTTTCCATTGTGCTGGAAGTGTTTATTGGGTATCATTTTTATGTTAAATTTTTGAAATGGCTAGCTTTTTCTGTTTTGGCCTATGTGGTTGCGGGGGTTCTTATTCACCCGGAGTGGTTGACTGTTTTTCGTTGGACATTCATTCCAGGAATCAGGTTTAATGAGGAATATGTCTTTGCGATGGTAGCGGTGTTCGGAACAACAATCACGCCCTATCTTTTTTTCTGGCAGGCGTCAGAGGAGGTGGAAGAAAATAAATTGCATAAAAAACTGCACAAATTGCTCAATGGAGGGAAGGAGGATAATATGCACGTCAAGATTGCCAGGATGCGCACAGACGTTGGCACGGGAATGATTTTGGCTAATATCGTTTTTTTCTTTATCGTGCTTACCGCGGCGCAAACATTTTTTGCTCATGGTATTACAAATATCGAATCGGCTGAACAGGCGGCGCAGGCACTTCGGCCGCTTGCGGGGGACTGGGCATATCTTCTATTCGCCGTTGGAATTATTGGCACGGGACTTTTGGCGGTGCCGGTTTTGGCCGGATCAGGCGCTTATGCCTTGGCAGAAATAATGAAATGGCATGAAGGATTGGAACTAAAATTTTCCCGCGCCAAGGGTTTTTATGCTGTGATTGCTCTTTCGATTTTGGTTGGGCTGGGACTCAATTTTTTTCAAATCAATCCAATCACCGCGCTGTATTATTCAGCCTTCCTAAATGGGGTCATTGCTTTTCCGCTCCTCATTGTTATTATGGTGGTAGGGGATGATAAGAAAATCATGGGGAGCGAAACTCATCCACTTTGGGTAAAATTTTTTGGCTGGCTGGCAGTTGTTTTCATGGCCGCGTTAATGTTGATTTCAATTTGGTTGTATTTTAAATAACTATTTTATAAAAAATATGAAAGATAATAGTATGTCCGCCCGAGGCGGATCCGCCTCGGGCGGAAAATATAAATTCCTACCCAAAGAGGATGCAAAAGTGAATGAGATTATCGCGCGAGAAAATAAGCGCCAGAAAGAAGAGTTGGAACTGATTGCTTCGGAGAATTATGTTTCTTCGGCGGTACTTGAAGCTCAGGGGTCAATATTGACCAATAAATACAGTGAAGGAACTCCCGGGCATCGCTATTATGGAGGAAATCAAATCATTGATGAGATGGAGCTTCTGGCTGTGGCGCGGCTCAAGAAAATTTTTGGCGCGGCGCATGCCAATGTGCAACCGCTCTCCGGTTCCCCGGCTAACGCGGCAGTCTATATGGCATTTTTGAAACCAGGGGACAAGGTGTTGGGTCTCAAACTTGATCATGGCGGACATCTTTCTCATGGTCATCCGGTTAATTTTTCCGGGATGCTTTATGATTTTGTGCAATATGGGGTGGACCCTAAAACTGGGCGCATTGATATGGCAGAAGTGCGGCGGATTGCAAAACGCGAAAAACCGAAAATGATTGTGGCGGGTTATAGTGCCTATTCGCGAGAAATCGATTGGAAGGGATTTAAAAAAATTGCCGATGAGGTGGGTGCTTTTACCTTTGCTGATATCGCCCACACCGCCGGTCTTATCGCCGCAGGATTGCTTTCCAATCCCGTACCTTATTTTGATGTCGTCTCCACGACGACCCATAAAACCTTACGTGGGCCAAGGGGTGCGGTGATTATGTGTCAGGAAAAATTCGCAAAGCAGATTGATAGAGCGGTTTTTCCTGGGATGCAAGGCGGTCCGCATAATCATACTACGGCGGCGAAGGCAGTGGCTTTTGGCGAAGTTTTGCGACCGGCTTTCAAAAAATATGCCGCACAAGTGATTAAAAACGCCAAAGTAATGGCGCAAGAATTTATCAAATTAGGCTACGATGTGATTTCCGGTGGAACGGATAATCATTTATTCATTCTAAACCTTGGAGCGCGGGGAATCGGTGGACGCGAAGCGGAAACGGTTCTTGAGCAAATAGGGATTTCAGTCAGTCGCTCGACAATTCCCAATGATCCGAACCCACCGATGAATCCATCGGGAATTCGCATCGGATCGCCCGCCGCGACAACGCGCAAGATGAAAGATAAAGAAATGCGAAAAATTGCCCATTGGATCCACGAGGCTTTGCAGAACAAAGACGACAAAAAATTACTAGAGAAAATTAAAAAAGAAGTCAGGAAATTATGCTTGGTATTTCCAATCCCGACGGAATAAGATTTTTTATAGTTTTGCTTATCAAGACGTCCATAGTTGGGCGTCTTTTGCTTTCTCCAAAAAAACTCCGACAGAATATCAAGTTTCTAATTTCCAACCTTGCCTACCGGCAGGCAGGCGTCAAATCAATCTCAAAATTCAAAATCAAAAAAAAGCAAATTATTAAACTTTTTTGACATTTGGTTTTGGGGTTTTGTTTAAAATTTGACATTAGGATTTTGAAATTAAAGAGTATTTTTTCCTCTGTGGGTAACTTTCTATTTTGCTCTATTGCATCTCCTTTTTCTATGGTATAATTAACCTATCAGATGTAATAAAAAATGAGGGTGAGAAAATGAAATAAGTTCCGTCACTTTCGCTTTAAACTAAAGCGTAGTCGCATGATTTTTTCGAAAACAAAAACCAGCAAAAAACATCAGAAAAATGTAGTCATTTTTCTACTTTGCCTTGTCTCTTTCGCTCTTCTTCCTTTTCTCAAAGTAGAGGCCGCCAGACAAATGGAAGGCATGGCTTTTCTCACTGACAAAACAGGTCAAATGATCAGTGGTGATTACACCGTACGCTTTGCCATTTACTCCACCGACCGCACCACTGTCGACAGCTATCCTTCTGACGCAGATAAGGACACTCGAGTCTGGGAAGAAACTCAAACTGTCACCATCAAAAATGGAGTCCTCAACTTCAATCTTGGCCAAAACCAAGAACTGCCCATTCTAGACAATCCCCAAGGCACCCACTATTTCCTCGGCATCCGCATTAACGAGGATAGTGAACTAGTTCCCAGAAAAAAAATCACTTCTTCTCTTTTCGCCTACAACGCCACCAATGCCACCCTCCTTAACGGCAAAAAAATTGGCACAAACTCTGGTGATATCCTCGCCCTCAACAACCTAGGCAAGATTGATCTGCAAAACCTCCCCATCGGCACCGGAGCAGGTCAACTAATCACCGGCAATGACTCAAGACTAAATGATTCCCTCACCCTTTCGGGAGCAAAATATCTCAC
>JBAQUL010000021.1:0-12625 GCA_049297495.1 Candidatus Moraniibacteriota bacterium
GAGGAAAAGATTTCTTTTGCAGGGAAAATTAAAAGGAGTTGCCAAGCATCGCAACTCCTTTTTTATTTTCCACTCTCAAGATATTTAAGATATTTTTTTATCGCCAAATAATCAGACGTCACAAAAGCAAATCGCTCTTTTTGATTTATGAGTTCTCGGATATCAAAAAAAGAACAAGAGGTCGCTTCCGCGTTGTCGATATTTTGAGGAGGCAAATCAAGCAGCTCAGTTAAAAAATATAAAGATATCGTACTATGAAGCTTGTCATCAACAGCATAATCAGCTACTTCGCTTGTGAAAAGTTTTTCAATCTTAAGATCTACCCCGAGCTCTTCTAATATTTCTCTTCGCATTCCTATTTCTGGATTTTCTCCATAGTCTAGGAAGCCTCCTGGTAAATCAAGCTTGCCTATCTGTGGCTCTCTGGCACGGACGGCGAAAAGTATTTGATAGGGATTGGATTTTTTACCGATAATCGCCGCAGTCGATGGCTTAGAGTTTTGAAAGAAGCGATATCGGCAGGTGTCACAGGTAAAAAAGACAGCTGGTTTGTCAAAATTTTTCTGTGTATATTTTTTCCCGCATTTGGGGCAAAAAGAATAATCTTGATAGTGATTTCGCATAGGCCTTTAGAAGGATAGTTAATTCTTGGTAAGTTTTATAGTTCTCCCCAATTATCCCCAATTTCAACATTGGCGACTAGTGGAACGCGGAGCGTGTAGGCTTTTTCTAGGATTGTTTTAATTTTTTGCGCCACTTCCTCGGCCAGGTCTTCTTTTACTTCCAAAATAATTTCATCGTGCACTTGGAGAAGCATTTTCACATCTGGATTATTTTCAAATTCTTTGGCGACGTGGAGCATGGCGATTTTCATTATGTCTGATGCGAGGCCTTGGATGGGCATATTGATCGCCATTCGTTCGGCGGCGCTTTGCAACTGAAAGTTGGATGAGTTGATTTCAGGGATATAGCGGCGGCGACCAATTTCTGTTTCGACGTAGCCGTTGGCTTTGGTGAATTCGCGGATGCCTTGCATATACTTGGCCACTCCTTGGAATTTTTCAAAATAAGTGTCGATAAAGCGTTTGGCATCATCGCGTGAAATGCCAGCGCGCGCGGAAAAACCGAATGAGCCCATGCCATAAATCACGCCGAAATTCAATTCTTTGGCGGTACGACGAATTTTGTCCGTTACTTGTGAAGGCGTAAGATTATTGATTTCCGCCGCGGTAGCGCGATGAATGTCTTCGCCTTTATAAAACAGCTCAATCATTTTTTTATCCTCGCTTACGTGCGCCACAACGCGCAAATCAATTTGTGAATAATCGGCGCTCACCAATTTGCAACCTTCTTCCGCCACAAACGCCGTGCGCAAAAGTTGTCCGAGATCAGTGCGGGTGGGAATATTTTGCAAGTTCGGATCAGAGGAAGAAAGCCGTCCAGTGGCAGTGACCGCTTGATTGAAAGTGGAATGCAGGCGTGAATTTTTATCGACCATGAGGGGCAGCGTGTCGAGATAGGTATTTTTCAATTTCGTGATTTCCCGGTATTCTTCGATTTTTTCAATAATCTTATGCTCGTCTCGGAGTTTTTCGAGCTCGGCGGAAGCAGTGGAGATGACGCCGGATTTGCCTTTTTTGATGTTGCCCACTGGCAGTTGCATCTTTTCAAACAGCACTTCCGAGAGTTGTTTGGGAGAGGCAATATTAAACGTCGTGCCGGAAAGCTTGTAGATACTTTCTTCCAGTTTAGCGATACGCTCCGTGATAGTCTGCGAAATGCCGGCGAAAATCATTGTGTTTAATTTGATGCCAGCCAGTTCCATTTGCGCCAAAACTTTAGCCAGGGGAATTTCCACTTCACAAAAAACAGTGCTGAGCGTATGCGCCGGAGTATTGCCACCTTGCACTTGCTCCGCGCTGATTTTTTCAATCGCTTCTTTTTGGATGCTTTTTAGTTTGAAGATATAGTCCGCTACAGTGCAATTTTTCTGGGCCAAATCCTGCGCACTTTCAATCTCAAGTCCGAGTTGGCCCTTTTTGGATTCTTCGGCCATTTCCTCTTGTAAAAATTCTGCCACCAGATCAGGCAAGGTGATTTTTCTGCCCGGGCTAAGGACATAACTACTGAGCAAAATATCAAAATAGTTTCCCGCCAAATTGATGTCGGCGTTTTGCAAAATTTCTAAATCGCTTTTGAGATCAAAGCAAATTTTCTCCGTCTGCGGATTTTCCAAAAGCATTTTTATTTCCGAAAATATTTTTTTATCTTCTAAGTTAAAATAGATTGCCCGTCCGGTTTTATAGCTGATAGCAATACCAGTTAGTATACTGGTGTGAGCGCTCGCACCATTTGTTTTGAGCTTGATAGCAATCTCTTTTTGGTCCTTGAGATTTTCTAATAATTGTTGATAATTTTTGCTATCAGCTATTTCAAATTTAAAATCCTTTACACCGTTGTTTTGTTCTTGAGCTAAATTTTTAGCACCAGATTTTTTTGACGTATCTTCAGTGGTATTTCCTAAGAATCGTTTTTTGAGACTATGAAAATTTAATTCCGTGAAAAGCGCGACTAATTTTTCTTTGTCAAAATCTTTCGTCACGGCTTTTTCCAGATCGAGCGTGACTGGCGCAACTTTCGAAATCGTGGCAAGGCCTTTGCTTTGGATTGCAATTATCTTGTCTCTTTCTAATTTTTCGCGTACCGGTTTTTTAATATCTTCCAAATGGGCATAAACATTTTCCAATGTGTCGTAGGTTTTCAAAAGTTCAATGGCGGTTTTCTCGCCAATCCCTTTCACCCCAGGAATATTGTCTGATGGATCACCGCGAAGACCCTTATAATCAATCAACTGTTCCGGTGCAAGCGAAAAGCGTTCAAAAATTTCCGTCTTGCCATAGAGCACGGAATCAGTGAGACCCCGACGCATGGTGTAGACGGAAGTTGCATCATCAACTAATTGCAGAGTGTCCATATCGCCAGTGACAATAATTGTTTCCAGCTCTTTTGAATTTTCTCTTGCTTGTTTTGCTAGCGTTCCAATCACATCATCCGCTTCAAAACCGGCGACAGCATAAATGGGAATGCCAAATGCCTCGGTCACCTCTTTCACCCGCGGAATCTGGGCATAGAGAGCATCATCTGCTTTCGCACGCGTCGCCTTATAGTCCGCATATTCCAAATGGCGAAAAGTTG
This sequence comes from Candidatus Moraniibacteriota bacterium, assembly GCA_049297495.1. Taxonomy (GTDB): domain Bacteria; phylum Patescibacteriota; class Minisyncoccia; order Moranbacterales; family UBA2206; genus UBA9630. The sequence goes on from JBAQUL010000021.1 coordinate 3,196, forward strand.
GTCCGGCCAAATCAAATGTGGCAATGATATATTTCGGCTCAAATTTAGCAATAATGGAGAGCAGAGTCGAAGCAAAGCCATACACCGCGTTCACCAATTCACCATTTTTGGTGGTGAAGGGTGGCAAGGCGTGGTATGACCTGTGAATAATGGCATTGCCATCAATGAGGATGAGTTTTTCGGGTTTGGTGTCTGGCATAAAGTTTGGATTAAGGTTTAAGTTAGGCTAATTATAGCACAAGTTACCAGTAATTCTCCTCCTCATCTTTGGGTTTGGCACCGAGCCAGGCTAATTCAAATAGATAGCGCAGGTTTTGGCTGATTTCGTTGCTTTCAATGATCACACCCAATTCTTCTTGAAAGGACATTAGTGCTAGTTTGTTGCCATAGAGATTGAGCTCCATCGTGAAAGGATATTTTTCTTTCGGGACAAAGCGATAGGTGCGTAAGTCCTCTTTGGCCGTAGCTAGCTCTTTTTTGAGTTCTGGCGTTTCCGGTACTAAGATGCGCACGATAATCTGAGCTTTTTTGCGCTTTAATTTATATTCATCAGCAAACTCCTTACCCAGTTTGTCAAAAATATTTTCCGCCACAAAGGCCAAAAGTTCTCCGCTATAACTCAGGGTATCGCGATAGACTTCTTTGATGCCTTCCAGGCCTTCATAGTAGCGTATGATCGGTTTTGTGCCGGTAGTATTGACTAGGGCTTTGAGCGCCGGCATCAGCTTTTCCAATCTCTCTTGCTTTTCTTCCAGTATTTTTTCTAGATTAGATGGTTCAAGCGCGATGAAAAGCCTTTTCGTAGCCTTTTTTGTCTGTGCAACCAGCTGTTTTTTTTCGAGCTCAACCAGAATATCATAGAGCGTAGTCCTTTTGATGCCGGTCTTTTTGGCAAGAGGAATAACGCCGGATTGACCCAACTCTAAAAGCGCCAGATAAGTCTGGGCTTGATGTCTGTTGAGTCCGAATTGGATTAGTTGGTCGGAAAGGTTCATAAAAGATGTGTCATCCTCGCGAAAGCGGGGATCCAGTACCATATTATTTAGTATTTGTCGAATAAAATTGACGACAAGTTAAGTATAGCAAATAGGGCTTAAATTATCAACTATTTAGGATTTTTAGAATAAATCTATACGGAATAAGTCGAGCAGAATTGACAGTTAGCTTAAAAAATGATATACTATACAGTTATGATGATTCAGTTATATCTTAGAAATGATAGTCTATTTAAAAATTTAATACTATAAAAACAAAACTGGAGAAAGAGTCATGGATAAAGAGGAGTATCTCAAAGGAATCAAGAGAGCGATTGAAATGGCAAAGGATCTGCATTTGGGTTTTTCTGGAATGAAGCCCCTGGCGGAAAATGATCCATATATTCACGAACTTGAAGAGGTTCTTGCAGGAAGGTTAATTGGGGTTCATGATCCTGACTGGACTTTTGAAAAAGCATTTCCGGTGATTAGGATTGTTAATACTGATGGCTGGGAATTTACTGTTAGAGGTTATGACGCCGGATATCAATTTCAAGATCATCCGGACTGGATAAAAGCAGAAATGAAGGAGTTTCAGGTCAAGGTGCTTCAAGATGACAGCGATGACAGGCCTCTCCATTGTTTGGATTGTGGAGCAGATGTTTATGTGGAAGTTGTAGTATTTGTAACGCCGAGTGGAAGGCGGTTTTCGGAAAAATTCAGATCGGATACCTGCAAAAGTAGTTGCCGGCATGGAAATGGAAGGCTGACTGAAAAGAAAATCAGGAGTATGGCTCCAAAGTGGCGTACAGTAAAAGCACTGAAGCTTCTATCGGGTTACGTTTCACCTGAAAAATTCAGAACCTTAACTTCGGAGTCAGAAATTTTTGACCCGAATGTTAAAGAAAGAGGCTATAGTCGACTCCTGAATGTTATATTAGAAATTGAAAAAGAGTTGTCATTAAAGTAGTTTTCTGCAAATAGGCAAACTTCACGCCTAAAAAAAGATGAAGTAACAAGGGTTAAAATTACAAAAGGGGCATTGCTATACGCGGTGCCCTTTTATATTATCCAAAAAATCTGCTATCATAGCAATAAATAAGCCCATAATATCCAAGCCATATGTTGGAAAAAAATTTGCAAAATATTCCAGTTAATCCTGAATATAATATAGAATTGGTGGATGATTTTGGCGAGATGAGTGAGTTGGAAAGAAGAATTTATGTCGGAGAATTTTCCGTTGCGCTTTTGCAAGAGATGCTTTCCGTAAAGAGTGATGCAGAAACTGCAAGCGGAGATGTCAAGGTGCAAGAAAAAATCCAAAAGAGAAAAGAACAATTTCTTTTTTTGTTGTTTGAAAATTACAGAGAGCTACTTTTGAAAAAGCCAGCTAGTGAAAATTTGGATTTGATTAAAGATACGTTGGAAACTATCGCGAGCGAAGAATCAGTTGGGGGCGTTAGTGAGTCAGCGGGAGGATATATACGTTGGTCAGTCTATCGATTAAATGCTTGTCAAGAAAGTGAAAAACCAATAAATATTGCCCTTGAAATTATTAAATCTGGTGGAGTAGATGCGACAGGCGGTGCTCTTTTGAAAACTATCTTAGAGAAAAATATTGCATATTCAGAAAATAAATTGATGGAATTTTTGGAATCTGTTGGCGCTAACAATGAACGCGCAATCAATCGGGTGATTATTGCTTTTGCGGATTTATCTGGCGCTGAAGAGGTTCGGAAAAAAATCGACGAGAGAATCATCAGATCTGAGGAAAATAAGATTGCTGTAGATAGCTTAAAATACGCCAGGGCGCTTATTACGCCTAATTCCAATAAAGAGGCTATCTTGGATCTCAAAAGCTTTTATCAAAACAATATCAAGTTTGAAGATTATGAGGTTAACAAATCAATGAATGAAAAAGAGGCAAGCTTATTGCAAGAGTTAATAAGCAAGGATGAGCAGGTGCTAGAGATGGGCTGTGGCGCAGGGAGGCTGATTGGCGAGCTGGCAATTGCTGGCTATGCTGTTAGTGGCTGTGATTATGCTGAGCGTCACGTGCAAATTACAAAAGAAAATTTGGAAAAAAGAGGTCTTGCAGTCGCTGTGACCAAAGAGGATTGGAAGCAGACTTCATTGGGCAATGAAAGTTTTGATACAGTCTATTCGTTAGGTAGAAATATTTTACATGACTATTCTCTCTTAGATCAAGCTCAGCTTTTTCGAGAAGCGGCGAGAATATTGAGGCCGGGTGGAAAGTTTATCTTCGATATTCCTGACCGGGGAAAAGGGGGATATGGAAAAATGGTTGAGGGATACGCCGAGGAGATGAGAAAAAGAGGAATTAATAATTTTCGCTATGGTGCGATTTATGACTCGCCGGATAATGAGCATTTTGCCACGCGATATGCTTATTCTCATGAGGATATCACTGAACTTGCAAAACTTTCCGGATTTGAAATTTTTCAAGTCCGAAAAGAAGAACTTGCAACTGGACAAGGAGATGAGAATCTTTATTTTGTGCTCAAAAAGAAAGCGGATCACTAAAAGGTGATGCTGGTAATTTTACAATAAAAAGGATTTGGGTGGAGCTGGAAACTAAAGAAGACAGCTACTTTTGCATGAGTTTTGGAAATGGCTCTGGCGTGCAATTTTTGGCTGGGTCGTATATAATTAGAATACGAATGAGTCTTGGGATGATAGCGGGTTGAGTGTATTTATATCTCGTTTTTCTATAATTTATAACCAGTGGTGCCTGGATCCCCGTCTTCACGGGGATGACACAAGAGAATTATGATCGGAAAAATTCGGGGGAAAATTGAATCAGTGCGGGAAAATTATGCCATTGTGGATGTGCATGATATTGGGTATAAAGTCCAGATGAATAGTTATTCTTTGGCGAAAATTGCTGGCACTGAAGTGGTTGAGCTTTTCATTTACACGCATGTGCGCGAAGACATTTTAGCACTCTATGGCTTCCTCACCGAAGAAGAACAGGAAATGTTTGAACTTTTGATTTCGATTTCTGGAATCGGTCCAAAGGCGGCTTCAAGCATTCTCGCAATTGCGAGTCCCAAAACGATTAAAGCGGCGATTGTTAATGAAGACACTTCCATCCTCACCAAAGTTTCTGGCGTGGGAAAGAAAACAGCCGGTCGGGTGATTTTGGAATTGAAAAATAAAGTTGGTGTGATTTCTCAGGGCGATCAAGACGAGACGACTGGCGATTCCAACTCAATCGAGGCTCTCATGGCAATGGGTTACAGTGCCTATGAAGCGCGTGAGGCCTTGAAGAGCGTGCCGAGTGACGTTCAAGATATCGGAAAACGAGTGGGGATGGCGCTCAAAAATATTGGTAAAAATAGAAAAAATTAATTTGTTAATATTAATAAAATGAACAAGCAAAAAATTGCCATTGGGGTGGTAGCTTTTATTGCGATGCTGGCGCTTTCTGGCTGTGGGCCAAATGTAGGAGAAAAAATAATGGAAAAAGCGATTGAATCACAAACTGGCGGAAAGGTGAATGTTAATGCAAACAATGGCGAAATGACCATTAAGTCAAAAGAAGGAGATATTAGTGCGTCAGGAACAGGGAGTGCAACGTTGAGTGCGGATTTCCCCAAAGATATCTATATCGCTCCAGATGCGCAGATAATGGTTTCGCTTGCCAATGGACAGAATAAGAGTTATTCCGCGGTATATACAACGGGTATGACGGCAAGTGAAATTTATGCAAAATACCAAGAAGATTTAGCATTGAAGGGTTGGGCGATTGAACCACAAACTGAAATAAATACGGGTGACGCCAAAATGATTCAATACAAAAAAGGAACGAGTCGGTTGAATTTGATTGTTGGCTTAAGTCAGGATAAGAGTAAAACGCATGTGCAGTTGACTGGTGCAGAGAATTAATCAGAAAATTAGATCAATCCTCCTTCGCTGAAGCTTCTGCCTTCATTAAAATTTCGGCAGACAAGTCGGCGGGACGAGCTAATTTTGAGTAAATTCTCTGTGGCTTGCCACGAATAGGGTGCAGGGCTTGCCCGGGGGTTTATTGCTTTTAATTATATGAAAGAGAAAAAAATAGCAGAATCAGTGCAAAAAAATTCTCCTGCCGGGGAATTTTTGCAGTCGAATGAATGGCAGAAATTTCAGGAAAGTGTGGGGCGAAAAACTTTTCACCTTTCCGGGGAGAATTTCTGGGCGAATATTATTGAACATAAATTGCCGATTGTGGGGAAGTATTTTTATATTCCGAGAGGACCGATATTTCCAATTTCCAATTTCCAATTTCCAATTTTAAATCAAATTCAAAGTTCAAATGACGAAATTTCAAAAGGGATGCAGGAATTATTTGATTTAGCTAAAAAAAATAGCGCTGGGTGGATTCGGATTGATCCAGCGTCCGAGGAAATATTAAAAGTGATTAGGGAAAATGTACAATATGAAATTACCAAGGCGCCACACGATATGCAGCCAAAGGAAATTTTTGTCATTGATATCACGAAAAGCGAAGAGGAGCTTTTAGTGGAGATGAAGGCTAAGACGCGGTATAATATACGGTTAGCGGAGAAAAAAGGCGTAACAGCGAATAGCGAACAGCGAATAGCGAACAGTAAAAATGTTGAAGAATTTCTGCGCTTGACTAGTGTGATGGCGAAAAGGCAAGGGATAGTGGCGCATCCGGGAAGTTACTATCGCAAAATGTTAGAGATGATTCCTGGTGACATTTTAAGGCTTTACGTTGCGGAGTTTGATGGGAGAGTGATCGCAGCTAATTTGGTGGTTTTCTATGGCGACACCTGCATCTATCTCCACGGTGCGTCGGATGATGACTCGCGTTCTGTTATGGCACCCTATCTTTTGCAGTGGAAGCAAATTAGGGACGCAAAAAAGAAGGGATATGCGAAATATGATTTAGGGGGGATCTCTATGAATTACGAATTAGATACGAATGTACGAATTACGAATAAATGGCAGGGAATAACAAAATTCAAAACTGGTTTTTCGCCAAAAACGGTGCCGACTAGTTTTCCGGGAAGTTATGATATAATCTTAGATAACAAAAAATATTTAGTTTATAAAATTTTGCAAAAGCTAAAAAATATTCTTTAAACCCGTGAAAAAAATAATTCCGCAATCTGTAAAAAATATCTATCACCTAGCGCAAGCAATTGTAGCGAATGTTTGGCATGGATTTCCTTCGCGAAAAATTAAAGTAATTGGCGTAACAGGTACTAATGGAAAAACTACAACGTGCCAGATGATTGCAAAAATCTTGGAAGAATCAGGAAGGAAAGTCGCAATGGTCTCAACGATTAATTTTAAACTTGGGGACTCGGAGTGGGTAAACGCGACTAAATTTACAACCGTTTCAGCTTTTGCAACACAAAAATTTATTGCTACTGCGGTGAAAGCCGGCTGTGATTACTTGGTCCTAGAAACATCATCGCATTCTTTGGATCAATACCGCGTCTGGGGGGTGAAATATGACGTTGCTGTTATTACAAATGTGACGCGCGAGCATTTGGATTATCATAAGACAATGGAAGAGTATCGCCAAGCGAAGTTAAAATTATTTCGCAACGTCAAAAATGCAATAATAAATTTAGACATGGAGCGGCCGGAAGAATTTTTAAGTTGTGGGGCGGAGATGGTCTGTGGATACTCAACTAAATTTCCAATTTCCAATTTCCAATTTCCAATCAATGGCAAATGTCAAAATTCTAAATTTAAAATGATAATGGCGGAAAATATAATATTGGGGATTGATGGTTCTTCATACCAAATACAAAATACTAAATACCAATTGCAGCTCCCTGGACTGTTTAATGTGGAAAACGCACTGGCAGCAACAGCAGTGGGAATTTCCGAGGGGATTGGTTTGGGGATAATAAAAACAGCTTTAGAGAAAATCAAAAAAGTGCCGGGGCGTATGGATGAGGTGGAAAATAAGCTGGGAGTGAAAATCATCATTGATTATGCGCTGACGCCGGACTCAATGGAGAAATTGGGTATGCTCATTTCTGAGCAAAAAAAGCCTGCGCAAAGCCTCGTTTGGGTGTTTGGTTCTTGTGGAGAACGTGATCGTGGCAAGCGTCCGATGATGGGTGAGATTGTTTCGCGTTACGCGGATTATGTAATTGTCACCAATGAAGATCCCTATGGCGAAGACCCAATGCAAATTGTTGATGAAGTGGCAAGCGGGGTGCAAAATAAAAAAGAAGGCGAAAACTTTTGGCGCATCCTTGATCGGCGCGAAGCAATCACGAAAGCTTTGAAGCTAGTGAAGTCTGGCGATATTATTTTGGTCACTGGTAAGGGCGCGGAAGAGATAATGCTTATTGGTGACAAGCGCTTACCGTGGAATGATCGCAAAGTGATTGAAGAGGAACTGGAAAAGATGTGATTTATTTGTTCAGCTGCGAAATGTAAAAAAGAACCCGATGGGTTCTTTTTTGTGTGACCTCTGAGGCGAACGAGTTTAACTTAAAAAGGTTGCTAAGAAGTAGGTAATTAAAAATCCCAAGATTCCACCAACAATCACTTCGCTTTTTCTGTGACCGACGCGCTCGCGCAGGCGGGGGAATTCTTTTTTGTTGATTTTTAATTGTTCAATGATGAAATTGAGTCGACGGCCTTGGTCGCCCATATAGATACGTAGGCGTAGGGCATCGTCAATGACTATGATAGCTAGAGCCATAGCGACAGCGAAAGCACCTGAATTTAGTCCAGTGTAATAGCCGACAGATGTGACGAGTGAAGCCATAAAACCGGTGTGAGCAGAAGGCATGTGTCCGTAGGCAGTGCCGTGTTCAACTGCATAGCTCCAATTAAAATCGTGTTTGATATAGAAAACAACAAATTTGATTACCCAAATAATGAACCCGACCGCTATGGGTAGGAGGACGATGTAATAACTTGATGGATTTGGCATATGATTGATATTGATTTGGGTTATTTATGGTTTTAATTTTAGCATATTTTATCTTTTTTTGCATTTTTCCCCAAGAAGCTGTATAATTTGGGAGTAATTTTTTAATAATAAAAATATGGTCGGAATAATTGTATTAGTCATTGTCGTAGTTTTAGCTCTCGCATTGGTAGGAATGTACAACGGACTTGTAACGCTTAAAAATAGAGTGGACGAAGCCTGGAGTGACATCTCCGTACAACTCAAAAGACGTTATGATCTTATCCCTAATTTGATTAGTACCGTGAAGGGTTATGCTACGCACGAGAAGGAAGTTTTTGAAAAAGTAACAGAAGCCAGAACGCGAGCAATGGGCGCCGGTAACGCTGCTGATAAGGCGGAGGCGGAAAACGCCCTGAGTGGAACATTGAAAACTCTTTTTGCCGTTTCAGAAAACTATCCGGAGCTGAAGGCGAATGAGAACTTTCTGGAATTGCAACGGGAGCTCACCGACACAGAAGACAAAATTATGGCGTCACGTCGATTCTACAACGGCAATGTGAGGGATTTCAACACAAAGATCGAAGTTTTTCCAACTAATCTTTTAGCGGGAGCTTTGAATTTTACCAAAAGAGATTTTTTTGAAGCGGCTGATAGTGAGAAGGAGAATGTGAAGGTTGAGTTCTAGATTTCTCTACGAACTACGAATCAATACGAATTTACGAATATACAAAATGCGAAATGTTCTGAAAAATAGAGGTAAGTGGATAGTTCTGGTAAGCGTTGTAATTTTCTTGGTTTTCATCTGCAGTTTCGGACTTGTCTATCTTGATAGGCCAACTGCGAAAATAGCTAGCAAGCAGAAAATGGAAACAGCCTCAAAAAAGGCTGTTTCTTTGGCTAAAGAGACTAAATTTGGAAGTGATGGGGATTTCAGTTTTTTCTTTGCGGGGGATGCGATGCTTGATCGGTATATTTTTACCGTTGCGAAGAAGAAGGGCGTTGGCTTTCTCACTGAAAAGATGCAGAGTGTTTTTTTAGATCCGAATGAAATAGTTTTCAATCTGGAAGGGCCGGTGACAAAAAATAATTCCGTGTCAAAAGAAACGTTAATTGGTGACAAAGATAATATGCGCTTCACTTTTGATGCTGATCTGACAAAAAACTTTTTGAAAAATACTCGTGCTAGTTCTGTTTTTATTGGGAATAATCATATTTTGGATTTTGGCAAAGAAGGATTGGCTGAAACGGAGAGCTTTCTCGGGGAAAATAATTTCAGTTATTTTGGCGATGCTAATACTAAAAATAAACCATTATTAAAGGAAATCGCAGGAAGAAAGATTGCATGCATTGCCTTCAATCAGTTCTTGGGTGAAAGTGCGCAGAGTGTCTCCCAAGAGATAATACAGCTTAAAAAAACAAATGATTTTGTTGTGCTCTATGCGCATTGGGGAGTGGAGTATACACGCTTGGAAAGCCAGAAGCAAAAAGATTGGGCGCATGGCTTTGTTGATGCGGGGGCGGATCTTGTGATTGGCTCGCATCC
>JBAQUL010000022.1:0-36219 GCA_049297495.1 Candidatus Moraniibacteriota bacterium
TCGGCACCACCACTCCACTCTACAAACTCGAAGTCAACGGCTCAGCCAAAGTTTCTTCCTTAAACATCAACGGTGCCTATTCTCTCCCCGCCGCTGCCGGAACAACTTCAGAGTATCTGCGAGGTGACGGCACTTGGGCAGCAATCGCTGCTGGCATGAGTGGAACCGGCACAACCAACTATCTTTCCAAATTTACCGGAGCATCTAGTATTGGAAATTCATTACTTTTCGATAATGGAACAGCTGTTGGAATTGGCACGGAAACTCTGGCGGGAGCGAGATTTAAAGTAGCGCTGAGTTCAACTTATTCAAATATTACTGATCCCTATACTGATGAAACTAAGATTGCGAGTATTGGGGGTGGGGAAGTGACGGGAGGGAAACTTCAAGCCGGACACCCTGCTTGCGGAACTACTTACGCCACCGCTTTGGATGCTGATGGCAATAGCTACAACTCTGTTCTAGTTAATGATCAATGTTGGATGGCGGCTAATCTAAAAGTCGGCACCAGAATTGCCAGATCAGTAAGCCAAATCGATAACAGCGTTATAGAAAAATATTGTTATGCTGACGCAGATGAAAATTGTACTACAGATGGCGGACTTTATCAGTGGGACGAAGCAATGCAATATTCCACCACCGAAGGAGCGCAAGGTATTTGTCCAGTTGGCTGGCATATCCCAACAGATACCCAGCAGTATGCCTTGGAAAATTATTTGAAAGATGATGGACAGACTTGCGATGCTAGCCGATATGGAGTTTGGGATTGTTCATCGGCTGGAACTAAATTGAAATCGGGTGGCACTTCAGGAATGAATTTTCCCCTAGCTGGCAATCGCGATTTCGGCAATAGCCTTTTCTATAATCGTACGACGGATGCCTACGTCTGGTCGTCGTCGCAGATTGACACGTCTGCCTGGGCTCGTTATCTAAATTCGGCTTACGCCGCGGTCCGCCGCGGTACTGATTATAAGTCGTATGGGTTCTCGGTGCGGTGCCTTAAAGACGCCACTTCTTTCACTTCATATGCATCCTCTACCACCACCTCCACCAACCTCCTTTCCGGCTCTCCAGCTTTTTCCATCAACAATTTCCACTACAACATCGCTACTCTCCCGGCCACATCGAGCATTAGAATTCAATTCAGCAAAGACAATACTAACTGGTATTCTGCTGCCGGAACTTTCAGCGCCTGGACCACAATCTCCACTATCGGCGGAGCAGACATAGATCTCGCTGATTTTGTTACTGCCTCTTCTTGGACCAATGGCAACGCTTTCTATTATAAGGTAGAAATTAATTCCACCACTGATGGAACCCAGGCCCCAACTATCGATGATATCAGATTAGATTACGTCCCACTCTCCGGCAGCGGAGGATTGGTCTTTGATAATTCTGGAAATTTCGGAGTCGGAACTTTTTCACCAACGGCAAAACTTTCCATTGCCAGTGGAGGGATTAGTACCGGACTACTAGCTGATTTTTCTAACGGCAACGCCGAAAGTGTTTTCACAATTTTAGATAATGGTAGCATCGGCATCGGCACCACCAGCCCCACTGAAAAACTAATGGTGGCTGGCAACGTGGCGCCTTCGGCGGATGACACCTACGATCTCGGTTCCGCTACTAATAGATGGCGAGATCTTTATCTTGGACCAGCCTCTTTGCATATCGCTGGAAATACTTTATCTAACGTAGCGGGTTCTTTAACCTGGAACGGGCAAGGGGTGATAAATTCCTCCGGAGCGGCAACTTTCAATGGAGCTAACATTGGCGGTGGAGCACTCTATGTTGACAGTGTCTCGAGTAATATTGGTATCGGCACCACCTCACCGGTCTATAAACTGGAAGTTAATGGTAGTGCCAAAGTAGCCTCACTTAACATCAATGGCGCCTACTCTCTCCCGACGGCTGCCGGAACTACCTCTCAATATTTAAGAGGGGATGGAACTTGGGCCTCAGTTACTGCTGGTGTGAGCGGATCCGGTACACTGAATTATCTTCCTAAATTTACCGGAGCATCAAGCGTGGGAAATTCATTGCTCTTTGATGACGGAACAAACGTGGGAATCGGAACGAGTAGTCCACAAGCCGGACTGCATGTTGCTACTTCAAATATTATTCTCGGTTCTGGCTATGGTGGCACTCCAAGCGATGTCTACATTAAAGGCCCGGCGGCTGGTGGGACTAATGTTACCGGATCAAATATGTATTTTGATGCATCAGCTGGGACAGGAACAGCCGCTTCCGGTAGCTTGATTTTTCGATCAGCCATAGGACTTTTATCAACCACGCTTACATATGATAATAGCAGTACGGGAAATGCGGGTTGGGCAAGCTCATTGACTTTTGCTCATACCGTCACCACTGATTCTGCCAAGGTGGACAAACTATTGGTTGTGGCAATTAGTGATCGTGTCTCAGTCACCGGCGTCACTTATGGCGGAACTAGCATGCATTCGCTTGGCAGCTATTCCGATGTCGTAAATGTTCGCATGTGGTATCTCAAGGATTCAGAACTTCCTACTGGAGCAAATAATGTCGTGATTAGCAGCAGCACTTCCGGTCAAATATCAGCAGTGGCGGCTACTTATTATAACGCCGATCAAACGACTGATACTTTTGGAACAGTTGCCGGCGCCACCGCTCAATTTACGGGCAATATTTCCATTAATGTTTCATCAGCCACCAATGATATGGTTATGGACGTAGTGGGCACAGCGGATTCAGGTGGATACAGTGCGACAACCCCTGGTGCCGGGCAAACCGCCATAGCGAGGGTGCTGTCTAACGGCGACAATGGAATTGCCACTTCCAGAGAAGCTGGCGCAACAACGGTCACCATGTCTTGGTCAAACTCAACTTCTTCTCCTTATCGCCAGGCGATGATGGGTGTTTCAATTCGAGCTAAACGAATCGATATGGGCAATGCCTTAACGGAAAGATTGCGTATCAGTCCAGCTGGTAATATCGGGATTGGCACTGCCACTCCAACCGCCCTCCTCACTGTCTACAACGGCACTACTACCGGAACTTATACCACCAGTGGCTGGGCCAGCTCCTCTGACGCCAGGTTAAAAACCAACATTGTGGACGTCACTAATCCACTGGATAAAATTAAAGCACTCAGCGGCGTCTATTTCAACTGGAATGCTAATCCCAACAGTGATCGTCAAATCGGCCTTATTGCCCAAGACACGCTGAAAGTCCTCCCTGAAGTGGTAGTAGGCAATGAAAGAGACGGCTATGGTATTGCGTATGGCAATCTCTCGGCACTTTTGATTGAAGGAGTTAAAGATCAACAAACTCAACTTTCCGGTTTGTCCACGCTTGCCAATACTCTCCAAAACTCAAACAATAGCCAAGACAATGAACTTCAAAAACTAAATCAAGCTCTCGCTCTCCTTACTACTGCAACAAACGACCAAGCCACCATTACCAACCAAAAAATCAATTCCATTCAAACTAACCTCGTGGCGAGTGGCTCTCAGATTAATCTTCTTAGTACCAAGCTAAACTCAGCCAATGCCCTGCTCTCTCAAAATAGTCAGCCCACCCAAGAACTTTCTTTCTATCAATTCAAAAATACAAGCAGTGAACTTTCTTCCTCTCTGACTGAACAAGTAATTGAAAATAATCAATTCTCTGCAACCTACAATAGTCCTAATAATTTCCAAGAACTTGCCATTAATCTGGGGGATAGTAGTCAGCTAGACCTCTCGGCTAAAGATCAAAGTCAATCTTATCTTGTTTACGATGTCTATTTTGAAGATAGTGCCAAGCTGGAAGATTTTCACACTGAACTGGGCAATATTCAAGATCAAAAAGAGCTTGAATGGAGCAGATCCGGCCATCCTTTCTTCCTTTCCGGTTGGAATGAAGTCAGGTTGTCACTCTCAGATGGCGCTAGAACTGGAGAGATAGACTTTCAGCGCGTCAACTATTTCCGAGCTTACTTCAAGTTGGCTAATAATACCAATTTAAAATTCAAAAATATTCGCATTGAAACCAAAGCGAGTTACATTCCTTTGGCTCAAGCAGTGGACACTAAAAACTTGGATCTTTTAAATAATATTGACCAAGGAACTGCGCTTAAAGATATTTTTGGTAAGTTGGAGCTTCAGGTGCTGACGAATGAAAAGCTGGACAATCAAGTGAGTGAGTTAGGGAAAAATCTGAAAAAGCTGCAGGATCAACTAGATCTGGTCCAGACGCAAAGTCAGGCTGTGATTGATTTCGCCCTAGCGCTTAATATGAACAATTTGATCTATAAAGATGTCAATGGCAATGTCAATTTGGGACTTGGTAGCTTGGAGGCCACGGAAGTAAAAGCCAAGAAGGTTCAGGCTGAGGATTATGTAGTTAGCGAAAATACTGATCCTTTGAAAAATAATGTGGGATCGGTGATTATCCGAGTCGGGCAACAAGAGGTTTTAGTGGAAAATGAGAATGTAATGTATGACTCTAAAATTATTGTCACCCCGGTCGGTTCTAGCCCGGTGAACTGGGTGATTTCGGACAAAATGGATAATGTTGGTTTTAAGATAAAGCTTGACAAACCGGCGCAGTTTGATATTGCTTTTGACTACTGGGTAATCGGCGTGGAGAAATAGGATCGTGCAAAAACTGGCTTTTTAGGCGGGTGTTTTTAGTGATTGACCAAAAATGCAATTCTTGCTATAATTTCTGGGTTGTTTATAACAGTTAATTGTTGTAACAGGGGAAGAGGGGATTAAAGTTTCTATGAGTGAAGAACTGCCGAAATTGCGAGAAAAACATCAGTTTTTCTCGCTACTCTGTCAAAAGCGGAATAACCGCCAGGAGGGACGCCCGCAAAAGGAAATTGCGAGTAAGACAGGAATCGGAAAATTAAATATATTGTCAAAAATATTGCCCGTGCTATGCTTGGTGCTGTTTTTTTCAGTCTATTTTGGAGAGAATAGTTTGACAGCTGTTTCTTTTGGTGATGATGCTGGGGCTGCTTTGGAAGAAAAAAATCTACCAGTGAGTTCGACGAAAGTAAAGCTTTTTAAATTTGATCCCATGGAGAAGGTGAAAACTAGCGTCGACCAAGCTCGGAAAACTGAGGAAAAGGAACGTCAAGAAAGGAATGCGAAGAAAAAGAAAGCGGTTGCGGAAAATGCACCACTAGATAGTTTAGAGTTGAGATACAAAGAATTGGTGGCAGGTAGTCCCTTAGAAAAAATGGTTCCATTCTTGGCAAAGTGTGATCGTGAAACGGCTGCCTACCTGATTGCGATTGCTAAAAAGGAAAGTGATTGGGGTCAGCATTCACCCAAAAAAGCTGGTAATGACTGTTTCAATTATTGGGGCTATCGGGGGACATATAATCAAACGACTTCTGGTTATAGCTGTTTTGACTCTCCAGAGCAAGCAATTCTAGTGGTGGGTGAAAGGATTAAAGAATTATTAGACAAAAAAATTAACACAGCCGAAAAACTGGTTGTCTGGAAGTGTGGGTCTAGTTGTGCGGGGCATGATCCTGCAGGTGTGCGCAAATGGATTTCTGACGTGGCACTGTATTACAAAAAAGTGAACTCTTAAAAAACGCCCCTAGTAGGCGTTTTAAGTATAAAATCGATAAAATTCAAGTTAAAACGCTCGAATTTCCACTCCCAGTTTTTCTTTGAGAATTTGTTTCATAATTCTCATTTCTTCTTTCATGATAACAAAATCTTGTTTGAAATCTTCTTGCGCTTTGACGTATCCGTCAATCAGTGTCTGAACATTGTTGATGTCTGTCTTTAACTCATCTCTCACTATATATAGCTCTTCAGTTAAATTATCCAAACGATTGTCGATGCCATCCAAACGAGTGTCTACTCCGCCAAACCGGACATCAATTGCGCCAAGAATAATCTTGGTTTGTTCCGCCAAATCTTTTGAGGTAATATATTCGTTTTTAACTCTGTTATTTTTAACCATGGCTCAATTCTAAGCCAAGGCTGGTTTTGTGTCAAATTTTGCTGTATAATAAAACTATGAATTGGTTAATCATAACGATAGTTGCATATCTTCTTTTGGCGCTGGAAATTATTCTGGATAAGTTTTTGCTTTCTTCCAAGCGTGTTTCTCATCCGGCGATTTATGCATTTTATTCCGGAACATTGGGCTTGTTCGCAGTAGTTATTGGATTTCTTTTTGGCGGTTTTCATCTAATCAGCCTAGGTAGGGTGGTTTTTAGTCTTATCTCCGGAATGATTTTTATCTACGGAATGCTCTCATTGTTTTTTGCAATAAAGAAAGGCGAGGCCAGCCGTGTGCTTCCAGTGGTCGGGGCAGTCATCCCTATTGTTACTTTTTTTCTGGCTGTCATATTTTTGCATGAACGTTTGGGCGCGCTGGGAATTTTTGGTATCGGAACACTTATTTTTGGCGGATTGCTCATTTCTTTTGAGTTGGATAAGCTGGAGCAGCGCATATTCTTCAGGGGTTTTCGCGCTTCGCTTTTGGCGGGATTTTTCATGGCTCTCTCGGCGACTATGATTAAATCGCTGTATATCCATGATAATTTCTTGAATGTTTTTGCCTGGACGCGGGCAGGAGCATTCTTGGGGACACTTAGTTTTTTTCTGATTCCCAATTGGCGTCGAGCAATCCTGGGGTCACTTTTTAAATTCAAAAAACCCCATAAAGACAATCAAAAATCGGGAATTTCATTTGTCCTCGCGAAAATTATGGGTGGCAGTGGATCATTTCTCAAGGAACTCGCGACCTCATTGCCCCTCGCTAGCGTGACCATTGTGAGTGCTCTGGTCTCAGTGGAATACGTCTTCATTTTCATTCTCAGCATTCTTTTTTCGGCCTGGGTACCGGAAGTGATGCGAGAAAAAAAAGACCTAAAAACCGTTCTGCAGAAAATTTTTGCCATCATCATTATTGCAATTGGAATTTTATTAGTTTCACATGTTAAAAATAAATAAAAAGATTTAATTTAAATCCTCTGCTCTCTAGGTGGCAAAGGGGGATATAAAAAAATGCAAAAAATAAAAAAAGTTTTAAAGTTTATTCTTAAAACATTTCTAGTGATTTTTGCTCTTGCCTCTGTCATATTCATTTTCTTTAACATCCCCGTCGTGAAAGAAAATAATGACGCGAAATTAGGCGTAACCTTTTCAATGCGCTATGCGACGGATATTGGCTTAGATTGGCGCGCAGCCTATCTTGCAACGCTGGATGATTTGGGCGTGAAAAAAATCCGCATTCCAGTTTATTGGGATTTTGTGGAGCCACAAGATGGGCAGTATAACTTTTCTGATCTTGACTGGCAAATGGAAGAGGCTCAGAAGCGAAACGCTGAAATTATTCTTGCGGTCGGACAAAAAGTGCCCCGTTGGCCTGAGTGTTTTATTCCGGAATATCTTAAAAATGATGATGCCAAAAGGAAGCAAAAATTAGTCGAATTTGTCAGTGTTGTGGTAGAGCGCTATAAAAATAGTACAGCCTTGAAATATTGGCAGATTGAAAATGAGCCATTTTTGGATTTTGGAATCTGTCCTGCACTGGACGTGAATTTGCTTGATGAAGAGATTGCCATGGTGCGAAAAACTGATCCCGGGCACAATATCATAATTACCGATTCCGGCGAGTTGAGTTTATGGGTGCATGCGGCGTCACGCGCAGATATTTTTGGCACTACGATGTATCGCACGATTTATAGCGCTAAGTACGGGTTCTATACCTATCCGATCGGTCCACGCTTTTTTCAGTTTAAATATTGGATGAACAAGCTTTTTGCTAGGCAAAATAATGCAATCGTGATTGAACTCCAAGCTGAGCCATGGATTGCCGGATGGACGACTAACCAGAGCCTGGAAAAGCAATTTGAATCAATGAATGTTTCCCAACTCAAAGAGAACGTATCCTTTGCAAGAAAGGTCGGTTTCCCCGAAATTTATCTTTGGGGCGCTGAGTGGTGGTATTGGCTCAAGGTTAATCAGAATCATCCAGAGCTTTGGGAGGCAGCGAAAGTCATGTTTCGAAATCAATAGTTTTTTCCTCCTCGCCCTCCGGGAGAGCCTGCCTGCGCTCCGTCGGCCATAGCCTTTGGCGGTGTGCCACCGGTAGGCAGGGATGTCACGAGCACGTGACAGGTGAGGGCAAGGGCTATATACTAAGTATGCATAAAAAATCAAATCTCTTCTTAATCTTCGCCAAAACATTCCTGCTCTGTCTATCGCTGGTATCTTTGGCATTAATGTTTTTTTATGGCTGGCAATTCTATCAGAAAATCTATGCGGAAAAAGTTGCCTTGAAAAATGCAAAAAATATTGAAGTGAAAGAGGTGATGGAAATAAATTTTTCTGTCCCCGTTTGGAACGAGGATTATCGGACAAAAATCAGGATTGTGCCAGAGGAAAAGGCTACTTTGAAATTCGATGCGGCAAAAAGAAAGCTATCGATTATACCAGAAAATTTTTGGAAGCCGGGAACAAGTTATTCTGTTATTTTGCCTTCCGGCAGAACGGCAATGCTAACCAGGATTCCGGAAAAAAAGTTGGATTTTTCGGTGACAAATTACCCCAAAATTAAGCAGGTTTCTCCAGCTAATGATGCCAAGGATGTGGTGATCGGAGCAGAAGATCCAATCATTGTTGATTTTGACAAATCAACCCGGGGTTATTTTGTGAATTTTGTTCTAACTCCCGAGAGCGAGGTAGTCTATCAAAATAATCCAGAAAAAACTCAATTTAAGCTATTGCCAAAAAATAAAGTGGAAGATGGTGCGCAATACGCATTAAAAATTTCCATCAAAGTCGCTGATGACAAGGACGAGAATTACCAGTTGCTATATACCGGAGCATTCGAAACTCTAAAAACCGCTCCAGTTGTTTGGGAAAAGGATTTCACTTTGCGTCTCGGTCAGGCGAAAAAATATACCAAAGCTAAAATAAAAGAAGGGAAATACATCGATGTCAATTTGGCAACGCAAATAATGACTAATTTTGAAAATGGAGTACTCTTGGATTCTCATCTAATCTCATCGGGGAAAAGAGGAATGGACACGCCGATTGGCACGCATAAAATCTATAATAAATTTCCGCGAGCTTATTCTAAGGCCTACGGGCTGTATATGCCTTATTGGATGGCGATTGTTCCTGATGGCAAATTTGGCATCCATGAGCTTCCAGAATGGCCCGGGGGTTATAAGGAAGGGGTTAATCATCTTGGTATTCCGGTTTCTCATGGCTGTATGCGTCTCGGTGTCGGTTCGGCTGAGACTATCTATAATTGGGCGGAGATTGGCACACCGGTGATTGTGTATTAGAATAGGGGTATAATTATTTAAGGGAAAATATATGCCTGAGTTACATGAAAGTTATAGAAAAGAAATAAAACAGGAATCCGAGAATATTGCTGGAGAAATTAATATTAACTTGGTTAGACCAAAACCAGCCAGTATTGATGATACCAATTTGGAGCAAATTGGAGCGGAAGAAGTAGAAAAAGTTAATTTCAGAATTGCTCTTGCTGAAGAGATTAAGCGGGGGTTGATTGAAATGAATTTTGGATCCAATTCTGATTCGAGTGCTATTGACGAAGAGTTTAAGCAGCATCTATCCAAAACAGCAGCTAATATAGTTTCGTGGGCCATGCAGGCATATGAAAATGGTAGAAAATTTAATATAGAGGGCAAGGGACAGGTGTTGGTGCAAACATATTACGAAGGCGGAGCGCCCATACTTTAATATTGAAAAGTTGTGGCTTATAGCAATAAAACAATTCTAAAATATCTAGGATGTATTGTGGCGCTAATTATTTTAGCGTCATTGATTTTAATTTGGGTGAATGATGAAAATCCAGAAAAAGAAATAATTGTTATTGAAAAAGAAAATGTGGAAGAGGTAGTCCCCGAAAATAAAACAGGGAATGACGATGCTATTGCGGTCGGCCCATCCTCCGCCTCCTCCGACGCTGAAGCTTTAGTGGACAAGTCGGCGGGCGATCCCTCCTTCGCCAAGGCTTCGGCTGGCGAGGAAAAAAAACTACCGGATAAAATTCTCATCGATGTGCCGTTCACCTCTCAAGCGCCTTTTGGCAAATGGGACGCCTATCACGAAGAAGCGTGTGAGGAAGCCTCACTTCTGATGGTTGCCTATTTCTTGCAAAACAAAAAACTGACGCCAGCTATTGCGGAAAAAGAAATTCAAGCGCTCATTGCCTATGAAATCAAAAATACCAAGGGCTATGAAGACAGTGATGCCGAGGAAACAGCAAAATTGGGCGTGGATTATTATGGTCTAAAAAATTTACGCGTGGTCTATGATTTCACGTCTGCGGATTTGAAAAAATATCTAGCGCAAAAAAAACCGATTATTATTCCTGCGGCCGGGAGACTCTTGGGCAATCCTAATTTCACTGCGCCTGGTCCACTCTATCATAACCTAGTGCTTATCGGTTATGATGGTGATACGATTATTACCAATGACCCTGGCACTCGCAAAGGTCAAAACTATCGATATGACATCAAAACGCTTTATGGTGCTATTCATGACTTTCCGGGGGATAAAAACAAAATTGAGACAGGCAGAAAGGCGATGATTGTGGTTGAATAGCGGCAAAAACAACCAGCCTTGGGTAGTTTTTAAAATTTGCTTCAATATGCTAGTATAAAGAAAGAAAGGAGGTGGAATTATGACAAAAAAATATAGCGATATTTTAATGGGACTTTCCGTTTTGGCGGTGCTGATTTCCGGTTTTGATTCTCTCTACAATACAGCCGTTTTTGGGCTGGCTGGAACACAGTGGATGATGATCGCACTGATTTTGGCAGTTTATGGAATATACGCTAAGATGCGGATGCAGTAATTTTTTTAAACTATATGTCTAAGGTAATTGTTGATATTGAAACAATCGGTTTTGATTTTGAAGAATTTGAGCGGAAAACCCAAGAGTATCTACTTAAATATAGTGAAAGTGATGAGGAGCGCGAAGAGGTGAAAAGGAAGCTGGCGCTCAATCCGTTAACCGGGGAAATTGTGACAATTGGGATGCTTAATCCTGAAACGCAAAAAGGAATTGTCCTGTTTCAAAATAGGGGCGAGGAGGTGGTCTTATTTGAGGAGCACGGTTTAACCTATGAGAGTGGAACGGAAAAAGAAATCCTAGAAAAATTTTGGGAACTAGTAAAAAACTATGACCAAGTAATCACATTCAACGGACGTAGTTTTGATGCTCCATTCCTTGCTTTGCGTAGCGCGAAACATGCGCTTCATCCGACAAAAAATTTATTTGGGTATCGTTACGACCATCGAGCGCATTGCGATTTATTGGAACAGCTGACTTTTTATGGGGCGACCCGTCGCTATACTTTGGATTTTTATGCTAAATTTTTTGGAGTGAGCAGCTCTAAAGACGATGGAATTTCCGGGGATATGGTTGGTGAGTTATATCAATCGGGAAAATATCTGGAAATCGCCAGATATTGCGCGAGAGATTTAGCGACGACAGGCGGGTTGTATGCTTACTGGGATAAATATCTAAGATTTTGAAATAGAATTATGATTAAGGAAATCTGCAAAAGGGTCCACAAGAAAAAAATAGCTGTTTTTGATATTGATGGTACAATTTTTCGCAAGAATTTGGCTTTTGAGCTTTTAAATGAGCTTTCTTGGATGAAGATATTTCCCAAGGTTGTTAGAGACGAATTAATTGCTCTTTATGGTCATTGGCTAGATAACGAGGGAACTTACGAAGCGTATCGTATTAAGCTTGTTGATTTATATGAGAAAAATATTCAGGGCAAGAGCCAGGAGGAGATTATCAAAGCGGCAAAAATAGTTGCTCAGTTTAACGCCAAGAGAACCTATATTTTTGCCAAAAAACTGATTGAGGAAATGCGCCCCGATCACATCATGCTTGTGATTTCTGGTTCACCGATTGAGATCGTGAAAGAATATGCGGAGATTTTTCAATTTGATGCTTACTATGGGAGTGTTTATGAAATCGATAAAGATAAGATCTTTACGGGAAAAACTATTTTTGAACCGACGCGCGACAAGGGCGCGGTAGTGAAACAGTTTGTGGCTGAGAATGATATCTCCTTGGTAGATTCTTTCGGAATGGGGGATACGCAATCTGATGCTTCTTTCCTCGAGCTGGTAGATTTGCCAATTGCTTTTAATCCCGATTTAAATTTGCGGAAAATTGCCGAGAAAAACGCTTGGCGGATTGTGGTGGAGAAAAAAGATGTGATTTATGAAATCAATAATAAAAATTGATCCCCCATCACTTTTTCACTTTTTTGGGATTTAATTTGTATTCAATTCGTTTGGATGATATATTAAAAAATAGTTTAATTAACAAGGCCCAGCATGCACATCGCGAACGCGAGTGAAAAAGTGGTGGGGGATAAATATATGAATAAATTCGATGCTTATGTCTTCATGTTTGGGCCATTTATCCTAATTATCTTTTTGATTTATTTGGTTTTTGATTATTTCGCCACCAATCCAAACACCTTTTGGAATAAATGGGTACTGAAAACACTTTGGCTTTGGTTACCATTCTATGGCTTACGCCGATTGATTCGGGAGGTGATTTTCAACTTAAAAAGGTAGTGATTGTGTTATTCTCGAAAATACTTATAGTGACGCAAAACTATTGAAAAATAGAACCAACAATCTTGTCATTCCTTACACATCAAAAAACCTCGCTTAAGCGAGGTTTTTTAAGATTTCTTTGTAAGATTTATTTCACCGACTCAATCAATTTAGCAAAAATCTTCGGTTCAGTCACGGCCATTTGAGAAAGTACCTTGCGGTCTAATTCGATTTTTTTATCAGCCATAATCTTGATAAATTGGCTATATTTTAGTCCCAACTCGCGAAGAGCGATGTTGAGTCTGGTAATCCACAGTTTTCGCATCACGCGTTTCTTAGCCCTCCGATCACGAAAAGCATAGGAGCCAGCTTTAATCACAGCTTCCTTGGCGGCGCGATAATTAGAACTTCTCCTCCATTTAAAACCTTTGGCGTCTTCTAATAGATTCTTTCTTCTTTTTGAGGAGGCCATCCCGCGTTTAATTCTGGTCATATATTTTCATTGTCCTATTGTTAAATTGCTAAATGGTTAAAAAAATACATTAGCAATGAAACAATTTAACAGTTTAACAATTTAACAGTGCATTCTTTTTAAAACATTTTTCTCATCAGCCTTGAAAAGTCTTTTGTCGCCCTTCTTTTCTCGGCCAACCTTTCCATTTTCCTTTGAGTTATAATGGTTTTGTCCGGTAGATCGGCGAAGCACTTTCTTATTCTTAGTGATTTTGATTTTCTTGGCAAGAGCCTTTTTCGTCTTTAGCTTTGGCATAAATTTTTTTCAATCTAATTCAATAATTATTTATCTTAAAAATTTACCCTCCTCGCCCTTCGGGAGAGGATGTCACGTACTCGTGACAGGTGAGGGCAAGGGCCTTGCGTTTAGAATAAACTAAATTTGTTTTTTCTTAACACAACACCCTTTCTCTCATCCGGTTTTCGACCACCCTGCCTACTGGCAGGCAGGTTTCTCCCTAAGGAAGAAGGTGATATAAGCAAAATCATTCTTCATCTGGGGCGATAATCGCATTGAATCCTCCTGGATAGCGCTTAATTTCTTGCTCGATCTTGTAGGGGATAGCGATTTCATGGAGAAATTGTTTTAGATTCTCACGAGCCAAGTCTTGGTGGGCTTTTTCTCTTCCACGCATTGTGAGTTCTACTTTGACTTTTGCGCCTTTTTTCAAAAACTTTTCTGCTTGCGCTTTCTTAAATTCCAAGTCATGCGTGTCAGTGCGGACTCCCAGGCGAATCCCTTTTACTTCTGATTTTTTCTGCTTGGATTTATTCACGCGTTCCAATCGTGATTTTTGATATTGAAATTTTCCGAAGTCCATAATCTTACAAACTGGAGGCTGGGCATTTGGAGCAATCTCAACGAGGTCTATTCCGTCTTCGCGAGCAAGCTCCAATGCTTGGGCAATCGGCAGGACGCCAAGTTGCGCGTTATCAGAATCACGAATAACGCGTACTTCCGGCACGCGGATTTGATCGTTGATTCTTGTAATAGGACCTTTTCGGACAACTGGTCTTTTGTAGGGTGTTCTTCTTATGGCTTTGTTTTTAAATTATTAATTTGTTTGTGGAGATGATGGGAGTTGTCAGCCCGAGGCTGATCCGCCTTGGGCGGAAACCCATTGCTCGCTACATATTTCAAATACTACTGAAATATTTTGTGGAGATGGCGAGAGTTGAACTCGCGTCCAAAATTATTCATCCAAAATATACTACAAGCTTATTTCGCCTTGTTTCCCCGCCAAGGCGGGGTCGATCGAAAAGTGAAAGGCGAACAAAACCTTTCCAATCTATTCTCGGCTATGGTTTCGCTAATGCTGGCCAAGAAAAGCGACATTAGCTAGCCCAATAATATGACACCGAAATTTACCCCTTGGGCGAAAATAAATTCGATGGCTTATGCCCTAACTAGTAAAGACTAGTATTAGGCAAGAGCGGTAGCAAAGTTGACTGTGAAAGCGTTAGCAATCGCAGTTTTTGCTTTTGTTAGTAAGTTTGCACTTATAACTTTAATAGCAGTTTTACGAGCAGCCATAAGAGCTCGGCTTGCATATTTTAAACGTACAACCTGTCGAAACCAGGCATCCCCCGCCCGCAACGCTACGCGTAGCGTTGCGGGCGGGCCCGCCACATTGCTACACTTAAAGCGTTGAAGACGGGGAATGATGATATCTCTATATATCACTCAACCTTCTTTTTAAATAAGCTCTTCCAAAACCAGTTTTTAAAGCTTTCTCCCTCTTTACTGCGTCCACTAATATATTCGATGCTTCATAATATATCAGTGTCAATGGCATTCTTTTTTTGGTACTTTCTACTTTTCCTGAATTGTGTTTCTTGAATCTTTTTGCTAAATCTTTAGTGTGACCGACATATAGCTGGTCGTCTTGTTGACTTTTCAGTATATACACATAATACATTTTGTTTTTGTCTAGCCATTTTTCAAGGCTCTATTGATGTTCCGTTTTGCCTCTCTTTTAGCGATATCTTCGCGCTTATCGAACTTCTTTTTGCCCTTTCCCACGGCAAAAGATAACTTCAATAGTCGCTTTTTAGTATATATCTTAAGTGGCACTAATGTCAAGCCTTCTGTGCGTACTTTTCCAATCAGTTGGCGGATTTCTGACTTTTTCAAAAGGAGCTTACGCGCTCGAGTTGGGTCGTTGATTTGCTTTAATCCTGCTTGTTTATAGGGGGCGATATAGGCATTAGTAAGGTATAATTCTGCGCCTTTGAGCGTCACAAAGCTTTCTTTCAGGCTCACTTGTCCTGATCTGACTGATTTCACCTCCTGCCCGTTCAAAACCAAACCGGCCTCGAATAGGTCTTCCAGGAAATAATCTAAACCAGCCTTTTTATTGATTGCTAGTGTGCCCATAAATCTAGTCTAGCAAGTATTTTTTGTGCTTACAATAGAAGCTGGATTTTTTGGTGATTTTGTGCTATAATGGAAGATATGGAAACACTACAAAAGACAGCTCTTTTTTGGGATGTTGACCTGAAAGAGCTTGACGCCAAAAAAAATGAAAAGTTCGTTGTGGAGCGAATTTTGGCTTTTGGCGATACTGATGATGTGCGGTGGGCAAGTGAGCAATATGGCAAGGAGAAATTGAAGCAATATGTGCTTGAAAGCAATAAGCTTAATCCAAAGTCGCAGTTTTTTTGGTGCCAATATTTTAATCTACCACAAACAGAATGTATAAAGAAGCAATCACAAAAAAAACTCAGTCCGTTTTGGACAAACTAGCTTCATCCAGTATTGTCAAAGATTTTTATCTGGCTGGCGGAACGGCGCTAGCTCTCCAGTTTGGTCACCGCGAGTCGATTGATCTGGATTGGTTTACGGAAAAAGATTTTGACCTGGGGAAATTAAAAGGCCAGCTGGCAGACGCTGGTAATTTTGAAGTTGTTAGCGAGGCTCCAGGAACTTTGCATGGGATCTTGGATGGAGTAAAAATAACCTTTTTGTATTATAATTATCCGCTGCTATTTCCCCTTATTGCCCTTGAAGATACAGCGCTCTCGGATGAGCGGGATATTGCCACGATGAAAATCGATGCTATCTCATCACGAGGAAGCAAAAAAGATTTCATTGATCTCTATTTTTTACTGAAAAAATATACTTTGGAAGAAATAATCGGTTTTTTTGAAAAAAGATATGCCAATATCCGTTACAACAAAATGCATATTTTGAAAAGTCTGGTCTATTTTGAGGAAGCGCAAAATGAAGCATTGCCCGTGATGCTTCAGGCGGCCGATTGGGAAGAAATAAAAAAAGTGATTAAAGAAGAAGTCAATCGATTGGTGGGGATTTAAAATTAGACAGTTGAATTTCACCAAATACTTTCAGGGGAGGGGAATCGCTGTTCCCCTTTTTGATTTCAGGGAGTCGAGTTTGAGAAAATCATTTTTTTTCATAATCTGTTTGGTCTGTGGGAAAACTGCCTCCTGCCAGTACTCGTATGAAGTACTCCGGTTGTTTTTCGCAACTCGGGCAAGTTAGTTGCTTAGTACTCTTGATCTCTATCGCCAGCGCGCTGCATTTTGGACAGGAATATGGAATATCTTCTTTTTTCATGTTTCCTCCTTATTATTTCATGACTCCCCTAAAAGTATTTTGTAAAATAACATCTTGCTGTAGAGACGCGATTCAACGCATCTTGATGTGTGATCGTATCGTTTCTAGACGTAATAAATTGCGTCTCTACAGAGATCAAATTCCAATTTTATGCCCGACTGACATATTCACCCTTTTCAGTGTTCACGATAATTTCATCTCCAGCTTCCACAAACAGGGGAGTGGAGATTTTTTTGCCAGTTTCCAGTGTTACCATTTTCCCGCCGGTGGAAACGGTGTTGCCTTTGATGCCCGGCGGCGCTTCGGTCACTTTCAATTTCATCTTGACTGGCAGTTCGATGTTGATGGCGTTACCGTCGAAGTTGAGAAATAAGACTTCCGTTCCTTCGGTCAGATAGTCGACATTATCGCCCAGCGTCTCAGTGGAAAGAGAAAATTGTTCATAGGATTCGTTATCCATGAAACAATAGTCCGTGTTTTCTTTGTAGAGAAACTGCGCTTTTGATTTGGTGATTTGGGCCTCTTCAACATGCTCAGCTCCCTGAAATGTTTTTTCCAGCACTGCGCCAGTAGTCAAATTTTTGAGACGAGTACGGAGAACTGATCCTGCTCGGCCAGTCTTTGACTGCTCATGATAAAGCACGGCAAACGGCATACCGTTGAGGATGATGTTTTTTCCGGCTTTGATATCTGAAATTCCAATCATAGAATAGTTTTATTTTAGTGTATTAATTTGTGTCATCCCCGCGAAGGCGGGGATCCAGGCACCTCATGCTTAAAATAAAGAAAAACGAATCATTAAAATTCAAGACTTGCTGGAATAGAGAGTTTGTCAGACTTGCAGTCCGATTTTCTAGAGCGTATAACTGGTGGAACCTGGATTCCCGCCGGAGTTTATACTCGTGAAACGGGTGCGGGAATGACAAAGAAAAATTATCTCGCCACAAAAGGCACAAGCGCCATGATCCGGGCTTTTTTGATAGCGTTTGTGAGAATTCTTTGGTGTTTAGCGCAAGTTCCATGTCGCTTTGGTGGATAGATTTTTCCCTGAGAATTCATAAAACGTCTGATAAAATAAGCATCTTTAAAATCAATCTTCTCAATTCTATTTTGACAGAAGTGACAGAGCTTTTTTTCTGGCGCGCTAATTTCATTACTGTTGCGATTATTGTACATACTTTAAATTTAAAAACTTATGATTATTTACTAATTAAAATGGAACATCTTCAATCCTAACTTCATCTTCTTCCTCATCTAGGTTGATTGTTGGAATCTCATCTGCTGGAGATGCTTGTGGAGCTTGGTTTTGAGCGGGGGCAGCAGCAGGTTTATTGTAGCTACCAGTTGCCGGTGATCCGCCTTGACCAGCGCGGGATCCGAGCTGCATATTTTCCGCAACAATTTCAGTTGTTCGTCTTTCGATGCCGTCTTTTCCGGTATATTTTCGTGTAGTTAATCTTCCTTCAAAGTAAGCTTCTTGTCCTTTGGCCAGATATTGACCGGCAATTTCACCAAGCTTTCCCCAGAGCACAACATTGTGAAATTCTGTTTGGTCTTGCTTTTGTCCGTTTTTATCTTTCCAAAATCGATTTGTAGCAATCGAGATGGAGGTGACAGTTTGCCCTGAAGTGGTAGTCCTGACCTCCGGATCTCTCGTGAGTCTTCCGACGAGAATTACCTTGTTGATGTTCATAATTTTATTTTCCCTCGCCCGCAACGCTACGCATAGCGCTGCGGTGGGCCGCTGGCTAAGCAAGGCGGTACGACTGAAGGGTTTTAAATAATTAAAAACTAGATATTAAGTATTTCTTCTAATTTCTTATCCAATGCTTGAGCATCTTCAGCTTTTTGAGTTTTTTCAGCCTCAGTTTTTGGCGCAACTACAACCTCCTCTTTTTTAGGTGGATTTTTTTCAAGCTCTTCTGCCTCTTTTTTCTCTTGGCGCATTTTTTCCACTTCACCTCTTTTTTCCTCTTGCTCAATGCGCTCTTCTTTTGTCTTTAACTCAGGAAGTCCTGAGGCGTCGCTGATGATGAATCTCAAAACTCCAGGGTGGATATTGAGTTTCGTGATGATTTCCGGAACAGTTGCTGGATCTTCCAGGGAAAAGCGCTTGGCAATATAGATGCCATGGGTGTCCTTTTTGATCTTGTAAGCCATCTTTCTTTTCTCTTGAGTGGCTTTTTCTTCAAAAACTCCCGAGTGGCTGGTGACGATTTCGTCCACATCGGCCTTGATCTTATCCAGGTCGAGTTCTTTGGAAACGCCGACGAGATAGAATAGTTCGTAACGCATGATTTTTTAATATTTAGGCTAATTAATTTAGTTAATAATGCTAGAGGGAACATGGGTCATTGGCTGTAGGTTTAGTTATTAGTTTTTGGTTGAAAGCTTAAAACAACTAACAACTTATGACTAAAAACCATGCTTACTGCTTATGGCCTGTGTAACCAAAAACTAAAACAAAACCGCCCCAGAATTGCCCCTGTGCGGAATGTTTGTGCTCTTATCCGGGCCGATTTGGCCAGGCGAGAGAACTGCGGGGCTTTCTGGATTGTTTTAACACTATAGAGGATAATTAAGGATTAGTCAAATCTGAGTAGGCAGCTTTAATATTGACAAGTTTCTCCTAGCAAGTTATTTTATATGTAAGTAGCTCTTTCCCAAGCGATTTGTTTTTAAACTTTTTATCTAAGAAAGGAAATCGGTTTTATTTTCATCGACAAGTTAGTTGGTTTCATTTATCCATTTCAGCGAAGAAAGGAAAAACAACCATGAAACAGATGAAAAAAACAACGGGATTTACAGGATTGATCGTACTGGTAGCAGTGACATGCGCGGTTATGTTAATGGCGGCGGGTCCGGTGGCAGCGACAACAGCCAACGTCGACAACACGGCCCTCCTTCCTTTGAAGTCAATCAATACACAGACGGACATGCCCGAGACGAAAATCGAAGCCATTGCGACGGATACCAGTGACCCCATTATCGATCGGAACTCGACATCTACATTCGCAGAAATCTTTCAATATCCAGTAGCATCATTCACATTGACGGATAAGCCCGAAGTTACGAAGATGGCCCTTGACCTGCGAACGGCGAATAATGAAAATAAAGTCAGCGCTGACAAACACACTCTACCGGTAAAGTACAATGGTGCAGCGACTGATATTATCACGGCGACAAGACTGAAGATTACAGGCACTGCTGATGTTGGCCTGTCCAATGATACGATGCGCTTTAAGGCGGCAATTCCGGGCGAAATGGTTAAAACGATGCCTGCCGAAAGTGTCTTTGGTCTCCGTGGTTTCGATCTCACAAGCTCTGGAAATGCTAAGGATCTGTCGGTGCCGATGGACGTCAAACTGGACAGCTATTTCTCTGATACGCCGACCTGCCATTTTCCGATGCAAACCTCTTCCACCATTTCCGGTGCCTGATCTAATTTCCTGGACTGAAAATTTTTAAATTGACAATCACGCAAATCGCTTGGACCACTCAGGGAATAGATCCTATTCCCTGAGCGTGCCATAATCATATTTCAACTTTTTTATATACAAAATAAAAAAAGACTATCCATTTGAAGATAGCTTTTTTGTTTTATGAGGAGATTTGTTATGAAAATTCAGTGGACAATATGGCCGCAATGGCAGCATCAGAAAGGGGCATAAATTCAATCAAATAGACAATAGCAATTGGGTTGTTGCTTTCCCTATTTTTGTGCTAAAATAAAAGCATGCCGACCAGGAAAAAACTTTAAAACAAGGCTTGTATTCGATGGAAAAAACACAAACAATAAAAAGTGAAAAATCTGACTTTCCAATCAATCTAAATCAATCTCAAAAATCACGAAACCGTACAAAAAAGATATTAATTAGTATCTTGCTTTTTGTTGTGCTTGGCACTGGTTTCTTTTTTTTCCATTTCCACAAGTCAAAGACTTCTTCCCAGTCTGAACCACCTAAAACCGAAAAACAACTGGTCTATGAAAAGTTGTTGGAAAAAACTGAATCACCAACCTTACCATTTATCAAAAACGCCGGCCAAAAAGATGAGACAGTCAAATTTTATGCTCCGATTGAAAATGGCACAGTCTACATCAATGAATCTGGCATTACTTATGACACAAAAAAAACCGACGAAAAAAGTCTCGCGATCAGAGAAAAACTAATTGGTCTTGACAGAGCTCCCATCCAACTTAATCCGGAAGGAGAAAAACCTTCCGAAACGGACATTAACTACTTTCTCGGTAACAACCCGGAAGCTTGGAAAAACAACCTGGAAAACTATGCTTTCATTAACTTCCAAGAAGTCTATCCTAAGATTGAATTTAAAGTGAGAGCCACCCAAAAAAACATTGAAAAACTTTTCATCGTTGATGCTAAAGGAAATCCCAATGATATTAAGCTCGGTTTTGATGGTATCGACAAAATCGAAGTCACCGAGCACGGAGAATTAAAACTTACCAGCAAGGATCAAACATTAATCCTCACTGCTCCCCAGGCCTATCAATATAAAGACGAAAAAAAAGACTACATCGCCGTCACCTATGAATTGAAAGAAGATAATACTTATGGCTTCAAAGTCGAAAACTATGACAGCGAAAAAATGCTCGTTATTGACCCAATGATCTCTTCCACCTTGATTGGAGGAGGAGAAGAAGAGCGTTTTGAATTTAACTCTTCTTTCTCAGCTTATACCGGAAGACCAAATATAACTCAGGATGCAAGTGGCAATGTCTATATTGTCGGTCATACCAGAAGCGCTGACTATCCCACCACGCTCGGAGTCTACGACACGTCTTTTAATGATGCAGATCCTAATTTTGGTAATGACATTGTTATTTCCAAGTTCAATTCAGACCTCACTACACTCATTGCGTCTACCTATCTCGGCGGAACAGATGAGGATAATGCCTTTGCTATCAATCTTGATAGTTCTAGTAATATCTACGTTTCTGGCTACACCAAATCCAGTAATTTTCCGATGGCTGGTACGCCATATCAAGGCACGTTCCAAGGTGGAACCTACGATATTTTCATTGCCAGGCTGAATAATGACCTTACCAGCCTAACTAGCTCAACTTATCTCGGTGGCAATGGAGAAGATCACTCCATTACCATGCTCATCAGTGGCACCAGTCTCTATGTAGCGGGGGACACTAATTCTGCCAATTTTCCCACTACAGCCGGTACGATCAAAACTACAAAAGAAGGGACAGTCGATGGCTTCATCTCAGAGTTAAATCTTAATCTCGGAACGCTAACCACTTCTACTTTTTTCGGCGGTAACAATGATGACTACATCAAAGACATCGATCTCTATAGTAGCAATCTCTACATCACCGGTTATACCAGCTCCACCACCAACCTAGCTTCCGGTACCGCTTACAGCAGTACTTATGGCGGAGGCACTTCTGATGCCTTTGTCGCGAGCATCAACACCACTCTCACTACAATAAATCAATCCACCTACCTGGGAGGCACCTCCCTCGATTACGCTATGGCTTTGGACATTGATGCAACTGGCAGAATAATTGTCACCGGCAGCACCCAGGACAGTTTCACTACTACTGCCGGAGTCTATGATACGACCCACAACTCGGTCGGTCAGTATGACGGATTTGTTTCTATCCTGACAACTAATCTTTCCACCCTAACTGCCTCGACTTACATTGGAGGTAATGGCAGTGATGAGATGTATGATGTCATCGCAGATGCAGCCAGTAATATCTATGTCTCTGGCTATACTGCTTCCACCAACTATCCGGCCAACAATGCTCTCCAAGGTGCCGGAGATGGTACCATCACCAAATTCAATTCCACTCTTACTCAATTAACTGCCTCCACCTTAATTGGTGGCACGAGCAATATTGATAAAGTCTTTGGCCTCGACATGACCACCGATGGAAAGATTCTTGCTTCCGGCATTACTGATTCCACTAACTTTCCAACAACCACTGGAGCTTATCAAGAAACGAATCTTGGCAAAAGAGATATCTTCATCTCCAAGTTGGATAGTGATTTGATTATTGCTCAGACTCCGCATCACATTCAGTTGACTATTGCAAGCAGTGCCACTCCCACCATCCGCGCCGGAGTTGCAGAAAACTTAGTCTTCGAAGCGAAAGATATTTTGAATGAAAATTTACTCAGTTACAATAGCGATCACACTTTTGTTCTTTCGGGAGCAGTTGCTGGACCAAATGGCGTCGTGGCAACTTGCAATGGCATCAACTTCGGCAGCAGTCTGACACTAACTTTTGTTAATGGCGTAGCCAGCTGTAGCTTAATCACAACTAAAGCCAACAGCACGCAAAGCTTTGATGCGGATGAGACGGGGGGTACCAACCTAGATACATTAGGGAGTGTAGATTATGATTTGAGCCCGATTGTTAATCCGGGGGTGATTAGTGCTGTGCAGAGTAGTATTGATTCTTCTAATGAGAACTTTTCGGCTGGAGCTACAATCACTGCTAGAATTACCCCATACGATATGTATCAGAATCCGATGGGCGCAATGGGCAACGTTGATTTGCCAGATGTAGATGTGACAATTACTGGTAGCAATCCTGGAACTTATAATGACGTGGCTTTCAATGTAGGTTGGCAAAGTTTTACTGTGGCTTACACGGGCACGATTGCTGGGCATGATTTAATCACTGCTACCATTAACTCCACTAGCGTTGGAAGAGATAGTGATCCTAGTACCACCAGTCCTTATGATGGTTCGAATGGTACGAGAAATTTGCTAGGCTTTGATCATTTTGAAGTGACAATTGCTGATTCAAGTACATTCTCTGGTACAGTCGGTCAGACATATGTGTTACAGGCGCGAATGAAAAATAGTTTAAGGGAAACATTAACTGCCTATTCTGATATGGTGGATATGGTATTTTCTGGTGCCGCTGATTCGCCATATGGTTTTAAATCGACATGCGTGGACTTCTGGGGTAATGCTGTGGAGTTTGGTTCTGTGACTAGAAATTCTTTGGCTAATGGTTTATTTTCTTGCAATCTTATTATTAAAGGTGCTCAATCTGGTACATCAATTGAAGCGACCTATAGTGGTAAAACTTCCACCGCCGATCCTGCCTACGACCTCGACCTTAACATCACTCCTACAGTCGCAGATCATCTCAACCTAAGAGAAATCAGTCAAACCCCATATCACAGCGACGTCATCAACAAAGACGCCGCCCAAACTTCAAATATAGTTGTTTCCGCCCGCGACCAATTTGGCAACATTGATCCCACCTACACCGGCAATCACAATATTCTTTTTTCCGGACCAACTAATTCCTATGGAAAATCCGGAGTTGGAGGATTGGTCCCTACAGTTAATGGTGACGCCAATGCTTTCACGACCGCCACTCCGGCCGGCACCGGAACGACTCTCAATTTCACGAGTGGTGAAACCGCTTCCACACCCATGGTGCTTTATGCCAAGGGAATCCAACAAATTGAAGTCAATGACGGAACTTATGATTCCTGGTCTTCTGGCTACTCTGGCATGAATCTCAATAATCTCGATCTTGATATGAATATTAGTAGTGATGGAACGATTGATTACACTAATAGTGAAATATCATCTCTTGCAAACCCCAATGGCACTTGTGGCAATATGGAGCTTCTCGTCATTACTCGCGACCAATATGGCAATCAATTGGAAGGGGAGCATAGCGATGCTCTCACAATTAGTCTAACTTTTGATCCCGCTTCTACCAATAATGCCGGAGTAACAACTGGACCATTGACCAATATGACTGATGGTAGTTACAGCTATTCCTATGTTGCCCTTCCTGGGCTAGATAAAGTGACCGGCACAATTAGCAGTAACCCAATTGTCTCTGATAGCTATCCTTCTACTCCCATCGCAGGAGACCTCGGCAGTGATGGAACTTACTTGCAAGAAATAGTTTCTGGCTATAACAAACGCACTTGGACCGGAGCAGTTAGTATTGATTGGAATACTGCTGGCAACTGGTTAGAAGGCACAGTTCCACTTTATTGTAGTTATGTCATTATTGCCAGATCAAATTATGTCGGAACCAACTGTGCCGGGGCAGTCTGCCAACCAACCATCAATCTTTCTACTGGCATCAAAGAAGTCCAAGGAATTTACTTAGGAAAAAGTTTCGATCCATTTGCAGTTGCTCCTTTTGATATTGAAACCACTCCACATGCCTATCACAATGTTGACGCCGATGGTGACGCAAATCTTACTCTCTCTCAAAGTTCACTGACTAATTATCTTAAAATCAATGATGATTTAATTATTTATGAAAAAGGACTCATTACTCATCCGGCCAATACTACAGCGCGAACTCATGTTGTGAATATTGAAGTGGGGGATGATTTTACGACGCAAGCGAGTGATTTGGATATATCTGGGATTGTGGATGCGGATGAGAAGGGGGAGATTGACGTGAATTACAAAGGGTATCAGCGCTCTGATGGTCCGGGAGCAGGAATTGATGGTTCTTGGGGTGGGGCTGCCAGTGGAGCCAGCGGTGCCTCATATGGAGGTGACGGAGGAAAAGGGATAACATCTGGCACGATTAGTGCTGTTTATGGCTCGATTGCCCAGCCTGCTGAGTTGGGTAGTGGTGGCGGAGATGTTCTTTCTGGTTCTGGCTATGGTGGTCCCGGTGGAGGCGCGGTAAAGCTGATTGTCTCCGGAACTTCTACTATTTCTGGTCTTATTAATGCTAAAGGAGCTAATTATGTTGCAACTTCAAGTTATGGCGGTGGTGGATCCGGTGGTAGTATTTGGCTGTCCACTGGAACCTTGGCGGGGACTGGCACCTTTTCCGTTAATGGTGGCACCGGTGCCGCTAGCGCAAATGGTGGCGGTGGCGGTGGCGGTCGTATCGCTGTTTATTATACAAATGATACCTCCTCAATTGCTTATCAATCATACGGTGGCACTTCTGGGTATGCTTTTGGCGGAGCTGGTACGATTTACAAAAAAGTGGCAGCGAATACTTATGGTGATTTGATTGTCGATAATAATAATCAGGATTCGACGGATGATCGATATATCGGGAAGACACCAGTTAATGAGACAATTGATTTTAATTCTGTTACTGTACAAAATTACGGCGCTTTAAATATCACGCCAACTACCAATATCGCATACTCGACGCTTAATTGGCCAAACAAGGGAATCATTCTTGATAATGGCGGAGCATTTCCTCCAATTAGCGGGGGTGGTAATTTAGTGATTCCAGCTACTTCTCGGTTGATGGGAAATACCGCGAGAACTTTTACAGGAGTTACTGTGGCTGGAACGCTGAGTCATTCAAATAATTCCACTACTGAGCAGTACAAACTTAACTATACTATTAATGGTGATTGTGCAGTTAATGCTGGTGGAATAATCGATGTGAATTATAGGGGTTACCAACTTTCTGAGGGTCCGGGAGCCGGAAATGATGGTGCTGGGGCGAGTGGTGCCTCTCATGGAGGAACAGGTGGGACGGCGGGTCTGGCTGTAAGTTCAGTTTATGATAATGTTTTGGAGCCAAATAATTTGGGTAGTGGTGGAGGGAGCCAGAGTTCCTCAAGTAATAGTGGAAGCGGCGGGGGAAGTATAAAATTGACGGTCAGTGGGACAACTACATTCTTAGGAAACGTTACGGCAAAGGGAAGGGATTATGTGAGTAATGGTGCTGGAGGATCTGGCGGCAGTATTTGGCTATCAACCGGAACGCTCCTTGGCTCCGGTACGATTTCTGCAAATGGTGGCGCTGGATATGCGGGAACTTATTATAGTAATGGTGGCGGCGCGGGAGGACGAATTGCTGTCTACTATGCAGATGATTCTTCGAGTTCAAATATTTTTCAAGCTTATGGTGGATCCGGCTATGCTGTTGGTGGAGCTGGTACTATATACAAAAAAGCTAGTAGCGCAACTTATGGCAATCTGATTATCGACAATAATAATCAAGATCCGTCGGACAGTATTTATCCTGGTCGAACTATTTTAAATTCTGGCAGTACTTTCGACACGGTTACTATTCAAAATTATGGTAGCTTGGATGTTGTTCCAAGTACAAATGTCAGCTACTCCACACTGAACTGGTCCAATAAGGGGGTAGTTGTGGACAGTGGCGGAACGTTCCCTTTATTCAATGTAAGTAGCGATGTGGTTATTCCAAATACTTCCAGATTAATTGGTAATTCGGCAAGGACTTTTAATAGTTTGACGGTTGATGGAAAATTAACGCATTATTATAACTACACAACAAAGCAATACGCGATTGATTATATTATCAGTGGTGATTGTACTGTTAATGCGAGTGGCACAATCGATTTAAATTATAAAGGCTATCAACATAGTGCGGGGCCTGGTCAAGGAGTGGACAGTGGTCTTGTTAATGGAGCATATAGCGGATCAAGTGGGGCCTCGTATGGTGGCAATGGCGGGGTAGGAAATACAGCTTCTCCCGCTGGTCCTACTTATGGTTCAACATTGCAACCAACAGAATTGGGAAGTGGTGGTGGTGATGTTACATATGAATCTCGAATTGGAGGTTCTGGTGGCGGTTTAGCTAAGCTGTCTGTTTCTGGCACAACAACTATCTCTGGAATAATTACTGCTAAGGGGCAAAATTCATCGACTATGGGTGCTGGTGGTTCCGGGGGTGGTTTCTGGTTAACTACGGGAACTTTGGCTGGTACTGGCGGTACAATTTCCGTAAGTGGCGGAACGGGCTATAGTTATAGTGGCGGTGGAGGTGGAGGCCGAGTTGCTATATATTACATGACGGACAACTCTAGTTCGCTTACGCTTCAAGCCTTTGGTGGAACCGCTGGGTTTAATGCTGGTCCTGGTACAATCTATCTATCTGACACCAGTGCTCCAGCTAACAACAAACTGATCATCGACAACAATGGATTAAATGGTGCCGAAACTTGGCTCGGCTATAACATCACAGAAACCATTCCTATTGATAAACTCCACTTCACCAACTACGCTAAAGTAGTCGTCAAAAGCGGAGCCACAATCGATTTTTCCAATGTCAACAACATCATCAACGATTTTTCTCCCATCGGCTCCTACTTCTACCACGAAGCCGGGAGTGTTATTTTCAATCCCGACACTACAATTACCGGTTTCACTTTCACCGAAAACTCCGGTGCCAACTTCACTCACACCAATCTCACCGTAGGCAATGGTGGCGTCTTTGAACAAGCCAACTACTACTACGGCACAGACAGCCCACTCCTTTTCAATAATTTAACGATTGGAAATAGCGGAAATTTCACTCACAGCCAAAATACAATCGAAACAAACCCGCCAACTCACACAATTTATCTCAAAGTCAACAACTTAGACGTCCAATCTGGCGGAGCAATTAATATTGCCAGCAAAGGTTGGAATACTAACGGAGCCTATTCCGGCACTCTTAATTCCGGAGCCGGCCACGGCGGTATCGGTGGCCAATCTACCACCGGCACTGGCGGAGCTGCCTATGATTCCGGACTCAATCCTTCTTTTCCTGGTTCTCGTGGTTTTGCCGGCGGAGCAGGTGGCGGAGCCGCCAGAATCATCGTTGATAATAGTCTTACTAACAATGGCGATATTAATGCTAACGCTACCAACGGAACAATCAACACTGGTGGTGGTTCCGGCGGCAGTCTTCTTATCTCCGCCAAAGATTTAAACGGCAACGGCAATATCTATGCTAAAGGTGGAAACACAACGGGTACTGGTGGCTCGGGTGCCGGTGGACGAGTGGCAATTTACTATGAAAATAAAGCTGACTATTCAGGCACTACTCCGATAAATACTGCTAATTACGAAGGTGGGACTGGTGGTAATCAAGTAGGAGCGATTGGTACGTTCTACATGGCCAGCGCCGACCATTACGTCGTTACCGGCAATGCTACCCAGCAAGCCGGAACAGCTAATCCGATTGCCATTTATCTCAAAGATCAAAACAACAATAATTACATCTACGATGGAGTAAGAACTCTCACTTTTTCCGGGGCCAGTCCAGCTCCTGATGCTACTAATCCAACTTGCAGTAATAACTTAGCTAGTAACATTAATTTTGGTCAAGTAGTTGATCTCAATTTTTCCAGCGGTCAATCAAATAGCAGCATGATTCTCTATGCTGCCACTGCTCCTGCTGCAGCAGAAATTGAAACCACTGATGGAACTTTTTCAACTAATGGCGATCCCACTTGGGACCTCGATGTGACTGTCAATGCTGCAGCTGTTGACATGAGTCAGGCCATCCTTTCAGCCACTCCCAATCCCATTAATATCACCAATGAAACGACAGTTACCGTTTCTATCACACTCAAAGATCAATATGGCAACAATGTTACCACCGGAACAGAAACAGTTACGGCTGATTTTGACCTGAGCAATAATGGATCTGTTGACCAAAACGATATTGTCCTGACTGATTCTGATCAAGACGGAATTTATACCACAACTTACAACCCTTCAATTATAGGAACAGATCTAATTACTGCCGAAGTCAATGCTGCGAACGTAACTCAGGATGATGATGGCACTTCCGACGGCAATCTCCATGTCATCGTGGACGTCAATCACTATACCCTCACTTATAATCATGACGCCAATGGAACCATCTCAGGTACTACCCCGCAAACTGTAAATCACGGAGCAGATGGAACAGCTGTTAGCGCTGTCCCCAATACCGGATACCACTTTGTTAATTGGTCTGATAGTTCTACTGATAATCCCAGAACAGACACCAGCGTCACCGCGAATCTCACCGTTACTGCTAATTTTGCGATTGACACTTTCACTCTCACCTATAACCCCGGCACCGGAGGCACTATCTCCGGTCCTTCTCCTCAAGTAGTCAACTACGGCGCCGACGGCGTAGAAGTTATCGCTATTCCAAATCTTGGTTGGCACTTTGTCTCTTGGGATGGCGGCAGCACCAATCCAGCTCGCACGGACACCAACGTTACCGGAGACATCGCTGTCGTGGCTAGTTTTGCGATTGACACTTTTACGTTAACCTATGCTGCCGGAGCTAACGGAGGAGTCACCGGCACTTCACCGCAAACCATTGATTATGGCGCTAATGGCTCGACAGTGACTGCCGTGCCTAACTCTGGTTATCACTTTGTATCTTGGTCTGACAGTAGCACCAATAATCCACGCACTGACACTAACGTAACAGGAGATATCACAGTCACTGCCAACTTCGCAATAGACACTTTCAC
The DNA here is from genome assembly GCA_049297495.1 of Candidatus Moraniibacteriota bacterium. GTDB lineage: Bacteria > Patescibacteriota > Minisyncoccia > Moranbacterales > UBA2206 > UBA9630. The sequence goes on from JBAQUL010000022.1 coordinate 29,871, forward strand.
TCTCAACTACAATCACGACGCCAATGGAACGATCTCAGGCACTACCCCGCAAACTATAAATCACGGAGCAGACGGAACAGCTGTTAGTGCTGTCCCCAATACGGGTTACCACTTTGTCGATTGGTCTGATAGTTCCACCGACAATCCCAGAACTGACACCAACGTCACAGGAGACATCACCGTTACTGCCAACTTCGCGATCAACTCTTACACTCTCACATATAGTGCAGACGCCAACGGAACAATCACCGGCACTACTCCCCAAACAGTTAATCATGGAGCAGCTGGAACAGCTGTCAGCGCCGTCCCAAATTCCAACTATCATTTTGTCAACTGGTCCGACAGTTCCACTGACAACCCGAGAACTGACACTAATGTGACTGGCAATCTTACCGTCACTGCCAATTTTGCCATTAACGCCTACACTTTAACGTATCATCCCGGAACAGGCGGGACTATCTCTGGCACTTCACCCCAAACAGTAATCTATGGAGGCAATGGCACCGAAGTCATTGCGATCCCAAACCCCGGCTGGCACTTTGTCTCTTGGGATGGTGGTAGCACCAATCCAGCTCGCACAGACACCAACGTCACCGGAGACATCACTGTCGTGGCTAGTTTCGCCATCGACACTTACATTTTAACCTACAATCATGACACTAACGGAACCATCTCAGGCACTACCCCGCAAACCATAAATCACGGAGCAGACGGAACAGCTGTCAGTGCTGTCCCTAATACCGGATATCACTTTGTCGATTGGAGTGATAGCAATACCGACAACCCCAGAACTGATACCAACATAACAAGTAATCTCACCGTCACTGCCAACTTTGCGATTAACTCTTACACTCTCACGTACAGTGCTGACGCTAACGGATCACTCACCGGAACGACACCGCAAACCGTGAATCATGGAGCAGACGGTACCCAAATTACTGCTGTTCCCAACTCTGGCTATCATTTCGTCAACTGGTCAGATAATTCAACAGAAAATCCCAGAACAGATACTAACGTAACAAACAATATCACTGTTACCGCTAACTTCAGTAACGCCCTTACGCTCACTTACATTGCCGGTTCAGGCGGAACCATTACCGGCACCAACCCACAAAATGTCAGTTATGGTGATGATGGTACGGAAGTTACCGCGACCCCCAACGTTGGTTACCACTTCACTGATTGGTCTGATAACTCAACCGACAATCCCAGAACCGATACCAATATCCAAGCGGATGCGACCTATACCGCTAACTTTACGATTAACTCTTACACTCTCACCTATTCCGCCAATGCCAATGGATCGCTCACCGGGACCACTTCTCAAACTGTTACTCATGGAGAAAGTGGCACCCAAATCACCGCTGTCCCTGATTCCAATTACCATTTTGTTAATTGGAGTGATAGCTCTACGGATAACCCGAGAACCGATACTAATATTCAAGCTAACCTAAATGTTACAGCTAACTTTTCCAATTCTAGCGCACTTTCCCTCACCTACACCGCTGGCCCAGGCGGCACCATCACCGGCGTAACCCCCCAAACTGTCACCATCGGTAGTGATGGTACTCAGGTCACCGCCACTCCAAGCACCGGCTACCATTTCATCAACTGGAGTGATAACTCAACTCAAAATCCCAGAACTGACACCAACGTCCAAACTGACCTTACCCTCACCGCCAACTTCGAAAAAAACACTTTCACTCTCAGGTACCGAGATGACGGCAACGGAGAAATTGATGGCGACGAAACTCAAACCATCAGCTACGACGAAGATGGCAAAGAAGTGGAAGCTAAACCTAACACCGGTTATCTCTTCAAGGAATGGAGTGATGGAAAAGACAGTAACCCCAGAAAAGACAAAAACATCCAAGCAGACCTCTCTGTCACCGCTGAATTTGAAAAAGAGGAATACACCCTTAAATATCTCGCCAACTCCAATGGCTCAATCCAAGGAGATGCCAATCAAACAGTGAAATACAAAGAAGATGGAGAGGAAGTGGAAGCTCTTCCCGCTACTAACTACCATTTTACCAACTGGAGTGACGGCAAAACAGAAAGGGTGAGAACTGATACCGACATCAAAGCTGATCTCACTCTCACCGCCAACTTTGCTTCTGACCTTGAAACTCCCACAGAAACAACCTATAACCTCACCTACACCTCCGGAGGCAACGGCACCCTTTCAGGCAATGCCAATCAAACGGTAAAAACAGGGGAGAGCGGTACCCCAATCACAGCTATCCCTGACAATAACTACCACTTCACTGATTGGAGTGATGGCAACGCCCAAAACCCCAGAACCGATACCAACATCACCAAAAACATCTTTGCTGTGGCGAACTTTGCATTGGATAATACCGACCCCATAATTGCCGGTCCAATTGATACTCCCAAAGACAATCCAGAAGATACTTCCAAGCCAGAAGAGAAAACTGAACAAGTAGCAACTACCAAAACCCCAGAAACAAAAAAGACAGTAACAAAAAATTCATCCGAAAAGAAAACTAGCCTTGCCAACATCGAAGCTAAAGAAGAACGAATCTTTCCCAATGTCTTACCAGCTATTCCGCCGCAACAAGAAGCCCAGGCTCAAGCTGCTACAGTTGTCGCTCTTTCCACCACACTCCTGCCACTCTTCTACCAAACTGGCTCAGCTAAGAGTCTCATGTTGCTTCTCCGTGATTTGCCCTTTGGCTTTCTTGGTCTACTTTCCAAAACCAAGAAACGTAAAAACTGGGGCATGGTCTACGACTCCGCCACTGGTGACCCCATCCCGCTCGTTTCCATCAGTGTGATTGAAGCTGCGACTGGAAAAACCAAAGAAACAAAATTAACTGATAAATTTGGCAGCTACTACTTCCTCGTTCCCAAAGGCGAATACCAATTAGAAATCAAGAAGAGTGGTTATGTTATCGACAGCCATGACATTGATGCTAAAACTTACTACACCAATGTTCTAACTGACCCGGAAAAGAAAAAACTAACTTTCACTGACTCCGGCATCATCTGCTATGACCTTTGTCTCAAAGCTACAAATCCCAACCAGAAATCTTTCAAAGACAAACGCCTTTCCTATTTCTTCTTTGCCGCTATTTTCTATCTCGGCCTACTTCTCACCCTCTTTGTCACACTTTCTAATCCGACCAATCTTAATCTCTTTATTCTCCTTGTCTATGTTTCCAATGTCATCATTAGAAATATGACTCACCTTGGTTCTAGGTGGGGCTATGTCGTCAACAAAGAAGGCACCAAACAACCTTTCAGTGCCATCTCTCTCCTTGATCGTAACACCAAACAACTGATCGCTAGAACTATCTCTGATGAGCAAGGGCGCTATATTCTACTGGCTAACCCGGGAGACTACATCCTAAAGACCATTGCTAATGCTAGTCAATTCTCTCAGAAAGAAGAGAATCTGACACTTAGAGAAAGAGGGATGGTGAAGAGGAAAATTGTGGTTTAAGGGAAGCTAACAAAAGAAAAAAGACTATCCTTCTCAATGAAGTTAGTCTTTTTGTTTTCTTGATTAACTTTTATCGCCAGAAAAAAACTAAAACAATAATTGCCGCAAAAACAAGACGATACCAGAAAAATATTTTGTAGCTGGTGTGCTCGATAAATTTAAGTAGCCCCGTGATAGCGAGAAGACCGGAAATTGTGGCTGCGAGAATGGCAATGAACTCAGTCAGATTAAAATCGTGCAGCAGGTCTGGAAATTTTAAAATAGTTGCGCCAAAAATAATTGGAGCAGACATTAAAAATGAGAAACGTGCGGCACTGATACGATCAAAGCCTAATGCCAGGGCAGTGGAAATGGTTGCGCCAGAGCGAGAAACTCCAGGGACAATTGCAATGGCTTGTGAGAGGCCAATGAAAAGAGCGCTTTTAGGCGTAATTTTGTCGAAGTTTTTGTTTTTTTCTCCAATTTTATCAAGCCAATACAAGACTAATCCAGCAAGCAGAAGTGACCCAGCAATGAGAAGCGGGGAGCGAAAAATTGTTTCCGCTTGTTTTTCCAATAAATATCCGACGATAGCGCCAGGCACAGTGGCGATGACCAAAAACCAAAGTGTGTTTTTCGGGTAGACTGTTTTTGGAGAGATTTTTATTTTTTGGGAAAATCCAAAAGCGAGAGAGATAATATAGAGCCAGTCCTTCCAGAAAAACAAAAGAACAGCAATAAGTGTGCCAAGATGCAAGGCGACGTCAAAAGCTAGCCCCGGGTCAGGAAAGTTAAAAAGCCAAGGAAAAATTACCAGATGAGCGGAAGAGGAGATGGGTAGAAATTCTCCCAGTCCCTGGATAATGCCGAAAATTATTGCGTGGATGATTGTCATGAATATTTTTTTAACTTATTATTTTTTTGTGACGGAAAACTTAGAGAAAAAGCGCCTACCTATTTGTGTCATCCCCGCGAAGGCGTGCCGCCTTAGTTTTAGCGGCGGAGCAAGGCGGGGATAATAAAAAAACTTGTCATCCTGAGCGGAGTCCGTACTCGGACGCAGCCGAAGGATCTGCTTTCCACTATCTCTAGCTATAGCTCATCATACAAATCTCGCCATTCGGGATTTTCTTTTTCAAGCAAAGCTATTTTCTTTTTTCTCGACCAACCTTTTAGTTGTTTCTCTCTGACAATAGCGCTATGAACATTTTCGGATTGTTCAAAATATATTATTTTGTCTATATTATACTTCTCCGTAAAACCTTTAATTGTCTTATTCCTATGTTCCCAGATCCTGTTTTTTAAATTGCCTGTAAATCCGACATATAATGCGCCTGAATTATTAGTTAGCAGGTATACGAAGTATTGTTTCATATTGCAAAAACCGGGACTATTGTTAGCAGATCCTTCGACTGCATAAATTTTCTAGCGAAAATTTATTACGCTCAGGATGACAACTTTTTTTGATTTTTTCTGTGCAGGAGTTATGCTAAGTTCATCAAATCTTAAATTCAATCACATCTCCATCTTGCACGACATATTCCTTACCTTCTAAGCGGAGTGTACCGAGTTCTTTCGCTTTCGACCATGATCCGGCGTCTAAGAGCTTTTGCCAATTAATGACCTCGGCGCGGATAAACTTTTCTTTGAAATCGGTGTGGATAGCTGTGCCGGCCAGGGGCGCAGTCCAGCCGCTTGAAATTGTCCAAGCGCGTGATTCATCTTCGCCGGTAGTAAGGAAAGTGATAAGGTCGAGCAGTTTGTATGAAGCAACGACGAGATCGTCAATTCTTTTTTTCAATTCCAATGCTTCAATGTCCGCTGGATCCATTTCCGATAGCTCTTCTTCAATCTTAACATCCAATTTTACGTGGGGATTTTTTTCTAGTTCGGGAGAAAGGGCATCATCCGGACTCGCAACGTTATAGACAAAGAGAAATGGTTTCATGGTGAGCAGAGACATTTCGCGTACAATTTCTTTGGTGAGATCGTCAGTCAAATCTAATTTTAGGGTATTGGCGAGATTTCCTTCTTCCAAGGTTTTTTTTATTTTTTCCACCACTTCTAGTTTTATAGCTGAATCTTTATTATTTCCACGGGCCTCTTTGTTCAGTCTAAAGGCAACTTTTGTGGCAGTAGCCATGTCGGCCAAAATTAACTCTGTATGAATCGTTTCGATGTCACTTATTGGATTAACTTTCTCATGCACATGGATGATATTGGTATTCTCAAAAACCCGCACAACGTGCACAATCGCATCCACTTCTCGAATGTTGGCGAGAAATTTGTTGCCCAAACCTTCACCCTCCGCTGCGCCTTTCACGAGCCCTGCAATGTCTACAAATTCCACAATAGCCGGTACAATTTTTTTGGAATGGGACATTGCGGCCAGTTTTTCCAAGCGCTCATCTGGCACTTTTACAATGCCAATATTTGGTTCAACTGTGCAAAAGGGATAATTATTGATGTCCACCGCGCTTTTTGTGAGTGCCTTGAAGAGAGTCGATTTTCCGACATTGGGGAGGCCAACAATTCCGATTTTCATAAGTTCTACGAATTACGAATTAATACGAATATACGAATTCGACTAATTAAAGCATATAACAGTTAAGATGATTAGTAAATCCCTAGGGGCCATCAGTATTTTTAGTTAAATTAGTTTAACAAGTAAGCGCGATGCTCTAGTATGAACAGAGTAGGAAATAAAAATAGTGGCGAACAGCACTGGGTCCAGCGAGCTTTAGTTGAGGCAAAAATGTGCGTGAGGGGTTTGGCGCATGTCAATGATGAGATACATAGGTAACACTTCTAAGATAGAGAAGTATGTTACCAAAAGAGCCATTTAATAGTTACAATAGCGATAGACTAATTGAGGAAGCCGGTTTTCAAATTATTGACGACCTG
>JBAQUL010000023.1:0-23144 GCA_049297495.1 Candidatus Moraniibacteriota bacterium
TCGGCACCACCACTCCACTCTACAAACTCGAAGTCAACGGCTCAGCCAAAGTTTCTTCCTTAAACATCAACGGTGCCTATTCTCTCCCCGCCGCTGCCGGAACAACTTCAGAGTATCTGCGAGGTGATGGAACCTGGGCAGCAATCGCTGCTGGCATGAGTGGAACCGGCACAACCAACTATCTTTCCAAATTTACCGGAGCATCCAGTATTGGAAATTCACTTCTTTTCGATAATGGAACAGGAATTGGCATTGGCACGGAAACTCTGGCTGGAGCGAGATTTAAAGTAGCGCTGGACTCAACTTATTCAAACATTACCGATCCCTATACTGATGAAACTAAGATTGCGAGCATTGGGGGTGGGGAAGTGACGGGAGGGAAGTTACAAATTAGTTCTTGGATTTGTGGAATAGATCAAGTTGCTGATGCTGATGAAAATAGCTATGACTCAGTTCATGTTGGTTCCCAGTGTTGGATGGCATCTAACCTAAAGGTTGGGACTAAGACGGTATCTGGGCCATCCAATAATGGAATAATCGAAAAATGGTGTTATAGCAATTCTGATGGCTATTGTGCATCTGACGACGGCGGTCTGTATTCATGGAATGAGGCAATGCAATATTCCGATACCGAGGGTACCCGCGGCATCTGTCCTGATGGCTGGCATATACCTACGGACGCCCAGCAGTTTGAATTGGAAAATTATTTAAAAGATAGCGGACAATCTTGTGTTGCTTCGCGAAATGAAGTCTGGGAATGCTCGACTGCTGGTACTAAATTAAAAACAGACGGAACATCAGGTCTGGATTTTTTACTGTCAGGTTTTCGTAATTCCGACGGACTTTTTTATGGCAACACCGGACTTGGCTATTATTGGTCTTCTTCACAAAATGGCAGTAATGCTTGGTTCAGAAATTTATCTTCGGCAGAACCAACGGTTGCTCGTCGTGATGAGCCGAAGGCTATGGGATATTCTGTGCGTTGTCTTAAGGATATAGAATCTTCCAATCCGTATGATTTATCACCAATTATTGTGTCGTCAGTTAATCTTTTTTCTTCCGCACCAGCCTTCTCCATCAACAACTTCCACTACAACATCGCCACCCTCCCAGCTACATCTAGCATCAGAATCCAATTCTCCAAAGACAATACTAATTGGTATTCCGCCTCAGGAACTCTCAGCGCTTGGACCACCATTTCCACTCTCGGCGGAGCCGATATCGACCTAGCTGATTTTGTCACTGCCTCTTCTTGGACCAATGGCAATGCTTTCTATTACAAACTAGAAATTAATTCCACCACCGATCATACTCAAACCCCAACTATTGAAGACATCAGACTAGACTATGTCCCACTCTCCGGCAGTGGCGGACTGGTCTTTGATACTAGTGGAAATCTTGGAGTCGGAACATTTTTTCCAACCGCTAAACTTTCCATTGCTAGTGGAGGAATTAGCACCGGACTCCTAGCTGATTTTTCTAACGGCAACGCCGAAAGTGTCTTCACAGTTTTAGATAATGGTAGCATCGGCATCGGCACCACCTCTCCCACAGCTTATCTCAATATCAAAGCGGGAACTGCCACAGCCGGAACTGCTCCTCTCAAATTCACCACTGGTACTCTACTTTCCGCCACCGAAGGAGGCGCGATGGAATTTGATGGCACCCACCTCTATTTCACCGCCGCAAACGCCGGAACCAGATATCAACTTGATCAACAATCCGGTACCAGCTACACCGCCACCAATGGACTAACTCTAACAGCCAATGCATTTAAACTGGGTGGCACACTATCCGCCGCCACAGACATTGCTCTGGCTTCCAATAATCTAACTTTCTCCGGACTAGGCAACATTGGAATTGGTACCACTACCGCCAGTTACAAACTAGATGTTCGTGGCACCAATGCTGCCGGACAAATTAATGCAGAAGGAGGACTGTGTATTAATGGAGATTGCAAAACTTCCTGGAGTGACGCCGGAATCGGCACTGACACTTGGACAACTACCGGATCAGATATCTACTTCGCAACAGGCAATGTGGGAATTGGCACCACCACCGCTCCCACTAACTTCAAACTCCAAGTCAATGGCAACATCGGACCAAACTCAGATAATCTTTACAGTCTTGGTTCACAAGCTAATCGATTTAATTCCATTCATCTTGGTCCTGACAACGGAATCAGACTCGACAATGTCTACACTGATGCCAGTAACTATGAACAAGGTTATCTTGGTTATGAAGGCGCAGCCGGAACTGACAGCTCACTCAGTTTTGACACAGCCACAGAAAGTAATTTTTCGCAAGAAGATTTAGCTTACAATGCAACCTTAACTCCAAGCGCTACTACTGGATCAGTCACCCTAACATTAGGCAGTGGTAATTGGAATGACAATTCAAAAGTTACAGTCGGCACCAGAGTCAAGGGCAATGGTGGAGTGGCTACCATAACCTCAGCTCCAGCCGCCCAAACAACCATCACCGCCACGGTTGACACGGCTTTTACTAATACTAATGCGATCGCTAGTGGAGATTGGAGTTTGCATGGGACGAATTTTTTAACTAATATGGTAAGATTAAGCGGAACAAATATTGGCTACGACAGTGATACTTTTACAAAACTTTTATTGCATGCTGATGGTGCGGGTAATTCATTTGTGGATAATTCAACCAGCGCAAATGTTATAACTGCTCATGGTGATGCTACTCAAAGCATAGCAGGGTCAAAATTTGGTGGAGAAAGTGGATATTTTGACGGAGCAGGTGATTATCTTCAAATTCCCTATTCTTCAAATTTTAATTTTAGCAGCGGAGATTGGTCAATTGACTACTGGTTTAATGCTAGTGCTTTAAGCGGTGTGATGATCTCTAAAGACACTTATGGTTCTAGTTATGACTGGGGTTTGTCTATACAAAATTCAACAACAATACGGTTTTCTTATAATGGTTCTGGATATGTGGATGCAACTGTTCCAGCCTTGCAAACTGGCCAGTGGTATCATTTAGCGGCCGTTGAAAGCAGCGGAAATTTTAAAATTTTTCTCAATGGAACATCGTATTGGTCTGGTGTATTAAATCCTGTGAATCCGCCAAATCTTGATACAAGCTATTTTACTGTCGGTTGTGCAAGCTGGAATAATCCAGGATACTTTTTTAACGGCTATCTGGATGAAATCCGCATCTCCAAAGATGTCGCCCGCTGGACATCCAACTTCACCCCGCCTACTCAACCATACGGCCTCGGCTATCCAACTGATAACTACTACACTCTTGTCACCACCAACACCAACCATTACAACACCTCAGTCTGGACCGGCATCTCTTCTGCTACCCTAGCCGAAACCCTAAACGGTCAAAACATTAACTATTCTGCCTCTTTCGACAACAGAACAACTTTCAAAATATATGACTCAACCAGTGGCAATTCCGGCTGGCGGCCAATTGCCAGAAATAATAGTGGCACTTGGGAATATAATTCCAACGCAACCGCTGGCGCAACTAATGTTACTTGGACCAATTCTACCACTAATAATCAAAACTCTGCTATCTCCCAAGCTGTTGCCATTTCTGCCAATCAAATGACTGGCACTCAATTTCAAGCTGTCGACACTAGTGATTGGAGCACTGGCTTTACTCCAGGCACACTCGACCTGGCCATGTCTTTCAAAACTACCGACTCCACTCAAAACCCAACCCTCGACCAAATCACCATCAACTACCTCGGAGGAGCCGGAGCCGGAATTCTCACGCTTGGCACTAAAGCAATCGGCAGTGGAACTGTGCGAGATCTCCAAATCAAAGCTGGGGATAATGATCAGCTCTATCTTTCCAGTGGAGGCAATATTGGAATCGGCACCACCAGCCCACTCTATAAACTCGATGTTCGAGGTGTTGCCGCTGCCGGACAAATCAATGCCGAAGCGGGGTTATGTATTAATGGAGATTGTAAGACTTCCTGGAATTCTGCTGGCATCGGCACTGACGCTTGGACGACAACTGGCACAGATATCTATTACTCAACTGGCAACGTGGGCATCGGCTCCACTTCTCCAGCAGCTAAACTGGATATCCTAAGCACAATCACCGCCGGCAACACTCTTTCTATTGCCAACGCTACTGCCGCTCAAACCACCAGCACTCTGCTTAACATTGCTTCTTCCGGCTACACCACCGGCTTTACCGGAAATGTAGTCAACATCTCCGGCACCAGCACCACTGGCACTGGCACACTTCTCAATTTAACTTCCGCCAATACAACCAACGGCAACGCCCTAAAAATCACAGCCGATGGTCTCACCACTGGAGTAGGTATGAATCTCACTAGCTCTGGCACAATTACATCCGGCAGTCTTCTTAAAATCACTACTTCCGGAGCAGGAGCTGTGGCAACGAATGGATTGGTTTCTATCAGTGCTTCCGGTGCTTTCACTTCCACTGCCAATGTGGGCTTAGTTAATATTGCTTCCACCAGTGCTTCTCAAGTTTCCAGCACCGCTCTCAACGTTGTTCAATCTGGAACAACTACCGGCTACACTGGAAACTTCATCAATTTCACCGGCACCAGCACAACAGGCACCGGCACATTATTGAATTTAACTTCCGCCAATACGACTAATGGCAATGCCCTAAAACTTACCGCTAACGCTCTCACCACCGGAGTGGGCATGAATCTCACTAGCTCTGGCACAATTACATCCGGCAGTCTTTTACGAGTTACTACTTCCGGAGCAGGAGCTGTGGCCACGAATGGATTGGTTTCTATCAGTGCTTCCGGTGCTTTCACTTCCACCGCCAATGTGGGCTTAGTTAATATTGCTTCCACCAGTGCTTCTCAAGTTTCCGGCACCGCTCTTAACGTAGTGCAATCCGGCACGACAACCGGCTACACTGGAAACTTCATCAATTTCACCGGCACCAGCACAACAGGCACCGGCACACTTCTCAATCTCTCTTCCGCCAACACCACCAATGGCAATGCCATGAAAATTACCGCTAATAGCCTCACTGCCGGAACAGGCATGACTGTCACTTCTTCCTCTACGGGACTTACAGGAAATTTGGTAGACATTACTCTTACTGGTAACAACGCTGCCAACACAGGAACACTCTTGCGTAGTTATGTTTCCGGCGCTTCTTCCTCTGCCGTTCCAATGATGCTTACCAACCTTGGCACCGGCCTATCTTTCCGGGTGAATGATGAAACAGGGGATGCGGATACAACACCATTTGTGATCAATAATGTCGGCAATGTCGGCATTGGCACTACCAATCCAACTTCTAAGCTGGAAGTGGCTGGACTAGGAACTTTCTCTGGTATACCCACGAGTAATGCAGTTTCCGGTGGTTCTCTATATGTCAATCCCGCTACTTATAGCTCTGCGGTGGTTGTTAGTTGGTCGGCAAAAAGTGCTTGGAATGACTCACCCATAGATACTTATTATCAAGGAGGTTCTTTTGTTGATTTGGACGGCAATGGCGTTTATGATTATATGGCGGGGGGATATGGTACTGAAAATTATGAGAATGGAGTTGCCTATCAGAATGTTGGAACCAATACTTCGCCGAGCTGGGTAACTCGTGTTGGTTGGGACATCTCAGGTATGTGCGGAAGTTACTATACTTCAGTTGGCTTTGCCGATTTGGATAATAATGGCGTTATGGATGCAATGATAGGCGGACAGGATGGACAAGTTTGTGCTGTGAGAAACACCGGCTCTGCTTCCTCTCCGACTTGGGCAAGACAGGCAACTTGGGATGCAACAGGTACGGGTGGTTACACTGACAGCCGGCCTGTTTTTGCTGATTTAGACGGTGATGGAGATCTTGATATGCTGGTTGGCATGAATACTAACCACGCCCATGCCTATAAGAATATCGGCTCGGCTTCTTCACCAAGCTGGGCGCTCCAAGCTTCTTGGGATACGCCGGCCAATAGTGGCTTTAGTTTTGCCTTAGCCGATTTGGATAATGACGGCGACTATGACCTATTGGGTGGTTCGACAGACGGCAAGGCTTATGCCTATGAAAATACAGGAGGTACAAGTGCGCCAACTTGGTTAGCGAAAACCGATTGGAATACTCCGGACGCCGGTACTTATGCCCAACCAAAATTACTTGATTTGGATACCGACGGAGATTTTGATGTGTTAATCGGTGATGCCGGTAATGATATATTTTACGCTTATGAGAATACCGGTTCACTTGGCGCTACCGATAATACTCTTTTCGGCGTTGCGGTTAATGGTTCGGAAAAATTCAGAATTAATGCTATCGGAGGGGTGATTGTTAGTGGCGCTCTGACTTCGACTAATTTGATCACTGCCACCTACGGAGGGACATCTGATGCTTTGGTGATCAATCAAACCGGTCTAGGCAATTTAGTTAATTTTAAAGATGGTGGAACCTCCGCTTTTGTGATTAATAATGGTGGCAACGTCGGCGTTGGGACTACCAGCCCAGGCGCGAAATTTGCTGTCGGAGCAACTTCCCAATTCCAAGTCAACGCAAGTGGCAATGTCACTGGCGGAACATACAACGGTCTCACCCTCACCGCAGCCACCACTGGCTTCACTATCGCCGGAGGCACAACCTCAAAAACACTAACAGTTTCCAACACTCTGACCCTGGCCGGAACAGACAGTTCCACTCTCAATATTGGCACCGGCGGAACACTGGGAACTGGTGCTTTTGCAACAATCGCTAACTATGCCCCCATTGGACAAACCATGTATATTGGAACAACCGCGCATGCCATAAACAGGGGAACCGGCGCTGAAGTTTTAACTGGAATCACCGGGTTGACTCCTGGTGCTAATTTTGTGTTAACGCAAAATTCAGTCGCCGCTCTTACTAGTGAAGAAACCGGTGCAGTGGCCAACACGTTATATTTGAAGGCGGGCAACGTCGGCATCGGGACGACGAGTCCGCAAGGTGTTTTGGATATTAAAGGAGTCTCGCCAGTTTCTATTATTGGACGACCTACAACTGATTCTGGGAGTGAATCTATTACATTCGGTGGATCATGTAGTACTTGCAATAACCTTCAGGGAGGAATGCGGCTCACACGAAATTCAGTTGATGCTGCTTGGGATTTGGGACTTGGTGGTACTGTATTTGGCCAAGGATCAATGATTAATGCGGTGACGATCTTAGGAGCCGGCAACGTCGGCATCGGCACCACCAGCCCCACCGAAAAACTAATGGTGGCTGGCAACGTGGCACCTTCAGCGGATGACGCCTATGATCTTGGTTCCGCTACTAATAGATGGAGAGATCTCTATCTCGGACCAGCTTCTTTGCATATCGCTGGAAATACTTTGTCTAACGTAGCGGGTTCTTTGACTTGGAATGGGCAAGGGGTGATCAATTCCTCCGGAGCGGCAACTTTCAATGGAGCTAACATTGGCAGTGGAGCATTCTATGTCGACAGTGTTTCGAGCAATATTGGTATCGGCACCACCTCGCCAGTCTATAAACTGGAAGTTAATGGTAGTGCCAAAGTAGCCTCACTTAACATCAATGGTGCTTATTCTCTCCCAACGGCTGCCGGAACTACCTCTCAATTCCTCCGCGGTGATGGGACTTGGGCTGCTGCCGGCATGAGTGGGTCGGGCACAGCTAACTACCTTTCCAAGTTTACCGGAGCTGCGACTTTGGGCAATTCTTTAATTTTTGATGACGGAACAAATGTAGGAATTGGAACAACTAGTCCAACTGGTGGTCTCCAGCTCAACACAACAAGCAGAAACATTGTCTTTGGACCGGGCACTGGTTACTCAAATATAGCGGATGATGATAATGGATTGAATTTTAATGTAAACGCGGCGCCAGTGGCGGATATTACTTTCGATGCCAGTGCCTGCACTACTAAATCGTGGGTCGGTAGCTCCTTTTCCTGGGATCATACGGTGGGAACGTTTAATAATCGACTATTGATAGTGGGAATTTCAGGGAGATCATCGGGCAATTCAACTTCAATTACTTATGCCGGTCAAGCGCTGACTAAATTGTCCACTATGTCTGTGAATGGTGCAATTTTGGAGTTGTGGTATTTAAAGAATCCACCTACCGGGACAAATACAGTAGCTGTTACTAAAGATGCTAATGGAGAGAATGGGATGTGTGCTTCTTCTTATTTCAATGTTGAGCAAGCGACGACCTTCGGGACAGTGGGAACCGCTAGTCAGTCAGAAGGCGTTTGGGCAATTAACCGGAGCGTTAGTAGCGCCAGCGGAGAATTGGTGGTTGACCTTCTTGGTTTTGAAGGTGCTGATGGTAGCACTGCGACACCCGATGCTGGACAGACTTCTCGTGCAAGCTCAAATTCATCGTTCAATGGGATACGGATGTCCAGCAAGCCAGGAGCAACAAGCACAACCATGGGTTGGACGCATGGCTCATGGGCATATACAGGACTAATCGTCGTTCCGATAAGGCGAGCAGCTTCCGTTTTTCAAGGTGGTAGCGTGTTGATTTCCAAGGCTGGTAATGTCGGCATCGGCACCACCACTCCTTCCGCGCTTCTCACCGTCTACAACGGCACCACTACCGGAACCTACACCACCAGTGGCTGGGCCAGTTCCTCTGACGCCAGGTTAAAAACCAACATCATAGATGTCACCAATCCACTGGATAAAATCAAATCTCTCAGCGGTGTCTATTTCAACTGGAATGCTAATCCCAGCGCTGATCGTCAAATCGGGCTCATTGCTCAAGACACCCTGAAAGTGCTCCCTGAAGTAGTAGTGGGCAATGAAAGAGATGGTTATGGTATTGCTTATGGCAATCTCTCGGCACTACTTATTGAAGGAATTAAAGCTCAACAATCCCAACTTTCCGCGCTCACTTTCACGCTTCAAAACTCAAATAGTATCCAAGACAATGAAATCCAAAAACTAAACGATGCCCTCACTCTTCTCACCACAAATACTCAAGACCAAACCCAAATCACCAACCAAAAAATCACCTCCATCCAAAACAATCTCATCACGGCCGGCTCTCAAATCAATCTTCTTAGCAACAAACTCAATTCCGCCAATACCTTACTCTCTCAAAACACTCAACCAACTCAAGAACTGCCATTCTATCAGTTCAAAACCCAAAGCCCAGAACTCTCCTCACCCCTAGAAAACCAAACCATCGCAGACAACCAATTCGCAGGCACTTACAATAATCCCAACAACTTCCAAGAAATAAATATCCAACTCCACGAGGAAAACCAACTTAATCTAGCAGAGAAAGACCAAACTCAAACCTCCCTCATCTATGACGTCTATATTGAAGACCCCACAATCCTCGAAGACTTCCACACCGAACTGGGTAACCAGATGGACCAAAAAGAATTGGAATGGAACAGGCCTAATCATCCCAATTTCATTTCTGGTTGGAACACCATAAAACTTCCCCTAATGGATGGCATTAAAAGCGGAGAAATTGACTTCCAAAAGCTCAGCTACTTCCGAGCCTATTTCAAATTCCAAACCAACACCAACCTCAAATTCAAAAACATCAGAATCGAAACCAAAGCCACCTATCAGCCACTCGCTCAAACAATCGAGACCCAAAACCTAGATCTGTGGAATAATACGGATCAAGGGACAGCGCTTAAGAGTATTTTTGCTGAATTGGAATTACAAAATCAAACCAATCTAACACAGGAAGCCCTCAATACCAAACTGACAACAGATCTCAAATCCATGCAAGATCAAGTGGCGCTATTGCAAAAACAATCTGATACATTCACTCAATTCCTCCTTGCTTTTGATGTAAGTAGTGTTGATAACTTCGCCAAAAAGAATGCGCCAATTAATACTTTTGTGGGACAATTGGAAGCGGAAGGGATGGTGGCGGGGGCATTTAGTGTAAAGGTTGTGGACGAAAGCGCCGCTACAATTGGTATTGGTGCAATTCACGTATTCAAAGACGAAAATTTGGACGAAATTGATGATAATTATCCGGGTAATAGCGGAAAAAATATTGTTATTAAAACAAGAGCTGTCAGTTCTGACTCTAAAATATACCTCACACCAATCAGTTCTACGAAAAACCAGGTTCTCTATGTTGGAGAGGTCACTCCTGGAGTTGGTTTTGAAGTAAAGGTGGATAGTTTAGTAACGGAGAAGATAGAATTTAATTGGTGGATAGTGGAAAAAGAATAATAGGTTGTTTTTGGTGCGATAAGATACTCTTGCATGAGCGCTTTGTTTTCCATAGGACATTTAACCGGATTTGTGGTATAATTTAATTATAAAATACAAAAAAGATAAAAATAAAACGTATGTGGCTTGTTAATGATTTGAATTTGAAAAAGCAGGCGCGTGATTTGGGAGTTAAGCTTTGGCAAACTCCTGGCTTTTTGTTTATCATACTAGGAGTTTTGTCAGTAGTTGTTATGACTGCTACGTTCTATATCTCCAAAAACTATGATAGTCCGGAAATGCTTGTTGTGGCGGAATGTATCGTGGTTATTGTCATTTTGAGTATCGGAAATTTTGTGATAAGTCTTATCGAACAGATGATAAGATTAAATCGAATGAAGAGTGAGTTTGTCTCAGTAGCATCTCATCAACTTCGGACCCCTTTGTCGGCGATTAGATGGGAAACAGAGCTGTTACTTTCGAAATTTAGAAAGGAATCAGTCAGCACAAAGCAACGTCAAAGCATCGAAAATATCAATACTCTGAGCGGGAAAATGACCAAATTGGTCAATGATCTTTTGGATGTAGCCAGAATCGATCAGGGGCGGCTGATTATAAAAAAAGTGCCCGTGGATATTGTGAAAATTATCGAGGAAGCTGTGTCTGGTACAAATGCCATTATTAGGATTAAAAATATTGAAGTGGTTTTTCGAGACAAGAAACGCGTCCCGCTGGTTTTTGGCGATCCGGAAAAATTGAGAATGGTTGTCGAAAATCTACTGAATAATTCTATTAAATATACGACTAATCATGGCAAGATTGAGATAAAATTGCTCAAGAAAGGTGATTTTGTGATTTTCAGTGTCAAAGATAATGGCGTTGGCATCCCGCTTGAACAACACGGTCGTGTTTTTGACAAATTTTTTCGTAGCGATAACGTCGTTAAATATCAGACAGAAGGGACGGGGCTTGGATTATATATTGCCAAAAATATTATTGAGCAATTGAATGGCAAAATCTGGTTTGATTCAGTGGAAAATTTGGGATCAATTTTTAGTTTCTCTGTTCCTGTGAGTAGAAAAGGTAAAAATTTAATTAAATAAGGAGCTCATGTATTTTCTGAAATAAATTTTTTCAAAGATTTATGGTGGTGAATATGCAAGCTTAAGTGAATGAATATATGACAAAAATATTGATTGCGGAGGATGAGCCAACTCTACATAGAGCCTTAGCGGAATTTTTGACCGAAGAAGGTTTCGAGACCATAAGTGCGTTTGATGGTGAAGAGGCTGTTGTTTTGGCCAAATCGAAGAAACCAGACCTAATTCTTTTGGATATCATTCTTCCTAAAAAGGATGGATATGAGGTTTTAGATGAACTCAAAAGTGATGAAAAAATACAAAAAGTACCGATTGTGCTGCTAACCAATCTTGAAAGTGCCGAGAATATTCAAAAAGCCTTTGACAAGGGCGCGACTACATATCTGGTTAAATCGAATTACAAGCTAGAAGATGTTGTTAAGAAGATAAAAGAAGTTTTGGAAAATAATAAATAGAAATTGAATGCGAATAGGAAATGAACAACTGAAAAACTTCATCAAAGATTCGGAAATGATTTCCGAAGATAATCTTAAGCTTGCTTTCGAAGAGGCGGAGGCGGAAAAAAAGGCATTGGGGGACGTGCTTCTCGCAAAGAAGTTTATTGATGAAGAAAAACTGCGTAAATTATACGCCTATATCCTGGGCATTCCTTTTGTAGACTTGCAAAAGGAAACAATTGCCACGGAAATTCTGCAGATGATTCCCGAGCCGATTGCCAAGAAATATAAAATTGTGGCGTTCGAAAAAAATGGTGCAGAGCTTAAGATTGCGATGCTCAATCCAGAAGATATCCAAACCGTTGATTTTATTAGAAAAAAAACCGGACTGCGAATTGTCACCTGTATTACTTCGCAAGAGAGTATCGAAGCAATTTTGAGGCAGTATGGAAAGAGTTTGCGCGCGGAATTTGGCGATATGATTGATAAAAATTCTGCTGAGGTTCAAGGTGGCGAGACGACAGATGATCTTGAGGAGATTGCGCAAGGGTTGCCAATCATTCGTATCGTCGATACCTTGATAAAGCATGCCATCCTTCAGAGTGCATCAGATATTCATATTGAGCCTGACGAGAAGGAGGTGCGAGTAAGATACCGGATTGATGGAATGCTCCATGAAGCAATGACCTTACCCAAGCAAGTGCGCGATGGCATTATCGCTAGGATTAAAGTGTTATCTAATCTAAAACTGGACGAACACCGCATTCCCCAGGATGGTCGATTTAAGATTGAGAGGGATGAGGTAAAAATGTCTTTTCGTGTCAGTGTGTTACCAATTTTTGATGGAGAAAAAATTGTAATGCGGCTTCTTGATGAATCTTCAAAGGGTTTAACCCTGGAAATGATGGGTCTCACTGGCAAGGCGCTTGAAGCGATTCATACGGAAATAAAAAAACCGAATGGAATGATTTTGGTAACTGGGCCGACAGGTAGTGGAAAAACGACAACACTCTACACCATCATGGATATTCTTAATACGGTTGACGTAAACATTAGTACGGTAGAAGACCCGGTGGAGTATCGAATGCCTCGAGTGAACCAAACGCAGATTCATCCAAAGGTGGGATTGACTTTTGCAGCGGGCCTGCGAGCTCTTCTTCGTCAGGATCCGGATATCATAATGGTAGGGGAGATTCGCGATAATGAAACCATGGAAATGGCTATTCATGCCGCTATGACAGGGCATCTAGTGCTTTCAACTTTGCACACAAACAGTGCCGCCGGGACACTCCCGCGCTTACTTGATATGGGAGCAGAACCCTTTCTGGTTGCTTCTACCGCAAATGTAATCATTGCCCAGCGTTTGGTGCGAAAAGTTTGCCATGATTGTTGCGTGGAATACAAGTTGAATGATAAGGAAATGAATGTTTTGTCGAATAATTATGAAATGGAAAAAATATTGGAGGTCATAAAAAAGAGTGATATCTTGGGTGGTACCTTGAAAGCAAAGGATAAGTGGAAGGATGTGAAACTGTTCAAGGCCAAGGGATGTGAGCAATGCATGGGAGGCTACAGGGGGCGTAATGGAATTTATGAGGTGCTGGAGATAGACGAGGAGATTCGGAAGATGATTTCGCAGCGCGCATCTTCGCATGATATTGAAACTAAGGCGCGAGAAAAGGGAATGTTGACGATGATTGAAGATGGTTTTGCGAAATGCATTCAAGGCATAACGACCGTAGAGGAGATATTAAGAGTAACAAAAGAATAGCCTTATGAAAGTTTTCTACAGTGCTAAAAATTATTCCGGCGAAACCAGGGCGGAAGAAATAGACGTGAAAAATGAAAGAGATTTGGCTAATCAGCTCCGGGCTGATGGCTATATTTTGACGTCTTTTAAGGAACTTAAGGAAGAGAAAAAAAATGATGTTAGTGTGAAGTTCATGGATCGTTTTTTTAGCATTTCACTGAAAGATAAATTGATGTTCACTCGTAACTTGAGCGTGATGATATCCTCCGGGCTACCGATTTCTAAATCAGTTAGTAATATTTCCGTACAGACGAAAAATAAGAAATTTCAGCAAATTTTAGTCAATATTTTCGATGACATTCAAGCAGGAACAACTTTTGCTGATGGGTTGGCTCATTATCCTGGTGTTTTTGGTGATTTATTTGTGAATATGGTCAGAGTCGGTGAATCAAGCGGAAATTTGGAGGAAATTTTGGAGATTCTATCGATTCAGCTTGAAAAAGAGCATGATTTAACAAGCAAAATTAAAGGCGCAATGACTTATCCCGCAGTAATCGTTGTTGCCATGATTGGTATCGCAGTTTTAATGTTAACCTATATTTTACCGAAAATGATGGGGGTTTTTGCTGATATGAAAGTTGATTTGCCGGCATCGACGCAGTTTATTATTAGCTTGAGTAATGTACTAAGAGATCATTATGTCATAGTGGCCGTCGGGTTTGCCTTGTTCCTTTTGGCAATTAAGTATCTATTGACAATGGAAAGTGGAAAAAGAATATTGGGTTTTATTTTGATTAATGTTCCTGTCATTAAAAATATGGTGATAAAGGTTAATTGTGCCAGATTTGCGAGAATTTATAGCTCACTTCTTCGTAGTGGTGTTCCGGTTGTGCAGGCGTTGACAATCATTTCCAATACTCTGACAAATTATTACTACAAAAAAGCGGCTGTGGATGGCATTGAAGATGTGCAAAAAGGAGTAAGTCTCAGTAAAGTGATTGAAAAGAATCCGAAAGTGTTTCCCGTTCTTATGGCTCAAATGGCACAGGTTGGCGAGGAAACCGGAAAAACAGAAACAGTCCTTTTGAAATTAGCTGAGTTCTATGAAGATGAAGTGGATCAAATTTCTAAAAATATGTCTTCCATTATTGAGCCGGTCCTCATGATTTTTATTGGTGGAGCGGTGGGATTTTTTGCCATCTCGATGCTTCAGCCAATGTATAGTCTTATGGATAATATAAAATAAAAAAGTAGTCTCTTCTCCCTTCGGGAGAGGATGTCATGAATTCATGACAGGTGAGGGTAAGGGCGATAAGTTAAGAATAATTTAAGCAAAGCTAAACTGTCGTTAATCAACTGCCTTTGTCTTCATTCGGCCTTCAGCCACCCTGCCTACCGGTGGCACGCCGCCAAAGGCTATGGCCGACCGCGTGTCGCTAAAGCTTTAGCGGTGGCGCACGGAGCGCAGGCAGGCTTCTCCCGAAGGGAGAAGGGGATATAAACAAGGCTATGATTAAACATACTAAATACCAAATACAAAATACAAAATACAAAGCGTTTTTATTGATTGAGGCGCTAACCTTGATATTTATCTTTGCCCTAATTTCTGTAACATTTTATTCTGTTTTCACTGTGGGCATTCGCTATATCCAAGATGCAAAAAATCGTCTTGGCGCTCTCGCCGTCGCTAACGCGAGATTGGAAATTATTCGCAATCTTGCCTATGATAGCATTGGAACAGTTGGCGGAACAATTAGCGGAAACATTCCCCAAGATCAAGACATTTCTGAAAATACACGTCCATATCATGTGCATACTGAAGTAGTTTATATCGATGATCCTTTCGATGGAATTGCCTATGCCGATACGGTTTGGTTTGAAGATTACAAAAAAGTCACCATTACTATTTCTTGGTCCAGCGGCTCCGGTACTGAGAGTGTTGAGTTGGTTTCACGTTTCGTTCCGCCTGGAAAAGAAGTGCCTCATATAGGTGACGGGATTCTCTCGGTGAATATTTTTAGCGACCAGCCGGGCGGTGGAGGAGTGGTTGGTTCTCAAGTGCATATATATAATCCAGAGACGACTATTGATACCAGTTTGAGCACAGATGACTCTGGCAACGCAACATTCATGGGTAGTAGCGTTAGTGATTCAATTCAAAAATATCAAATTACTGTGACAAAAGCTGGCTATGAAACGGTTACAACGATGCCGCCGTATCCTGATAGTGCCTATAATCCTGTTGATATTCATGCTTCAGTAGTGACTGGGACTGGCTCAGTGAATTTGAAAAATATCGTACAAAATCAATTGGCCAATATTAGGATTTCTATCGTCGACTATCTCAATGCGCCGATTGCTGATGCTAATTTTCATCTCTCTGGTGGCAGAAAACTAGGCACTGACATCGTCGAGCCCTATACCCCGGTCTATAATCTCAATGAGGATGGAGTGACTGATTCTGATGGGAAAAAATCTTTTAATTCAGTTAGTCCGGGTGAATATAATTTTTCTTTGATTGACTCAACATTTGACGATTATGAAGTAATTAATATTACTCCGATTGCGCCATTTTCCCTCCTGTCGGCAGATGGGACACTTGATGTTACAGTTAAATTGGTCAATAAAACTACTACAGCCCTTCTTATTGGTGTAGTCGCTGATAGTGATGACGCACCAATTGTTGGGGCCAAAGTAAGATTAACCAATACTTCCTTGGGTTATGATGTTGAGCTTGAAACTACTGATAATGGAAAAGTTTTTTTCCCAAACTCTACTGATCCATTTTTGCCAGAAACATATCATATGAAAATAACGGCTAGTGGATTTTCAGATAATGAATCTGATGTTGTGATTACCGCAGGCAATCTTAAGAAAGATGAAATACGGTTATAATTTTTTTAGTATTATGATAGCGACTAATATTGCAAAAAAAACTATCGATTTGGTGAAAGTTTCTGATAAGCCGGTTGGCCAAAAAGGCCTGACTTTGATTGAGACATTGGTGGCAATTGCTATTTTCGCCATCGGAATGGAGGGTTTTACGCTACTTTTTATCAATACTTGGAAAAATAATTCATATACACTGGAGATGGGGCAATCTTCAATGGCTGTTTCTCAGGGCGTAAATACTATAGTGGGTTATTTGAGGAGCACCAGGCAGTCTGATAGTGGCTCATATCCGATTAAATCAGCTGACGACGATGATATTGTAGTTTACTCCGATTATGATCGTGATGGAATAACGGAACGAATTCATATCTATAAAAGTGGTACGAGCATTTTGATGGGGGTGACTGACCCAACCACAACAATGCCCAAAACCTATCCCAGCGGTGACCAACAAGTGTTCACTCTGGCTGTTAGAATCGTTAACACTTCCAGTGAGCCGATTTTTTATTACTACGATAGAAACTATGCTGGGGGTTTAAACCAGCTGCCGCTAACAACTCCGGCGAATGTGGCAGATGTGAGACTTTTGAAAATTCATCTGAAGATAAATATTGACCCTAATCGTGCTCCGGATAATATCGAATTGCAAACATTTGTGGAAATGCGGAATTTGAATGACTATGACAGAATCCATTAATCATATAACATGAAGCATATAACATATAACAAAAAACAAAAAAATAAGTCTGGAACGGTGCTAGCATATGCTTTGGTTATCTTGTCGATCGTGATGATTATTCTGGTTTCTATTTTGGGTTATGTTTCTTCTCAACTGAAGTTTAGTTTTAATCGTGTTGAAAAAGAAAAAGCTTTTCAAATAGCAGAAGCGGGGATTTATTATTACAGGTGGTATCTTGCTCATGAAACATCTGGCAAAACAGCTACGGAAATCAACACTTTCTTGCAAACCGGTGGACCGATGGGCTTTACTCCTTCATCAGTGTCATATGAGGATATAGGAGAATATCAAATAGTCGTGACTCCACCAGTGCCTGGCTCGACAATAATCAACGTTGAATCGACTGGCTGGTCGGACAAGGTTCCGGGCATGAAAAGAACTGTAAAAGTGCGATTTAGGCGACCATCTTGGAGTGAATATGCGGTACTGGCGAATGACTTTATGCGTTTCGGACTCGGGACAGAGGTTTATGGAAAAATTCATTCCAATGGAGGAATCCGTTTTGATGGGCTATCGCATAATGTTGTTTCCAGCTTATTGCCAACAGTAGATGATCCTGATCACACCGGAGCAGTGGAATTTGGCGTACATACGCATAAAAATTTGCCTACCTCAACTACAGTAAACGATACTTTTAGGCCAGGAGAAGCGCCACCGACAAGCCCTGTTGCGGCAAGAGCAGATGTGTTTGAAGCAGGGAGACAATTCCCTGTGTCAGAGGTTAGTTTTAATGGCGTGCTTTCTGATTTGAGTTTAATGAAAACAGAAGCACGGAAACCTAGTGGATCAACAATTAACAATTGTACTGCGACAGGATGCTATTTCGACAATAGTGACTATGGCAGACATATCGTACTTAACAGTAATGGCACCATGACAGTGCGGAGGGTGACTAATTACGATAAAGACACCTATGACACTAAAGGTCGAGTTTTATATCAAGGTTTAAATAATATAAGTTCAGAAAGCAGCTCGACTACATATACGATACCTAATAGTGGAATAATTTTTGTGGAGGATAATGTTTGGCTGGAAGGCACAATTAACAATAAAAAAATTACTGTCGTGGCGGCTAATCTGGGGAGTGGCTCGCCGGCCAATATGTTTTTGGGAATAAATAATCTGCTTTATACTAATTTCAACGGCAATGACGTTATCGGTGTCATCGCTCAAAATGATGTGGAGATAATCAAGGGAAGCCAAAACTACCTGACTATTGATGGGGCATTTTTAGCTCAAAGTGGTAAGATTGGCAGAAGATACTATACCTGTAGAAAATGGCAGTATGATACTTGCATAAGCTGGTGGAATGGTAATTGTGTAATTTGGAGAAATTGGTCACTTGTCACACCAAGCGATTTGTCGGATGATGTGCAACATTGTGATGATTATACTTCGGCCGATTACAGAAACACCATAACGGTCAATGGTTCTCTTGCGACTAATCGACGCTATGGCTTCGCCTATACCGATGGAACAGGCTATGACACGCGCAATCTGAATTTTGATAATAATCTACTTTATTATCCGCCACCATATTTCCCGACTGGTACGGAATACGCGATTGATCTTTGGGAAGAGCTGTAGGGTTGAAAAGCAAAAATAAAAAAGTGTGCTATAATTAAATTATGAATTTTCTGAAAAAAAACATATTTACTTTCGAGGATGCATATTTTGGCATTGATCTGGGCGATCTTTTCGTCAAAGTTTTGCAGTTGGAGAAAAGGGGTTCCGATGATTTTGTTCGTTCTTTTTCTATCGCCCCGATTCCCAATGGTTGCATCGAAGATGGTAGGATAATTGATAAGAAAAAAGTTTCTCAAGTGATAAAGACGGCAATCGCGACAGCTCGACCAAAAAAAATAAATTCAAAAAAAGTCATCTGTTCCTTGCCTGAATCAAAAGTTTTTTTACGAGTGCTTTCTATCCCCAAAATGGATAAATCAGAAATCGGTGAAGCCATAAAATGGGAAATAGAGGCGAGTATTCCACTATCAGTGGACCAAGTCTATTATGACTGGCAATTGATTAGTGAAATAGCGGATAAGCAAAGCATCTTGACCGTTGCTGTTTCGAGGGAGATTGTTGATGATATCATAGAGGTTCTTGAGGGGGCTGATTTGGAGGTGTACGGGCTCGAGGCTGAGTCAATGGCTACAACACGGAGTCTTATTGACGACTCTGGCGAAGATAAGGGGGTCTCTTTGATTGTCGATTTGGGATCGAAGCGGACTAATTTTGTTATTGCCGAGGGGAATTTGCCTTTCTTTACCTCCAGTATTCCGTTTTCCTCTAACGGTGTGACGGATGCTATCGCTAAGACCTTAGGAGTGAATAGTGAAGAAGCGGAGAAAATAAAGATTTCCCAGGGCGTTGGTTGTTGCCATGAAGATGATTCAGTTTTCAATTCAATTCGTTCTTATCTCGAAGGGCTTTCTGTGGAAATAGAAAAGACGATCGATTTTTATCAAAATATAAGTAATGAATCAGGCAAGGTTGATAAAATTATTATTTGCGGAGGAGCTAATTTGAAAGGGCTTGTCCCATATCTTGCAAAAAGACTGAAAAATAAAATTTTTATTGGCGACCCTTGGTTGAATTTGGATTTTGGCGGACGTTTGCCCATAATTAGCAAGGAAAGATCTATTCAATTTACAAACGCCATTGGTCTTGCAATGAAAAATAAAATAGTATGAAAATAGGAATTAATTTACTGCCACCCAATAAAAAAGAGGATATTCGTAACACGGAGCGATTCTGGTCTGTTTTGGGCTGGGAGGCGGTCATTTTTTTTCTGGCCATCCTGTTTTTTGGGTTTATTTTTGGCGTTGATTACTTGCTCAATTTCAATCTTCGCGTAATAGCTGATAGTAAGATCAGTGATTCGCGTGGATCAAGGCAGTATGAGACAATAAAAAACTATGAAAATAAATTTTCCGAAATTAATTCGAGGATAACCAAGATTTCCAACATCACTAGTGGTCAGATTTATTGGTCAACGTTATTTTCAAAATTAAGTGAAATAATCCCGGATAACGTTGAGATTAGCGGAATATCAACGAAAAATTTTTCGATTTTCTTTGCAGGAAAAGCTAAAACTCGGGAGGATTTATTATTGTTTAAAAATAATTTAAGCCAAGAGATGTGTTTTGAAAATGTCAATCTGCCGCTTTCTAATTTAGTTTCCAAAGAGGATATCGTTTTTCAAATAGATTTGGAAATAAAAGAAGAATGTGTTAAAAAATAAATGAAAAATTTTTGGAAAAAACATAGAATAGTTCTTGTTATCAGCGCTTTTTTGCTGATTATCTTACCTCTTTTTTGCTGGGCAACTTTGTTTATGGTAGCAAGGGTGAAAGCTAAGGCGGATTTGATTCAAGAGAAAATGGTAGATGATAATTTAGAAAAAACTAAGATTGAAAAAATACCCAAAATGGAAGAAGTGAATGCTGAATTTGAAAAAAATAAAGATGCAACAGGAATAATTCTTAATGCTAATAATAAGGTTGACTTCATCGAGTATATTGAGTCCTTAGCAGCTGAAACAAAAAACGATGTAGAAATTAAGGTATTGAATGACGATCAAAATAATGCGGTAGTCAAAGAAGCGGCAAAGACAAAAACTGCTAAGAAAAATGATGCCGGAGAGGCTAAAAAAAGCATTGAAGAGCAGTTGCTATATAAGCAGTATATTTCCATGCAAGTTGATTTAAGGGGGGATTATGCGGGATTTTTGAATTTTGTGCACAAGTTGGAAAATAATAAATATTATGTAAATATAGTTTCCTTTAATTTGCAAAAAGAGCTCATTAAGGCGGACTCGTCAAAAAAACAAGACTCTCCGCCTACTGGCATATTTCTCTCGCCTCCTGGTCAAAGTAACCCTGAAATTGAAAGTGATGGCGATCTGATACTTAAGAGTTCTCTGAATATAATTGTCTATATTGAATAAATGTTAAACTTGAAAAACATAAAAAAATATATCGACTCCGGAGTCTTGTGGGGGCAGCTGGTAAAGTTTTTTAGTGGTAATTTCAAATCGTTTGTTTTTATTTTATTTTTCATATTGTCGGGTTATTGTGTGTATTTATGGTATTCATATGTCTATGATTATCGGTGGAGCGAAGACAAGAAGTCGGAATATTTGAAAACAAAAGACAAAGAAGTTACGTTTAATCGAAAAAAATTCCAAGAAATTGTGGAAAAAGAGCAAAAAAGAGAAGAGGAATATGCCAAAAAAATAATAGTAGAGCAGGATATCTTTGGAATAAAATAGTTTTTCTTGTCAAAAAAACACAGCTACTTACGGCTGTGTTTTTTGTTTGTGCGCCCTGAGGGACTCCTCTTCCTCCGTCGTTCGTCGTGCCTACGGCACAAGACTCATTCCTCCTCCAGAGCCTGGGCTTTTAAAAAAAACAAAGCAGTTTATTTTTTTAAAATTCCCTTCGAGTCCTCTTGGGATAGTTTAAAACAAAAAAGCTTTCTGCACAAAGAAAGCTTTTTATATTTTTGTGCGCCCTGAGGGACTCGAACCCCCGACCCTCTGGTCCGAAGCCAGATGCTCTAATCCGCTGAGCTAAGGGCGCATTTGATTTTTTTATTAGGAAATCTGCAGGGGGGCGAGTATTGGGAATCGAACCCAAATTCTCGGTACCACAAACCGATGTCTTAGCCGTTAGACGATACCCGCCCCGCTATCGACTTCCTATTTTATAATTTTTACTGCTAGTTTTTTCCTTTCTTCGATATAGTGATGAACCAAAAAATGACAGTTATGGCAAAGCCACGTTAAATTTTTTAGTTCATTATTTTTATTATTTACATCTAGATGATGAACGAGTAGTACGCGATCATCTTCTTCACCACATAATTTACAAACTTTTGGGACATCACTTCTTGCTATAATAGTTCTATATGTGAATTTGCCATCTTTCCAGTTCGTATGATTTTTTCCTACAAAAATCACGGAATTTCTCCAAACAGTCTGACAGGACTTGCTACAAAAATACTTATTACTCTTTGAGCCTTTCAATGCTTTTTGTGTTTTGTAAGTTTTTTTATTACAAATGGCGCAATTAATTTCTCTTCCTGTTTTTGCAGCTTCATGCTTGCACTTTCTTGAACAATATTTACCCCAGCCGAGCTTAACCCAATTAGGTTTGGCATAAAATTCTTTTGAACAAATCTTACATTTAACTTGAGGCATATATCGAGTGTATCGCAAAATATAGTGTTGGTCAATACCTGGGTTTTTGATATATTACACAAACCAGTTTTCTACCGCTAAACTATAGCCACCACTCTGAAAACTTTAATTTTTTCCTGTGCCCTCACCAGGATTCGAACCTGGGACCATCTCCTTAAGAGGGAGCTGCTCTACCAACTGAGCTATAAGGGCAGTATTTTTAATTTCAAAATCCTAATGTCAAATTTCCAACCAAAATCTAAATCCAAATAACAAAATAGTTGTTGGTCAAAATTTTGGATTTTGGTTTTTGGGCTTGGTTTAACATTGGAAATTTGAGCTTTGAAATTATTTTCGTGCGCCGGGCAGGAATCGAACCTGCGACCAATAGCTTAGAAGGCTACTGCTCTATCCACTGAGCTACCGGCGCATGGTTAGTTCCTTTGAATGTTCAAGATAAAAAATTGCCCGTTGGCAATATAAGTAGCTTAACAAAGATGAGGGGTTAAGTCAATTGCCAGGGATTTTCTCAAAACAAGTAATTCTGTCATCCTCGCGAAGGCGGGGATCCAGGCACCTCAGGTTTCAAGAAAAAGAAAAACAGATTTTACTGATTAGTAATAAAAAGTTAGATTATTTATAATTCAATTATTTGTAATTTATAACTAGTGGAACCTGGATTCCCGCCTTGCTCCACCGCTAAAGCTAAGGCGGCACGCGGTCGCGGGAATGACACATGGCGTATTTTGCTTTATCTAAAGCTTGTCGCAACTTTTGCGTGTCAATGATGAGATACATAGGTAACACTTCTAAGATAGAGAAGTATGTTACCAAAAGAGCCATTTAATAGTTACAATAGCGATAGACTAATTGAGGAAGCCGGTTTTCAAATTATTGACGACCTG
>JBAQUL010000024.1:0-8236 GCA_049297495.1 Candidatus Moraniibacteriota bacterium
GAAAATCTTTAATCGAGCATTACCAGAGTATCTGAGTTACTACAATGCGGAAAGATTGCATATGGGAATTAATTTTCAAACGCCAAATTATTTAATTAATTGTTTCCAAGCTATTGGATAGAAAACGGCACAACAAAAAATTTCCTCCATGCTATACTACGCTCATCCTATGGACACATACTCTTTTCCAGTGAAAACTAAAAAAGCCATCCTCGCCCTCGGCGCCGAATCCGACGGAAATTTCTGCTTTTTCAAAGCTGGGAAAATTTACTTCTCTGAAAGTTTCGGCGATCTTTTGGAAGAAACCAACTGGCAAAAATTTCAGGAGACTGTTTTGGAATTTCTGAAAAAAAATAAACTCAAGCCAGACATAATCCTCACCGACCTTCACCCTCTCTATCTAACTTCAGTTTGGGGAGAAGAATTGGCAAAAAAATATAAAGCTAAGCATATTCAAGTTCAGCACCATTTCGCCCACATCTTCTCAGTCATTGGCGAGAGGATTATGCATGATACATCATACGTAATATCTAATACATTCTACGGAATAGCTATGGACGGCACAGGTTATGGCGAGGATGGAAAGATTTGGGGAGGAGAGATATTTAAAATAAAAAATCAAAATTCAAAATTCAAAATTATTGAAAGAATCGGCCACCTCGAAAATCAAATTTTAATTGGCGGAGATTTGGCAGTGAGAGAACCGGCGCGGATGCTGATTGGCATTTTAGATAAGGCCGTATCCCCCTCTCCCTTCGGGAGAGGGTGGTCCGCCTTGGGCGGACCGGGTGAGGGCAAGGGCGAACTATCACGAAAAAACGCTATTTATCAATACATTAAAAAATACTACACCAAAAACGAATTCGAACTAATCCACAATCAACTCAAACAAAACTTCAATTGCCTCGAAACCTCCAGCACAGGAAGAATTCTCGACGCCGTATCACTGCTTTTGGGTTTTTGCGGAAATGAAAGAAAATACAAGCACGAACCGATTGCCCTACTCGAAGCCAATTCTACAAAGCCATATGCAGATATAAAACCAAAAATCACGCTTTCGCAAGGCAATCGCATTTTAAGCACTGCTTTTTTGTTTGAATATTTAGTTAAAAATTTACACAAAGACAAAAAAAGGTTAGCCTCCACAGCCCAACTCTATATTGCGGAAGGTCTATATAAAATTATCAAAAAGGACATACCAAATACCAGCTACCAAATACCAGCTACTTTCCTCGCCGGCGGCATCGCAAGCAACAAAATTATTTCCAAATATCTAATTTCCCAAGGTGCTTATGCAAGCAGTGAGATTCCTCGTGGCGACGCCGGACTTTCTTTCGGACAGATTGTTTATTATTTACTTTCAAAATAAAAAATTATTACATATTCGCATCCTTCGCATTCATTTGTGTATCTGCCTTAAATATTCAACAAATCCGCGGAATCAATTTTCCTCTCGGAACTTCAATCTTTTTCTCACTGCCAAGCTTTGTTTTCAAATATACCCCCACACCTGCATCACTTCGCAAAGCATGCCGGGCAGGCCCCGCGACTATTCCAATTATTTTAGCTCCTTTATTAAATTTCTTAAGAATTTTAATCACTCTTTCACTGTCTTTTTTGTGAACCGTCGCCACAAATCTGCCCTCAGATGGAAAGGAAAATTTATCGATTCCCAAAAGTCCTGAAAGTGCCACGGTTTCTTTGGCAAACGGCAAATTATTTTCATCTAGAATAAACTTTACCCCGTTAAATTGCTTCGTACCGCCCTTGGCGGATTTAACGGGGTGATTTTTAGATTTTTCCGCCATTTCATTGAGCACCGCCGCCACTCCTCCGCGCGTTGGGTCTTTGCAAGAAGTAAGATATGGTAAGATACTTTGAATTTCTTTGGTGATTGGCTGACAATCACTTTTTATTCTTGTCTTGTAATTAAATCGACTTGCAAGAAGTGCCACGGCGTGTTCACCAAGATTACCAGAAGCAATAATTACGTCCCCCGCTTTTGCACCACCATTTTCAATGATTTTCGAAGCAAGTCCCACGCCGGAAGTGGTGATTTCAATTTTGTCGATCTTGCCTTTTTCTGTGACTTTTGTATCCCCCGTCACAATCGGCACGCCCATCTCTTTCGAAACTTTCCCAATTGATTGCATAATTTTTTTCAAATCACTTTCCGGAAAACCTTCTTCAATCACCAGGCTAAGCGAAATTCCAATCGGCACCGCGCCCATCACAGACAAATCATTAATTGTCCCGCAAATGGCAATTTTTCCAATGTCTCCGCCCGGAAAAAAAATTGGGTCCACAATAAACGCATCGGTCGTAAAAACCAACTTTTCCTTTCCCAGATCATATACCGCCCCGTCATCTTGCGTATTTTTCCACTTTTTTGCTACAGGAAAAATTTTTCTGATTTCAAAAATGAGCTTTGATGACTTCTCACCGCCACCTCCCATTTCCATTGTTATATTGCTAAATTGCTTCATTGTTATATTGCTAAATTGTTAGTGCTCCAGATTGTCGTTTGTAAATTTAATTAAGCCGTTTATTTCTTTAGGCAATTTTTGCAACTCACCTAAAATATATTTATATTCCTTTTCTTTTAGTAAACTTCTCTTTTTTGATTTTTCATTCCAATCTAAAGATTCTTTTACCGAGCCAAAAGCATACCTATAAAAGTTAACCTTATCTTTTTTTCCAAACCTACCAAAACCTTCCGCAATATTAGCTGAAATCGAATCGACCGATCTTGCAAATTGCTTGCCCACAGTATCTTTTTCAAAATAACCCCAACTAATCACAACGTCCCAAACATAATTGCTTAAGTTATAGGCAATTTTATAGGAACTGAGATCGTTCAATTTAAGATAATTTTTCTCCACAAAATTAACAATTCAACAATTTAACAATAAAACAATTTATTCTGCGAAGCGGAATTCCACATTACAACTCCCCTCCACCGAAACCATACAAGCGCCTTGCGGATTATCCGGCGTACAAATTTTTCTAAAAAGAGGGCAATCTTTTGGCGGAAGAAGACCTTGTAAAACTAACCCGCATTTGCAAGCATTTGGCTTTGGCTTGATTTCTTTTTTAATTTTTTCAATCAATTTCCTGTGCACAAATTGAGCATCCTGCGCCTGATATTTTTTTCGAATTTTTAGTCCAGAATTTTTGATTTCTCTAAGGCCTCGCCACTTCGCATTACTAACTTCAAAAACTTCGTTGATTAACTTTAGCGCTTTTTTATTTCCTCCCTTTTTCACTAGCCTGTCGTAAGCATTTTCCACACGAGACTTGTTTTCCAAAATCTGTGTAAGCAGCATATCGATTGCGACTAAAACATCTTCACCGGAAAAACCAGCCACAACCTGAGGGATATTGAATTTTTGATAGACTTCTGTGCCAATTATGGCACTAACATGCCCCGGGTCAATAAAACCGTCAACTTTTATTTTATTATTGACTAAAAGCGCCTCCATCGCCGGCGGAAAAAGCTTATGCGCGCTATACACAATTAGACCATTTTTAATCGCCCAAGCAGTCATCCCTGTAGTTGTTTCAAAACCAAGTCCAAAAAAAACTAAACCCGGTCTTCCTATTTGTAACTCAACCGCCTCAGTAATTGAATAAACAATCTGTACATCTGCGCCGCTCCTTCGCGCTTCCTCGAGGCTCATCGTGTTCCCTGGAACTTGCATCGTATCTCCATAAACAGCAATTGGAATTCCTGCTAGCGCAAGACCGACAACAACATCAATGTCTGATTGATCTGTCACGCACACCGGACAACCTGGCCCGGAAACAAGAGTAATGTTTTTTGGCATTAACTTTTTAATTCCATGCTCAGCAATCGTCTGCGAATGCGTACCGCAAAGCTCCATCAGCCGGATTGGCCG
Organism: Candidatus Moraniibacteriota bacterium; assembly: GCA_049297495.1. Classification (GTDB taxonomy): domain Bacteria; phylum Patescibacteriota; class Minisyncoccia; order Moranbacterales; family UBA2206; genus UBA9630. Next base: position 3,900 of record JBAQUL010000024.1, read on the forward strand.
ACCAATTTTTTCTGCTTTACTGCGTATATTTTTAACAAGTTCGTCCATTTTAGTAAGAAATTATAGGGAACATAAGGCATAAGCTATAAGTCTGGTCGTAGGGCATAAATCATAAGCTCTAAACATTAAAACTTATTGACCTAAAACTTATCCTACTGCCTAAGCCCTGTGTTACCTATGACCAAGATACTCCTTTATCTCTTTTGCATACGCATCATCCATCTTCTCAATCGCAAAACCGGCATGCACCATCACATATTCGCCAACCCGAGCGTCAACCAGTGAAATATTGATCTCTTTTAAGATACCATTAAAATCAACTGTCGCCAGTTGATTTTTAATTGCCATAATTTTTCCTGGAATTGCGAGACACATGCAAAATTTCTCTACGAGTAATAATGAGTAGCTAGAAATTTGAGCACCCCTTATCAATTCGCAGGATTATTTAATGTTTTAGAAAAACTAAGCCGCTAGGCGGTCAACACAAACCAAACTCTCCGCCACCTCGATCGTCCCTGGAATTGATGCGGGGTAACCAACTATCGATTCGCTAAATATATCATCTTCTCACTTTCCCTGCCAACATTTTCCCTTTATCCCGTACCAGTCGCGCCACTTCCCGCTCGCTTAAAACATAGTCTAAATATTCATTCTTGCGAGCTTTTTTATAGATCTTAGAAGAAATAAAAAACGTGCAAATGTTTTTTGGATCAATTTTTTCTTTTCGAGCATATTCGGTTCTGATATTTTCGATCACAGCATTTTCTTTATTCCAATCTTTCTCATCTAGGTTTATAATTTTTTCAAAACCAAGTTCAAAAAATATTTTATCCAAATTTTTTTCTGTGCTGATATTATTCAACTGCACTTGTATTTTTTCTCGCATTTCCAGATCAATTATCGCCACGGATAACTTTTTGAGATCATCCAAGTCTTCAATAATCTTAGCATAATCGTTTTTATCGGTCAGCGCCGCCACCGGACAGACCTCGACACACTTACCGCAGAAGCTACAATCCAATACTTTTTCATATGGTGTCCCGACAACCACATCCCCTGCGCGATGATTGAACCCAAATTTCTTTTCCGGGCAAATATTGATACATTTACGACATTCGACACAAAATTCAGAATTACGGGAAATACAGGGATTTTCATTTTCCGTGACGACGCGTGACCAATTATCGCGCAGTAGTTTTTGTTCTTCGCTATTGGTCATTTCGCCCTTCCTTGGTACGAAACGAAAATTTTCAATCTTATACTCTTCTGCCAGTTTTTGCAAATCACACATCCGATTTTTCTTGCAAGTAGCACATTTTCCGGCATGATCAGCCCAAAGCAATTCCAGATTAATTCTACGCGCCTTGGAAATCTTTTCACTCTCGGTCACAAGCTCTAGACCAACATATACTTTCGTGTTGCAGGATGTTATTAATTTGCCCGTATCTACCAATTCCACCACGCAAACTCGACAGAGACCCTCATGTGAAAATTTTGCTCCGCAAAGCGTAGGAACTTTTATCCCGTTGCGCAAACAAACCTGGAAGATTGTTTCTCCAGTTTTTACGACGTATTTTTTTTCATTAATCTTGATCTGCATATTTTATTTCAAAATTCCTAGTTTATCTATTGCATCTCGCACAGCCACTGCTGCAAATTTTCCCAATGGACAAAAAGTTGTATTTTCAAGCGTCCACAAAATATCGTCTAACGCTTCCTTATCTCGCACGGAAATTTCACCATCAGCCAGACGTTCGGCAATTTCATTGAGACGAAAAGTACCTTCACGGCACGGAACGCATTTTCCGCATGATTCTCGCCGAAAAAAACCGGTCCAGGATAACAATAAAGCGTAAAAATCAACAGTTTTATCCACCACTAAAATCGCGCCTGATCCCATGATAGGTGATAATAATTCATCCTCAAGATACAATCTTCCCGCTGCACCACCGACTTGAGTAAACCAAAATTCCTTGCCCCGCTGCATCCCTCCACCTAATTTAGTAATTGCCTCATCTATCGTAGTGTCGATCGGGGCTTCAAACACACCCCTATTTTTAATAGATCCGCCAAGCACAAATAATTTTGTGGCGCACTTAAGATACTTCTCTCCGCCATTTTGAATAATCCAGGGAATACTAACAATTGTTTCGGCATTATTCACCACAGTTGGTTTTTCAAATAGCCCCTTCTCCGTTGGATAGGGTGGTCGCATTTTTGGTTCGCCTCGATTACCTTCGATAGAATTAATAAGCGCTGTTTCCTCGCCGCAAACATAAGCTCCAGCGCCGGAAAAAATTTCAATTTCAAGAGTAAACTTTGAGCCCATTATCTTGGAACCCATAAATCCCTTTTCCTTCGCCTGCAAAATTGCTTGCTCTAAGATTTCCTTTGCTTTTTCGTAATTTCCATTGAGATAGATATAGCCTTTTTTTGCGCCGATTGTTAGTGCGGAAAGAATTATACCTTCCAAAAGTAAGTGCGGGTTATTTTCCGCAATCATTCGATCCTTATATGTCCCCGGCTCTGACTCGTCCAAATTACAAATAAAATATCTCTCCTTGCTTTTTTGCTTCATCACCATTTCCCATTTCATTCCCGTGGAAAATCCGGCTCCACCTCGCCCAGTTAGTCCTGATAGCTTCACTTCTTCTAGGACTTTTTGCGGGTCCATTTTTTCAATAAATTTCTTAAGCGCCTCGTAACCACCAACAGAAGCATAATCCTCTATCTTTAAAGGATTAATTTTGCCCCAATGTTCGGTTATGATTTTTATATTTTTTTGCATAAAAAATTGAAGCAGAAAATTTTGTTTATATCCCCTTCTCCATTAGGGAGAAGCCTGCCTGCCGGTAGGCAGGGTGGCTGAAAGCCGGATGAGGGAGGAGCCTTTCGATTAATAATGAGTTAGCTTTGCTTAGGTTGTTCCTCATATACAGCCCTTGCCCTCACCTGTCACGCGCTCGTGACATCCTCTCCCGAGGGGAGAAGAGGATATCCCTACGACCATTCCCCCAAAATCCGATACACCCCACTCACCGTCACTTTTTCATATATCTTCCCGTTCACAGCCATAATTGGCCCCTCGGCACACCGTCCAAGACAGCTAATTTTTTCCAAACGTACTTTTGGGTTAAATTCATCACCAGCCTTGATTCGAAAATAGCTTTCAATTTCTTGGATAATTTCAGCTGAGGAGCCTAAGGCACAATCCCCGCCAGAGCAAACCTTGATCTCCAAATTAGCTGGTTTTTCAGTTTTGATCAAATCATAAAAACTGGCAACTTCATAAATTTTCGCTAGCGAAAGATCAAAATAATCCGCAATAATCTCCGCATCTTTGTCACCAATAAACCCAAAATCAGCACTAATTTTTTTTAGCACTGGCAATAAATTTTGCACTTCCGGATCATATGAAACTAATATTTTTTCTACTGTCACATTATTTTGCATGTATTGATTATATCACGTAAAAAACAAAAACTGAAGCGTAAGGCTTCAGCTTTTCCTATACTCATTTTTTCTTTCACCATAGAGCCTCACAGCTACTTGCATCAAGCTTTACCATCACTACCAAATATCTTCATTTTGTATTTAACGGTCTCTTTTACCGCATTTTGAGCACCGCCCAAAAGCTTTCTCAGGTCAAATCCTAACTCACCCTGACTGCTCACCGAATTAATCAGGTTATTCACAAAAGCAATGCGAATTGCCGTATCAACATTGAAACAGCTAACGCCGTTTTTTATCGCTTCCACCACTCTTCCGTTCTCCCAATCTGACGCACCATGTAAAACAAACGGGAGAGGGCAATTTTTATTAATCATTGCCATTCGATCAAAATCTGGTTGAGCCCTTTCCTTGAGAAACCCATGCGCATTTCCAATCGCCACAGCGAGAGCATCAATCCCAGTCTCCTCAACAAACGTCCTGGCTTGCGCAGGATCAGTCATATATTTATCCCAATCGATATCCCCCATCTGAGCTTCACCGAGATAGGGAACGCTACCCAGCTCCCCCTGAACATCTACCCCACTCTTATGACAAAACTCAACTACTTTTTTTGTTATCTCTAAATTATCAGTAAAAACCTTCCGAGACCCATCATACATGACCGATGTGAATCCAATTGCAACTGCTCGCTGGATTATTTCCAGACTTTTCCCATGATCAAGATGAATGCCAATCGGAATTTCCGCAGCATAAAATTCAGCATCGTTTTTTATCAAGTGAAAGATTCCTCTTCCTCCGGCATACTCCATTGTTTTCTCCGTCACTTGAATAATCACAGGAGAGCGCATCTCCTTTGCTGCTGCCACAATCGCCCGCGTCGTCTC
>JBAQUL010000025.1:0-6308 GCA_049297495.1 Candidatus Moraniibacteriota bacterium
GTAAATCAGGGAGGGAAAACCAAGAGAGGGAAAGCGTGCTTTTAGAATTTTTTCCGAGCAAATGTGTAAGTTTTTCGGGGGAGTAATAATTTCGATTAACCCGCAGAGATTATTTTTTACTTGAAAATAAAAAACGCCTGGAACATTTTTAGTTTCAGGCATGGTTTTTTTAGTATTTTTTATTCAATTTTCCCTATTTCCCTACTACTTTTAACTAAAATTTATTCTCCCAAAATCCCACGAATGTTTTTCAAATTTTCATTGTCTGGGATAGCAGACAAGCCATCGGCGACAACTTTTTTCGCCTCATCGCGCTTGCCCTCATCTAAAAGCATAATGGCCAAATTAGAATATGCGGCATCATATTTTGAATTCAGCTCAATTGCTTTGCGATAATTTTCTTCAGCTTTGGCAAAATCTTTTTGATCACGATAGATATTGGCCTTGTTATTATAGGCCAGATAATTTTCCGAATTGATAGCCAAAGATTTATCAATATTTTCTAACGCCTCAGCATATTGCTTTTGGTTATACTGAGAAAGGGCAAGACTATCCAACGCACGCGTATCACCCCGATCTGCTTTGACAGCTTTTTGGAAATTTTCAGAAGCCTCATCAAAATTACCCTGCTCTAAATTATTGAGACCACTTTGAAGCGGACTTGAACTGCTCGAATGTGAGAAATATTTTCGCCAGACTAAAAAAGCTGCAGCCAAAAAAACCAAAGCCAAAAAAACCAAAATTATTTTTCTCGGCCTATATTTTCTATGCCCACGAACACTTTCTTTAATGATTCTGTCGTGCGTAATTTTTGGCCTATTCCCAGGAGTTATTACGTCTCGCATAATCGCTTCGTAGCAGCTATACCAAGCCACTAATTTTAATTTTTACGACCAACCTATTTAAGTAGATTATATCATATTTAAATCAAAAGAAAAAGCTTTTTCAGTTCAGTTTTTTCTAAAAAATGAAAAAACCTGGAACATTCTAAGCTCCAGGTGTAGTTCTGAAAATAAATAACGTATTATTTCTTTCCTTCTGTTAATTCTTCCCTTACTTTCCTCAGAATCAATTGCGCTTCATCGCGTCCGCCAAGACCAAAAGCCAAGCCTCCGGCCAAGGAAATCATTCCAATGAGACCGATAAACATTGTGTTCACTAGAGAGTCTGCTACTCCTAATTGGATAAGCGCTGCGAAAAAACCAAAAATAATAATTGCCCACTTGGATATTGTCGCCAGAAGCGTTGCTGACATCACACCGGCAGCGCGTGTGCTACCTTTAACAATATGATAAACAAAATTCCCTAAAAGAAAAACTGAAGCCAGAATTACAACTGAAACAAGCACGTTTGGTAGATAGAAAATTATCTTGTTGAGAAACACTGTCACCTGATTGAGCTGCAAAATATCCGTTGCTGCCATCAAGAAAACTAGTATCAAAAACCACTTGAAGAGTCCCCCGATAAACCCCGCGACATTAATATTGAGCCCACTCTTAGAATTCTTTCCAGAGAGGCCCATTTTTTTAATTGCACTATCAACGCCCAATTCGGAAACCATCTTCTCAACCAATCGTCCCAAGGTTACAGACATTATCCACCCGACAATAAGCACAAGCAGAGCGCCAAGCAACGCTGGCAAATAATCAACCATCTTTTGACCAACATTAATGAGCGAAAAAGTTATCGCCTCACCCCATGTTTTGACATTGCCCATATTTCATTTTACCCCATTATTCTTGCTTAACGCTTGCGTCAAGCGTATTCGCGAAAAGCCAAGAACAATGGGGCTAATTTTAGTTTTTATTTTAAAAACAATAACTTATGGAGTTGGTTGAGTCGGAGGCGCAACTTGGTCAGAATTTTGTTGTTCTGTGGGAGCGGTTACCGCAGGAGAAGTGTTATCATTTCCGGCATCTGTTTTTGTGAGTCCCAGATTTTCCGGAGTATTTTCGATTCCCTTGTCAATATTGCTAATCATCTTCTCAAGTTGTTTTTTTGTATCAGCCACCTTGTCGCCGGTCAAAAGATCAATCACTTTCTTGTATTCTGCCTTAGCGCCTTCTTTGTTCTTATCTTTTTCATAGGCTAGCCCTAGATAGAAATGCGCATTCACATCCTTATCATTCACTCCTAGCGCAATAGTAAACACCTCCTGGGCTACTTTCAAATCATCATCTTTTGCTCGGAGACGATACATATTGGCGAGACTAATCAGATAATCAGAATTCTTTGGCTCAAGCTGAGCAGCTTTCAGTGCATTGTCGATTGCTGAGTCCGTTTCGCCGAGCGCATCTTTGATCAAGGAAAGTTGATAGTATCCGGCAGCAAAGTTATTTTTTTCATCAATTGATTTTTGGAAATAGTCCTTTGCTTCCCCAAAAAGCACCTTCTTTTCTCCTTCATCTTTTTTAGTCGCCCCATCAGCAATTTTGATCTGTCCCAATTTCAATAGATAATTTGGATTATGCGGATCAAGTGTTAAGGCTTTTTTGTAATTTTCTTCTGCAAGCTTCAAAGAATCAGGCACGTATATACCAGAATTTTCATAGATCTGTGCAAGTGCTTCGACAGTTTCAATATTATTCGCATTCACCTTCGTGCCTTCCTCAGCAGCTATCACAGAATAATTGATATATTGCTTAATCTTGTCAATATTTCTTTCTTGCTCTGACTTAAGCGCTTCTTTATTGGCAAGCATCATATAGTAAACACCGGCCTTTGTGTAATAAAGACCTTCTCGACCATTGAGACTAATTGTTTTGCCCATTTTCATAATCGCCGCTTCTTGATCTTGATTGGAGACTCTAGCAGCGCTGCCAGCATAAACGTCTGCGACATAAATCTTGCCTAAAAATACAAAGAGGAACGCAACCCCGGCACTGATTAACATGAAAATAAATGCTAGCGCTAGGGCAAATTTTGGAGAAGCCTTCAGGGAAAGTGCCAAATACTTTGGGACAGCTTCACTTTCATAAAGAATAATGGCGAGCGATAAAATCACCAAGATAGCCGCGAAGAACAGCACGCTTCCCTCTAATTTTGTCGTAAAAATATCCGTCAGCACGACAACTGAAGCAGAAAAAACACCAAGTGAATACAACTTATTCTTCTCTTTTTCTCGAGAAATAAGATAAAGGCTAACGCTCAGATAAGACAAAAGTAAGATAACCAAAAGAACTGTGCCTAGGCCGCCAATGGTGGAAACTGCCTCAAAAAATATGCCTGATCCTTGCGAGAAGCGCAAGTTATAGAACATTGAATCGTTGAAGCTCTTCGGACGGTACATAGAGAAATCATAGCCGAATGTAGCCGGCCCAGAGCCTAAGAGGAAGTTATTTTTAAGAGAGCCCTTGGCAATCTCACGAGAAACACTGTAATCGCCACCGAAAGAATCGACATTCACCTCGGCAGGAAGATTGACCTTAACAAATGAAACGGCACCAGTCATCTTCACAATCATAATTAGTACGAAAAGAACCATGGGAAGCCACACCCAATTCTTCTGAGGACGCACGATCTTAGATAGGATGTAGACCAGAAATAGAACAACCCCAAGGAATAATCCGGCCCAAAGCATATACCCACTGATATTTAAGATCAAAAACAAATCCACCACTAAAATAAAAGAAAGAAAGCCTAAAATTACTTTTCTCTTAGCAACATTCATCCCCTCATCTTCCGCCACTTTCAAAATTACTGTCGCAAGCAGAATGACCATGGCTGAAAAAAATACTCCCAAGCCCCCGATACTACCCATAAGACTCAGTGGAATAAATTGCGCTAGGCTAGCAGGAACCAATGATCCAAGAGAAAGGTCTGTGAATGGAATATTGAAAAACAGAAACAGTGTCCAGAGAGTCAAAACTGCGCCTGAACTAATCAAAGCCGCAAGTAAAAGTTTGAGTCGTTTTTGATTGAAGTTGCTGATAACTAAATAATAGGTGATAATCATGGCTGTCACACTCATGAAGCCTCTTGATGGATCACCAAAAGCGCCCCAAAAACTGTGCCAACGATCAATTGAGAAAAAGGAAGCAATCAAATAGACCAGCCAAAAACCAAGAATCGGCATGTCAAGCGGTGTTCGCCGAATATTCATCTCTTCATTGATAACACCTTTGGCTGACCAGGAAATCAAGGCCAGCAGTAACCAGAAGTAGAAATAAATTTGTTTCTCAAAAATAATGCCCTGGGAAGTTATTCCTGTAAAAAAAAGCGGTAGACCAAAAACTATCATGAACAAACTTGCTCCAATAATCTTGTCCAATATCCGCAGGATAAGTTTTGAATCCTTAACACTTTCTGGTTTTTGCGAAACGCTAAACCGTCTCTCACTATCTCGAATCACCCTCTCCGTCTTGTGAGGAAAATTCACCTCATGGCTGCCTTTATTGACATCCACTCGGAGTCCATCTGATCGTACTTCCATACTTTTTTTATAACAAATTAATTAATTTAACTTACTATTATTATACAAAAAATCAAAAAACAATGCAAGCCACTTGTATGGCTATTTTGCCAGATACTCGCCAAAAAATTACTTCACAATCAACCAATTAAACTCGATATCCTTGTCCAGCGCCGGTGCGTCAATCCTCACCCGAAACCCAATCCCTGGTTCAATGTCCCCTTCATCATAATAGAGCGACTTTCCTTGGGTTGATCCTTTTGGCGTAATATAGAGCTTAATTCCCGCTTTAGCCTGGGAAGTTAAAATGCTGACCGATTCCACCTGACCAGCTTTTATGCTATTCGTACCGGAAACTTGACCGCCCAGTTCAAGATTCTGCCCCTTAAGACTATTCGTTGCTTCAATATCCATAGCCTTAACTGTGCTGAGCGCCTCAATATCTTTCGCCGTAATCTTCCCCTCCAGAATATCCACATTGCCAAGAGTATCTTTATAAATCACATTACCCAGATTAAGGGCGAGACCAAAATCAATAATCGCTTTGGTCTGATCTTGCAATAAAACCACCTGCTCTTGCATTGCTTTCAAATCATTGGTTAATTTTGTACTGACTTGCAGAAACGCAAGATCTTGCGTCTTCATGCCATCCAATTCACCAAAGATGCTTTTCAGGGCCGCCCCCTGATCAGTATTATTCCACAGATCCAGGTTTTGGGTATCAATTGTTTGCGCGAGTGGCTGATAGGTGGCTTTGGTTTCGATTCTGATATTTTTGAATTTAAGGTTAGTGTTGGTTTGGAATTTGAAATAGGCTCGGAAGTAGCTGAGCTTCTGGAAGTCAATTTCTCCGCTTTTAATACCATCTATTAGTGGGAGTTTTATGGTGTTCCAGCCGGGAATGAAATTGGGGTGATTAGGTCTATTCCATTCCAATTCTTTTTGGTCCATTTGGTTACCCAGTTCGGTGTGGAAGTCTTCGAGGATTGTTGGGTCTTCAATATAGACGTCGTAGATGAGGGAGGTTTGAGCTTGGTCTTTTTCTGTCAGATCAAGTTGGTTTTCCTCATGGAGTTGGATATTTATTTCTTGGAAGTTATTGGGGCTATTGTAGGTGCCTGCAAATTGGTTATTTTCGATTGTTTGGTCTGTGAAGGGCGAAGAGAGTTCTGGGCTTTGGGTTTTGAACTGATAGAATGGCAGTTCTTGAGTTGGTTGGCTGTTTTGGGAGAGCAGATTGCTGGCGGAGTTTAGTTTGCTGCTGAGGAGGTTGATTTGAGAGCCAGTCGTTGCGAGATTGGCTTGGATTGAAGTGATTTTTTGGTTAGTGAGAGTGGCTTGGTCAGTTGTGGTCGTGGTGAGAGAAGCGAGGGCTTGGTTTAGTTTTTGGATTTCATTGTCTTGGATACTATTTGAGTTTTGAAGAATGGAAGTGAGCGCGGAAAGTTGAGTTTGCTGAGCTTTAACTCCTTCGATAAGTAGTACCGAGAGATTGCCATAAGCAATACCATAACCATCTTTTTCATTACCTACCACCACTTCGGGGAGAACCTTTAGCGTATCTTGAGCAATAAGACCAATCTGACGATCGCTGTTGGGGTTAGCATTCCAGTTGAAATAGACACCACTGAGCGATTTGATTTTATCCAGTGGATTGGTGACGTCTATAATGTTGGTTTTCAGTCGGGCATCAGAAGAACTGGCCCAGCCACTGGTGGTATAAGTTCCGGTAGTGGTGCCGTTGTAGACGGTGAGGGGGGCAGTGGGAGAGGTAGTGCCGATGCCGACGTTACCGGAAATTGCCACATCTCCGTCAGCGATAGTGTCTGTAGAATAAGCGCTTCCAAATGTCGCTCCGCTTGAAATAGCCAGCGATCCCTCCACCCCGGAAACTCCA
>JBAQUL010000026.1:0-128927 GCA_049297495.1 Candidatus Moraniibacteriota bacterium
CAGGTCGTCAATAATTTGAAAACCGGCTTCCTCAATTAGTCTATCGCTATTGTAACTATTAAATGGCTCTTTTGGTAACATACTTCTCTATCTTAGAAGTGTTACCTATGTATCTCATCATTGACACCCAAAAATCTAGCCAGGCTTTAGATAGAGCAAGAAAGCTGTCATCCTGAGCGAAGTCCCGTACTCGGGACGCAGTCGAAGGATCTGCCCACCAATACCCCAAGTTTTTCAAATATAAATTAGACTATGGATAATGGAAAACAGATTCTTCGACTCCGCTACGCTTCGCTCAGAATGACAAAGTTTTTTTTGGCATAAAAAAGAAACGAGCATATAGCTCGTTTCTGAATAAATACAAAATATAATATAAAAGCCTAACGCTTAGCCCATTGTGGAGATTTGCGGGCTTTTTTGAGTCCCGGCTTCTTTCTTTCCACCACTCTCGCGTCTCGAGTCAAAAAGCCTTCTGCTTTCAAAACTTTGCGCAAACTCTCATCAAACTTAATCAGCGCTCTCGAAATTCCCAAACGAATTGCTTCGGCCTGGGCGTTGATTCCGCCGCCAGTTACTTTCACAGTAATATTAAATTTCTCTGAAAGTCCGACAGATGTCAAGGCAGATTTTACTGTGTCAGCGAAACGTTGGACAGAAAAATAGAGTTCCAATTTCTTATCATTGACCAGCGTGTCAGCTGGTGTGTCCGTTGGATAGATACGCACTTGAGCAATGGCGGTTTTTCTTTTTCCGACTGCATAGAAATATCTACCTGCTTCGGCCTTTACTTCCGGCTCTGCTTTTTCAATTTTAACTTTTTTCTTGTCGATCATAGTATAAAGTATTAGTTAGTTGTTCCATCAATTGTATGCTTATGTGTCGCATCAGTGTAGATGAGAAGTCTCTTCATCATCTTGTCTCGCAATTTGTTCTTGCAAAGCATTCCATAAACAGCATCTTTGATAACTTTTCTGGAATCTTTCTCAATCTGATCTTTCAATTTAGTCGCAGTGATTCCTCCCGGATAACCAGAAAAGCGATAATAGATTTTTTTGTCTCCCTTGCCATAAGCAATCTTAACATTGTCAGAATTAATTACAACCACGAAATCCCCTCCGTCAATATGTGGTGTAAAATCAACCTTATTTTTCCCGCGTAAAATTCGGGCAATTTCAGTTGACATTCTTCCTGGCGTTTTATCTGTTGCATCAAAAAGATGATATTTTCTGGTAATCATAAATTTAGTATACGAATTCGATAATGGCAATTCTTGCTGAATCGCTTTTTCTTGGCGCTAATTTAATTATTCTAGTATAACCGCTACTTCGGTTGGAAAATTTATCCAAAAACTCACCAGTCAGTTTTTTCATTGCCATGGCTGGGATATATTTTTTGAGATCTCGAATAATCGCTAACTTACGCACTGGGTCTTTACCTTTTTTAGCCTTATTGATCAAGCGATCAATTTTGCCTTTCAGCTCCTTGGCCTTTGCCTCAGTGGTCTCAATCTTTTCTTGCATAATCAAACTTCCCAGCATCGTTCGAAACAGTGCCTTTCTTTGACTTCGCTCCCTACCCAATTCTCTTCCCTTATTTTGATGTCGCATAATATTTTACTTAAAAAACGGAAATATTAGTCTTCTTTTTTGAGATTAATGCCAAAGTCCCCAATCGCTTTTTTAATCTCTTTAATGCCTTTTGCACCCATTCCTTCCAATTCTCCAACTTGCACCTCAGTAAGCTTTACGATATCAGCAACAGTTGCAATATTGGCTTTTTCCAAAACATTTAAAGTCCTTGTGGAAAGATTTTTGAGTGCAGTAACTTCTGTCTTAGTCACATCCTCTGCAACCACCTCAGCCACTTCTGCCTCAATTGGAGCCTCCACCACTTCCGCTTCAACTATTTCTTCTACTTCTTTAATTGAAGTCAGAACTGAAAATTGATCACTAAGAATTTTAACTGCCTGCGCGAAAGCCTCTTTTGGAGAGATACTACCATCAGTTGTCACTTCCAATTTAATCTTTTCGAAATCAGTTCTTTTCCCTACGCGCATATTCTCAATGGTGTAATTTACTCGACGAATCGGAGTATAGATTGCGTCAAGAGCAATCATTCCGACTTCCTTCTTATCCCGTTGTTGTTGATCGACTGGAACATAACCAATCCCATTTTCCACTTCCATTTCCATATCAAATTCACCCTTAGCGTTGGTGATTGTGGCAATTGGCGCGTCTTTTGTGATAACTTCAACGTCAGTCGGACATTTAATCATTCCAGCTGTAATGACCTTTTCTCCTCTAACGCTCAGTGTGACTGTCACTGGCTCATCCTTATGAGATTTCAAGCGAACTTGCTTCAAGTTTAAAACGATCTGAATCACATCCTCTAAAACATTAGGAATCGTAGAAAACTCATGTTTTACACCCTTGATTTTAACAGAAGTAATAGCAGAACCCGGAAGAGATGAAAGAAGCACACGCCTAAGAGCATTGCCTACGGTCGTTCCATAACCAGGATAACAACCATCGATTTCGAATAGACCCGTCTTTTCATCGATTGGAACGTATTTAGGTTTTTGAGGAAGTGTTATTGCTTGCATTTGTTTGTAAAATTTTAATAATTAGGGGAAATATAACGTATGTTTCTTAGACACACGCTCTCCCATATTTTAATTATCGTGAGTAATACTCAACCACAACCTGAGCATCAACATTGGTGCCAATCTCTTGCCGAGTTGGAAGGCTAATAATTTTCCCTTCAATTTTTGCTGAATCAAATATCATCCAACTTGGGAAATCTTGCTTATTTTTTAGTGTTTGTTCAATGTTTTTGAAATAATTTTTCTGTTCTTTCCCAGCTTTAATACTGATTGTCTGTCCAACTTTCACTTCATAGGACGGGATGGAAACCTTACGACCATTAACTGCGATAAGCCCATGATTAACAAGTTGACGGGATTGAGCACGTGAAGCGCCAAAGCCGAGGCGATATACAACATTATCCAATCTTGTCTCCAAGCGAATAAGCAACAAATCTCCAGTCACACCTTTTTTACCCTTTACATCACTAAAGTGTTTTCTGAATTGTTTTTCCAAAACTCCGTAGATGCGCTTAATCTTTTGTTTAGCAGCCAACTGGATACCATATTCACTGCGGTTGCCACGGGACATTTTCTTGCCGTGTACTCCGGGAATATAGGCGCGTTTAACCATTCCGCATTTTGGACCATTGCAACGGTCACCTTTTAGGAAAAGTTTCTCCATTGCTCTTCGACATTTTCGACATTGTGCTTCGGTATCTCTAGCCATATGCTCTTTCTAAATAAATAATTTAACGTTTCTCTTTAATCTTTATTACAAAACTTGTCCGCCATATCCGTCAGCTGGCGGAGCAGGAGGATTAAACTCGACGAGGTTTCTTGGCGCGACAACCATTATGAGGAATTGGTGTCGTATCTTTGATCATAGTAATTTCAAAACCATTATTTGCCAGTGCACGAATTGAAGCTTCTCGTCCAGAACCTACTCCACGGACAAACACTTCCAATTCTTTGACGCCATATTTTCTAACCTTTTCTGTAACATTAGCCACAACTTGAGTGGCAGCATAAGGAGTGGCTTTCTTCGCACCCTTGAACCCCAAAAGTCCTGATGAACACCATCCAAGAACTCCGCCCTCACTATCAGAAATATTAACAATCGTATTATTATAGGAACATTTTACTGTTGCTCGGCCTTTCAACACTTGCTTCTTGGCTTTTTTAACTTTTTTAACCTCCAATTTCACTTCTTCGCCAGAAAGAGTGGAAAGAATCGCTGCATCAGAAATCTCCGCCTTTGGAGCAGCTACTTCTTCCGCTTTTTTTTGCTGTGTATCATTCGTCATAAAAATATACTTATATAGCTAATCTTTAAATACTCGCTTAGTCACTAACTCTAGGTCTTTTCAGTCTTCACTCTACCAGAGCCCATCGTCCTTCGAACATTGCCTCGAACAGTACGGTTGTTGGTCTTGGTTCTCTGTCCACGTACAGGAAGACCTCTTTGATGTCTCGTTCCACGATAACAGCCAACTTCTTTTAGACGCTTTACATTATCTCGCACTTCTAGTTTCAAATCTCCTTCGATTTTGATTTTCTTTTCCACATAACTACGAATACTGTTCTGTTCTTCATCAGTCAAATCCTTTACTCGCTTGTCTTTGTCAATTTTCAGTTCAGCCAAAATATCCGAAGAAGTATTTTTACCTACTCCATATATATAGGTGAGTGAAATCTCAATTCTTTTATTATCAGGAATATTTACTCCAGCGATTCTTAACATATTGATAATTCTTGCTACTAATTAAAAAGTTTCCAACTAGCCTTGGCGTTGCTTGTGCTTGGGATTGGAACAAATCACAAAAAGCACACCCTTTCTTTTGACGGTCTTACACTTATCACAAATTTTTCTAACTGATGCCTTAACTTTCATATATTTTTTACAAATTTTTATTTAAGCCGTTGCACTACTCGCCCCTTAGTTAGGTCATATGGGCTCATTTCAACTAACACTCGATCTCCGGGAATCAAGCGAATATAATTTACGCGCATTTTTCCGGAAATATAGGCGAAAATTTCATGCCCATTGGGCAACTTAACTTTGAACGTTGCACTGGGCAAAAGTTCAACAACTACACCCTCTAATTTAACTATTTCTTTGTCTTGTGCCATAGAATATTTTTGACATTATGCTGACAATAAAAAAATAGACGGAATTTCTCAAAGCGTCAAAACCAAAAGCCTGATTTAGCTTTTAGTGATTACCCTTCGAGAGAATGAAATGGTCCAAGTTCGTGCAGTCTGAGTTTTCCCTCTATTTGGACTAGAAATCCGCCTAGACGGACCTCTTATTCAGTTTTATAATGTCTTTAACTATATTAGCGAGTTTTCTATTTCTTGTCAATAGGGACAAAAAATAGCGATTCAGCGTTAGCTTCACCGCTATTCCACATATACTCGACGAGCCTATTTCTTCTTCTTTTTTTGCTTTTTTTCAACACTGATTGTTTGGCTTTGGATTGCCAGCTGCAATTCATACAGACCTTCCATTGTCCATTTCTTTTTACGTTGCCGCAGCCCCTCTCCGAGAAAAATAGTTTTCAAAAATTGAATTGCCTCCTCTGGGGTGAGATTTCCAAAGAAAATATGCCAACTCTCGTGATATCTCCTTGGTATGGTTGCAATATTATATTGATCAGTTGTCCCTCCCCGACTAGTCGGAAGCAAATGATGACGAGTCATTTTTCTCCCATTTTCCGGCTTCCTATTGCTATTCCTACTACCATTTTTGCTCATTCACGACCCCTCTTCCGCTCAAAAGAACATTTATCTCAAGTTTTCAAAAAGCTCTTGCTGAATTTTCAGCTTCTCATCATATTCCTTTAACTTTGCCTGATTTGCCAAGACAATCTCTTTTGGCGCACTTTTGACAAAATTCTCATTCTTAAGCAATGCTCCCGTTTTCACGATCAATCCTTCTAGGTTGGCAATTTCTTTTTCTAGCCTTGCTTTCTCCTTTTCTATATCAATCAGGTCTGAAATTGCCAGAGTCAACTTGATTTTTTTTCCAGCAACTACAATTCCCCTAGCATCAAGTTTCGAAACTATAGCAATTTTTATTTTAGCTAGTTTTTCCAGAACTGCTCTATTTTCTGCTTTTTTGGCAAAAACTTGAATCGTTTTTCCCGGATCAATGTGATAGTTTGTGCGGATATTTCTGATTTTACTCACAATCTGCCTGAGACTATCAAATTCTATCTGAGCCTTTTTGTCGATTAGTTTTTTGTCCGCCACTGGCCATTTTTCAACCATCAGCATCGAGCCTCCTTCGCCAAGACTTCCTCCTCCATCAGAACTCAGGCGGACAAGTCGGCGTGCCGAGGAATCCTGCCAAATTTTTTCGGTCACGAAAGGGGCAAAAGGATGTGATAGCTTCAATATCTTGTCCAAAACATAACCAAGCACCTTTGAATTATTCTCCAGTTTATTTATTTCAAGGTACCATGACGCAAAATCATTCCAGATAAACTTCTCAAGCGTCTCACCTGCTAACGAGAATTTATACTCGTTCAAATTATCAGTAACCACTTCAATCACACTATTGAGTTCACTAACAATCCACCTATCTGAGAGTGATTTCAAATCTTTCGGACCAATTTTTTCGATCAACGAAAATTTACTGTCTGCGTGATCGCAGTAGCGATAGATATTCCAAAGTTTAGTAACAAAATTTCTGTAACTGGCAATCTTCTCTTCAGACAAGCGCATATCATTGCCTGGAGCAGAGCCAATGAGCAGAGAAAGTCTCACGGCATCGGTTCCAAATTTTTCAATCATATCCATCGGATCAATCCCATTGCCTTTCGATTTGGACATTTTTTTACCAAATTGATCCAAAACCATTCCGTGCAAATAGACATTTTCAAATGGAATTTCACCGAGCGCAAAAAGAGACATCATAATCATCCGAGAAACCCACAAAGTCAAAATTTCATAACCAGTTTCCAGAACTTGCGTCGGATGAAACTTCGCCAAATCCCCCACTCTCTTTCCGTTTTTAATATTCATTGGCCAGCCTAACGTTGAGAATGACCACATTCCGGATGAAAACCAAGTGTCGAAAGTATCCGGGTCACGAACCCAATCTTTGCTTTTCGGCGCCTTTTCGCCAACATAAATTTCTTTTTCCTGCTTGCCCGCCGTAGCATTTTTATCCGCCATAGCTTTAGCGGAGGAGGAAGCGAAGGAGGGTTTGCTGTTTCTATACCAAACCGGAAATTCGTGCCCAAACCAAATCTGACGCGAAATGCACCAGTCATGCAAGTTTGTCATCCAATCAATGTAGCGCTTCGTAAAGCGAAAAGGGTAAAATTTAATCTTCCCATTCTTCGCCACTTCAAGTGCTTTTTCCTTGAGTGATTTTCCTCCTAAACGTTTAAGCTTCTTGTCCACCGCCAAAAACCACTGCTCAGAAGGAATTGGCTCAATCGTTGCTCCGCATCGATAGCAAGTTGCCAAATTATGTTTATATCCATCTTCAACATGATTGATAAGACCCATTTTTTCCATATCAGCCACAATCGCTTTTCTGGCCTCTAGTGTGGTCATGCCAGCATATTTGCCGCAATTGGACATCATTTTTCCATCTTCATCGATAATCTGCTTCAGCACAATATTGTGCTTTTGGGAAATCGCGTAGTCTGTGAAATCATGAGCGGGAGTGACTTTGATTGCACCACTACCAAATTTTGGATCAACAGCCTTGTCCGCCACAACTATGATTTCAAATTCCCCCAAAACTCCGGGAATCATATATTTCTTCCCCACCATTTTCGCATAGCGCTTGTCGCCAGGGTAAACTGCCACAGCTGTGTCGCCAAGTTTAGTCTCCGGTCGCGAAGTCGCCAAAATAAATGGCCCGTATTTGATCCAATATAATTTTCCAATTTCTTCCTTATACTCCACTTCGTCATCAGCCAAAGTTGATTTGCAACGCGGGCACCAATTCACAATTCTTTTTCCGCGATAAACCAACCCTTCGGCATGCATATCCAAAAACATTTTTGTCACCGCTTTTTTTCTCTGGTCATCAAGAGTAAAAGCTTCACGCGACCAATCGAAAGAACCGCCCATCTTGCGGGCTTGTTTCAAAATCGTTGCTTGCGTCACACGCAAAAATTTCCAAACTTCTTCCAAAAATTTTTCCCGACCCAAGTCATGCCGAGTCAGCCCCTGTTCTTTTAGCAGTTTTTTCTCCACCACGTTTTGCGTAGCAATTGAAGCATGATCAGTTCCAGGCAGGTAGAGCGCTCTAAAACCTTTCATTCTATGGAAGCGAATTAGCAAGTCTTCAATGGCAATAATCGAAGCATGACCCAAATGCAACTTATCGGTAATATTTGGTGGCGGAAGAATAATCGTGTACGGCTTAGCATTTTTCGGCAACTTCAAATTATCCGGATTAAACTTTCCGGATTTTTCCCAAAGCGCATAAATCTTATCTTCGTATTTTTGGGGTTCGTAGGTTTTTGGGATTTCTGGCATATTATTTTTCAAGCAGTTCACTAATCTTATCCAACTCGCTCACCTCTAAATCTTTAAAAATATCAATTTCATGGATTTGACACTTTTGAAAAAGCTCGTCTTTGTAATTCCGAGGCTGCAAATGGACATGGAGATGATTGACTCTTAAATTACTTTGCTTTTGAAACGGTCGATAATTTTGACGCACATCACAACCCAATGAAATCTTAGAAACTATTTTTTCTTCCCACTTTGCAACCATTTCCATCAAAGCCGTCCTTTCTTCATCATCTAGCTCCGAAATTCTTTCAATGTGCCTTTTGGGAATAACCAGGATATGTCCAGGCATCAATCTGGGATTGCTAAAAATAACAGAAACCTTTTCGCTTTTGTCGATAACTTTGTTTCTTTTTTCGTTTATATTGCAAAATGGACAAATCATCTTATTTTCTAATTTCAATTTTCAATTCTTTTCTCAGATTCGATATAATTTTTTCCATCACCGCATCAATTTCCGCACTTTCGAGTGTTCGGTCTTTGGCGCTCATTTCAATTCTGATGGCCATACTATTTTTTGCTTCGAAACGATCAAAAAGTGAAACTCTATCAATCAATTCGCCTCCGGTTTTTTTGACCAAAGTTTCAATCTCGGCATATTTCACCTCTCCTGGAACAATCATAGAAATATCGCGCGAAACAACTGGAAATTTATTGATTAGTTTGTATTCTAGGATATTCCTAGCAACATCTCGCAGTGTCTCTAGATTTACTTTTGCTACCACCAAACGCTTGGAAATTTTATAGCTCACAAGTACTGATTGACTGACTTCTCCGACAAAACCGATGACTTTTCCACTCACGGTAATTTTTGCAGTTCTAGCTGGATTCATAAACGTGCCGGGAGTTTTTATTTCTAAAAATTCCACATTCTTCACGTTTAGCACTTCAAGCACGTCTTCGACTGCGCCTTTCAGATTATAAAAAGTTTCTGAATTAGCATCACGCTCCAAAACTTTTGCTAAAATCAAATTGCGCTCTTCGACAGGCTCATTATTTTTTAGCAGATAACATTTGCCGATTTCAAAAATACTAATTTCAGAAAAATTCTTGAGATTTTCTCGAACATTTTTCAGGATATTTGGCACCATATATGCCCGCACAAATTCTTGCTCTGGATTCATCGGGTTGGCTAATTGAAGATGTTCGTTTTCACTAAGACCAGTTTTTTTCAAATCGTCTGCGCCATAGAAGGAATAATTATATACCTCATCAAATCCCAAGCCAGTGAGGATGTCTTGCAATTTTCGCTCGAAGAAAACCTGCTGGTTTATTTTTGCTGGCAAAACTTCCGCGAGCATTGGCCTTGGAGCAATTTTTTCATAACCCCAGACTCGTCCGATATCTTCAATCAAATCTTCTTGCGTTCGCAAGTCCAAGCGATAAGTCGGAATTTGACACTCAATTAATTTAGCTTTCTTTGTTCTGATGCCTAACAAATTCAATATATTCAGCAATTCTTTCTCTGGCACTTTCTCCCCCAAAAGCTGATTAGCATATTCCAGATCTAACTTTACCGTCCATGGTTTTATTTTCTTGGGATAGATATCAACAATTCCTTCAACTTTTCCGCCAGCAATATGTTCCAAAATATCAATTACCCGCACCATCGCTTTTTCGGTCAAATTTGGATCAAGGTCTTTTTCAAAGCGATAGGATGAATCAGTATTCAGTCCCAGCACCGTTCTTGTCCTTCGAATATTCACCGCATCAAAACTAGCCGCCTCAAGCACAATCGTTTTTGTATTTTCATTTATACCAGAATCTTTCCCCCCCATAATCCCCGCCAGCGCCAGAGCGTCATCACCATTCGTAATCAACAAATTATTTTCAGTTAGTTTAATTTCGCTATCATCCAACAAGACCAATTCTTCGTTTTTTTCCGCTCTGCGCACAACAATTTGACATTTGGATTTTGAACTTTGAGATTGATTTGAAATTGGAAATTTGGAATTTGAAATTTCGCCTGAGACTTTTTCAAAGTCAAAAGCATGTAGCGGTTGCCCAAGTTCCAGCATCACATAATTCGTCGCATCTACCACATTATTGATCGGCCGCAGTCCACAAATCTCCAATCTATCCTTTAACCATTTTGGTGATTCTTTGATCACGATATTCTCCATCACCACGCCAATATATCTTTTGCATAAATCCTTATCTTTGATTTCCACTTTTAGTTTTTGACTTTTTTGGAAGGGCAAAATAAGTTCATCGAAAGCATAGCCGAACTTCTTTTTTTCCAAAACTGCCAGCTCTCTCGCCACGCCCACGTGACTCAAAATATCATGCGCGCGATCAGGCAAAACTTTGATTTCTAAGGCGCTATCTTTTATTGCACCTAAATATTTTGCCGCTGGCTCGCCCACTTTCGCAAATTTCTCCAAAATCAAAATTCCCGCGTGATCCTTGCCTAATCCCAATTCGTCTTCGGCGCATAACATTCCAAAAGATTTCACGCCTCGAATTTCCGCTTCTTTAATTTCAAAATTTCCAGGCAATATTGTCCCAATCAATGCCACTGGCACTTTTTGACCAACAACAATATTTGGCGCACCACAAACAATCTGTAGCGCCTCCTCTCCTTGATAAGGAGATTCCGACAAGGATTGTCGGAAGGGTGATGTGGATTTTTTCGCCCCGATATTAACACGAGCAATTTGCAATTTATCCGCATTCGGATGTTTCGTGATTTCCAAAATTTCACCAACAACCACGCCATCAAAACTATTGTTATTTTTCTCCAAACCCTCAATCTCAAAAGAATGCATCGTCAAAAGCTCCGCCGCTTTTTCGGGAGATAGTTTTGTTTGAGATAATTCTTTTAACCAACTATATGAATATTTCATAACTTAAAACTGTTTTGTAAATCTTAGATCCCCACTATGAAAAAGCCTACAATCATCAATTTTATACTTCATCATTGCCAGACGTTCCAAACCAAAACCCCAAGCAAAGCCGGTGTATTGATTGCGTTTATAGCCGACTGCTTCAAATACATTTTGATTAACCATTCCAGCGCCACCCAATTCCAGCCATTTATTATACTTACAAGCGCGGCATCCAGCGCCTCCGCAAACCGTGCAGGATATATCAAATTCAAAACTCGGTTCCGTGAAAGGAAAATAGCTTGGTCGCAAACGCACTTTGATTTCGCGTCCAAAAAATTGCGAGAAAAAATCTTCCGCTACTTGCTTCAGATGTCCAACATTGATGTTTTCTCCCACCACCAATGCTTCAAACTGATAGAAAGTATGATCATGCGTCGTATCAGTTGCTTCACGGCGAAAGCATTTTCCCGGCACAATAATCCGCAAGGGCGGTTTGTGCTTTTCCATATACTTCGCTTGCACAGCTGAGGTCTGAGAACGCATTGCTAGATTTTCTTTACCTTTTTTATTTTTCAACCAAAATGTATCTTGAATATCACGTGCCGGATGATCAGCTGGCATATTGAGCGCGTCAAAGTTATAGAACTCAGTTTCAATCTCTGGCCCATCGGCAATTTCAAACCCCATGCCAGTAAAAATATCTTCAATGTCGCGCCTGACAATCGAGATTGGATTGAGATGTCCCACGCCTCTTTTCTTGCCAGGAATCGTCACATCAATTTTTTCTTTCTCTGCGCTCGTTCCGGTTTTGGACAAATCGGCTTTTTTTCCGTTGATAATGTTAAGAATTTCTAACTTAGTTTTATTGGCTAACTCGCCAATTTGTTTTCTTTCTTCCGGCGCCAGGTTTTTCAGATTTTTCAAAAACCCCACAAACTCACTCTTGCGTCCCAAGTATTTTTTCTCCAAATCAAAAAGCGCGTCACTATTTTTGACTTTCTCAATTTCCTCCAAAACCTGCTTTTTAATCTCTTCTATTTTCGTTTTCAACATAGTCCCATTCTAGCTTTAAAGGCTAAAAAAGTCAAAATAATAGGCGTTGATTTAAAATCCAACGCCCACTCCAAGCTCAAGATCACTTATCACAAAAATAATCCTCCGGTGGCAAAAGGAAAAGAAACACACACGCCAAGACAATAAGAGCGATGCTCCAGTTTGTCTTGACATAGTGAGAAGGAATTACCAATAAGCCAAATATCCCCAACCAAGCTATTTTCTTCCCACCACCTGGAAGACGACTCCACCTGTCACAAATCAATTTCATGGCGCAAACTCCTATTATTAAGGATTGATACTTGAAATCAAGGAACTATCGCCCCGGCTAAATAGCTAAAGGCGACAAAAATATATCAAAAAAATTATATATCCATTTTTTGCTTTGCCATATCATACTGCTCCTGCGTTATCTGTCCACTCTTTCGCATCATCTCCATTGCACCGAGCAATTTGTCCTTATTCTCCGGTTTCAAAACTTCTTGCATCATCTTGGCCTTTTCCTGCGGACTCATCCGTTCCATTCTTTTCATTGCCAAGCGCTGGAGCATATTCATTTTCGGCGAATCATCTTCTTTTTTCTTGTCAGCATCTCCTTTTGCATCATCGCTAACCTTTGAAGCATTTGATTGTTGATTGTTTTTAAACGGATTCCACATAGTAAATGAAAAATGCAAATCTCAAAATTAAAAATAATTTGAGATTTTATTTTTTAATTTGTAAATTATAACTTGTCACGAGTAGCGCTGAAGCAATAAAAATCGATGAATAAGTTCCAAATGTTATCCCAATCAGTAGCGCCAAAGAAAAATGCTTGATAGATTCTCCGCCGAAAATATAAATTGCAAGAAGTGTGATAATTACTGTGAGAGAGGTGTTAACCGAACGAACCAATGTTTCATTGAGACTGCGATTCACAATTTCAGGGAATTTTTCTTTAGCAGAGCTTCTTTGGAGATTTTCTCTCGTGCGGTCATAAACCACAATTGTATCATGAACCGAAAATCCCAAAATAGTGAGAAGCGCCGCCACAAACGGCACGCCCACCTCAACGCCCCAGAAGTGACCCAAGACCGAAAAAGCACCAATCGTAATGAGCACATCGTGCATAAGAGCGATTACCGCACCTGCTCCATATTTCCATGAAGCCACCGGATGCGAAACGCGTCGAAAAGCCCAAGCGATATAAGCCATAATGCCAACAATTGCCCAAAAAATTGCCATAAATGATTTAGTTTTCAGCTCGTTGGAAACTGAAGCATTAGCATAGTCTGTTCGGATATTTTTTGATTCCGGATATTTTTCCCCTAAAGTACTCAGAACATTCTGATTAGTTTTATCATCTTCTGAGGCATAGCGAATCAATACTGAATTATTCCCAGTCGATTGAAGTGTGAGACTTTTCAAATTCAAATCTTTTAGAGACTCCTCGAGTTCGAGATTCGTCGGAAGACTATTTTCAAACTTCACTTCCATGAGCGTTCCTCCCGTAAAATCAATTCCGTATTTCAATCCCCAAGTGAAAAGTGCCACAACACTAAGCACCGTCAAGGTGATGGAAAAAATATAAGCGTATTTAGTTTTGGAAATAATGTTATACATCTACATGCTAGGTTAATAGTGACATAAGTCATTGGCAGTAGGTTAAGTCTTTAGTTATAGGAATTAAGAAAAAGTACCTACTGCCAAAAACCTACTGCCAAACTTACCGCCAATGACCTCTGTTACCTAAAACTTTTTTAATAAAGAATTATTTACTCTCTTTTTCTGTCTCTATTTTTTTGCCCCAACCAACCACATCTTATTTTCAATCCAACTCCCCAGAATAAATCGTAAGATTGTTCTTGTGATGACAACGGCTGTGAACATTGAGGCAAGCACTCCAATGATCAGTGTGACTGCAAAACCCTTCACAAATCCCGTTCCCATTTCTACTAGAATTAAAGCTGTGATGATAGATGACATATTGCCGTCCAAAATCGATGTCCAAGCGCGCTTGAAACCTTCTTCAATTGCGCTAAGGATATTACGCCCCTTGCGTACTTCTTCCTTAGTCCTTTCAAAAATTAAAATATTCGCATCCACTGCCATTCCAATCGAAAGCACAAAACCAGCGATTCCGGGAAGCGTGAGTGTGATTTGCCATGGCGTGAAACCAGAAAGCTTGAAAATGGTAATCATCAACGCGGAATAGATAAGTAAGGAAAATGATGCGATCAGACCCAGAAATCGATAATAAATAAGCATAAAAATAATCACGAGCATGAGGCCAATTATTCCCGCCTTCAAACTCTTTTCAAGCGAAACCTGACCAAGGGTTGCTTCAACGGACTGTTGACTAACCAAGCTAATTGGCACTGGCAACGCGCCTTCATTTAGTCTTTTGACCAAATCTTTGGCTTCTTGAATTGTGTAGTTTCCTGTCACAACAGCTTCGCCATTCAAAATTTCACTTTGCACGGTTGGCGCCGTAATTATTTCTCCATCCAGATAGATTGCCACTCTTTTTTCTAGATTTCTCTTGGTGATTTCTGCAAACAATTTCGTGCCCTCATCATCAAATTTCAAAAGCACACGCGGTCCCTCAAGACCTTGATCTCCCAGTTCAACGCTGGCACTTTTTAGGTTTTTACCAGAAAGTCCGGTTGAAGCAAAATCTAATTGTGGTTGTGGTTGCGCCATCTTAGAAATTAAGATATGCGCACTTTTGAATTCTTGAGCATCTCCTTCGCCCCGAATTTCAATCTTCTTTATGATGTGCCAACCGAATTGTGATTCAACTAGCTTCGGATACACGTCACCATCCTTGAGGCCTGACTCAAACACAGCCGTTTCATATTCAGGCACAAATGAACCTTTCTTTTGAAAATCATATTCTCCGCCATTATCTTTCGAGCCAGGATCTTGACTATTATCTTTCGCTAGAGCCGCGAAATCTTCTCCTGCTAAAGCCTTTTTCAAAATATCTTCTGCTTTCGCTTTGCTTTTTTCATTGGCCCCATTAATAATCTCTTCGGGAATTTTTTCCGGCTCAGTCATTTTCTCCTCCTTGAATTCCAAAAATGGAGTTTCGCTGATCATTTTTTTGGCCTCATTAATATCTTTGACGCCAGCTAGCTCCACAACCAAGCGCTGCTCTCCTCCAGATTTTGTCGTGTAGACCACGGGTTCCGCCACTCCAAAAGCGTTCACTCGCCGTTCAATGACATCTTGTACGGCTTGCATAGCATCCCCTACCTGAGCACTGTCCACTTTGCTGGTATCAGCCTTGTACTCCAGATGGATTCCGCCTTGCAAGTCCAACCCCAAATTAACTTTAGGTTTATCAAGAATGCCAAAAAGACGAGGTATTTTCGATACCGCTTGAGGATAAGCTATGAGTCCCGCTAGGATTGCGAGGACAATCACAAGGGAAAATTTCAATCTAAGTTTTTGCCGGTTATTCATAAATTCTATTCTACCTGAAACTGAGAGTTTGGCAATAGCACCGCATCACCCACCATTTTCAATTAAAAACCGATTAGCTTTTTCGAGCACTTTTTTTGAATTAAGATTACTCACGCGATTTATCGCTTGATGATATTCCATCCAGATATAATCTCTGTGTTCATGCGACAATAGAATTTTTGCCTGATTAGTTTCAGTCAAATAATACAAGACTTTCTTGAAAATCATCCAGCCCCTTCCAGCCTTCAATCTTTTTTCCTTCTCTTCATTTTTCGCCGTATAATAATATTTCTCCTGACCCAAAAAACCCGGCTTAATTATCAAATTAGTTAAACCCGTTTCTTCGGTTGCCTCTCGGCGCAATGTCTCCTCGTCAGTTTCATCATTTTCACCGTGACCTTTGATGAATCCCCAATGACCACCGGGATAGCGCAAAAGCAAATATTTAACTTTCTCGCCTTCTCGCCGGAAAACTACTGCTCCAATGGATTTTTCAAAACTAAAAATTTTATACATTTGTTATTTATTTGATAATTCAATGAGTTCTTTGATCCCACTTAAGGTATCTAGTCCAACAATATCTTCGCTCGAAAACCATCCAACCTCAGAAACCTTCTTATCCAATGGATTTGGCGCTCCCCTTTTAAGCCTCGCTCGATAGCAAAAAACTAAAACGTGCTGACTATCTCCGTCGGCTCTTTCCCATATCGTAGACTGCACCAAGGGAAGCAACTCTTCCACCTCAATCTCACAACCAATTTCCTCCAGACACTCTCTTTTTATAGCATTTTCTGGTGACTCCCCATAATCAATTCTCCCACCAGGAAATTCCCACTTTCCATCTGCACTAGGAATCATAAGATCCACGCGTTTTTGTAGCAAAATATTCCCATTTTCATCTTTGACAAGGGCAATGACTACAGTTAATTGTCTTCTGTTTTCCATTTTAGCATTTCTTATTTGACAATCCACTTCTCTAACTTTTTCAAAACTTCCAAAAATCCTGGCAAAAGCTTTAATCCTTTAATTTCACGCAATTTAATCCACTCATAATTCTTCGCTTCCCAGTCAAGCTTAATTTTATCTGTCGTCACTTCCACCAAAACTGGGTGAACAATCCAGGTTTTGCCATACTTCGGTTCTTCTTGATCAAATATCTCCCCCAACTGAATCTTGGTAATTTTGTTTTTTGCTATTCCCAGCTCTTCTTTCAGCTCTTCCTGAATTTTTTGCTCTAAACTTTTCTCGTCATCCAGAAACCCGGAAATACCATTCCAATATTCAGGATAAAAATTTAATTCTTTGCTCCTCTTTACAATCAAAATTTTTCCCTGATATTTCAAAACACAATTTACCACCGGCGCCCACCGCACACTCGTGAAATCAACTTGCCCTGGCTTTGGTTTGAATTTTGATTGTTTCATATCTCCTCCCTTATCTCAAAATAATTATTCTTAGTTTTATAGGCTTCGATAATTTTTTTGACTGGTTCGAAAATAGGACCAGGCAAAGCATCCAGAGAATACCACCCGACACTTTCAATTTTTTCTGGCTCCAAAATCTCTGGAATACCCGACACCATCTCAGCAGTAAAAGAAATATCTATATAATGTTTTCCATATTTAATCACACTGGCGCAATCTAAGAATTCAATATTATCCACCTCTATCCCGAGCTCTTCTTTCGCCTCCCTGGCAGCTGCAGCCGCTGGATGTTCACCAAAATCCACATGCCCTCCAACAGTGCCATACTCGCCGCTACCCAGCTCAGATTTTCGCTTAGTCATTAAAATTTTACCATCTTTGATGATAAGCAACCCAGTTCCAACTTTTATTATATCGTCCATCTATATATTGCATTAATAACTTTTTATAACACTAACTAATCAGCCCTTCCTCCTTCAATCTTGG
Source organism: Candidatus Moraniibacteriota bacterium (assembly GCA_049297495.1). Classification (GTDB taxonomy): domain Bacteria; phylum Patescibacteriota; class Minisyncoccia; order Moranbacterales; family UBA2206; genus UBA9630. The sequence continues at coordinate 17,361 of JBAQUL010000026.1, forward strand.
AATAACTTCATGTTCAAAAATAGAACCAACCGACATGCCATTTGGAATACTCGAATCTATCCAAGTAATTTTTTCAACCTCGCGATTAGCTTCAATTTCGCCAGAATAATTTTTTACAATAAAAACATCCATTCGCAACAGCTTTTCCTCATTGCCTGCAGCATTTGCATAAAAATCACCAAATGCTTCCAAGTCATTCTCAGAAACATCAATATTGAGCTCTTCTTTCAACTCGCGAATTAAGGATTCTTTCGGCGTCTCGCCCACTTCTAATTTTCCACCCGGAGCAACATAAACTTCTTTTCCTTTTGATTTAGTCAAAAGCAATTTTTTGTTTTCGATGATAATTCCCCCAGCTTTATAGATGTCATATTTCATAAACCTACTTCCCACAGTATTTTTAGACCAATTAACATTTTCGCAGAAATTAGTACAATTTTCCACCTATTGGAACATCTTTTCCCGGATGTAATAATATCACATTCCCCGCCTCATCTGCCAATCCAAGAGTGAGAGTTTCCGACATGTATTTCCCTATTTGTTTAGGCTTAAGATTCACAACTCCCACAATTTCTTTTCCTACCAATTCATCGCCATGATAATTGGGAGCAAGCTTAGCGAGTGAAGTTTTAACTCCGACCTCTTGACCAAAATCAATTCTCAAGATATGAGTTGAGTATTTACCTTCTGGAAAGTCTTTAATTTCCAAAATTCGCCCAACACGGATATCTACTTTTTCAAAGTCTTTACAACTAATCATGATTTTATGCTCCACAACACTTCTTATATTTCTTCCCACTCCCGCACGGACACGGATCATTCCGTCCAACCTTGTCATCATTAATAATTGGTTTTTGCTTGGGTGCTTCACGCACTTCGCCGTCTTGGATTTCTCGGGCCGAAGCGAATGACTCCGCCTCCTGGGCTCCGCTGAAATTAAGATTTTTTTCTGGGATAGCTTTTTCCACTTCTACTGGCGCAGCTGAAACGCGAAAGATTGTGTGAGTAATGGTTGATTTAATATTTTCCATCAAATAGGAAAACATTGAAAAAGCTTCTCGTTTGTATTCCACCAACGGATCACGTTGACCATAACCACGAAGACCAATACCTTCGCGCAGATAATCAATCTCATCAAGATGGCTCATCCACATCACATCAATTGTCTGAAGTGCAATGCTTTTTTCAATCGAGCGCATATTCGCCTCTCCTAATTCCTTCTCCTTACGATTATAGACCTCTTTAGCAAAACCAGCCAGATATTCCGTCGCAGCGCCAATAAGTTCTGCAGTATTTTTATTTCTATCTTCAACGATTTCTTTAAGCTTAACTTGCACGTCAGGAGAAAGCACCATCATGCTATGGATATTTTCCGCAATTTTTTCAACTTCCAGATTGCCATCTTCGGCTGTGAGGCTCGATGAAACTGCTCCTTCAATTTCATCGCGAATATTATCCATAATCTCAGGCTTAATGTTCGTTGATTCGAGAACGGCGCGTCTTTTCTTGTATAGTATTTCGCGCTGCTTGTTCATCACATCATCGTAATCCAAGATATGTTTTCTGATATCAAAATTAAAGCCTTCAATTTTTGATTGAGCGTTCTCGATAGTTCTCGATATGATTGGATTTTGAATCGGTTGATCTTCAGGAAGCCCTAGTTTAGTCATAAGACTAATGAGATTATCCCCACCAAAACGCCGCATCAACTCATCCTCCAGAGAAACAAAAAACTGCGACGCACCAGGGTCCCCCTGTCGTCCCGCCCGACCGCGAAGCTGATTATCAATGCGCCGTGCCTCATGCCGTTCTGTTCCCAAAATAAAGAGTCCTCCGAGCTCACGAGCACCTTCTCCCAGTTTGATGTCCGTTCCGCGACCAGCCATATTGGTTGCAATTGTCACTGAGCCAACGTGTCCCGCTTTCGCCACAATTTGGGCCTCCCGTTCATGATTTTTGGCGTTCAGTACTTCATGTTCCACCCCAGATTTCAAAAGCAGTGTGCTCAAGTATTCCGATTTTTCCACTGCGATTGTACCAACTAAAATTGGTTGCCCAAGCTTATTCACTTCTTTAATTTTTTCCACAATCGCATTAAATTTGCCTTTTTCCGATTTATAGACAACATCCGGAATATCTTTGCGAATAGCCGGACGATTAGTGGGAATTTCCGTCACATCCATCTTATACACTTTGAAAAATTCTTCTGCTGAAGTCGACGCGGTTCCAGTCATACCAGAAATTTTATTATACATCCGAAAATAATTCTGGAACGTAATGGTCGCAAGAGTCTTTGATTCTTTTTGCACGCGCACATGCTCTTTCGCTTCAATCGCTTGATGTAATCCTTCACTATAACGTCGTCCAGGCATGAGACGCCCTGTGAAGTCATCAACAATAATCACTTCGCCGTCTTTAACAACATAGTCCCGATCCAATTGAAAGATAACCTGAGCTTTCAAGGCTTGCTCCAAATGATGCACATAGGTAATTTTCCCCGCTTCATAGATATTTCCAACATTCAGCCACGATTCAATCTTCGCAATTCCGCTTTCTGTAATGGTCACTGATTTAGTTTTTTCTTCAACAGTATAATCCTCTTCTCTCTTCAATCTCGGAACAAGCGCGGCAAACTGCTCATACATTTTCGTTGACTCGCTGTCCGCGGCAGAAATGATCAGCGGTGTTCTCGCTTCATCAATCAGAATTGAGTCCACTTCGTCCACAATCACATAATTCAAATCACGCTGAGCCATATGCTCCAAGGTCGGTACCATATTATCCCGCAGATAATCAAAACCAAATTCATTATTCGTGCCATAAGTAATGTCAGCGGCATAGGCTTCACGGCGCGCTATTGGCACTAAATTTTCCATCTCCACACTGATTTCATCATCATCTTCCACTTTTGGTTGATAGATATATGATGCATCATGAATAATGCAAGCCGTCGAAATTCCCAAGAAATATAAAATCCCACCCATCCAATTGCAGTCACGTCTAGCCAAATAATCATTCACAGTCACCAGATGCACGCCCTTGCCAGTGAGCGCATTGAGATACATTGGAAGAAGCGAAGTGTGAGTTTTTCCTTCACCAGTTTTCATCTCAGCAATTTTTCCATTATGAAGAACGATACCACCCATCATTTGTACATCAAACAGCCGTTTTCCATCCACTCGCTTCACCGTTTCCCGCACAACCGCGAAAGCTTCCGGCAAAAGTTCATCAAGCGTCTCTTTTTCGGCGATTCTTTTTTTAAACTCAACTGTTTTTGAGCGCAACTCATCATCGGAAAGTTTCACCATCCGTTCTTCCAGTGCATTGATTCTTTCCACGATTGGTCTCAATTTTCCAATCTCCCTTTCATTCGAACCGAATATTTTTTTTAGAATTGACATAAGTTATTTTTCTATTTTACAATCTTAATCTTCCGAAATTCCCTTTTCCCCGCTTTCAAAATTTTTCCGTCAAAACTCTTGTCTAATTTAAGCTGCCAATCACGGATTACTTCATTATCCGCTTTTATTCCGCCTTGGTCAACCTTTCTCCTAGCATCCGCTTTACTGGTTGCTAATTTGTTTTTTACCAAAACATCGATTAACGATTCTCCTATGAAAACCTTAATCTCCGCGATATCTGTCGGCAATTCTTTTTTGGAAAAAACTTGCTCAAAGTGTTTTTGTGCCGCCTCAGCCGCTTTTTCACCTTTAATAATCTTCACAATCTCATAGGCCATTTTCTTTTTGAAAATCATTGGGTTCTCGCCTTTTTCCATCGCTAATTTCATTTTTTCAATTTCTTGCATAGAAACTGATGTCAAAAGCTCGAAACCGGGCAAAATGTGCTGGTCAGAATAAGACATGGCTTTCCCGAACATATCCTGCGGACTGTCCGCTAGATTGATTCCATTGCCTTTGGTTTTGCTCATTGTCCGTCCATCCGGCGCGTCCATCATTTTATTGGTGCGCACAAATTTTTCTTTGCCGAGATAGCTTTTGATTAAATCGCGCCCAACCAGCATATTGAAAGTTTGATCCGTTCCACCGATTTCCATATCCACTTCCATTGCCACGCCGTCATAGCCTTGCATCAAAGGATAGATAAACTCATGCAATCGAATTGGATCACCATCTTTCATTCGACGCTCAAACATATCACGCTCAAGCATCCGTTGCACCGTAATGCTCGACATGAGCTTGATAAGGTTATTCAATTTAAGTTTCGAAAGCCATTTATAATTTCGCTCAAATCGCACTGGATTTTCTCCACCAAAATCAATCAACTGAGAAGCTTGCTTTTTCCAACCAGACATATTTTTTTCAATCTCTTCATCGGTGAGCATCTTTCTGGTCGTGTCCTTGTCCGGGTCACCAACTTTTGCCGTGTAATCACCAATAAGAAAAATCACTTCATGTCCCAGTTTCTGGAGAATTCCCAAAGCGCGAATGCCCATCGCGTGACCGACATGTAAATATGGCCCGGTCGGATCAAAACCTTGATAGATTTTCAGTCGTTCCCCGGACATCAGTTTTTTGCGAAAAGCCTCTTTGGAAGGATAAATCGCCTCCACCCCCCGCTCCAAAAATTCATCAATTAATTTTTTGTCTTTAAATACTTTTGGCATAAAATTGCTCTAATATAAATTAGCTTACCACCTAAATTTAGCACTAAAACACGCTGATTGCAAGAAAAAAGACAGGGCTAGCGCGTCTTTGACGTTCTAGCCCTATTCCTACAACAAGGATCAATATACATGCAATTCAATCTGCATTCCTGCTGGCAACACCCTTTTTAATTCAAGAAGTAACTCGTGCCTTAGGCCATCGGGAGAAAACTGCTTTCCCTTTTCTGGCTCAAGAGAAATTTTATCCTTAAGTTCTTGACGCTGGAAGAGCACTTTGATTGCCTCCACATCTCCATTTGCACCAGGAATGAAAATGTGCCCAATTTCACTTGTAATATAAATGTGGGTGATGTCACTATTTTGCTTGTCAGACATATTTCCGCCCTCCTTATTTTTCGGGTTGGTCCAATAAAGAACGATAAAAAAAACCCGCCACGTTGGCGGGTTTTGGTTTATTTCGAAAGGATAATTTATTACACCATTTTCCTCTTCGCTTCAAGCCAAAATTCGCCAACAAAAAGTCGGGACCCGGATCCGGAACATGAAGACCAAAGATTGGTTTTGACTTGACGATTTAGACTCATAAAATTCAAACTACATTTCTACCAAAATATTACCACGTGATCATATTTTGTCAATAAAGCATTCTGCAACCCATACTGAATCCTGTTCACTGTTTCCTGCTTGCCTGCCGAAGCCTTGGCGAAGGTAGGTTCGCTGCTCACTGTCTTTATTCCACCACCGCTTGCCAAGCCGTAGCTTTAGCAAAGGATGGCCTTAATCCTCCTCACTCCCGCCGAAGAACTTTCTTCTTTTTGGATTCTGAATTTGCCGGTGATTTCGGAGGTATTTTTGATGTGCGGTCCGCCGCAAATTTCTCGCGAATATTCTCCGATAGAATAGACTTTCACTCGATCGCCATATTTATGCCCAAATTCACCTTCCGCTCCGGCATCCTTCGCTTCATCCGGTGTCATTTCCTCCATCACCACTTCAGCTTTCGATGCAATCACTTCATTCACAAAATCCTCAACCGCTTTTTTTTGTTCGTCAGTCATTTTGTCTGGATGCGAAAAATCAAAGCGGATCCGCTCTTCTGTTATATTTGAGCCTTTCTGATGAACAGTTTCTCCGAGAACTTTTCGCAGTCCCGCCAGCATCAGATGAGCAATGGTGTGAAACTGAGTTGTTTTTTCGCTGTGATCAGCCAGCCCTCCTTTGAATTTTCCTTCGGCTGCGGTGCGGGAAAGGTCTTGATGCTTTTTGAACAGTTCTTCAAATTCTTGCCAATTTTCTGTTGTAACTTCTACTCCACGTTCTTTTGCTTCTTCCGCAATCAATTCTTTGGGAAATCCATAGGTTGTATAAAGATTGAAAATAACCTTTCCATCTATCTGCATATACTTCTCAAATTCTTTAAGACCCTTTTCTAGTGTTTCTCTAAACTTATTCTCTTCCTTTCCCAGCTCCGCAACAATCATTTCTTGATCTGTTTCTAAATTTGTATATTCACTTTTATAATCCTCGATAAAAATCTTCGCCACATCTCCGCAAAAATTATTTTCAATTCCAAGTTTGTGCGCGAAACGCACTGCACGACGAATGAGGCGGCGGACAAAATAACCCTGATCCTTATTTGATGGCAAAACGCCATCGCCAATGAGAAAAGTGGCTGCCCGCAGATGATCGAGAATAACTCTCATTGATACCACATCATCGTGCCAACAAAGCGGCTCCTCCTCATGGCCTAAGTCGCCTTTTTTAAATTCATATTTTTTGCCAGACAATTTTTCAATTTCACTCTTCGCCTTTTCAAAAATATCCGTGAGAAAAATATCTGGGTCATTGTTCAATGCCGCAAGAACTCTTTCCAACCCACCACCAAAGTCAACATTTTTTTGTTTCAAAAACTCGAAGCCTTTCTCGGTCTTGAGATATTCCATAAACACATTGTTGCCGATTTCCATAAATCGTCCGCAATCACAATTGACGTGACATGGTTCGTCTTTCCAAGCTGATTTTTCATGAATCCCTCGCTCTGCTCCAAAATCCCAAAACATTTCACTGTCCGGTCCGCCCGGTTCACCAATCGGCATATTAGCCGGCACGCCTGCCCGACTCCACCAGTTTTTTTCCACTGGATAATAGAAAATTCTGCCATCTTGCATTCCATCACGTTCGGCAAAATTGACATCTTGCGCTTCAATTCCGACACCTTTGAATAATTCCTTCCATATCCCGACCGACTCGTCATCACGCGGAATTTTTAAACTTTCATCGCCACGAAAAACCGTGACGTAGAGATTTTTTGGATTAAGCCCGATTTCTTTTGTAAGAAACTCAAACATCCAAGTAATCTGATCCTTTTTGAAATAATCTCCCAGCGACCAATTACCAAGCATCTCAAAAAATGTCGTGTGGCGATTATCGCCCACATCCTCAATGTCGCCTGAACGGAAACTCTTTTGACTGTCAGCAATGCGCTTCCCAAGAGGATGGCTTTCTCCCATGAGATATGTGATCATCGGCTGCATTCCGGAGCCAGTGAAAAGTGTCGTTGGATCATTTTCCGGCACCAATGGCGCAGAAGGAATAATGGCATGACCTTTTCTCTTGAAAAAATCGAGATATTTTTGGCGTAACTCTTGGGCTTTTAGCATAAATTTAGCGTTAATAAAATTTTTACCCACCACAGCTTTGGCAGGGGCAGAATTTAAATCTATTTTGAATTGTATAATGCTTTAAACAGGTAGTCAAACTGAAGCCTGAGTTATTTTTTCAAGAATTTAAAGACAAGAAAAATCAAAAATAGTGAGGCTAGTGTTAAAATTCCAGAAAGCAAATAGGGAATTCTTTCCGTCAGTGGCTTTTCAGGTTCTTTTTCCGCTATATAGTTAGGGTTATCTTTTTGGTTGGTTATTCTTGCCTCCATCGCTTTGTCAGGCTCAAGATACTCAAAATATTTTTCCAAGTCATATTGAGGATAATCTGCTTTTGAATTGCCATAAAACAACCGATATTTTTCCGAAACATTCGCCTGAAAAATTACTTCACGATAGACAGAAAAAGAGCTAAGCCCGGAAATAGAAAGTGGCACGTCATCTTTATTAATTATCTCCAGTTTCAAATAACGCTTTGTGGTCTCAGGAAAACTCAATGTAACATTTTCTCCGGTAAATTTTGGGGTGCTGTAGCGAAAAATATAGCCTTGACCAAGATAATCCCAATTTTTTGCATTTTCATCGTTGCTCGCATAAATCAAAATCGCTCTATTGAAATTTACATTCCTTGATTCAATATTCATCCTATCAGTCGGAATTCCACTCACTCCTAAATCAGCCACAATCTCAGTTATTTTTTTGTCCGTTTTTTCGCTTGATTTAAACTGAGGATGTCTTTCATATCCGCGAGTTTTTTCTTCGATAGTATTACTCGTTTCCACCGAATTGATTTTAACAGGATTTCCACCATCATCCGCTATTTCAATTTTAATATAATGATAGGCGCTATCAGGAAATGAAATTTTTGTGTTTTGCGATTTAAAATTAGCCTTTTTATCAGTAAAGTCATAGATATATCCATTATCTCGAAGCACATTCCAAGAGTTCATGTCATTACCTCCAAGCACCTTAACGTTTCTTTGAAAGTTTTCTGAGATTGTATTAATCGTAAGATTATTTACTAAATTGCCAGAATTTCCCAAATCCAAAATAACTTGAGAGCTTTCTCCGGAAACATAGGAATTATTAATCATTTTGACCGGCACACGATCGCTCTTAAAACTTGCCCTGCCTGAAACGAGCTTGAAAGGCACCTCCCTATTTTCCCCATCGATAATTCTCAAATCGGACAAATCTTTCGTGGAGCTGGAAAAAACATTATCATCCAAGGTTACCTTTAAAAGATTTCCGCCAGCACTTGAAATATCTTTATAATATTTCCATTTGGAAATATCAAAATTTGCCAAGCAGCTAGTCGCGGAAAAAAGAAAAATTGCTGCAAAAATAATAAATAGTTTTTTCATTTTTTATATTTTTACGACTTACGCATTTACCAAAAGCAAGCTTCAAAGCGCGTGGTTTTTGAAAGTTTATTCTTTCTTCTCTTTAGCATCCATAACAGCTAAGAATTTTGTTATTCCATCTCGGCTATAGAGAAACTTACTTTTGGCAAACGCGCAAGTCCTGATTTTTAATTAAATTATTTCTTTAATCTTATCTTTATATTTCTGATAAGCAAATGAGATTGTGAGGAGCACCACACCCAAACTCATCGAAGATATGATACGATAAAGCGTTCCCATACTCCAAAGGTCATAGAAAAATAGCTTAAGAATAGCCAGGGTGAAAAGTAAAAGACCTCCGATCCGCGCACCTTTAATGCGAGCAAGAAAACCAACTACCACAAGAATTATTCCATAGAAAAGCCAAAACAAAGAAAGAGAGACACTGCTTCTACTATCAATCTTATCAAGTTTTTCATACATATAGGAACTATCTGAAATCTTTCCTATGCGAATGTTTTCAGTATGCCTTTTTTCCTCCTGCACTCGATAAGCACGCTTATCTTGATCGTATTTATAGGTTATTTCACGACTGAGAGAAAAAACGGTCAAGAAATTAGCTACGATCAAAAATAGCGCGACTAATTGTTTCGTGGCCAAGAAATCATTTTTCCCCTCAGTATCACGGGAAAATAAGCGAAAAATATGCGCCGATGCATAAGCCAGAATAATTACGATAAGATAAGTAAACATCACCTTATTCAAAAGCACCATATCCTTATTGCCATGTCCTGAATCGATAAAGAGCAAGCGCAGCGTGGCCAATCCAAACATGAAAGTTCCAAATGCCTTGAAGACGACTTTTTCTGTTTTAATTCCCAGGATAATCATAATCACCGCCTCAATCGCCCATCCGATCGAAATTATTTTTCCTTCAAATTGCAAAGGAATCGCCAAGGTAATAAAACCAACCGTTAGAAAAGCCAAGAAACTATATAGATTTTCATCGTCCGGAGTGATGGCGCGCACCAGATAAGCCCACAGGAAGTAATAAATTGCCATGATCAAGGCAAAAAATCCCATAAACACATGATAGCTAGGATCAAGTATTGCATAGCTTGAAGCAAAGAATATCGCTCCAGCCATCAATGTGAGCGCTTGCTCAACTCCGGAAGATTTCTCGTTCCTGACGAGATTATAAACCAAGGAAGAGATAGAATAGGTTATAAAAAATAGTGTCAAAAATAACATCGTCACAAACAGATCTTCTTCATTATAAAACCTGCCTGACCAAGAAAGAAAAACAAGAACCGTACCAAAAAAACCCAAGATATTTAGCCATCTCCATTTTTTAAACATCGAGATCGCGAGAATCGCCAAATCCAGGATTAAAATGTAGGAAAATAATTCGACTTCATTGTTTTTTCCTGTCGAAACAAGAAAAGGTGTCAAAAAGCCACCGAGAGTTGAAACAATCACAAGCGAAATAGCATCATATCTAATACTCAAAACTATTCCCACAGCCGTTATGAGCGCCATCATTAGAAAGGCCGGGATTTGACTGATTAGGTGATATGAATCAAAAGCAACAAAAATAGAAAGATACAGCACGGCCAATCCGCCGCCACTCATAAGTTGACCATAAACAAAATATTTCCGAATAAATTTTTCTCCAAGACCAAGCAAGGCTATTCCGGCAATAATTCCAATCATCACACGTCCAACCTCTCCAATCCAATTATTATCAAAAGCATACTTAAGAAAAAAAGATACACCAAGAACAAGTGCAGCCATTCCAATTCTCGCAAACCAAGTGCCTCCAATATTCTCTTCTAGGTTGGACTTTTCAGAAACTGGCAAATTCTGGCTAGGGGTGGCCTGGAAAGTCGGCTGTGGTTCAATGTTTTGATAATTTGGCTGAGAAACAGAAACTGGCGCGGGTGATGATGGGGCGACATAGGCCGGCGGGACAATTACCGCTTTTTCCCGACCACCTTCTAGACGTAAAATTCTTTCATTTTGCAACTCTATCTTTTGATTTAAATCTGAGATAGCACTGTTAATCACATTGAGGCTGGAGATTATTTCCTCAGAATAATTGTTTTCGTTTGACATATTTTTTCATTTTTTAGACACTGTACAAACTATTTTGCTGCAGTGACTTAGTACTTATAATCACAAACACTAAACTCCTGTATACTCTGACCGCTTGATGTTTTCCCCGACTTTTTTTATGAGATCATCCCTATCATCAGAACTAAATTTATTTCTAAGCGCATTCGCGTCCAAATCCCTCCTCAACTCACGCAAAACTCGCGAAATATCATCATTAAGCTCTCGCTCAAGCAAGCGTAATTCTTCGGAAATTTTATTTTTTTCCTCTTCGTCTGTAATCTTGTCGCCCAAGATTTCCCAGGCGAGATCTTTCAATTTTGATTCAAGCATCTTTTTTATTTTAATAATTATAGCGTATTTAATTTCTTTTTAAGTCGCTTCAATTCTTCCTCTTTTTCCAGAGACTCTCTCACTACAACATCGTAACGCGCTTTTTTACTATTCATAATCAAAGTGATTCGCTCTCCATCTTGCCTTAGTTTTCGAATCTCCGCATCCAAGATGCTTTTTTCATTAACCAGTTTTCTTTTATCTGAATCCGCGATTAACAGCTCCATCTGAACTCGCCTCTTTTGACTCTCTCTTGCAGCAACATCAGCGCTATTTTCATCATCAGCATTTCCACCCCTCGAGGAATTTTGCATGTACATAAATTTGAAAAAAATTATCTTATTATCCCGCCACCCAAAATCTCATCACCCTCCCCATAAAAAACAATTGACTGTCCTGGCGCGATTGCTCTTTGCGCCAAATCAAATTCCAACTGACAACCTCCCCTACTAATCCTCCCAATTATAGCATGTACCAGCGGATTATGATAGCGCGTCCTGACTCGAACGGAGACTGGAAAAGTCGGTATCAAAGCACTTACCCAAACCACATCCTCCAGTTCAATTTTTTTCCGAGCTATCGATGGATGATCGATATCATTAGTCACTACCAAAATATTTTTCTGCACATTTTTGGAAACAACAAAATATGGTCCTGTGCCTCCAATTTCAATTCCCTTTCTTTGTCCAATCGTATAGAGAGGAAGTCCACGATGCTCCCCCATCAGATTCCCATCAGTATCAATAATTTTCCCAGATTGCAAGACAATCTTATTTTTTAAAAATCCCTCTAAGTTCCCATTCGCCATAAAACACACATCTTGCGAGTCACCCTTGTCAAAAACCGGCAAACGAAATTTTTCCGCCATTTTTCGCACTTTAGCTTTTTGGTATTCTCCAAGTGGAAAAATGACTCGCGCCAATTCTTCTTGCCCCAAACGATACAAAAAATAACTCTGATCTTTATTTTTATCCTTCGCTTCTAATAGCCTATACTCAACTTTATTTTCTGCTTCTTTTTTGACTGCTGGCAATTTGCATTTATTTGGAAACCTGCCTGCCGCCTGCCTGTCCGGTAGGCAGGGTAGGCAAGGTTGGAAATTGGAAATTGGAAATTCCTGACAAAGTCGGGCATAGTGCCCAGTCGCCACCATCTCAATCCCCAGACTCTCAGCAGTCTCAAAAAGCAATTTGAACTTCATTTTTTCATTACAAAAAACACAAGGATTGGGAGTTCTGCCACTCTCGTACTCACGGAGAAAATATTGAATGACCGTTTTTTCAAACATTCCTCTCGCATCAATGATTTCCAGGGGAATCTCCAAAATACTACAAACAGCTTTTGTATCCGCCAGAGATCTATTGTCAACCTCCTCATGCTCCCAAAAACGCAAAAAGGCTCCGCTGACAGCATAGCCTTCATCTTTAAGCAGCGCAGCAGAAACAGAAGAATCAACGCCCCCTGACATTCCTATGAGCACACTCTTTCTGCTCATGGTTGTTTTCGTTGCATTTCAACCTGCGCCTTTCTTTCAGAATCAAAAATTTTTGATTTTGGCGTATTATGAACAATATCTGTCCCGGTGGAAAAAGAAGACCACGCAACTATAAAGCCCATGACCAAAACGAATAGCAATGCTATAAATTTTTGAAGGCTAAACTCACCCATTATTTTTAGTTTTATTAATTAAATTTCTTATTTCTGCCGTATCAATATTCAAGGCTTTCCGAGGGATTTTGAATTTTTTTGGCGCGATGTTGGATATTTGAGAAAGACTAATTATTTTGTCGCTAGCAACAAGTCCGGCCGATTGAGAATTTTCCACTTGCGACTGAACGGATGGAATTGCCTTGGTGTAACTTCGTGTACCCATATTATCATTGTTTTTGCTAATTTGGTCAAGTTGAATTTTTGCTCGCGCACGCTGATAGTCTCGCAGACACTCTTTGCAAAAAGTTTTTCGATTTGGATCAGGACGAAATGGCACTGTTATTTTTTCTTCACAAGTCGAGCAAATAGCTTCAAACAACTCCACGGACTTCTCCGCAGCCTGATTTAGCAACTCTTCTCTGACCGATTTACTGTTAGGAAGCGCCTTAGCCGCTATTGATTGCGCTGCTGCGTCCGGACGACTTTCAGTCGCCGGCACCTTTTTCTCCGCTACCACAGATTGAGTCAATCTTGGAGCTCTTTGTTCAATTGCTGTTGGCTTCTTTTCCATTCTCACGACAGGACTCTCTCGCTGGTTGCTCGTTGAGTCAAATTCATCAAATCCAATGCCCACATCCATCCCGCTCCAACGAGCGATTTTCTCTGCCACCTCAATCCGAGATTTTCCATAACGCTCTCGTGAAACGGCAATCACTTTTTCCTGAGCATCGCTTGTGTCCGAAATATCAGCTGGTGGCAATGTTCGCGCTGAAAAAGCATCACCAGCGATACCATCAATCATTAGTTTGAGATATATATCATATTTGGAAAGATTGACAATATCATTCATGAGAAATATCGGGTCAAATTCTTTTTCCAAATGCTCAGCGTCTTCCGCTCCCACACGAAAAGAAACCAATGTTCCCACATTGCCAAAAATCGCGTCTTTCACTGTGGCATTTCCATCAAAAACTAACTGATTGATGTATTGATGCGCCAGAATTAGGCATAACCGATACTTTCTGGCCTCAGAAAGGATATTAGAAAAAGATTCCGTAGCAAAATTCTGGAATTCATCAACATACAAATAGAAGTCCCTTCTTTCCTCCTCGGGAATATCCACGCGGCTCATCGCAGCTAACTGAATTTTCGTGATTATCATTCCCCCCAAAAGTCGCATCGCATCCTCTCCAATTCTCCCCTTCGACAAATTGACAATCAAGATTTTTTGATTATCCATAATCTCGCGCATGTCAATTGTTGATTTCGGCTGACCAATAATATGGCGCACAAGAGTATAGGACAAAAATTGTCCTACTTTATTCTGGATTGCGGCTACCGCTTCTTTTCGAAATTTATCCTCCCACTTATCAAATTCATTAATCCAAAAGGCCTTCACCACCGGGTCTTTTATTTTCGTATAAACTCTTTTTCGATAATCCTTGTCGCTCATCATGCGATTAACTCCCAAAAGTGTCGAACCAGGATAATCCAAAAGAGCCAGAATTGCATTATTCAAAATGTACTCCATGCGCGAACTCCAAACATCCGGCCAAATTTTCTTGAACACTCCCATCATGCCGGAAGCCACTAAGTTTTTCTTGTCTTCATCCACCGCTTCCAAAATATTAAAGGCAACTGGAAACTCAATATCGGATGGGTTGAAATAGACCACATCATTGATACGATTGGCCGGAATAGCTCGAAGCATCTTTTCGGCAAACTCACCGTGCGGGTCAACCACGCAAACCCCCTTGCCATTGCGAATATCTTGAATCGCCATATTCTCCAACAGATTGGATTTTCCCATACCAGTCTTTCCGATAATATACATGTGACGACGACGATCATCCTCCTTGATTCCAAAGACTCTTTCTTGATTGCGATAATTGGTTTTGGCGAAGAAGTTTATATTTGACATTTTGATATATATGGATTAATTAGTCGATGGGTAAATTCGAAGGCGCCGCTCCCAACTTAGAAGTAGTCTGAGTGATCGCATGAGACTTGACTGACAAATCAGGAAAATGAAACATAGTTGCCAATTCTTTTGTAGAGAGCATAAGATTGACTCCATCCATATTTCTTCTACGGTAGCGATCGTAAATTTTACGCTTTCGAAGGTTGGTAATTCTGTCCACGAAGAAAATTTGGCCATAGGTCTTGCTAATATCTTCGGGTTTAATCTGATTCATGTTTAAATCATTAAACTGCTTGACTGCACCAACAAAAGCACTTACATAAGACTTATCAAATCCTTCCCGCTTACCCAAATATATCATACGCATCTTGGTTTTGAAAAAATTCTTGCCCAAATTTTCCTCAACAGCTTTCAAAATATCTTTCTCCACCGTAGAGAGTCGCATCTCCAATGGCAACTCATCTTTTTTTGCAGCAGCCACCTTGAATTCCGGCGGACCAAAAAGCCCCGCCCAAAGATTGGAGAGGACGTCCACAACATCAGAAATCAATCTTCCGCCTGTTGACTCCGTTGCTCTAAATTTCAATTTATCAGCCAAAACCTTCCCGCCCTTAATTGATTCGCCTTCCTGTACAGGCACAACCACATATTGCAACCAAATGTGCTGTCCCGGTCCCAATGTCCCCAAAACCTCCACGAGAGCAGCCATTGGATCAATCATTTCACCTGTTATACTCTCTTCGAATTGGTCATAAGTTTTGAGAGGATAATAGGGATCGGTTTTCAAAAAGACAAAGTCCGCACCCCAAAGATCCCAATTCTTATTTGGCACAGCCTTGGGAAATTTCGGATAATAATCTTCCACTTCCATGACTTGCGCTTCGGGATATTGCGCATAAATTTGCGCCTCAACTAAATTACGATATTTTTTCAAAAGCCGAATATAGTAGTGCACCTTGCCTTCCTCGCCCACAAGCTCCAAACCAAAAAAATCTTGCCTAAACGCTCCATCCAGCCAGATGGTAAAATTATTATGCGTGGATATGACGCCAGTTAACCCTGTAAAAAAGACTTCCATTGGCTTGGGCCCCCTTTCAATTTCACGTGGAGGAATCACCTCAAGCATCGTCCATTTATATTTCGAGTTCCAACAATCAGCCCCATACCAACCGACATAATCCAACCAAATGATTTTAAAAATATACCAAAATGGCCAAGGCAAAATCACCCACCAATAAGAAGTGAAAACACTTCCAAAGTAGTTTAACATATCAAAAATAGAAACAGAACCATTCATTATAATTTTTATTTTAGAAATATAGAAAATCGTTCAATGACTCGCCTACGTTGAAGCGTTGTGCTATTTCTTCAATCTATATCCGGTTCCCACTTTTTCAAAATGCTTGCTATTCAAATTAATCATGATCGTTGTTCGCTTCACCTTTCTGACCTGAAAAACTTTCCTGATAATTTCCTCTCGATCTAAGGGTTTTTCACTTTTTTCCAAAATGGTCCGGAGAACATCTTTGACTGCACCACCTGAGTAACCCCATTCACTTAGCGCATAAATTCCTCGTCCGATGAGCACAAACCGCTCATCCTTGATCAATTCATTGTGAATTGTTTGGGGGTGCACTTTTTTCGTTCCCAGTTTATGTTTTTCAATCAATGCCGCAATACCTGTGAAATGCAAAGGTTTTTTCTCCTCCTTTAAAATCAAATAAATCTTTTCTCGGCTACCCTTTGGGCTAATTTCCGGCCAATGCCGCATGCCCCATTTTCCAAATTTATTTTTCTTAATTCCAAAAAGAACACTCAAATAGCTCAAAACTTCTTTCTTTGAAAAATCTCCCAAAATCATCACCAGCTCCTGAGAAATTTCATCATCACTAAGCAACTTTTTGTTTTTCTCCAAAAGCTCATGAGCCGCTTTTGATATTTTTGACACTTTGGTCAGAACTTCCGGAGAAACCACCCAAGACTTTTCAATCTTATTTTTTTCCACAACAACAGATATTTTTCGAGAACAGTCTACCAAAAACCGCACCGCATTCTCCTCTTGGCGCGATCCACGCAAATTGAGCTCTTCTAAAACATCTTCCTCTTTGATTATACCACATTTTTTCTCAATCGCAAAAAACAAACTGTTTTCAACTTCCTGAAAGTTCGCTTCATCACTTTTGCTGCTGATATTCTTTCTTGCATCAGAAATAATTTGACGTACGCGTTCTCTGGTAATATTATAATCCGAACCAATCTTTTCCAGAGTTTGCACAGTATGATCATCAACAAGCCCGAAGCGCTTCTTTAGAATATCCTGCCCTCTCTGGGGCAATTGAGCTAGCATTTTTTCCGCCATAATGAAAAAAGAGTTCTCTATTTTCTCTTTTGACTTACTCTTGGGATTCGCGTCTATATTCATCATTTTAAGCTTTAAATTGAGTTATTTTTGACTTCCAGAAATACTAGCACACATTCAATAAATTTGTCAAGTCCAAAGCCCCTGTGTTATTGTAGGCTAATGAAATATCTTCATGCACTAAATAAAATCGAAGGTGTTGGCTCGCAAAAGATCAGAACACTCCTCGGCGCTCTTGGCTCAGCCCAAAACGTCTGGCAAGCAAACCTCTCAACTCTCAAACGAGCACTGGGTGACGGCAAATTGCCTGAAAAAATCTTTTTTGAAAAACAAAATATCAACCCAGATGAAGAATGGGAAATACTAGGGCTGGCGAACATTCAGCTAATTGAGTTCACGAGCCCACATTATCCAAAGCTCCTCAAGGAAATTCATAATCCACCATATCTCATATATACTCGTGGAGAATTGGCCTTAAATAATATTCCCGCCATCTCCATTGTTGGATCAAGAAAATATTCTACCTATGGCGAACAACTGGCGAATTCTTTTGCTCGTGACCTGGCAAGAGCTGGTTTTGCGATCATAAGCGGTCTGGCGTTAGGCATTGACGCCATTTCACATAAAGGAGCATTGGAAGTCAAAGGAAAAACCATAGCAGTTTTAGGTAGTGGTATTGATGATGAGAGTATTTACCCACGGACCAATTTTCAACTTGCCCAAGAAATTATTGCGAGTGGCGGGCTACTCATGAGCGACTACGCACCGGGAACACCAGCCACAACAATGACTTTTCCGGCCAGAAACAGAATTATCGCCGGCCTATCGCTTGGCACACTCATCATCGAAGCGAGCGAAAAAAGTGGCACACTCATTACCGCTAAGATGGCTCTGGAAAGCAACCGTGAAGTCTTTTCCATCCCCGGTTCGATTTTCTCGCCAACATCAATCGGCACTAATAACCTAATCAAGTCTGGCGCCAAAATTGTCACCTGCGTCCAAGATATCCTCGAGGAATTCAACCTTTCGCAAGTCAATGAACCCAAACAAGCAAAACTCAAATTGCCAGAAAGCAAGGAAGAAGAGATTCTTCTTTCAGTCCTGAGCGATGTCCCCCTGCATATTGACAATATCGCCAAACGTGCCAATCTAACCGTACATGTGATTTCATCAACTCTCATCATGATGGAAATCAAAGGCTGGGTCAAAAATCTTGGTGGGCAAAATTATATTTTATTGCAGTAAAAAAATAAATGTCATCCTGAGCGTAGTGTAGCGGAGTCGAAGGATCTGCTTTCCGTTATCGCAAGTTCTACTATTAAACAGAAAGCCTTGGATTATGGTTAGCAGATCCTTCGACTGCGTCCCGAGTACGGGACTACGCTCAGGATGACATTTTCAGTTTGTTTTTCATATAAATTCGTAAATCCTAATAAATCTTAAATTTAACATTATGAAACCAATCAACCAATTTGTTCATAAAAACATCAAAGCCTTCGAATTAGTTGGGGTTATAATGCGTATCTCTAGCTTTTCATTGGTCAGTTGGCTTGGACCAGCTAGTCCTTTCATGTTTGTTTGGATATTCAATACAACCGATGCGATCTTACTCTCTTGGTGCTCAGTTTTAAAAAAAGATAAAGCTTATACCCTGTTAAATGTATTTTGGGTTATCATTGGAGTGGTCGGTATCTTAAAAGCAGCTAGCTTAATCTAAAACTTGGAGAAAATTCAGTTTTGGTTTATGATAGATAATGGTTATTTAATTCAGGACTTACGCCTAATCCAAAAACCAGCTTTTCTATAGCCAGAGTTGATCTGGAAAGTTTTAATGATTTTAGAATTCAACATAAGCAAAAAACAAACTCTAAACAGCCACGCGCTTTAAAGATTGTTTTTGGGTTAGACGTAAGTCATATAATTCTTATTCTCCTCGTAATTTATGAAACTGATTATTGTTGAGTCGCCAACCAAAGCCAAGACGATTACTAAATTTCTCGATAAAAGCTATTTGGTAAAATCTAGTTATGGCCATATCCGCGATTTGCCCCAAAAAGAAATGGGCATTGATATTGAGCATGATTTCGCCCCACAATATGTCATCCCCAATAAAGTCGCTGACCGCGTCGATGAACTCAAAAAACTGGCCAAAAAAGCTACGGGAGTAATCCTTGCAACTGACGAAGACCGTGAGGGAGAGGCAATTTCATGGCATCTTGCCACAGCGCTCGAGCTTGATAAAAACTTTAAAGGCGAAAAAATTTCTCGCATCGTCTTTCATGAAATCACAAAAACCGCGATTGAAAAAGCACTCGCTTCGCCTCGCGAACTAGATCTTAATTTAGTCGATGCGCAACAGGCAAGGCGTATTCTTGATCGCTTGGTCGGTTATGAATTATCACCCTTTCTCTGGAAAAAGATCCGCCGCGGACTGTCCGCTGGTCGCGTTCAATCTATGGCCCTTCGTATCATCGTCGAAAGAGAAAAAGAGATCGAAAAATTTAAAGCAGAAAATTATTGGAAAATAAATTTAGTTTTAAAAACCAAAACAGGAGAAAAAGCATCTGAGTTTCCAGCTGATCTCATCAAAAAGAACGACAAAAAAATTGAATCGGTCATCACCCTCGACCTTTTTGCCGGTGACTATAAGATCAAAAAAACCATCCTAGCGAGCGAAAAAGATGCGCTGGAAATAATTTCTGATTTGAAAAAATGCCAATACAAGGTAGAAGATATTTCCAAAAGAGAAACTACTAAGACTCCCCCGCCACCGTTTACAACTTCCACCCTACAACAATCTGCCATCAGCAGTTTGGGCTACAGCTCAAAGCAGACTATGGTTCTGGCTCAAAAACTTTACGAACAAGGATTTATCACATACATGAGAACTGATAGTCTCAATCTCTCACTAGAATCTCTTGTTTCTGCACAAAAAACAATTCAAAAATTATATGGCGCTAATTTTGCCCTAAAAAGCCCACGCTACTTCAAAAACAAATCCAAAGGCGCACAAGAAGCGCATGAAGCAATCAGGCCCGCTTATCCAGAAAAAACTCCGGAAGAATTGAAAGACAAACTTGAATTGGGACAATACAAACTCTATAAATTGATTTGGAATAGAATGATCGCCTCTCAAATGGAATGTGCTATTTTCAATTCTGTAAAAGTCGACATATCCGCTCTAGAAAAATCCACCAAAAATATTTATGCGCTTAGCGCTAGTGGTTCAATCCTCACTTTCGAAGGATATTTAAAGGTTTATTCTGACAAAAAATCCGCAACGACTGACACCTTGCTTCCTCCAATGGAAGCTGGCGACGCGCTTGAGCTTGTTTCGGCCAACACCGAAGGAAAAACGACAAGTCAACCTCCGCGCTACAATGAAGCGACGCTCGTCAAAGTTTTAGAAGAAAATGGCATTGGTCGTCCTTCTACTTATGCCCCAACAATTTCCACAATTATTGAAAGAAAATATGTTGACAAAAACGAAGAGAAGCGCCTATTCCCCTTAGAAATTGGCACGCTCGTCAGCGACACACTTGTTTCTCATTTCCCAAAAATTGTTGACATGGCTTTTACGGCAACGCTAGAAAAAGATTTTGATGAAATTGCCGAAGGAGCGAAAAAATGGGTACCAGTCATCAGAGAATTCTATGAACCTTTTCATGCCAATCTCAAGGCTAAAACTAAGGATGTTAAAAAAGAAGAATTTCAAGAAAAACTAGATAAAAGCTGTCCTGATTGTGGTGGCGATCTCATCATGAAATTTGGACGCTTTGGAAAATTTATCGCCTGCTCCAATTACCCAAATTGTCGCTACACCGAAAAAACCGGAGCAGAAAAGAAAATTGAAGAAGAATTTTCAGAGGAAATCTGCGAAAAATGCGGTGCCAAGATGGCGGTCAAGAGAGGCAAATTCGGAGTTTTCTTGGGCTGCTCCAATTATCCTGAATGCAAAGGCATCAAGCGCATTGAAAATAAAACCGGGATTAAATGTCCTAAATGCAAAACAGGCGACATTGTCGAACGAAAATCCAAGAAAGGTCGCGTATTTTATGGCTGCAGCACCTATCCGGCATGTGATTTTTCCGTCTGGAACAAACCCACCGGTGAAAGTTGCCCAAACTGCAATTCTCTCATGCTTTTTGCGGCCAAAGGCAAGGCAAAATGCTCCAATAAGGAATGTAACTTTGAGAAATAATAATACACCCCTTCTCCTCTCGGGAGAAGGCTTGCCCGTATCGCTACGAGAAGCGTTACAGGCAGGTGCCCGAAGGGCGGATGAGAGCAAGGGCATTTGATAACTTTTCATTATCCCTTCCATAAAGCTCTTGACATATACAACACCCTTGCCCTCACCTGTCACGTGCTCGTGACATCCTCTCCCAAAGGGCGAGGAGACATTAAAGAATAAATTTATGTCTATCAAAGAAAATATTACTATCGAAGATGTCCTTCAAAACGTCAAGTTTACCTTGGAATTCAAAAAAGAAGCCCTGATTCGTGGTGCCTACGCAGTAGCCCAGAAAGCTCATTTAGGACAAAAACGTAAATCGGGTAAAGATGACTATATCCAGCACCCATTACACGCAGCACTTACTTTAGCAAAAATCGGACTCGGATCCAAAACAATTGCAGCAGGACTATTGCATGATGTTCCCGAGGATACGCCCGTCACCCTAAAAGAACTTGAACATAAGTTTGGCAAAGAAATTGCCACAATGGTTGATGGCGTCACAAAGTTGGGAAAAATCAAATTGCGCGGATCGAAGGAAGATGCCTATTTGGAAAATTTGCGCAAAATGTTTCTCGCCATGGCATCAGACATTCGCGTTGTTCTCATTAAACTTGCCGATCGTCTGCACAACATGGAAACACTGGAATATCTCCCTCCTGAAAAACAACAGCGCATTGCCCTTGAAACAATGGAGGTCTTTGTGCCTATTGCCAATCGATTAGGAATTGGAGAAATCAAAGTTCGTCTCGAAGATCTTGCCTTCAAATATCTTGATCTGGAAAATTTCACTTCAACAGAAAAACTTGTCGCCCACCAATATGGACAAAGAAAAAAATACATTGACAAAATGGTAAGTGAGCTCAAAAAAGAACTAACCAAAGAAGGAATTAATGTTTTGAATATCTTTGGCAGAACCAAGCATATTCACAGCCTGTACCAAAAACTGAAACGGCATGACATGGATATTAGTAAGATTTACGATTTAATCGGTATCCGAATCATTGTGCCAGAATTAGCCAATTGCTATGAAACACTCGGCATCGTACATAAGCAGTATCGTCCGCTTGTTGGTCGCATCAAGGATTATATTTCACTGCCAAAACCAAATGGATACCAGTCGATTCATACAACCATCTTTGGTCCTGAAGGAATTTTCCTGGAAGTGCAGATCCGCACTAAAAAAATGGATGACGAAGCAGAGTTTGGCATCGCTTCACATTGGATCTATTCAGAAAAGAAAAGGAAATTGAAAAATTTCTTTATCAAAAGTAAGCATGCTGTGCCTGAAAAAGAATTGGTCTGGGTCAACCAACTACGCGAATGGCAAAATGAACTAGGTAAAGATGACGCTGAATTTATGGAAGGACTGAGGATTGATTTTTTCAAAAATCATATTTTTGCCTTCACTCCGCTTGGTGATATCATCGACCTGCCTGAAGATGCGACACCGATCGATTTTGCCTATCACGTGCATGGAGAAGTTGGCAACCGTGCCACCGGCGCCAAATCTAACGGAAAAATGGTCACACTGGACCATAAGATTCAAAATGGCGAGGTGATTGAAATCCTCACTTCCAGAGATCATAAAAACCCCAGCCGTGATTGGCTGAAGTTTGTTCGCACTTCTCTGGCAAAAAGCCAAATTAAAAAATATCTAAAAAAAGAAGGTCTATTGTAATTTCAATCTTCAAAAAATAACTACTGTCAGTTCAAGCTTCTAACTTGCCTGCTCCAGGGAGAATGCTTTTTTGATTGGTTAGTTGAATTTTCCCTATTTTTTTATTTACTTATACATTATTTAAAACTTCCAGGCCAGATACGCATTGCTAGGCGCTGTTGTTGTCCACATCCTTAACTACAGTTCCTTGATGAAAGATCATTTGCCAATTTTCATGACACTTTTGCCAAATCGAACAACGCAACGTCCATATTGTTTCGTTTGTCTTCAAAAATTCTATTGACGCCTTATATGTTAGAAGCACCGTGTCGATAGCAATTTCTCTGGCTTCAAAATCTGTAGCCGTATACCTCTCAAATTTTTCATCTTCTGAATTTGGTAAAAGCGTAACAAAATCTTGTTTAGAGTATCTCTTGCCAAACATTCCAAACTCTACGAAATCATCAGCAAGTAGCTCACTGATTCTTTTTGCTGACCTGCGAACTTCCGGTTGCAACAATTCAACCTCTAAGTCTTCAATTTGTTTTGCAAGCTGATGGTCCATAATTTTGACGTTATTTATTGTTCTGCAATATTATATTTTATCGGTACGTGCAAATATAGCTAGAGGTTTCTTTTGTTTCAATAGCAAATGGCACGCCTGGCTTAACTATAATTTTTTGGCCCGGCAAACATTGCTCATTATTGATTTCCAATGAACCCGTTAAGCACTGTATGGTTTCTTCACGATCAGGCGTCAAAATATAATTGCCAGGCGCGACAACGCCAACTGATTTATCGACACCATTGTC
This sequence comes from Candidatus Moraniibacteriota bacterium, assembly GCA_049297495.1. GTDB lineage: Bacteria > Patescibacteriota > Minisyncoccia > Moranbacterales > UBA2206 > UBA9630. Next base: position 41,072 of record JBAQUL010000026.1, read on the forward strand.
ATTAAACTCAATGTTTTGAAGTCCGCCATTTGCATAGCTATTATGTTTCATAGAATTGTTTTTTAGCAGATAACACTATTTATATATAAAGCTGCGTAGCAATTTGGGCTGAGGTCTTTCAAGAAAGACCGAACCGCCTGTAAGTTATTAACTAATAGGAATGAATTCCGAGTGATCGCAAGATTATTCGGACAGATTTATTTTTTTTCCAATTATAAACCAATCTCCTTCCTTTTTAACATCAATAGCAAATTGCTGAAAAAAAGATTTTTCTCTCTCAATTGAATTGGCTCTTGTTTTAGTCCACGGAATAAAGAGCAATCCGTCTTTTTTCAAAACTCTTACGGCCTCTTTGTAAAAACCACTTATATCTTCACGCTGGTTTAAAATTGCCATACCAGTATATAAATCAAAAGATTCATCAGTAAAAGGCAGCTGATTGAAATCACCCACAACAGCTTGCTCCTTTTTTACTCTGCCATTTTTTATAGCATATTCTAAAAAATCTTTCTTTTTATCCAAAGCAGTAACTATAAGGTTATTTAGCTCATTCAACCTATTTGTCGAGATTCCTGTGCCAGCGCCCACCTCTAATGTTTCATATATTTTGCCTGGGTCTAATTCTCGCTCAAGCAAATCCCTGCATGCCACAGCAAACTCATCTCTTCTCCTTTCTAGGGCAAACTTATCATATTCTTCTGGAGAAATGATTTCTATTTGATGTTCAATTTTCTCTCTGATTTTATTCTGTTCAGGCGTTCTTGGAGCTAACCCTTCGCGTGAAGAATGACTGTATTCGCTCATATTTGTATTGAAAAATTAAATCTGCCTGAATAATTTTTGACATCTAGCCAAAAGGATTCATTTATTTCAGCTAACGTGAAGCTACCCGAAGTTTTCGTGTAGCGCAAAGGAACAAAAATTTGAGAGAAAGAATTTTTCTTACCTTTAAAAATATAAAAGTGAAAAAATTCCTGAACCGGATATGCCGTATTATCTACTGTTTCCTTTTTAAAATCCGTATTCTTTGAACTCATTTTCCAGTGGGTTACCTTGGCAATAGTAAGCTTTCCGATTCTTTGTGTCGAAGACGAAGGCGGAATGGGTAAAGCAATCATCCTCATTTTTCGTCGAACAGATAGCGGTCTTTCTGTCTGCGTTTTTCCGATCTCTCAAGAGTTGCTGGAAATCCTCAAGGCTATTAGCTGTCGAAATTAATTCCTTGGCTCTGTCGTAATGATCATGAGACCATTGCTTGAAATGCTGGTCAGCTATGAAATTCAAATTTTCATTTGGCAGACTATTATAATGATTCGTTTTCACCATGGGGTCAGAGACTTTTTCGATAAAATATTTTTCAGGAATACCCTCAATGCCATAACATTCATTGGCATCAGCAATAAACATGTTACCGCCAATTCGAGGATTAAAAGCTTGGATAATTTCGACAGCTTCTTTGGCTGTTTCTGCATCTAAAATCAAACGGATATAGGGTCTTCGAATATAAGAAATTTGATTTTCAGCAACATTAACAAAAGTGGAAATAAAAGCAACTCCTTTTTCATTAATTCCGCCGTAGTAACCATCTTCAGTCGGATTAGGATTTTGAACTATAAGTTTTCTATATTTATCATTTTTTGAATCGAAAAGCTTTATTTCGTCATCCCATCTCATCCACGGGACAGGGTCTCTTGTTTTAAGCAAGAACCAACTATCATTTAAACGTTTTGCTGTTGTTGTACACATATTAATTTTAAAAATGAAATTTCCGATAACGCTGAGCTATGCGAAATTCCGATGTACTCTTTATCCTTAAAATTTTTAGGTTGGGCAGGAGGCTGGGCTTCTCCTGCTTAATAATATTATTTTTTTTCCTCAGTTTTTTCTTCTTTTGCTCCCCCCTTTCTTTTTTTACGTATAGCTACCAGCTTTTTTTTGGTCTCTTCGGGAATTCCTCCCTTACTTCCTGCGAACGAAGTCATACTCCACCTCCTTGTGAAAAATTTTAGTGCCCAACCTAAAAGTTTTAAGCTGAAATTTGTAGGTTATGCGAATATTAAATTTGCATTTATACTCTATTTCCCAATCCGCTCAATATTCTCCGCGATATTGCGAAGTTCCTCTTCGGAATAAAATTCAATCACAATTTTTCCGCCAGTGCCGGATTTTTGCAATTTGACTTTAGTATTAAGCGCCTGTGACAAATTATCCTCCAGCGCTTTTTGCTCTGGATCAACACTTACGTGACGATTGTGGGTACGCACGGAAATTTCTTTAGTTTTACTTTCCGTTTGGCGCACCGTAAGTCCGCTTTTTATAATTAGGTCAAAAAGAGCTTTTTGTTTTTCCGGATTTTCAATCGCCAGAATCGCTTTAGCATGACCCTCAGTGATTTTTCCCTCCATGAGCGCCTTTTGAATTTCAACAGACAGATTCAAGATGCGCAATTTGTTCGCCACCGTACTGCGACTTTTCCCCAATTTTTGTGCCACATCTTCTTGTCCCAAATCGAAATCATCCATCAGCTTTTGATAGGAGCGCGCTTCTTCTATTGGGTTTAAATCGTGCCGTTGAATATTTTCAATAATTGCTAATTCCAGTTTTTGCTGCTCAGTCACATCACGCACCACCACAGGCACTTTCAGAAGTCCTGCTAGTTTCGCCGCTTGAAAACGCCGCTCGCCAGCAATAATTTCAAATTTTTCCCCATTGCGACTGACCACGATTGGCTGGATAATCCCATGCTCTTTGATTGAATTAGAAAGTTCTTGTAATTTCGTTTCATCAAAATGAAACCGTGGTTGATGTGGATTGGGTGAAATTTTAGCAATTTCAATTTCGTTATCTTCTAAAAGCTTTGGCGCGATAGCATCATTGCGGAGCTGAACTCCGTCTCGGTCTAAATTCTCCACCCGCGTACCAAAATAATTAAAGTCTGCTTCCGGCTTTGTTATTTTTTTCTCCGCCTCATCAGTACTAGCAGTTGGTTTTCTTTGTGGAATCAAGGATGATAATCCCCGACCAAGCCCATAGTTTTGTGCCATTTTTTTATTTTTACTAAATTTTTTACAATTTAAATTTATACCTCTTCTCCCTCCGGGAGAAGGTGGCCGAAGGCCGGATGAGGGTGTTTTCAACTACGCAAAGTCTAGCTTAATTGATAATTTTTTATGCTTTGGTGAGAACCCTCACCTGTCACGTGCTCGTGACATCCTCTCCCGGAGGGAGAGGAGGCTGTTTTTTTATATTTTACACTGAAAACTTTTTAACATCTTTTTTCTCAAGCCCAATCACTTCCTTAGCAAAATTCTTATACGACCGCGCGCCACGCGAAAAAGCGTCAAAACCAAGAATAGACTTTCCAAAACCAGGTGCTTCAGCCAGGCGCACACTGCGCGGAATGACACTGTCGAAAACGTGACCGGGAAAATGATCTTGTACTTCTTTCACAACTTGGCGTGCCAGTCGATTTCTTCGGTCGTACATCGTAAGCAGTGCTCCCATTATTTTCAATTTTGGTTGCAAATTTTCTTTGACAAGTGTTATCGTATTCAAGAGCTGACTCAAGCCTTCCAGCGCAAAGTATTCCGTTTGCACGGGAATAATAATTTCATCGCTAGCCACAAGTCCATTAATTGTCAAAAGTCCCAAGCTTGGTGGAGAATCAATGATAATATAGTCATAGTTCGTGCGGATTTCTCGCAGAACATTGTAAAGCCGAAATTCGCGATTATCCATATGCACCAGCTCAATCCCCGCTCCCGCCAAATCTTGCGAAGAAGGAATCAAATCATGCCCGAGAGTTTCTGTGCGCATGATAATCTTTGATGGGTGCTCGCCCAAAATCATGGAATGATAGAGGCTCTTGTCAATCGTACGAATATCAAAGCCTAGTCCTGATGAAGCGTTACCTTGAGGGTCAAGGTCGACGAGTAGCACAAACTTCCCTGCTGACGCTAAATAGGTCGCAAGGTTAATGGCAGAGGTGGTTTTGCCCACTCCGCCCTTCTGGTTGACTAATGAAATAATTTTTGCCATAATCAATAAGTGAATTATACTACAAGTTTGGGACATCTCCAAATTGTGAATATAGGCCGAAGTGGCGGAATTGGTAGACGCACACGACTCAAAATCGTGCGGGAGTAATCCCATGAGAGTTCGATTCTCTCCTTTGGCACCAAAAGACATCAAAATCGTGCGGGAGTAATCCCATGAGAGTTCCCTGCCTGCCGGCAGGCAGGGATTCTCTCCTTTGGCACAAATCACAACTCTATCACAGGAACGGGTTACAAGCCAGTTCCTGTAAAATTTTTCAAAAAAAGAGGCCCGTTTACACAAAATAATATCGTGTTCGTAGCCCCTGGCATCATTTCATACCACGTGTTTCATGCGGTATGAGGGTGATGGAAAACCTTCTTTATTCGATTTTTCGTCAGCAACAATTTCTATAGTAACATGTATAACACCTGCAAATCCGTGCCGGCGTAAAATTACCACTTGTTTGCCAATGAGCTTAGAAAGCTTTCCCACCATCAGGTCAACGGCTTTCCTAAATTTTGTCATACTACTCACCTCCTTTCATGAATATTGACACTCAAAAATTAACGCCTCGGATTAATCCTCAAAATATCCAAACTCATCCATCTCTTCCGGTTCCAGCTCTTTCTTTTTCACCCAGCCGGGAACAAACACGATCATCACAAATCCAAACAGCAAAAGTACAAGCACGGATCCAAGGAAACGGACATTAGCACTCAGATCCAGCGCATCGACTTGATAGTAGTTCGTGGTGGAAAAAGTCAGCCCAGAAAAATCCACAATCCACCGAACAACACTGTCCGAAACAACTGCCCGAATCAGAAAAACAACCGCTACGATCAGCTGAATAATTGTCAAAATCAATCCAAGAATTGAGCGCCAAGCTCGCATCTTGGTGTTGCTGCTAGTTTTTACCGATAATTTTACTTTGCATGGCTTTTAATATTAAATTATTAATCCATACTAGCCCTAGAGACTAGCACAGAAAAAAAGATTTGTCAATGCAAAAAAAGCTTCGCGAAAGCAAAGCTTTTTTTGTTGAAAATTGTGAAAAATACTATTTTCCCAGCTCTTCTTCTGCTAGCCTCTTGACCAAATTTCCATCAGCCTGACCTTTCAGTTTCCCCATGGCTTGTCCCATTACACGCCCAATGTCAGACATTGAAGTCGCGCCAGTCTGAGCGATGACTGCTTTCACAGTTTCGCGCACAACTGCTTCGTCAAGTTGGGCTGGCATATAGGCCATCAATATTTCAATTTCTTGATTTTCCTTTTCTACCAGATCCGCTCGTCCTCCAGCAAGATATTGCGCAGAAGCGTCTCGTCTTTGTTTTACAGCTTTTCCAATCACCTCCAAGACCTCTTCGTCGGTGAGGCCAGTTTCACGTTTTTGCTTTTCGATTTCAACATTTTTCACCATCGAATCAAGCATACGCAACGTATCTCGCTTTGCCGTATCCCCTGCTTTCATTGCTGATTTCAAATCATCAAGTATTGTTTGTTTTAACATAAATTTTTAAAATAAAAAATTACTTGATCAATTTCTTTTTGACGTTTTTGAAATTTTGATCATCAAATTTGCCCATTTTTTTGAGCTTATTTACAACTTTGCGCACTTTAACTTTATACATCGCACCGGCGCGCATTTCGCTTTTACTCTTTTCATCTTGGCGAAAACGTACTTTTCTGGCACGCATCAAAACTCCGCTCTGCTGAATGCGACGACTGAAACGTCTAATGAGACTCTCTGGTGACTCACGTTCTTTTCTTTTTACTTCAATCATAAAAACCTCCTTTCTAAATTTACCCCAATTACGAAACAGAAAAATTGTCTAATTTATTGATTTTCCCAAGGACGAATATTCTCATAGAGCTTCACCCCGCCAATAAGATGCATATGCAAATGCGGAGCCTCCTGCCCTCCCCACTCTCCGACCCGAGTTAATAGTTTATACCCTTTTGGCGAAATGTCAAAGTCGACAGCAATTTTCTTGGCTGCGAGAGCCATTTTGCCAATAAGTACAGAATCCTCTTCTGTGATGTCATTGAGACTTTCAATGTGCTTTTTGGGAACAATCAGAACATGCACAGGCGCAAGCGGACGAACATCATTGAAAGCCAAGACATCATCATCTTCATAAATAATAACCGCGGGTAGTTCTTTTTTTATGATTTTACAAAATATACAATCCATATTTTTCTTCGTCATGCCGTAGCTACGCTTCGGCGTAGCGAAGGCGGGTTTATTATTGTTTTAAAATATTTTATTCAACGGTAGAATCTTCATGTTCGTGGTTATGATAGACAACCACATTGTCAGTTTTCAATTTTTTCTTGATTATATCTACTAATTTTTCCATGCTAACAGTCTCCTGAACACCTGTCGTCATATTTTTAATAATCACGGTTCCGTCCAAAGTTTCTTTTTGACCCAAAATTAGAGTCAACTCAACACCCAAACGATTTGCAATTTTCAGTTGAGATTTCAAGCTTCCGCGACCAAAACTTTCGGCTGTGAGAATTCCGTTCTTTTCCAGCTCTGAAAATAATCTCAAACTCTTCTTTTTTGCAAGCCCTCCCAGCTGTGCCAGAAACACACGTGGTTTCATCGGTTTATATGACTTCGCCTGCACTCTTTTCATTTCAGCAATCACACGCTCCAAGCCAACCGCGAAACCAATCGCTGGCGTATCTTCACCTCCCATAATCTTTACCAACTTATCATATCGCCCACCACCACCAAGAGAATATTTTTTCCCTTCTTCAGAGCCTGACCAGATTTCAAAAACAGTTTTCGTATAATAGTCCAGACCACGAACTAAACGAGGATTGATGGTATATGGCAAATCAAGTTCATCTAGATATTCCAAAAGTGTCTTGAAGTGAACCCGACAATCCTCACAGAGATGATCAACTGCCTGAGGGGCTGTCGCAGCAACTTGAGAACACTTATCCTCCTTGCAATCCAAGACGCGCAGTGGGTTGATCTCCAATCTTCTTTTGCAATCCTGACAAAGCTTAGTTTTTTTCGATTCCAGATAACTTACTAACAAATTATTATAATCTTTTTTGCAAACACCACAACCAATAGAATTTACCTGAATTTGAATTGATTTCAATCCGAGACAATGAGTCAAACGGTGAGCCATTTGAATCATTTGAGCATCCAAAATCGGGTCATCCTCTCCAAATGCGTCAAAATTAGCTTGATAATGTTCGCGATATCGTCCTTCCTGTGGTCGATCATAGCGATATACCGGACCGATTGAGAAAAGCTTTACCGGGCGAGACAAAGTGTGCATGCCATGTTGGATGAAACTGCGACAAATCCCAGCAGTCATTTCCGGTCGAAGCGAAACCTTATCGCCTCCCCGGGTGACGAAAGAATACATTTCCTTCTCCACAATATCCGTTCCACCTCCAATGTTTCTTGTGAATAAATTAGAAAACTCCAAGAGAGGCACATCAATCCGAGAAAATCCATAATCACGGGCCAATCGTTCTGCCACTCTTCTGGCTTGCTCCCAATATGCCTGATCCTGAGGCAAAACGTCTTTCATGCCACGCAAATTTTGCAAGACCAACGGTTCATCTTTTTGTTTTTCTATTTTTATTTTCTTAGCAACTTTTTTTGAGACATTCTTTTCTTTGCTAACAATCTTTTTTGCTTTAGGCATAGGAAGTAGAAATAAAAATTAAATTAAAAAAATACAGATGCGAAATTAAAAGACAGATATTTCAGTAAGCGGCCAGGCGCGCAAAAGCACCTCACCAATAATATCATCGTCAGCGACAGGTCCCCAAACCCGTGAATCTGAACTAAACGCCCGATTATCTCCCATCACAAAATATTCATTATCCTTAAGTATAGTCACGTGATCTCCGGTCGTTTTCACGCCTTTTGCCAGATAGGCGCTTTCGTCTGGATAAAATCCATCGGGAAATTCTTTATTAAAAATTTTATAGCTACCATCTTTCACCTCAATTTTTTCTCCTGGCAGGCCGATAATTCTTTTGATGAAAAATTTATTGGGATCCTTCGGATAACGGAAAACCACTACTTTTTGCCTTGTAATATCTCGGAACGCTCCTACTGAAAAAAATTTAATATCACTTAGCGCAACCGTAGTTTTTTTATAGCCAAATTCGTTTACAATAAGATACTGCCCATCTTCAAAATTTGGCTCCATACTGGCTCCCTGAACAAAAAATGGCTGAAACAAGAAAACCCGAATCGGAACAATAATCACAAAAGCCAAAAAAATAATCTTTATGATTTCAAGGATAAAACCGCCAACTCCGACATATCCCGCCTGAGAAGATATTTGCTTTTCACGGAGAACCTCGCTAGTCACTTCATGCTCCCTATCTTGCATAAAAAAATGGTTAAATAAATTAGACCAAACCTCGAATAGTTATAAGCATAGCAGAAATATATATATTTGGCAAGGCCATTTTTTCCTTCTATGAAGCCATAATTTGACGACAAGTCATTATCGGGCTATGATTGAATAAACTCATTATCGGTCTCAACTAATGCAAATAAAAAAAATACTGGTAAAACTGATTCTTTGGTTAATCATTCTCACCCTTCTTGGTGCAATTGGCTATGGAGCCTATTTTTTGCATAGATTAAACTCGCTTACCAATAAAGTTAACATTTATCAAAAACCAGAAAATCTCCTCGACACAATCAGTTCAGTGGCTCAGTTAGCCAAAAATAGCTCCTCAGAATTAAAAAATACTGACGGTGAAAGAATTAATATTCTCTTGTTGGGCGTAGCGGGAAAAGGCAAACCAGGACAAAACCTGACTGATACAATTATGATTGCCAACATCAATCTTAAGACTAACCAGGTCGCGCTCCTCTCGCTCCCTAGGGATTTATATGTCACTGTCCCCGATTCAGGCTGGCAAACAAAAATAAACGCCATCTATCAATCCGGCCTCAATAGTACTAATGAGGAAGAAAAGGCAATTGAACCATTGTTAAAAACCATTAAAAATGTCACCTCTCTCGATATCCACTACTATACTGTGCTTAATTTTGATGGCTTTAGGCAAATAATCGACGCCTTGGGAGGCGTTAACGTCGCCAATGAACGAGACATTTATGACGCGCGATACCCTGGACCAAACTACAGCTATGAAACTTTTGATCTCAAAAAGGGCTTTCAGCATCTGGACGGGGATACTGCGCTCAAATATGCGAGAGAACGTCATGACGACCCAGAGGGAGACTTTGGTAGAGCCAAGAGACAGCAACAGATACTTCAGTCAACAAAAAATAAATTATTTTCCACAAAAACCCTATTTGACATTTTTTCAGTAAACAAGCTTTTTACTGCTCTAGGGGAAAATGTCAGAACCGACCTAACCTCGCGCGAACTGGAAAGTTTTTTCGAATTAAGCAAAAAATTAGATACAAACAATATCGTCAATGCCAATGTTGATGCTTGGAACAAGGATAGCCTACTCAAAGTTTCCCATGTTTTTTATGGGGAAACACGGACTTTCATCCTCATCCCAAGGGTTGGAAATTTCAGTGAAATACACGATTTAGCTCAAAATATTTTTGATCTAAATAAGCTCAAAAGGCGACGCGAAGAAATAACCAAAGAAAATGCCACTGTTGCACTTATCAATAAAAGCGGAGATAATGATGTTATCACAAAGATAAAAAAATTACTCAACGAAAATCTGGTCTATAAAAATGTAATAATTGTCCCAGATCCAAGTAATAAGGACTTGGAAGACATCACAAATGTCTATGACTCAAATTCCGGTACGAAACCATTCACCCTTGATGAAATTGCAACTCGCCTCCCCGCCAACGTTTACTACGCATTGCCTGATAAATTTAAAAAAATAACCGACAAAGCTGCGCCAGATATTGTCCTGGTCATCGGAAAAGATTCGATTGGAAAATACAACATGCCAGAAGACACAATCGAAGATCTCAAAAAAGCACAAGATGATCAAGATTATTTAAATATGCAAAATAAATCAAACTAATCATATGAAATTAGTCATTGGGCTCGGTAATCCTGGCCAAAAATACGAACTAACAAGACATAATCTCGGCTTTATTTTTCTCAATAAACTACGTGACAAATGGTCATTTCCAAATTTTAGTGAAGAAAAAAAATTCAATGCCGAAATCTCTCAGGGAGAAATTGCTGGCGAAAAAATCATTCTCGCAAAACCACAAAACTTCATGAACCTGTCTGGAGAAACAGTAAAAAAACTCATGACTTTTTATAAGATAAGTGTTGATAACTTACTAGTTATCCATGATGATGTCGACATTTCCTGTGGCAAATATAAACTTGCGACTGAATCATCATCAGCCGGCCACAATGGCGTTCAAAATATCATCGATAATCTAGGCACAAAAAAATTCGCTCGCCTGCGAATCGGGGTTAAGAAAGAAACCGATGAAAATGAAAAAGAAGTTCAAATGGAAACCAGCGATTTCGTCTTGGGCAAATTAGAAATCACCGAGTTAGAAAAAATAACCAGTATAGAAAAATCTATATTGGGGGAAGTGGAAAAAATCATTGTCTAGGACTTAATTTTCAAAGTTTCGCACGTAAGATTTGCATCTTTCTCGGAATTATCCTGGAAAAATACATTTGACTTACTCACAAAAACTAAGGAGGGTGTTTTTGCTTTCAAACTTACGCACGAAACCCTAAAAAATAAGTCTTTTTAATCATATCCGCAAAACCACTCTGACCTTGCACTCTAGCGCAAAACATAGCTTATGTCAAAATATATTGGATAATACGGCTTAAATAAAAGCTAATTCTTCATTAAAAAACCCACTAAACGTTCATTTAGTGGGGGTTTTTTACTATAATTTCAGGATTTTTATTTCAAAAGTTTTTCCATCATTTCATCAGTCTGCTTTTTCAATTCTTCCGCCGTGCCGTTGTTATTCATCTTAAAATCCGCACGTCGACCAATCTCATGGATCGAAATCTCGGTTAACTTCCCCTCTTCTTCGAGAAATTGCTCAAGGGTTGCATTCTCTTCCCCCTCTTTCTCTTTACGCGCCTTTGTCCTGTCGTAGCGCAATTTCAAATCAGCTGTCACATAAACAAGATAAAAATTTTCTTGATATTTTTTTTGAAATGGCTCAACATCGCCATGCATCCTGATTCCGTCAGCAATAATTATATCAGACTCACTCTTTTCCATGTCTTGGATCAATGAATCAATGATTACGGATGGACCATAACCTTCCTTAAGCACAAGCGCCAATTTAATCAGATTATCTCGTGTCACAGGAAGATGCAGGTCCTCTAAGGTTCGACGCAAAATCTTGGAAGTACCAAAATGCACTGCGCCATATTTTTCCAACAAATAGTCTGATACAGTTCCTTTCCCTGCCCCTTTCTCGCCAATAAGTCCAATGATTATTTTTCTTTTCATACTACTTTTTATTTAATACTTATCCAAAAAAACAAAATCTTCCAGCCAATACAACTGGAAGATTTTTATCAAAAACAAACTAGACTGTAATTTTGAAACCAACGCCCATTGTCGAACAAAGAGAAACGGTTCTCACCAGCTTTCCCTTAAGACTAGCAGGCTTAACCTTTTCTACACTTTCCAAAAAGGCTTTAATATTTTCCAAAAGTTTTTCATCAGTAAAAGATAGCTTTCCTACTACCTGATGAATGTTGCCAGAATTATCGGTTTTATACGCTGCGCGACCTTTTTTCAAGGCGTCCACAGTTTCTTTGATTTTAGTCGTTACTGTTTCAGTTTTTGGATTTGGCATAAGCCCTTTGGGTCCCAAGATTTTTGCCACAACAGCCAGCTTTGGCATCATCTCAGGGGTCGCCACGAGAACATCAAATCCTCCATCTTCAGAAAAAATCTTGCCACTTTTGATCCTTTCGATCAATTCCTCACCACCAACAATTTCTGCTCCCGCTTTTTTAGCATCTTCGAGACTAGTTGAAGTGATTACCGCTACGCGCTTATTCTTACCTGTGCCATGTGGCAAAGAAACAGCTGAGCGGATCTGTTGATCAGTTTTTTTCGGATCAATTCCGGTTTTGATGTGCACTTCAACTGACTCATCAAATTTGGCGATTTTATTATCTCGCACAAGTTGCAAGGCCTCTTCCAAAGAATAGCTCTTTTCTCTATCTAGTTTTTCAGCTACTGCGCGATACTTTTTTCCGTGTGTCATATATTTTTGTGGTTCAAGCGACCTTTCGATCTCCCACTGATTAAATATTAATAAATTAAAAAAATGATTTTATAGTTTTGGGTGAAAGCTTTTCTGACTTTCACCCATTGTTTCCGCTACCCTTCTTTGTCTTTTCTGGGGGTAATATTCCACCAACCCGGAAACCTTTCAAATATCAAGCGATATATTTCTCCGCATATATGAATAACCAAGATGGGAAGAAGCAATGGAAAGAGAAATACTATCTTCAAGACTGCCTCCTCGGCACCAACAATCATTATGACAGCCCAAACTTGCATAATGATTGCAAGCCCCACGCTCATCGCAAATTTGCCTGAAACTTCCTGTTCCACAAGCTCGAGTCTTGTCATGTCGCAAACCTCCTATTATTTAATGTGCAAAATATTAACCTTCGATCTTAACGCCCATGCTTCTTGCAGTTCCGGCGATAATTTTTTCTGCCGCTTCCACGTCATTGGCATTTAGATCACTCATCTTCTTTTCAGCAATCTCTCGCAATTTGGCGGCAGTAATTTTTCCTACTTTATCCTTTAGGGGATTTCCTGCACCCTTCTCAACACCCGCCGCTTTCCTGAGCAAATCAGATGCCGGAGGCGTTTTCAAAACAAAGTCAAAACTGCGATCTTCATAAATCGTAATTTCGGCCGGAATGATATCCCCCATCTTATCCTTCGTTGCGTCATTAAACTTAGCGCAAAAATCACCAATATTAATTCCGTGTTGACCCAAGGCTGGTCCGACTGGAGGCGCTGGATTCGCTTTTCCCGCTTGAATTTGCAACTTAACAACTGTCTTAATCTTTTTAGCCATATTTTATCATGAAACATGAAACATTTAACATTTAACAATCGAGTATTTCGCCAGAAGCGCTAAACGATTGAATTACTTGTTACATGTTTTATGTTATATGTTATGTGATTATAATTTATGTATCTGCAAAAAGTCGAGCTCTACCGGTGTTTCCCGTCCAAAAATAGACACCAACACCTTCACTCGTCCCTTCTCTTCATCCACTTCATTGACCTTTCCATCAAACTCCTTAAACGGTCCGTCATTAATCTTGACCATATCTCCCACTTTCACATCAATCTTATACTTAGGCTCATCCACTCCCATGCGCTTTTTGAGCATTTCAATTTCTTTTGGGTCAACTGGTGTTGGGGTTGTGCCAAGACCGATAAAGCCTGTCACGTTGGGAGTATTTCTCACAACATACCATGAAGCGTCAGTCACGATCATATCAACTAGCACATAGCCTGGATAAATCCGCTCCTCAATCACAGTGCGCTTTCCCGCTTTGATTTTAATCTTTTTTTCGATCGGTACCATCACATCGAAGATAAATTCTTGCATATCCATCGATTCGATTCTTTGCTTCAAATTACGGGATACATTGTCCTCATATCCGGAATAAGTATGTAGCACATACCAAGATCTTCCGTGATGTTGTGATTGTTTTGCCATTGTTTTTGAAAACTAAAACTAATTAAATATTATCTATTTTAAAATAAATGTTTTCAGGAGATACTCAAAAATAAAATCAAGTCCACCTAAGAAAAACGACAAAACCAGACTAATCCCAATAACTGTCAAAGTATAGTTAATGGTTTGTTTTTTGGTGGGCCAATTAACTTTCTGCAGTTCCGATCTAGCTTCTTTTAAAAATTGGACAATTTTGTTCATAACGATTTTTTAAGCTTTTTTAAAAGCCCTTTGGGGCTTTTTTGTAATATATGCAGGATATATTATTTTTGATTTTTTGTCAAATGGCTGTATAATACAAGCATAAAACTAATCACTTTCAACCACTATGGACAAGAATCAAGAAGCGATTATCCAAAAAACTGTTGATTTTGTGAAAGCTACCCTATCTGATACCGACGCCAGTCATGATTGGTGGCACATCTATCGTATTTGGCAACTGTCCAAGCATATCGCCCAAACAGAAAATGTCGATTTATTTGTTGTAGAGCTGGGCGCATTGCTACATGACATTTCGGATTGGAAAAATAATTCCGGCGATTCAACCGTAGGAGCGAAAATTGCAGCAGATTTTCTGAAAAAGCAAAACGTAAACGAAAAAATTATTTTAGCGGTTAAACATATACTGGAAAATATTTCTTTCAAGGGTATATCTGACAATTCAAATATGGAAACGATCGAAGGAAAAATCATCCAAGATGCTGACAAGCTTGATGCAATCGGCGCGATTGGCATAGGACGATGCTTTACCTATGGCGGATATAAAGAATTTCCCATGCACGATCCGGAAATAATACATAACAAAGAGGAGTTTGGTAAAAGATTTAGCAAGACTAGTATTAATCATTTTCACGAAAAACTGCTTTTACTCAAAGACCTAATGAATACAGAAACAGGTAAATCACTTGCCCAGCACCGGCATGAATGTATGGAACAATTTCTTTTGGAATTTCATAAGGAGTGGGATGGGGAGTTGTAATAACAACACAAACAAAGACCTATCCCTCTATGTGTCATTCTGAGCGCAGCGCAACGGAGTCGAAGAATCTGCTATGGGTTATCGTAAGCCTTACTATACCATAGAAAACTTGAGGTAATGAATGGCAGATCCTTCGACTTCGTCCGAGTACGGACTTCGCTCAGGATGACAACTCAAATTTAAATACGCAAATAATATATTCTATGCCCGTCGACTTATTTTCAAAAACACCCCTGCCCGACGCTTTGCCAGATGAAATGCAAAAAGTCATTTTGGAATTGAAAAAATCGCGTGACCAAAAAGAATGTTTAGAAAAAGTCCATGCGATCTTAACTGCGAAATATCACGGCGAGCGACTGAAAACTTACACGAAATTATTTCAATTATTCAAAAAAGATATTTTTTGGCTTTGGAATAGAACCGGCTACTTGCATTGTACCAACATCAACTATGTAGCAAGAATACTCCTTATTGGTAGCGGTTTTTTCCAAGATTCTGACATTCGCTTAAGATGGACCTTTGTGTGGCATATCTCCCCACACCAATATTTGCAAGTGAAAATTGGAGATCAATGGATCAATGTTGACGTTTGGGGTAATGCTTTTGGAATTAAGCTTGGTGATTATGCGCATTAGCAGGCCTGACTCACCGGCGTACTTGACAAACCCTCTAATCAGTGCTACAATTGACTTTTATGTTAATACTTTCGTATGTGACTGCTTGCAGAGGTATCTAAACATAAAACATTTAATTTTTATGTTTAGAGCCTTTCTTTTTTGAAAGTCTCTCCAAAAAACATGTATCAAAATCGCTCAAGTCGCGGGACTTCTAGTTCTTCGCGCAGAAATTTTTCTCGTCCAGCTGGACGTAGTAATTCCGGCCCAAGTCGTGGCGGACAAAGAGGCTTCCGTGGAAGCTTCATTAGTATTGACAAGTTCATCAACAAAGCCGCTCCAGTCACTGACATTCCGGCAGAAGCCTATGTCCCCGAAACGCCGTTTGCCGAAATGAAAATCAATAACCGCTTAAAGCAAATAATTGCTCAACGTGGTTATGAGTTCCCAACCGCTATCCAAGACAAGACTATCCCCCACATTCTCGAGGGCAAAGATCTGATTGGTCTGGCGAATACCGGCACAGGCAAAACGGCCGCCTTTCTCATTCCAATGATTAATAAAATGCTCAGCAATCGCGATGAGAAACTTTTGGTTGTCGTACCTACTCGTGAGTTGGCAACGCAAATTCAAGAAGAATATATTGCTCTCACTAGAGGCCTTAATCTTTTTTCAGTCGTCATTATCGGTGGAGCGAATATGCACCGCCAAGTTTCGCAATTGCGCTCCCGTCCCAATTTAGTTGTTGGCACACCCGGACGCTTGAAGGATCTCGTGCAACAAAGAAAGCTCGACCTTTCTCGTTTTTCCAATGTTGTGCTTGATGAGGCCGACCAAATGCTCGACATGGGATTCATTAACGACATCAAATTTTTGCTGTCATTTCTAACTCAGAAAAAACAAACTTTGTTTTTCTCTGCTACATTGCCACCCGCCATTGAGCATTTGATCAAAGATTTTCTTGTCGATCCAATAAGAATCTCTATCAGAAGCCAAGCGACACCAGCCCAGATCGATCAAGATGTTGTGCGAGTGAAGCAAGGTGAAGATAAAATTGAAATTCTACATAACCTACTCAAAGAAGCCGCTTTTCAAAAAGTGCTCATTTTTGCCAGGACCAAGAGTAGCACCGAAAGACTATCCAAAATTCTTTTCAGTCGTGGCTTCAAGGCCGAATCAATCCATGGCAATAAATCCCATGGTAAGCGCCAACAGGCACTCCAGATGTTTAAGGAAGACCGGGTTGAAATTCTTGTGGCCACTGACATCGCTGCCAGAGGCCTCGATATTCCAAATGTAAGTCACGTAATCAACTTTGATGTACCTGCTACATATGAAGATTATATCCACCGCATCGGTCGCACGGGTCGCGCAGATAAAACTGGCATTGCATTAACCTTTGTATCATAATCAAAAAGCCTCCTCGCCCTCCGGGAGAGGATGTCACGAGCACGTGACAGGTGAGGGCAAGGGTTATGAATCAGAAACAATCTATACTAATTTAGTTTTTGCCTAATATTAGGCCCTTTCCCTCATCCGGCCTTCAGCCACCTTCTCCCTAATGGAGAAGGGGAAATAAACAAAAAACGCTCCATAAAAACGGGGTGTTTTTTGTTGCCATTTCTTGCTTGACCAAAGCCTTTTCATTCTTTAAACTATAGTTAACGAAAGACAAAAAAGACACAAAAAAATGATATTACTCAAAAAAATATTCAATGTTCTCATATACGCATTCGCCCTTTCAGGTTTTGTTTTAATCGCTGGTTTCTTTGCTATCCGCTTGGGCCTCACGAATGTCTCAGGAGAAATTGACAGCAAAAATTCCCATTTCTCCGCCAATGCGCAAAAGATTAAGGTAGCAAGCAATACAACACCACAACCCCAAATACCCGGAGACTTAACGGTTTCCACGATTGAGCAGGAAATAAAACGCTTGCAAGGAATAAAGGTAGTTCGCACAAATAATTACTGCAAAATCCAAGCGGTTGGCGAATATTTTCCCGTAAACTCAAGACGCATTATCGAGATAGCGCAAGATTCAAAATCTGATCAAATTGTTTCAAAAACACTAACTGCCTTGGAGTTAGGGCTAGACGAGAATAGTCCACTAAAAAACCAATTCGCTAATTGCGCTAACAATAACAGCTTAGTTCTAGGAGTAGACTTTCCTAGCCTTGAGCAAAAATTCAATACTGCCGAAAGCAATAATGCTTTCTATTGGGTCAATACGCCAGAATGGCAAGCCATCAAAGAAGCTACTATAAAAGACAAACCCCTTATCGATCAAGCCAGTCAATTAACGGGTGTTGAATCGAGACTAATTGTCTCTGGGATGATTGTCGAACAACTACGCCTTTTCAATTCAGAAAGAGAAGTCTTCAAAAAGTTTTTTGAACCACTCAAAATTCTCTGTAGCGCCAATAAGATTTCTCTGGGAGTTATGGGCATCAAAGAGCAAACAGCCATTACGATTGAAAACCACCTAAAGGATCCAAATTGCGATTATTACCTAGGAAAAGATTTTGAAAATATTCTAGATTTCAAAACAAGCAATGTCAGCCAAGAACGCTATGATCGTCTCGCCTCCGAAAAAGATCATTATTATTCCTATCTCTATGGCGCCCTCTATCTCAAACAATTCATGAACCAATGGAAAAAGGCCGGACATGAAATCCAATACCGACCAGAAATAGTAGGCACTCTTTTCAACGTTGGTTTTCCCCAATCCAAACCAAACCCTAATCCAAAAGTGGGCGGATCACACATCAAAGTTGGAGAAAAAGAATATAGCTTCGGCTCACTTGCCTATGAGTTTTACTATTCCGGAGAACTGGCAAAAGAATTTCCCTATGAAACAAATTGATAGATAACTCAGACACAAGTCACTCTCAAACATTTATGGAAAAATATGACGTTATAATTGTCGGCGCAGGACCAGCGGGAAGCACAGCTGCTTATTACACTTCCGGCCTTAAGGTTTTGCTTGTTGATAAGGCAGACTTTCCCAGACACAAGGCTTGCGGTGGTGGTCTTATGAGCAGTCGCGATTGGCATTTGGAACTTCAAAATTATGCCAAAATCAAAGATAAGTTAAACACATTTTCTTGTGAAGCGATTAAAATTTATTGGGATTGTGAGTATATCGCAAACCGCCGTTTCAAACATCTTTTTGATCAAATTAGTCGCTATGAGTTTGATAGCTTACTCTTGGAAGAGGCACTGAAAAAAGAAAATATCACTTTTTTGAAATTTGATCTGCAAAAAATCGAAAAAACTACCTTTGAAGGAAAGAGTGGATATGTCATATCTGATGGACAAACTAGTCTTTTTGCCACCTATCTTATCGGGGCAGACGGAATGCATAGTAAGGTTTCAAAATTTCTTGGCAACCTCCCGCCAAAAAGACACCAAATCGGCTATTGCTTGGAATGTGACATTGTTTGCGAAAAAAAGGATCTCCACGTTCACGTGATTGCGGGATACCTGAAAGAAATTGGTTACGGCTGGATATTCCCGACGGCCAATGGCTATCAAGTCGGAGTTGGAATCGTAAGAAAGCCCAAACACGCTTTGCAATATTACCTCGACTCTCTCCTGAGCTGGACGATTGAAAAAAAAATATTACCAGTGCATCACGAAATCAAAAAAACTTTTGGCGGAGCATTGCCATTGAAAGTCGTTAAGACGTATTGTACTGATGATATTTTGCTCTGTGGCGACGCAATGGGCCTTGTGAAAATTCTCACCGGAGAAGGAATATATTATGCGATGTGCAGTGGAAAAATTGCTGGTCTTGCGCTTTCTCATAACCGAAAAAATCTCAAAAAAACCTATAAAAAGAAAATGCGCCCACTCATCTGGGATACATTCATCACGCCCTATATCCCGCCAAAAATCTTCACTCTTACTTTTTGGACTGTGTTTTTTCGCATTGCTAAAATTTTTGACCGTTTAGTTTTTTTGCGCAGTCTCAATCTTTTTATTGATTACTTTATGCGTATGACTATGCACAGAAAGAAATTCAGTGGTCAGAGCTTCTATCGAAACGAAAAAATTGAAATCGAAAAATATTAGACTCTTCTAGGATTATTCCTGTTTATACACTTGTATAAAATTTCCCGGACGATTATCAATATTCAGTTCCCAAAGCGGGGGCTTTTTCTTTGCCGCAATAAATTGTCCGATATAGCCCCAACGGACCTGCCCGCGTCGCGTTAGGACAAAATATACGTCGTCACGATTTTGATTTAACACTTCTATCACTCTCTTCTTATTGTCATTACTGATATCCACGCATTTACCGTTAACGAAGGGGCATACCCCTGGGTAATCCGCAATAACAAAAATTTCCTTCTCACTCGCCAAAGAATTTATAACCTGACCTGCCTCGTGTCCCCCATACCCCCACGCACCGGCAATTAGATTTTCCCGAGGAAGCAAAGCATTCGCATAATTAAAATAAAATGGCTTCACAATCCAAAGACTCACTACACTGAGCGCAATAATAATAAGCGAAATGAGAATCTTGTTTATTTTTGCGAATATTCCACGTTGCGTCAGCTCCCAGATTCCCAATGCTGCCATGAAAATAGCTAGTGGCTGCAAAATAATTCCGTAACGAACATTCACAAGCAGCCCTTGCATTGTAACGGTTGACCAATAAAATAGAATAAAAGCGGATAATATATAGATATAGAAATCATATTTGGTTTTTTTGAGAATACTTTTCAGCCAAACAAAAAACAGTGCTCCGAGCACAAGCGGTGTCAGTGAAAAAACTAGCGGACGCACCTGCAGAATCATTTTTTTCCAAAATGGAAGACTAATAAAGAAATCGCTTTGGCGAGAATCGAAAGGAACGGAATCGAGATTGAAAAAATTAACCCCCAGTGTCCAATTCGCGAGTGTGAAAAGACAAAGGCCAAAGACAATAACAACAATGCTCTTGAAAATCATCCGACCATAACGCATAAGACACTCCAAAGAAAATAAAACCATTCTACTTTTCCAAAAAAATGCGTCAGCGATAATCAGAACATCAACGCAAAGCGTAATCCAAAAAATAAATCCCTTGTGATCAAAATTAATCACATCATCAAAAAGATATTTACTCTTTACAAAGACAGCAGGCATCAAAAAAGAGAACACAAAAAACCCTCCGATAACAATTGCCAAATAAGCGCTAGCAACTTTCAAGCTTTCACGATAAAGTGTCTTGACCTTCTCTTTTTTTGTTTTGGCGTAGAACAAAAGATGCACGATAAAAATAAAAAATAAAAAATATACTAAAATAAGCGCAATGTATTTTGTTGCCAATGCCAAACCTAATAGTACGGCGGTAAGTATGGCAATTTTTCTTGACCCGTCTTTCAAAAATAATAAAAAAGCAAAAATGGTCGCACTACAAAAAACCCAAGAAAGAGCATCGGGATTAACGATTTGAGAAACTCCCAGGAGCACAGGAGAGAGCAATATGAGGGTTGCAGACCAAAGACCAATCCAAATATTCTCTGTCAACTTTCTTATTATCCAAAAGAAAAAAAGCGAAAAAAGTCCATTAAAAATCAGGAGCGGAAAACGATAGCAAAAATTTATCCGCTCAAATTTCCGGGAATCATATCTCGTAAAAGTATCGTCTTTTTCTCTAATCTGCTCGCCATGATTTCTGTCAAAAAGCAGTCCGATTCCGGAAATGTAAGCAAGCGTTATGCCCGGCTTATCATTAATTCTTGTTTTCTTCCAAGTCCCCTCCCCCATTGCTTGCCAATACTCCGAGATGCGATCTTGATCAACCCAGAAATGTTCATCCGCCGTGTCAAATTTAGTCAGATGATAGAAACCAAAAGAAAAATAAAGTGTCAGTATCAAGACAAAAAGCAATACAATTGACTTATAATCAACTTTTCTCTCAAGTCCACTATTTTTCGTATCATTTGCTATTCCCTGGCACATACTTAAAAATTCTGACATAATTCTTGGTCCTGCCGTTTATCACCAACTCCCAAGCAGGATCCTTTTTTTCATATAAATATTTAGCATTAATTGTATCCCACATACCGCGATACATGATTGCTCCGCGACGAGTTTTCACAAAATAATCAGGAATTGTATCACCCTCTTTCAGCTTAAACCTTCCATTGCTTTTACCCATAACACACCTTCCTACCAGAAATGGACAATATCCATTATAGTCAGTCCAGATGAGCAAATTTTTGGCATTAGGCAGTGCATTAAGATATTCTGCCGCCTCATAACCACCATAACCCCAGGCATCTGTAATAATCCGACTCTTAGGAAGTAAATCGCTGGTATAATTGAAATAGTATGGCTTAGTCGACCACAGACTCCAAAAACTGATAATCAAAATTCCAACTGTGACCATTTTTTTACTGATTTTTCTTAGCCACTTCCAAGAAAAAAATTCCCAAAGCCCGATACTTGCCAAAAGCAGCACGAAAGGATAAAGCATGATATTATAACGGATTGTAACAAGCAAGTTTTGCGCAAGCACTGCCGAATAGAAAGCGACTAGAAAAAATAGCACCGAAAAAACTATTCTTACGTGAGTCGTGCTTTTCAGACTTGATTTCCCTAAAATAAAAAGTAGTGAAAAAAATGTTAACGGGGTGAGCGAAAAAATCAACGGCATCATCTCTAAGACAATTCTCACCGGAAGTGATTTTTGAGTAAATGTTGACGACTTTTCCAGATCAAAGGAAATATTTTTCATAAAGTCCTCTCCGTATTGAGTGTCAGGCATCCAAGTAAAAAAAATAAATGCAAAAAATATAAAAAAAACAGTAGCAAATACTTTGGGTACAATATTGGTGATGCTTTTCACTCTGTCGGCAACTCCGAGCAATAGTTTGCTTTTAAAAGCCAAGGCGTCAAGCAAAAGCAAAAAAACCACTCCTCCAATAACCACAAAAACATACTGAAATCCATTCAAATCCAAAAAGGCATCATAAAGCAAGATGGGACGGACAAACACCGCCGGAAGAAAAAGAGAAAACACCGCGAAGGCTCCAACCACCGTCATGAGATATGCTAGAACTGTACGGCTAATTTCACGCTGGGTCACAATTTCATCCCTAGACCTCTTGAAAAAAAATTCGAAAATAACCACCGCCAAAAGAAATGGGATAAGAATCACCGCACTATATTTACTGAGCAATGAAAAACCGAGAAATAGTGCGGCAAGAAAAATAAATTTCTTTTCCCTCGTCTTTAGAAAGCTGAAAAATGAAAATATTGATCCGGCAGAAAATGACCATAGCAGTGAATCAGGATTGACAATCTGTGATATTCCCAGAAGAATCGGTGAAAGCAAGATAAAAATAGCCGCCCAGAGAGCAATCCAACGATTCTCCGTAAACTTCCAGATAAGCCAAAAAAGCAAAAAGCAGAAAAGTCCATTGAAGAGTAATAGTGGGAAACGAAATAAGAAATGTACCCACTCAACCTCCGAGGGATCATAGCTACGTTCAAATGTATTTTCAGTAAAAAGACCGTCCGCTGGCCTAGCTTTAAAAAAAAGCGCGCTTCCCGAAATGTAAGCCAACGACACACCCGGCTTATCATTGATATGCGTTCCCTCCAAATTCCCTTTGCGAAGAGCATTCCAATAAGCATGAATACGTCCATTTTCCGGATCTTCATACATCCAATAACGCTCATCTGCCGTTTCAAACTTGGACAAATGATGGAGCCCAAAAGCGAGATAGATAAAAAAGGCCACTAACAAGAGCAAAACTACGTAAATTTTATCATTCATTTTCGCCATATATACAAAAACTCACTCAGCTAAAACTCAATAACACTATTTGCATCATATATTATTTATTTCCAATAGTCCACTGGAGCGTTGCCGAACAATTTCATCTTTACCCCTAATTGATGTATACTAAGCTATAGACTAAAAAGTTTGGCCAATCTTAGCGCACGCACTCTATGAAAAAAATGATTTTTTCTGCCTCCATATTGATAGTTGCCCTTGGTATCTTCCTGGGAACTCTTTTGGGACAAAAAATTTATTCCCGTTTTCACCCAATATCTAGCGCCTTTCCTCAAGATCCACCATTTGAAATGCCAGCCTTTCCTGAACTGAAATTTCCCGAAAAAAAATGTAATATTGAAAACTTCGGCGCTAAGAATGATGGAAAAACGCTCAATACCACGGCCTTTGAAGCTGCAATTACTGAGTGTGCAAATTCCGGCGGCGGATCAGTCGTCGTCCCCAATGGAACATGGCTCACTGGAGCAATCCACCTCAAGAGCAATATCAACCTTTATCTGGAAAAGGATGCCACGATTCTTTTCAGCAAAAAGCCTGAGGATTATCTTCCGGTTGTTTTCACGCGCTTTGAAGGTATTGAACTAATGAATTATTCTCCCTTTATCTATGCGAATAATTGTGAAAATATTTCTATCAGCGGCAAAGGCACACTAGACGGACAAGGAGAGGACTGGCTCGAATGGAAAGCTATCCAAAAGGGTGATGCTCAAAGACTATACAAAATGGCAGACGAA
This sequence comes from Candidatus Moraniibacteriota bacterium, assembly GCA_049297495.1. Classification (GTDB taxonomy): domain Bacteria; phylum Patescibacteriota; class Minisyncoccia; order Moranbacterales; family UBA2206; genus UBA9630. Next base: position 64,941 of record JBAQUL010000026.1, read on the forward strand.
AACGTGCCAACAGCAGAAAGAATTTTTGCCAAAAAAGGCGATGCCCTTAGGCCTTTTTTTGTGGAATTTGTTAATTGCAGAAATGTTCATTTGTTCGACTTTACACTCAAAAATAGTCCGATGTGGTCAATCCATCCGCTTTACAGTGAAAATGTTTTAATTCGTGGTATCCAAATAATCACGACTGGACACAATACCGATGGCATTGTCATTGATTCATCAAAATATGTACTAGTGGACAATGTGGATCTGGAAACTGGAGATGATTCCATTTCCATAAAATCAGGTCTAGACAAAGATGGCTGGCGAGTAAATCGACCTTCGGAAAATATTGTCATCAAAAATTCTCGCATGAAGATGGGACACACTGGCATCGCAATCGGCAGCGAAATGTCCGGCGGAGTCAAAAACATCTACATCCAAAATTGTGCTTTTTCCGATTCGGGACAGGGAGTACGCATCAAATCAATGCCTGGTCGCGGGGGTTATGTAGAAAATATCTGGGCAAGAGATCTTCAAATGAATAATATTGAGAATGCTACATTGCAATTTGATATGGCCTATGACTCTTCAACCAACGAACCAACAACCGTTGCTCTACCGGACATCAAAAATATTAGCGTCTCCAATGTTAAGACGCAGGGCACTGAACCTAAATATTTAATAAAAATCGATGGACTACCCAAACGATCAATGGGAAATATTGCCCTATCCAATATCACAGGATCATCAAAAAAAGGCCTAGAAATTGGAAATGTTAAATCTATCAATCTGGAAAATATTACCTTCTCTGCTAAGAAAAAACCATTTGCCGAATTTAACAATGTTGAAGAATTAAACATAATCAATTCTTCTTGTAAAAAAGATGATACCAAGTGCATTGAAATAAAATAAAAGAGTGGAAAAATCCACTCTTTTTCTAGCTTATCGCAAGTCAAAAATTAATTACCCCTTAAAATAATTTGGCGCTTCTTTGGTTATAGTGACGGTGTGCGGATGGCTTTCCTTAAATCCTGCGCTTGTAATTTTTACAAACTCCGCTTTCCTGGCGAGCTCCAAGATTGTTTTAGCGCCAAGATACCCCATACCGGAACGCAAACCTCCGGTCAATTGATAGATAATTTTTTCTACCGGTCCGCGATAGATCGTCCGTCCTTCAATTCCTTCTGGCACAAATTTTCCTACCTCCTTCACATTCCCCTGCCCATAACGATCTTTCGAGCCACGGAGCATTGCGCCAAGCGATCCCATTCCACGATATGTTTTATACATAAGTCCATCGGCAAATTCTGTCTGCCCTGGCGATTCTTCCGCTCCAGCCAGAAGCCCTCCGAGCATCACCGAACTCGCACCAAGTGCTAATGCTTTGGTAATGTCCCCAGAATATTTTATTCCCCCGTCAGCAATAATCGGAATGTTGCGATTTTTTCCACGCCCCTTGATTGCTTCCAGGATTGCCGTGACTTGAGGAACACCGATGCCAGCCACAACTCGCGTCGTACAAATAGAGCCTGGTCCAATACCAATCTTCACCCCATCCACCCCTGCGCGTATAAGATCTCGCACAGCTTGAGCGGTTGCCACATTTCCCGCTACAACATCTATGTTGGCAGTAGCTTTATTTTTCTTTAATTTCTTCACTGCTTCAATCACCCCTTTTGAATGTCCATGCGCCGTGTCCACTACCAGAACATCAGCGCCGGCCACAACTAAGGCTTCCGCGCGCTCTAATAAATCTGACCCAACTCCCACAGCCGCTCCAACATACAACCTTTTTTTGGCATCCTTATTAGAAAAAGGGAAAGACTCATTTTTTTCTAAATCCTTTCTTGTTACAATTGATTTCAAAATTCCATTCTTATTGACCACGCAAAGCACAACCAATTTTTCTTTCCGAATCACATCGTTCGCTTGACTCAAATTCGATCCTTCAAGGACAGTCACCAATTCACTGACTGGCTTCATAATATCCTTAACTTTTTTCCCCTTATCTTGTGGCCAAAAATAATAAAGCTCGGTCACAATTCCCAAAAGTTTTCCTTTGGCGTCCACTACGGGAATTTTTTTATAGCCTTTTTCTTCTCTGATGCGATACACTTCGTCCACACTATCTTCGAGAGAAAGCGTGATAGGATCCACCACGAAACCATTCTGATAACGCTTCACCAACCGCACCTCTTCCGCCTGCTCAGAAATGGATAAATTTTTGTGAATAATACCAATCCCTCCTTGCAACGCCATCGCAATTGCCATTTTATGTTCAGTAACCGTATCCATCGGTGAACTGACAATCGGAGTCTTTAGCGGAATGTTTCGAGAAAAAACACTTTCCAGTTTCGTTTCAGATGGCAATATCTCTGAATATTTTGGAATTAACAAAACATCGTCATACGTCAACGCTTCTTGCATAAAGTTGAATTTAATAATAATATTAGGATTATAACTTATCTTGGCTAAATAATCAACGCTCAATGTTAAAAAACATCTAGCTACCAGGAGTTGAGCTCCTGGAGCCCCAGGAGCTCAACTCCTGGCTTTAAAAATTTCAAAAATATGAAAGACCATATTGCTATTTTGGATTTTGGTTCGCAGTATATGCATCTCATTGCGAGAAGCGTGAGAGACATGGGCGTTTCGGCAAAGATTTATCCTGATGATATTTCGGCCAAAGAACTCGGGAGCGCTTCTGGGATAATTATCTCTGGTGGGCCACAATCGGTTTATGATAAAAAAGCACTCACGATTGATAAAAATATTCTAAACTTGGGAGTGCCAATATTGGGACTCTGCTATGGCCATCAGCTCCTCGCTCACATGCTGGGCGGGAAAGTTGAAGCTGGAGCACAAGGCGAATTCGGACAAACCAAATTGAATATAAACAATGCTACTGAAATTTTTAAGGGCATAAAGAAAAAATCTACAATTTGGATGAGCCACCGCGATTCAGTAACCAAATTGCCAAAGGATTTTAACACACTCGCTTCAACTGATATTTGCCAAGTGGCTGCTATGGCTAACGATGCAAAAAAGATATATGGTTTTCAATTTCATCCTGAGGTTATCCATTCGCAATTCGGATTCGATATGATCCGTAACTTTGTTCTAAATATCTGCAAAGCCAAAAAAAACTGGCACGTTGAAAATGTCTTGGAAAATTTAATAAAGAAAATGCAAAAGCAAGTCGGAAACAAAAAAGTTTTCATTCTAGTGAGCGGTGGAGTTGATTCGGGCGTAGCCTTCGCACTCCTCACCAAGGCATTAGGAGAAGAGAAAGTTAAGGGCCTTTATATCGACACCGGATTTATGCGCCTCAAAGAATCGGAGGAAATAAAAAAAGGCTTTCGAGAGGCCGGATTTAGAAATCTGGAAACAGTTGATGCGAGCACACTTTTTTATAAACGCCTGAAAAATATCTACGAACCAGAGCGAAAAAGAGAAATTATTGGACAAACTTTTTTGGACACAAAGGATATGGTTAGCAAAAAGCTAAAGCTCAATGACGATCAATGGCTTTTAGGTCAAGGAACGATCTATCCCGATACGATCACATCTGGGGGCACAAAAAATGCACACAAAATTAAGACGCATCACAATCGAGTTGGCGCTATCAAAAAAATGGTTGAAAAAGGTCTCGTAGTTGAGCCACTAGTAGAATTCTACAAAGACGAAGTTCGAAAAACAGGAAGACTTCTTGGTATGCCAGAGCATCTCATTAAAAGACATCCATTTCCTGGTCCAGGACTGGCTATCAGATGTCTATGCTATGATAAAAAGAACATTGAAAATCTGTCTTTCGTGGAAAAAGAAGTTGAGGATTTTTATTTGCAAAATTATTCACACATCAACAGGAAACTACTCCCAATCAAATCTGTCGGGGTCCAAGGCGATGGAAGATCTTATGCTCACCCAGTTGCAATCTGGGGAGAAACTAATTGGGAAAAGTTAGACGAAATTTCTTCCAAAACAACTAATTTTGTCAAAGGCGTGAATCGAATGGTCCTCCTCCTCAATCCCCCCAAAAAAGGCCAGTTTGAATTTCACAGACCAAAAAAGAACCTCTACATTAGTCCTGAGCGGATGGATCTACTTCGTGAAATTGACGCAATTGTTCATAGAACGATCCGCAAGGAGGGTATTTATGATGGGATCTGGGAATTCGTAGTTGTTCTCATTCCCATAGTGGATGATCGTGGAAGAGAATCGATCGTTCTTCGCCCATTCAATTCTCGCGATGTGATGACTTTGACTTTTTATAAAATGGAATCAAGAATTCTCAAAAAAATGACCAAAGCCATTCTGGCCACCGGCAAAATATCCTATGTATTTTATGACATAACTAACAAGCCACCGGGAACAACGGAATGGGAATAAGCAACAGCACAAGGACTTGCGTCTAAGCCTAAAAATTAAAAAAATATGTCAGAAACTATTTTAAAAAAAGTCCAAAAAGAAGTCGGGGCAAAGATTGATATTCTACATGACTCAAATAATACTCACAGCCGCTATGCAGTAAACAAAAAAAACTATCGCACCGTGCTGGTCAAAAATATTCCCTTCATCTTCACTTGTGACGAGAAAGACAAGCTAGTCATTCTCAAAAATCATTCCATTGCAATCAAAGATGATATCATCACACAAGTTGAGCCATTAGAAAAAATTGAGAAACTTAAATTTGACTTGATATATGACGCAGGAAAGCGTGGTGGCACCGTTGTCACGCCTGGCCTCATCAATGCCCACGCCCACATCCACATGTATCTCTTGCGAAGTGCAATGATCCTAGACGAGGAAAAAAGTGTTGACGAAACAATTTCCAACATGGCCGCTTGGCAAAAATTCGAAACAGAAGAATCTCTGTTTTACGCATCAGTCGGCGACCTGACTGAACAGCAAAAAAATGGCATCACAACAACGCTTACCCACGGTCCCAGCTTTGAATCAGGCGAAATTGCAGCGAGCATCACAAAGCACAACCTAATCAATGCCGTAAGTGCTGTGAGTAATTCTCGCCCAAGCAATTCTCCTGAGATGGTGGAAAAATTACTTGAACGCAAAAATCAATTTCATTCAACTCCTGCCATCGCCCTTCACTATCTCTATAAAACTCCCTTTTCGACTCTGCGCAAAGTGAAAAAAATTATTGATAAATACCAAACACTATTAACGGTGCACCTGGCAGAAAGCTTGAATGTGGCGGAAAATACACTACGAAAACACGGCATGAGCGAAGTGGAAGTTTTGAGAAAATTTAAACTCTTAAATTCCCACACTATTGCATCACACGCTATTTACATTAAACCGAAAGAAATCGTCGAACTCGCTGAAAACCAAGTCGGAATCGTTCATCTGCCTACTTCAAACGCCCTACATAAAAGTGGCGTATTTCCTTTTTGGCAATTCAACAATGCTAATGGCTACAGAAACATCTCACTTGGCACTGATAGTGTTGTGAGTAAAAATAAACTAGATCTTCTCACCGAAGCCTATCAAGCTCGCATCACCCACATTTATTCTCGCCCAATCAAATATGGCACGCTCTTCAAGATGATGACTGCCAATGGCGCGCGCGTTCTCAACCTCACAGATCGCGGGAAAATTATCCCTGGCATGAAAGCCGACATTGTTTTTTGGAAATTGCGCGATCGTGGATTCATCCCTTTCGACGAAAATAACCCAGCCACGCTTATCGGAAATCTCATCACGCATGGAGGAAGAATGGTTCGCGACCTCATGATCAATGGAAAAATCATCGTCAAAGATCGCCGACATCAATTTGTCAATGAAACAAAGCTACTTGATGTCCTCCAAAAAAAGCATATGGAAATGCGAAAAAGGAAAGAAAAAAATAGTTAGTTTTTCTGTCTTAAACTATCTTCAATACCGACCGGCACAATGCCGGTCAGTTTTGTCATGAGAGTATAATCCAAGGAAGTATCCGCTAAAAAATCCACCGGCCTTTCAGTTGGCATTTTTGTAGCGATTAAATTATCCGTCGGAACACTAAGTGCCTCCAGTGCCTCTTTGTGAAAATCATAAATACTCATCCTTGGTCCAGCCACATGTATCACTCCTTGAAATTCAGCTAAACCTAATTTTATTGATGCCTGCGCCACTTCTTCGACACTCAGTGGCGATTTGTACATATCCGAAAAGCGCTCCAGCTTCTCGCCCTTTTTAAGTGCCTCTGAAGCGTGCCATAAACGAGAATCAAGACGCGTTCCAGAAAATCCATAGATATAACTAGGGCGAATGATGCAATAATTCTTAGAATATTTTTTGATTAATTTTTCGCATAATTCCAAGTTCCGTCCATAATTCGTAACTGGCTTCGGGATATCTTTCTCGCTATACATCCCCCGCTCACCAGAAAATATGCCATCACTGGAAAGATAAACCAAGCGCATGTCAGCGCAACCAGAAATAAATCGACGCATTGATTTTTCCAAAAGCTCTTTATCTGCTACAAATTCAATTTTTGCCGACAAAAAAACCACATCGATTTTGTGGTTTTTGAAAACTGCAGAAATATCATCTGAAAAAAAATCAAATTTAACCGAATTAGAATGTTTTGGATTGGTATTGTGCGTCACCAAAACATCGCCACCACCCTCAGTTAGTTGCGCCAATATCTCTCCACCCAAAAATCCTGCTCCGATGATAGCTGATGACATAATTTTTTCATCAATCATCTTATTTCAGTTTTATACTTTTCCAACATATCTTTATCGCTAAAAACAACTCCACCAATACTTTTTGCCATATCTTCTGAATTCTGATAGATTCTGTCTTTCGGATCTTTCTCATCATTACCAATTAACTCACCGCCAGAATCAGTATCCGACGCAGGCATACTCCCGATATTTCTTGGCCTTTCTATGCCGGCATCTGTCGCTCCAATTTGAGATCTATCTTTCCCATCAATTATTGTCTTGCCCGTTACCGCTCCCGCAATAGCATCACTAGATGGAGCTAGGAACATTGCCGCCAATCCAAGTCTAGCCAGAACTTTTCTAAATTTTGACCCAAGTTTTTTCTTTTCATCAGTCTCCTTTTCAGATTTAGCTGCACCACCTAGCATTTCGCCAAATTTCTCACTCATTTTTTTATGTTTAATGCTTATATCTGCAGTATAGCATAAAATCAGGACTTGCGCGTTTGCCAAAAGCAAGCTTTTCCATAGCCAGAGTTAATCTGGGAAAAACCTTAATGGTTTTAGGGGTTAAAATAAGTAAAAACGAACTCTAAAAAACCACGCGCCTTAAAGATTGTTTTTGACAAATGCGTAAGTCCTAAAATTGAGAAAACAAATCATCACCTAATCAAATTTTCTAATTTTTCCAACATTTCCAATCCTTCAACTATTTCCTGCCTCCGATTCTCCCATTTGGCCTCAAAGCAGCCATAGTCAATTAACTTAATCTCCAATTTTCCTTCCGTTACTTGAAAAAAAAGATTATCACCAATCATATCAATCATCAATTTTTTCTCATCAAGCAATTTCCTCACACCCTCAATAAAGCGCCTTAATACAATCTTATTATCTTCCACTGCTAATGCCGCGACTATCTCTTGCCCATAGCTACCATCTACAAGTAAATCTATCGTAGAAAGTTTTACTTTCACCGTTGCATCAATTTCCTGTTTTTCCTGAAGTACGAATAGCCGGCTCGAGTTTTCTGATTTTAAAATGACCTGCCTGGGCAAAAATTCCTTCCCAACAACATCTCTAATCACTGGATAATAAAATAGTGATCTTTTTTGGTATTCTTGCTTACTCTTATCTTCTTTTTGTCTTTCTGCTTTCAGAACATATACAATTTCCTTGGGCACTAAAACATTCCAAAATTCTCCTTGACCTGCGTTGCATTCTTTATCATTGAGAATTTTGCGTACAATTTGTTTAATTTTTTCTATGCCTAGTTCAGTTAATTCAAAATCGTTAATCTCATTTTCAAAATATTTTGCCAGCTCATTTGCTCCGCTTTTTTCAAACTCTTCTCTGCCGGCGAAAGCCACCTCGTGAGCCAAGAGTAGTTCACGATATTCAGCTGATATTAATTGCCCACGCAAAACCCGATTAAAAGACTCATTTAAATCCTTACTATTCGACAATTTATCCATGTACTCCTTATTGTTCAGATCTATCCCCATAAGTTCTACGAGTTTACGCCGTTCATAGTCAATAAACTTTGCCGAGGTCAAGACATCCAAAAGCTCAGCTTGATTCTCTTCTCGAGGCACAATCCCGAGAGCATCGAGCTTGGCAAGCAAATCTTCAGCTAACCCAACATTGACCAGCCCCTGTCTTTCTAGTGCTAATCGATCAAACTGTTCATTTTCTTGACCAGCCGATTCCAACACATCGTCAACAATATTTTTATGAATCAGCTCATTGGCCTCAACTCCCAGGGGACCAAGTCTTGCTTCCAACTCGCTTTTTTTACTTAAATATTCTTCTTTCCGCTTTTCCTCCAATGCTTCTTTCTCTTTTTCACCTTCTGCTGCGTATTGAAAATTAGCGATTTCTCGATCAAGCTCCGCCAACCTTGCCAGTCTCTTCTCAGTAGGATTTTTTTCCGAAATATCAACTTTCACCATATCACAATCTACCATCTCAGACTTTTTCACTTTTTCTTTTTCATCTTTCATTTTTCTTGAAATATATTAAATTATCCACACAAATCCAGTTTGCCACATTTTTCGTATTATGTCATTTATACACGTCAACATACATAACTCTTTATTTTGCATAATAAAACCCCACCAATCGCGAAAGCGACCAATGGGGCATGCTACAAGGTTAAAGATTTGGGTCAGCAGTAACTCACTCCGGCCTGAGAGAGGAAAGCTCTTTGCCTTCTTTGAAACGAGAATGAATGATTATCTCACCCTCTTCAGAAGCCGTCGTTCTGCCAATCACTTGAGCGTGATTACCGTCTTTCCTCGATTCTTCGATAAAAATTTCGGCATCTGCATCAGCCTCAAAAATAACGACATAGCCAATCGATCCATTGAAAGTCCCATGAGCCCGATAATCAGACAACTTAAGTCTGGGAATATGCCATGAAAGATCTTGAACCATGCGTAAAACTTTTGTTGGCTCAGGCATATTATTGAGAACTGCGCCAATACCTTTTGGTAATCGGAGCTTATCCCATATCCCTCCTCCGGTGATGTGAAACATGGCAATGATTTTTGCGAGTGCTTCACAAATAGTACCATCAGGATTCCAGCCGTGAACCCGCCGAATCGTCTTTGAATAGCTCAAAGAAGGAACCGCCAAAAGACGCAGTAACTCCATTGCCTCAGGATGTCTATAGAAATCCTGACCATAATAAGCAAGAATGATGTCAATATCAAGAGTAAATCCATTGCAACGTCCACCACGCTCACTGCAACCCACGATAGGCATATCAGGACGAATACCTGATCCATCCAAATACTTATCCACGTGTGCCAATCCGACACACGTTCCGGCCACATTCATAAGCAATTGACTGCCCTGATTTTGATCGCAAAAAGCGGTTACTGCATAGCGAACCACGGCCGATTCGCCTGTGACATTGGCGACGCCAGCTTCCCGATAAGCATTGCCAAGACCCTGAAGGTATGCACGAAGCAAATGGATATTATTTTCAGTAATTGCCTTCGTATCATAAAAATTGGTCATATAGCATGGCAGGCCACCACGACGGAGAATATCATGATCTTGCATAACAACTAGGTCATGGCCCAGCCCTTGGAATGCATCTACGGTTCCAAGTGCTCCAACAATTCCAGGTTTATGCCCACCACCATCGGTCGTCGGGATTTGCCACATAACAGGCTTTCTGCCCCCGGGCGTTTCCACTCTCTCACTCATCAGACTGTTAATATGAGGTAAGAAGACTACTCCCACCTCACTCTGCCACTCCGGACGACTATCCAAAACAATCTCAATTGCTTTGCAATTCCCGAAGCTTTCTCCATTCGTCTGGAAGGCCATTGCCGAAGCCATGTTTCCTGGTTTAATCACTTTTTCCTGATACGGGTCTATCTTCATTGAAAATCCTCCTCTCATCTCGGTTATTAATTTTTGCCAAACTTCAATCTTGCAAATATAAAAAGAACAGCCTCCTTATTGGCTGCCCTCCGCTGCCAATGCTAACCAAACACTAACTGGAAATACTTGAAAAATCAAGTTTCCGCCAAAACATAATTATTTATAGGGATTTATAACCAATGGCTGACTCCAATCAAACGAGGTCGTGTTTTTGGAAAGCTGGATTGAAACACCATCCCCAGGATTGACAGAGAAATCCGTTCCCATCCATTGATGGGTAAAAGTATCATAGTAGTAGGACAAGATGTTTTGCGTATCTGGTCGCCATCGAGTAATGGAAGATATCTTGGCATTGTTTCCATCACCTATCCCGCCCTCCATATCCCGAACCATATCGGACGCTTTTTGATATTTAGTAGTATAGGGAAGAGAGGTCCAGTTAATATTTGCCTTGGTGATATTCGTTGTAAATGTCTTGGCATTTTGCACGTCACTTCCAGCAATTGTCCAGTTAAAATTAGCTATATTTTTTGATAACTGAACAGATATGCCGTCCCCGGGATTCACAGTGAAATCTGTTCCCATCCAATGATGGGTGAATGTATCATAGTAATAGGACAAAATATTTTGTGTATCTGGTCGCCAACGAGTGATTGAGGATACCTTGGCATTATTTCCATTACCAATCCCCCCTTCCATATCAGCTATTATGTCGGAAGCTTTCTGATATTTCGTAGCATATGGAAGCGAGGTCCAATTAATATTAGCTTTAGTTGTGTTCGTATTAAAATTCTTCTTAAGCGATACCGCCATAGTAGAATAGCCGCTTTCTCCAATTGAATTTTCCGCACGAAGGATGTAGTAATAGACATTATTCGACAAATCGCTCTGAATTTCAGCCCAGGGAACAGTGTATTCAACTTGCAAACCATCAATTTCGGCCATTTTCACCCAACTAGTCGCGTCATCAGCTCCATCTTGCATCAGACCACTCAGCTCGCAAAATGGAGTAGTAGCTCCCGGATCACCATAGCGATGACCAAATTTAATCTGACTGATACTACAAGGATCCTCAAAAAGTCCGGAGAATTTATTTTGAGTACGATAGAGATTATACTTGGTCGCCCCTAGAGAAACATCCCAGTTAAATTCCAAATTATAAGTTTCGGCAGCAGGCGGAACAGATGTCAGAATTTTTTCAATTTGAAAATTTTTCGGTGCCAGAGCAGGATTATTTTGCATTACAATATCGCGATGATTATCTTCCGCCAATGTATTATTGCTTGCGTCATAAACTTTGGTATAGAGAAAATATTTCTTATCCGCCACTAATCCATTAGTTATGATTGAACCGCTATATTTTCCCGTGCCAATCTTGGTTAGCCCGGAAAGATTCTTAATATATTGGTCGCCAGGAACATCATTACCATTATTATCTTTCCAAACAACAACCAAATTTTCAGGATCAGCGAATACCCCATTTTGTTTTGTTTCGACCGTAAAATTAAGATTATTCCCAATAGTTAGTGTATCAGCGCTATAATCAACATTATCAACCCAGCCAGAAACTGGGATATCAATTATTGATTCTCCAGTTACTCCCGTGGCAACATCTATAGCAGAAACTTCCAATGTATAATTTCCAGCACTCAAAGCGATCCCTTCGATAGGATTAATATTATAGCTATAGCTCGAAACATTCAAAACTGCTTGCGTGGCCAGAACAGCACCAGATGGATCTTTCCATGTAATGCTAACATCAACTAATTTTGCTGCGCCTGTTACCTCATCAATTAATGACAGATCAAAATTCACTCTGCCATAATAATAACCTGTGTCATCCTTACTGAAAATCACCGGACTATCTTGATAATAATGACCATTATTATTTATCTCCAGATGGGTATTGACATTGATTTTAATCGAGCGAACAATGACAGGCAGACTATCATTTGCAATATTTAAATCATCTACGCCACCATCCCAGTCACTCACAGAAATAACCTCCGCTCCAGCTTCACTGTCTTTATAGTAAACAACGATGAAGCTCAGGTTTTCCGGAATACTGAATAGTCCATCTTCGATCCAAGGACCGTTCGGATTTAGAGAATATTTTGCAGAATTCGATCCAGAAGAAAGTCGAATTGGATAACCACCCAGACCAGCATTAGTATTTCTATCATCCGCATCAAACATCCTGATTGTCATTGGCTTTGAAGCGATGTTTTTATTTACCACAAGTGGCGAATCAGTATCAGTGAACTTTATTTTATTAACAGGTCCGGCCGTATTGGAAATGACTGTAATATCCTCTTGAACACCGGAAATACTTGCTCCATCAGTAACACCTACCCACTTCTCCCCCGCATGCAAAAAGGACACGCCATTTCCAAAAGTATGCAGCCCACTATCAGTCGCAGGAATGAAAGTATAATCAAGCGGCAATGCTGCATCAAGATCGGAAGAGGCAAAATGAATCGTCCCGGAATATGAGCTAATCACATAATCCTCGGCGTCCTGCGCCATAACCACAACCGAACTTGGCTCACCCTGAATCTGAGGGTCAGAAATATTAGTCACAAGAAAATGATCCATTACCTGCGCTGCTATCACTTCAGTCTGGACAGCATTTGTGAGGCCCGTATCAGGAATTGGAGGAAGATTGTCAGAAGCCGTAAGCGTAGGCTCTCCCACTGAAAAATCATGATAGTAAAAATTTGTCGCATCTTGTCCAGCCAGCATCGTTACATAACTCGCACCCCAAGAACCGCCTACGCTTGCAAGAAATTCACTTTGGTTAGATGATGATCGCAAATATATTCGCTGATCAGTGGTAACAGAAGTAGGATTACCATATGCATTTCTCGCTTGAACCTGCATCGGTTCCGAGGGGTGTCTGGTAACTATCGTCTGTGGTGCTGTGACAAATACCAATTGGGTGATTACTCCAGCACCGACACTAACCGTCCCCGTGGCATTAGTCCATAGGGTGTCCGGTGCTGACACATCCGTATCTGAAGCAGTAACAAGGGGTGTCCCAGAATTAGAGTCGCGATAATATACTTGGATACTATTTTGACCACCAGGAATGACTACTGATGTGATTCCCCAAGGACCCGAGGGCAAAAGAGCGAAACTTCCACCGGCAGAAGAAGAAAAAAGATAGACTATCGCATCACCAAGTACTGGCGCATCCACCGAAAAAGTATTCTGAGTCTTTATGGTGATCGGATCAGAAATCCCACCAGCAATCACCGCACCCAAATTTTGGTCAAAAATTAACTTAGCAACATTGCCTGCTCGTACAGAAAAAGTTTGCACGGCGTTTAGAAGTCCTACGTCAGGATTATCCAGGGGCGTCTGATCGGAAACAGTGATCACGGGACCTCCTATAGTTTCATCTTGATAGTAAAAATTAGCCACAGAAGACCCGGCAGAAATTATTGACTGACTGATAATATTTCCATCAGAAAAATTAGTACTAGCTGAAAATTTTCCCGTGCCAGAAGTGCTGTTCAAATAGACTGGCAAATCAGACGCCGAAACGACTATATTTCCAAAAGCATCACGCACTCCAAATGTGATTTCCGAGGACACTTCTCCCGCCGAGAGATCTTGTGCTGAGGTCAAATAAACAAGATTGGAAACCGCAGATGGCAAAACAGAAAAACTCTGACTAGTATTCACTATCCCACTATCCGGACTTTCTGGCGGAGTAGACACCTCTGAAAAACTGACTGTAACATTTCCAGAAATAGTATTCCTATAGTATAGTGTTTTTTGAGAACTGCCGGCTGATAATGAAAAATGATTAATGAGGTCTCCCGAATTGAAAGTTTGACTCAGAGAGAATTTGCCACTGCCATCAGAAGAGGAAAGATAGATCTCAAGAGGACTATCTGGGGCTACTTCGACTCCATATTGATTTTGAATTCTCAGATCAAATGTCTTATAATTTCCTGCAATCAGTGAGGAATTACCATTGACTAACTGCATCCTCGCCGGACTACCCGGGGCGATCATTTGCACTTGTGCGGCATTGACAACTCCCAGATCAATAGGATTATCAAGAGTTGATTGATCACTAGCTGTTACAGTTGGCATACCACTTTTCGTATCTTTATAGTAAAATATTGTCCCGCCACTACCCGCAACGACTGAGATTGAAGTTATCGTTCCAGAAAAACCCGAGTTCTGACTGAAACTACCCTCACTCGACGAAGAATACAGATAGAGCTCGATTGGTTGCGCAAGTATTTTCGCATTTCCAAATTCATCCCTGAAGCCAAGTGACATCACACTGGAGGCTTGCCCTGCCACGAGCGTCTGACCAGAAGACAGAAACACCATACTTGCCAAATCGCCTGCTGACACAACATAGTTTTGTGTTGCGGCTACCAAGCCACTGTTTGGAAACTCATCAGCTGTAAGTGCAAATGTTCCGGTTGAAGTATCTTTGTAGTAGAAAAATGCATCATTGGATCCGCTCGGCAAGGTCAGACTCGCAATATCCGCCCAGGCGCCCCCATTTTGCAAGGAAAACTTTCCAGCAGTGGAAGTTGTTGCAAGGCTTATCGCAAGATCACTTACGGCATTTGAAACGTTATTATAACTATCTCGAAGTTGGATTCGCATTTGATCGGAAATAAGACCCGCCATTTTTGTTTGTGGCGCATTCATAAAAACAACCTTCGCCGGACTGCCAGCAGTAACTGTTAATTGCTGCGCATCACCGATCACATTATTCGCATTTGCACCCAAAGAATATGTACCAGCAATTCTGTTTGTATAATACACGGTAGCGACGCTTGATCCAATTGGCACAATCACTTGATTGATTGCTTCAGCATTCTCTTGGGCAGCTATTTTGAAGGCGCTCAAGCCTAAAGGACTAGATGTTAGATTAATGCTAACTGGCACTCCAATAATTGCTGGGCTACCATCACTTTTTTCCAGCTCAATCGTTATCACCGTGCTATAGCTACCAGCCGAAATTGCTTGTTCACCAGATGTAATTTTCAATTTATTGGGCGTATCACCAATGACATCGATTGAAGCGACTGCATTTATAATATCCAAATCTGGATTATCGAGCAGCGCATAATCAGACACGGTAACATTTTTTGTTCCTGGCATTTGATCTTGATAATAAAAGCTCGCCGTACTCGTCCCAGCTAAGATTGTTACTGTGGATAAATTCCATGGTCCGCTTGAATTAGTCGCGAAACTACCCTGAACAGGGCTATAAAGATAGACGGTTTTGTCACTATCGACAAGTACTGCATTACCATATTGATCTTGAGCTTGAACCGTGAAAACATTTGAAGCAGTTCCGACTGCAACGGAAGTTGGCTTAGCAATCAAATTCAATTTTTGCACCGCGCCCGCTCCAAATGTTATTTCTTTCGTGCCAGCAATCCAACCTTCCGAAATATTTTCGTCTACTGTAAGCATTACAGTGCCAGCCGTCGTATCTTTAAAATAGACAGTTTTTGTATATTGTTTTGCTGGAATAGTTACCTGAGTGATGGAATTCCAAGGAGAACTACTCAAAGAAAATTGACCAGTACTACCAGATTTTGTCAAGTCAAAAATCGTATCACTATTCACTGAAACAGGCAGGCTGGAATTGGTTTGAGTTTGAATTGTCACCGCTATCGCGTTCCCCACCTGCGAAGCATTAACACTACTCATAATGATTTTTTCAATTGAACCGTTAATCAAGTTTTCTTGCTGAGAATTAGAAGTAAACTCGGAAGCACTGATGGTAATGATTGGGCTATTAACAATTGCATCTCGATAATAGAAGCTTTTCAAACTTTCTCCAACCAAAAGGGAAATATCTAAGTCATTCGTCCAATCACTCAAACCATCCAAAGAAAACTCTCCCGTCAAACTATTAGAAACTATATTGGCAGTCATATCAGCCGAGGCATTAACTCTTATGTCGTTACTATCAGTCAAATAAAAGCTAACTGAACTCGATGGAGTATTTAGTACAATCGTCTGGGGTGCAGACTGGAAGAAAAATTTAGCCGCGACGCCAGCATTAATTGTTTCTTGCTGAGAAGTTTCTATTATTCCGCCACTTGTCACAGTAATGGTTGGCGTACCGACATTCCAATCTTTATAGTAGAAAGTAGCGGTACTCTGGCCATTTGCTAACACATAGCTGCTAACTGATGACCATGGAGAAGGCGCACTAGAAAATTGCGCGTGCGTGCTATCCGAACTTAATCCAAGCGTTACATTGCCAACTGCTCCGGTCGGGTTATCATACTGATCCCGAAGCTGAACAGTCAATTGTCCTGAATCTAGCGCAAGAATTGTCTGAGAGTTGCTCGTGAAAGTCAGATGATGCGCAGATCCACCAGCTACAGTAATATCTTGGTTAGCTCCGACGATACCACTCGCAGTTACGGAAATATTTTTCGTTCCAGCTAACGTATCGCGATAATAAAAATTAACCGCTGAAACACCAGGATTTGCATTAACACTAGCAATATTCCATGGACCTTCTGAAAATGCTGCAAATCCCCCACTCAAGGCTTCTGTCGAAGCCAGATTGATGACTAAAGAATTATCTAGTAATTTAACATTTCCGTATTGGTCTCGGAATTGAAGGATGAAGGCTGAAGTAGGATTACCAGCTGAGACGGAAAAAGGATTATTTGCAAAAATCATCTGATACGCACTACTCGCAGAAATATTAAATGAGTAAGTTCCAGACACTATGCCATTTTTCGCCGCCGTAATTGTCGGCGACCCAGAGGCAGTATCCTTGTAATAAAAAGTAGTGCTACTTTGACCACTAGCAATAACCACCTGATTGGTTTCAAACAGGCCGTTATTCTCTGTGTCAAATTTCCCTCCTCCGGAAATAGAGCTCAAGTTAACCGTTGTATCAGCTGTCACTGGAACAAGCTGATCATAATTATTGAGCGCTGTCAAAGACAAAGCTCCTGATGGCGATCCAGCGGTAAGAACATTTGACGCACAACTCAAAGCGAATTTTTTTACGACGCCATAAATTATGCTCTCGTTTTGCGTCGCATTCAAAAGCCCCTGATCAGGAGAATCGGGATATGCAAAATCAGAAATGGTGATTTGCGGATTACCAATTGCAGTATCTTTATAGTAAAACTCCGCGTTATTCGATCCACTGTTAATCGCAACGGTTGATATCACTTGATCAGCTGCATCAAGAAATACTCCTGTCGCAGACGATGAATGGAGATAGAGCGTAGTGTCTGCGCTGACGTTTTGAATATTGCCAAAAGCATCTTGCGTCTCAATCACCATCACTGCACTTTTTTGACCAAGCTCTAATGTTTGCGCTTCAGTATTCATACTTAGCTTATTAAGCGCTCCAGCTGCAACGTTAAAAGCAAGTGTTCCAGAAGTTTTTCCCGCGGACGCTGCCGTCACTAAAGGAGAACCAATTGCTGTATCTTTATAGTAAAAACTGACCGATGATTGATCTTGCAAAATCGTAGCAGAATTTATACTGCCATCAAATACTCCGGAAGAATTAGTATCAAATCTTCCAGTCGATGATGCCGAAGATAAATTAACGACCAAATCACTTGACACCGGAACATTGATATTATTAACATTATAGCTTTTGACCGTAACTAATGGCGAAACTACGCCAGCCGACAAACTCACATCTGCCGCTTCCAATGTTAGTTTCGTTATCGCCCCCCAATTAATTGTTTCAGTTTGTGTGACATTTTCCAATCCTTGATCTGGAGAATCGGGATAAGCATAGTCAGAAAAAGTAAGCACGGGACTACCAGCCACATCATCCTTGCAATAAACCGTTGCGCTACTTGTTCCTGCCAATATTACTACCTGAGTAATCGTGTCGCCAGTTGCATCCAAAAATATTCCTGTTGCTGAGCTAGAATGAAGATGGATAGTTTTATCCGCAACGACATTTTGCATATTATTATAGCCATCTTGGGTACGGATATTCACAGCCGCACTCTTTTGTCCTGCTGATAAGGTCTGAGGCGCAGAAGCTATGGCCAGCCTACTAGCCGCTCCAGCCGCTACACTCAAAGCTAGTGTTCCAGCTGTTTTTCCTGCGGCTGAAACGGTAAGCACTGGAGATCCAGCTACATTGTCTTTGTAATAAATTATTGCGGCAGATTGGTTTTGTAATATTGTAACAGAAGTGATTGACCCATCAAATACTCCAGAACTGCTAATATCAAACTTGCCCGCAGTTGAAGAAGAGAGACTAGCAGTCAAATCCGAAGAGGTTGGGATATTGATATTTGACGAATTATACACCTTAACATTAACCACTCCAGAAGATGTTCCCGCGACTAAATTACTATCACTTATGTCTAATGCTAATTTTGTCACGTTACCATAATTAATATTGGCAATTTGCGTTGCATTCAAAAGTCCCTGATCAGGAGAGTCTGGATAGGAATAATCTGAAACAGTGATTTGTGGAGTGCCAATTGTCACATCCTTATAGTAAAGGGTGCTATTACTTGTTCCGGAACTAATTACTATTTCAGTAACAACATTTCCAATGGAATCAAAGAATGTTCCAGAAAGAGAGCTAGCATATAAATATATACTAGTGTCACTCGCCAACTTTCTTGAATTGCCATATTGATCTTGCGTTTCAATGTTAATCGCAGCACTTTTTTGACCAACTTCAAGTGTTTGCGCTGAGCTTATGATAACAATTTTATTCGCGTCACCTCCTAGGATATCAAATGTCTTCGTTGCAGCAGTTATCCCGCCAGAAGCCGCCGTCACAACAGGCGATCCAACTTTTGTATCTTTATAGTAAAAATCCGCTGATAATTGTCCAGCTGGAATCGTGACGCTTGTCACACTTCCGTCATATGCACCAGCATTACTAGTATCAAATTTTCCAGTTTCACTAGCGCTAGTTGATAAGTTAACGGTTAAATCAGTTGGAGCTGGAATATTTACATCATTGGAATTATATGATTTAACCGTGATTACCGCTGAAGACGCACCAGCAACTAAATTAGTATTATCAACATTTAACATTAACTTAGAAATACTACCTGGGACGAGCGATTCGTTTTGCGCTGCATCAGAAATTCCCACTCCCCCATCCGGACTAGTATTATTGTCCGAAGCAGTAATGGAAGCCGACGCAGCATAATTCGATTGCTTGAAATAAAAATTTGCCGTGGATTGACTGTTAGGAATAATAACACTGGAAATAGTGGTTAAAAATGAACTACTGCTTGAAAATATTCCACCAGAAGTGGCATACAAATAGACTATTGTATCTTCAACAACCTGAGCCGGATTATTATATTGATCTTGGGCTTGAATTGAAATCTGCGGAGAAGCTGCTCCTAGTACTGATTCGAAAGCAGCAGTAGCAAAAACGTATTTTGCCACCGCTCCGCCACTAATCGTCAAATCTTTATTGTCGTCAGTAAGACCAGCAGCACCATTGGCCGGATAAGCATCGGAAAGAATAATATTATCCACACCAGCAACTTGATTTTTGTAATAGATTGTAACTGAAGATTGCCCGGCTGGAATAATAACTGAAAAGGAATTTACCCAATCATCCACATTATTGTAGGCAGAAAATTTTCCTGTGGGAGAATTGGTTGTCAAATATATTCTCTCATTACTGAGTGTTGTAACGATATTGCCATAAATATCTTCGAGAGAAGCAGTTATTGGATCGGAAATATTCCCCGCGGAGACATTTTGACTTGCCACATTAAGAGTAAGTTTAGCTGCTCCACCAGTCAGAGTAGTTTCAGTCTGAGTATCATTAAGCCATCCAACATCAATACCCTCACCCACATCTTCTCGAACAGTCAAACCATGTGGACCAAGCGCACTATCCTTATAATAAAAACTTGCTGTTGTAGAATTCTGCTTAATTGTCACAATAAATGGCTCAGTTCCGCTCCAGTTACTTTCTCCATCGATTGAAAATTGACCAGTCACAGAATCCACGTACACATAAATTGAAGTGTCGACACTAGCTGGAATGCCCTGACCGATAATATCTTGAGCTTGAATTGTGATAGCTGAACTATGGCTATCAATACCGAACGATTGTGGTGAAGAAATTATTTTTAATTTAGAAATAGTTCCCGCGTTAGGTGTTGTCACTACAATTCCTGTCTGAGTTCCAGTGATATTCGCATCAGTCGTATCCGTCACTACTACATTCCAACTTCCAACAGTAGTAAACGCCACTCCGTTGACAAATGTATGCTCGCCTAGCATACCCGCAGTAAAAGTAAAATCAGGAGGAAGTACTGCCCCAATATCTGTCGAAGTAAAATGCACCAACCCTACATAGTCGTGTAATGGCTGCCCATCAAAATCAACAGCTTGCACCGTTACTGAACTAGGAATTCCCGCCTTAACTGGATTAGTAATGCCAGTCACCAATAAACGATACCGACTTGTAACAGATATTTGTTGACTTGCTGCAGTGCTACCAGGGATGGCCGTTGCTCTAGCTTCAATCGTTGGTGTTCCTTTAATATTATCTTTGTAGTAAAAAGTTACCGACGATTGGCCAGCGGGTAAAACAACTGAATTATAATTCCAACGATTAGAGACGTCTTCCGTCAAACTCCTCGCAAAGAATCCTGAAGTTGAAGAGGATGACAGATCTAATGCAATATCTTCTGGTGCAACAAGAACATTGCCATCGGTATCTCGAGCCTGAACTGTAAAATTTCCAATTTCTGTTTCTCGCAAAGTTGCTGGAAATGAGCTAAAAGCATACTTATCAGGATAATAGGCGAATCCGCGAGTGAGTGTTGCACTTGTATCATCTGGATTTGTGATAGTTACATCCACAAATCCAGCACTATGCGCCGGAGTAGTCGCAGTGATTGTTGTTGAATCAATAAGCTGAACATTTGCAGCAGGTGTTCCGCCGAAAGTCGCAGGAAGGAATGTCGCAGTGTACGGATTCGTCTGAGGAGCAAAATTTGATGTCCAACGCGCAATGCCTTTGGAAATTCTGATTTCATCAAGATAACCTTGAAAATCATTACCTGCATATCTTCCAATAGACAGTGGGTTAGAATTCGAGCCAAGACTAGCAGATGAAGTCCAACTGTCTGTTTGCGTTCCATTTTTGAAGGCATAGAAATTATTTTCACTTCTCACCACAGCTAAATGAACCCACTGATTGAGCGTGATCGCTCCTAACGATTTGCCGACGGCAACATCCCAAGCACCACCACTAGACATATATATTAACAAATTTCCTCCCGCAGAATAGCCCAAAAGAAAAGGCGCATAACCAGATGTGCTATCCCTTGCAATTGAAGATCTGGTACTATCACTAGCAGTGCGATATTCCCACCAATCTACCGTAAAATCGCCTGCACCAAAATTAAAATCATTATTCGTCGGCACGGTCAAATAATCTCCCGTTCCATCAAAGTATGCACTTGCGCCTCCAATTTTAGATTGAACAGTTGAAATTTTAGCACCACCATTAGCGATAACTGTCTTAGCAACTGTTTCACTGTCTGCAAACGCAGTAGAATTATTTGTTCCATCAGCATGAAGCAAAAGCTTTGTGAAATTTTCTGTGAAAAAGTTTGTCCCAATTATTGTAACATCAGTTCCACCACCTGGAGGACCAACACTTGGCACAACAGAAAGTATCGTTGGCGGTGGTTCTGTAAAAACAATTCCGCTGGTCAACGTTCCACTTAATCCATCTGGATTAGTCACGACAACATCAAATGCTCCGGTCAAGTGAGCGGGAGTGACAACATTAATCGTATTAGCATCAATTCCATTTACACTTGTCCCGGCTGTTCCACCAAAAGTAACCGTGGGAGTTCCGACAAAATTTGTTCCACTGATGGTGACTGAATTTCCGCCGGTTTTTGGCACGCTACCTGGAGTAATAGAAGACACCGCGGGAGGATTGTTGTATGTAAAACCATTAGCTCGTGAACCCACCGTACCGTCTGGATTAGTAATTACTACATTTACCGCACCAGCGCTATGAACGGGAGTGGTGGCAGTAAGGGTTGTTGGACTAACTACTTGGACATTGGTCGCCAAGGTTCCACCGAAAGATACCAAATTACTTGCCATGGGAACAAAGCTGGATGTCCAACGAGCAATGCCTTTTGAAACCCGGAGATCATCAAAATAACCCAAAAATGGCTGGGAAGTAAAATCAGCAGAATTTATTCCAAAAATCAAAGCCTGATCTGAATTTGAACCAGCTACTATAGATTGAGAAGCTTCAAGATTTCCATCTAAAAACATCCGGCAGATTGATCCATCATAAGTAAATGCCGCGTGATGCCAGGCATTTTGTGTTATGCTTGTGGTTCCTGTAAGATTCGGCGCCGCTCCACTTTGATATCCTTGTGGAAACCACCCTAATTTATTTGCGCTGGTTACATAGGTAGCCCAATTATTCGTTGCATTATAGTTCTGCCAACTATTTAAAAAAGTTTCTTGTACGTTTGACTGCGTTCGATAAAACCAATAATCAATCGTAAAGGATCCTGAGCCGAAATTAAAATCTGTTGATGCGCCGACTGATAACCAATCCCCTGCCCCATCAAAATATGCGCTTGATCCTCCAAATTTAGATTGAGCTGTTAAAATTTTCGCATTACCATTGGGTGTTGCTGACTTGGGAATTGTCTCGCTATCTACAAAGGTAGTAGAATTATTTGTTCCGTCAGCATGAAGAAGCAACTTATCGTATGTATCCGCAATAATTCCTGAGGAAAAACCCGTCCCCGTAATCGTCACCGGTGTTCCCCCGTCAGGAGGACCGGCACTTGGAGAAACAGAAGTAATCGTCGGTGGGGGTTCGGTAAAAATAATCCCGTTGGTCAGTGTTCCGCTTACCCCATCTGAATTAGTTACAACAACATCAAAAGTTCCCGCTGAATGCGTCGGAGTAACAACGCTGATTGTATTAGCATCAATTCTGTTTACACTCGTCCCAGCTGTTTCACCAAATGTGACAGAAGGAGTTTCGCTGAAATTTGTTCCCGTAATAGTGACTGAACTTCCTCCAGTTTTTATTACACTGCTCGGAGTGACAGAGGTAACTGTGGGAGGATTGTTATATGCGAAACCATTAGTTAGTGTCCCCGTTGAACTGTCAGGATTGGTAACAATAACATCTACAGCTCCCGTGGTATGGGCGGGAATAACCGTTGTGATCGTTGTCGAATTAATAAATTGCGTATTAGTAGCAGTAATTCCGCCAAAAGTGACGGTTGGCGATGGTGTTAGATAGCGCACAATAACAATTCCCGAGCCGCCTTTGCCTCCTGCGCTATAAGCAGTTTGATAGTTTCCTGCCCCTCCTCCGCCTCCAGTATTCGCTTGTCCCGGATTTCCAGGATTATTCATACCGCCTGCGCCAGAGTTTCCGCCACCACCCTTACCGCCAACTCCAATAGAGCCATTCAAATACGTTCCGCCACCGCCACCGCCTGCAAACCATCCGCCGCCAGGATAATTAATATCACCGCCTACACTTGCAAATTGAGGATAGCTTACTCCGACACCTCCAGCGCCTCCAGTTGTAGATATTCCATTAACACCAACGCTTCCTGCGCCACCGCCACCGCCTGCGCCATAGTTTCCACCCAATTGTGTTCCATATCCTCCTGCATTTCCCTGCCCGCTCGTTCCAGCTGCTCCCTGAAGACCTATTTGAGCTGATGCTCCACCACCCGATCCACCAATTAATGGCGCTCCACCCAGTTGTCCAGAACCGCCACCGCCGCCAATAGCAACTAGAGAACTAAAAGTTGAATTACTACCAGAAACACCAGGAGAAGTACTTCCACCAAGCCCACCGTTACCACCAGTACCAACTGTAACAGAATAGGCTTGTGCCGTAACAGCGAAAGCTGGATTATATATAACACCACCTGCACCTCCTCCTCCGCCAATAGCTTCACCGCCACCGCCACCGCCACCAATGACCAACACCTCAACATTTCGAGCATTAGGCACTGTAAAAGTTCCATTCGCAGTAAATGTATGAATCGTATATACACCTGAAGTCGTGACAGTTCCGCCTGTTGCAAGACTTGCCGCTGCAAAATTCGTTCCCGTAATCGTTACGTTCGTCCCACCCGCAGTCGAACCAATATTGGGAGTAATAGCAGAAATTGTTGGCGGTGGTTCGGTGAAAATTATTCCACTGGTCAGTGCTCCACTTTGTCCATCAGGATTAGTTACGACAATATCAAGTATTCCTGATGTATGTGCCGGAGTAACTACACTAATTGTATTAGCATCAATCAGATTCACACTAGTGCCGGCTGTTCCACCAAATGTGACAGTTGGTGTGTCAGTAAAATTTGATCCGGTAATAGTGACTGAACTTCCTCCAGTTTTTATTACACTGCTCGGAGTGACAGAGGTAACTGTGGGAGGATTGCTATAGGTAAAACCGTTGGTTAGTGTGCCCGTTAAACCGTCCGAACCGATAACAGAAACGTCAACCGCACCAGCACTATGAGCAGGAGTCACTACTGTAATATTTGCTGAATCAGCTACTTGCACATTAGCAGCTGCAGTACCCCCAAAAGTTACGGAGCCCGTAGAATATGGACTTGTCGAAGGCGTAAAATTTGCTGTCCAACGAGCAATACCCTTGGAAATGCGTACTTCATCGATGTAACCTTGAAAATCTTTATTGTTATTGTATCTTCCGATAGAAAGAGGATTGGCATTAGCAGCAAGACTGAGAGAGGATGTCCAAGTATCGGTTTGCACTCCATTCTTAAAAGCATAAAAAGTATTTCCACTTCTTACCACTGCCAGATGGACCCATTGATTGAGAGTTATCGCTCCCAGCGTTCTTCCAACAGAGACATCCCAAGCTCCACCACTAGACATGTATATTAATAAATTTGCTCCAGAAGCATAACCAAAAAGAAAAGACTGGTAGCTGGAAGTGGTATCTCTCGCAATTGCAGGTTTTCCAGCAGTAGATGAAGTCCGATATTCCCACCAATCAACCGTGAAATCACCAGAACCAAAGTTAAAATCTGCGCTAGTGGGAACTGTTAAAAAATCTCCTGTTCCATCAAAATATCCAGATGCTCCTCCAAATTTAGATTGATTAGTCAAAATTTTAGCATCCCCATTGGCAGTCACGGTTTTGGGAGTTGTTTCGCTATCAGCAAAAGCGGTGGAATTATTTGTTCCATCTGCATGAAGCGAGAGCTTGGTATATGAATCGATGCCTCCGGCAGAAAAGTTTGTCCCGGTGATCGTAACATTTGTTCCTCCAGCAGGCGGACCAGCTGCAGGATTGACGGATGATACTGTCGGCGCACTGGCATTGGAAGTTTGCGCATAAGCAACCGCAAAGAAAAATAGTGCTACAAAAATAACTTTTAGTCCGATTTTCGAACTAAAAATTCTTTTTATTTTACCTGAAAAGCTTGAATATTTTAAATAAGAAATATTTTGATTCACTTTTATTTTACCTTAGCTCTCCCTCACCTTTCCTCTCTGCCCTATTAGCTTAAATCCAGCTCCGCAAAAAGCAGAAAAAATTCATTACAAAGTGGCCTGCTAAGACTATTTTAGCCGATCTAATCCTGCCTTGGCGGCTTGATTTTCCGGCTGCATATCCAGCACTTTTTGGAAATTCTTCTTGGCGCCATCTTTGTCACCAGAACCTTCATAGAGAATGCCCAAAAGAACATAAGCGTCGGCACTATCGGGGTTTTGACTAATTGCCTCTTGATAAACCTTTACCGCTTCATCCTTTTTGTCCAATGAATATTGATACATATTTCCAAGATTAATGTAGCTCGTCATTACTTTTGGATCAAGACTGATCGCTTCTTTATATTCCTTAATCGCTTCTTCGTAATTTCCTTGATCTCGAAGCGCATTGGCCAAATTATTATGCGCCACGGCATTATTACCATCCACCTTTATTTGCTTTCGATATGTCATCTCCGCTCCAGCCACATCACCTGTGGCATATTGCGCCACAGCATAGCCTTGCAAATCATTTGGATTATTATTTTCTGCCTTATTTTTCAATTCAGGTAAGCTATTTTTATACTGCTCAACCAATGATCCGGCGCCATTGGTCTTCTTATTGTCAATATTTTTCTTGGCCGAAAACTTTGCCACGATTGCACTCCTTTTTGCGTATCCACCAATAAGCCCGGTCAATATGACAACGGCGAGTACCAGTAAAATTATTTTTCTCTTTCTTGAAGCTGGTTCCACATTTCTATCTTCCATATTATATTTTACTAAATTTAATTTTAATTAGACCTCAGGTTATCTTAACACTATATCAATCTATGCGCAAAGAAATTATTTCGAAGAAAATAACCGTAGAAGCTTTTTCAATAAATCGCTGCCATCCTTAACTTGAAAATTGACTGGTGCACTCTTTTCATCTTCGCCAACTACTTTCGCTGAAAGAAAATTATCACTACTTCCCAATTTTTCACCAAAGATCATCATTTTCCAATTGCCCTGCTTATCGCTTGTTGTAGAGCCAATTTCTTGACCATCACGCCGAGAAACTACGACTGTCCGATGGGGCATAGCCGTTCCCGACACAGTGACTCCCGCATCAGTATCCATCACTAATGAGCCATCCCGTGGTGAAAGAATGGTTGGTACTGATGATCCGGAGACAGTAATTGTAGCAGCCTGATTATTCACATCTACCTGTTTACTTTGCGGACTGGCATAATAGAAATTATTTATTATAATCGTATAATTATTATTAGCAACATTTTTATTGGTAATATTATGATCACCTTCATTTGTGGTATTGTTTTCTGTTACCGTACTAGAAGAATTGCTAGTTGCTGCCGGGCTAGCGGAGACTACGTCGGGCTTGATATAAATTGATTGCAAGCCAGACAAGGCTTCTGTGCTTGAAGCTGTTATGGTCATAAGACCGGAAGCCGAATCTTGATAGTAAAGGTTAGCACAACTAGAGCCGGAAGAAATGGTAATGGAAGTTTTGTCCCAAGGACCAGCAAAATTTGTCGCAAATTTACCCGTCGCCGAATTAGCGGCCAGGCTTATCGCCTTATTACTATCAGCTGATACATTGTTGCCTTCGACATTTTGGAGGCAAACAGTAATCGTGCCACTAGCAATATTTTTTGCCACTTCTTGCGTCAAGGTCGTAAAGACTAGTCTTGTTCCCGTGAATCCACCGCCACCAGCATTAGTGACATATAGCACAGTAGACGCTAGCCCTGGAACGCTTGCCGTTACAGTTTCTAGGGAATCCGATGAGCCCAATGTCCAGCTCACCGAAGCAAGCCCCGTCTCTCCAACAATGACTGACACGGGACTAACAGATCCAGAGCCACTGGCTGGAGTGAACATAACGGTTTTGCCACTCGCCGGATTGCCACTACTATCAATTACTTTCGCGACTAAAGGTTGAGGCAATGTAGTCGAAGGACTTCCTGTCTGATTATTACCAGAGACATAGGTCAAAACAAATGACTCAGCATAACTAACAACAATATTATTTGACGTCCCTGAAATAGTACTGTCAGTGGCGATGATTTGAGTTATTTCCGCCTTCACTAGTGTAGTATCCAATTGAGTACTTGCC
This sequence comes from Candidatus Moraniibacteriota bacterium, assembly GCA_049297495.1. Classification (GTDB taxonomy): domain Bacteria; phylum Patescibacteriota; class Minisyncoccia; order Moranbacterales; family UBA2206; genus UBA9630. The sequence goes on from JBAQUL010000026.1 coordinate 92,597, forward strand.
ACACCACCGACAAATGTTACCCCGGCGGTATACACAGGATGCGTACCAGAATCACTGTCGTCCGGACCAGAATAGCTAATTGTTTTTGAGCCACTATAGTCCGTTGCCACATTGCCATACAAATCAAGCGCTCGAAGAGACGCAATAATAAATGGTAAATTGACAATCGCTGTTGCTGGCGCCATTATATTAAATTGATTTGTATCAGCGGGCTTCACAACTATCGACAAAGAATCACCACTTAGTCCACCACTACTAACGGTTAGTGTCACAGTTTCCGCCTTGTATAGAGTCGTGCTGACAGCATTATTTTGTCCATCACTAAAATCAACGGATGAGGAATATACTGGAGCAGTGCCACTCGGACTTGCATGTGGACCACTATAACTAACGACCTTTGTGCCATTATACGCTGTCACCACATTTCCAAATGCATCGATTGCTTTGATGGTAATTGCAAAAGGTACTCCGGCAATCACCTCGGAGGGCGCAGTTACATCTAGCAATGTCGGCACAGAAGGCACTCCATCTGCATAAAAAACAATCGGCGTTCCAAAAAGTCCCGCAACTCGTGCCTCACCCTGATTAAGTCCTGCTCCTGACATCGAACCCAACCTCCAAACAGTTTGCGCCCTACCATCAACATCAGTGACAGCAGAACCCGGTGCCATTGATCCATCCCCAATTGTCACAGCGAATGTGACGGCCTGTCCACTTTTAGGATTTCCATAAACATCTTTCACTAAAACTACCAAAGGATTGGCCAAATTAGAATTGACGATACCAATCTGATTATTACCAGAATAATATTCAATTGATCCAGCTGCGCCAGCTTGAACAGCAATATCATTACTGTCTCCACTAATTGCGCCTTCTGTAATATGGATTGTTGCCGTCTCAGTTCTAAAAAGTTCGGTCATGAGTGCCGTCGTTGAAACGCCATTAACAAATTCAACTGCGGTTGTGTAGCTAGGACTATCTCCCAGAGCACTCGCAGACGGTCCGGAATAAACAATAGTCTTGTCACCCGAATATCCCGTGGCGACATTACCATACTGATCTTGCGCTGTAATTGAGGTAAGACTGAAACTAACTCCAGCCGTTACTGTTGCTGGAGAAACTAAATGCAAATGCGTAGCCGTTCCCGCAGAAACAACAACATTTCCCGACTGACCGGAAATCGAGCCTTGAGTAAGCGTAATCTTGACTGTTTCCGCCCTGACAAGCACAATCGGCGCTATGCTTGAAGCCACGCCAGACGTAAAAATTGCTGTTACGGAACTAGTTGGCGCACCAGATTCTGGCCCGCTCGCAGGACCGGTTAGTATCAAGGTTTTACTGCCATCATATCCCAAAGCCACATTGCCATATTGATCCTTAGCTGTAATTTGCGTATTAGAAAAACCCACGCCAGTCGTAGCAGTCGCCGGAGCCGAAACATCAAAAGTTCGAGCGCTACCAGCCTCGACAGTAATCGTTCCGGTAACATCAGTCATACCACTGCCAGCATCAAAATGAATCACTCCTGATTGTGGAGTCATATGTGGTGAAAAACTTATCGTACTAGCATTATTCACATCAATCTGCGCAAAACTATCCCCACTGTCAAAACCGGTCACAGTCCAATGTCCCGTTGTCGCATTATTCACAAAATTTCCCGAAACGTCATAGCCTGCCATCCAAAGATTCAAAGGAGCATCAACATTTATTGTGACATTAGAAATCTCAGCTCCCCCTGCGCCTAATGCATTATTAATTCTCACACTATTTGTCGCGCCAGCTTGAATCGTTGTGCTAGCATTACCAACTTTTCCATTATCACTAGTAGCTGTCAGAGTATAAGTCCCAATAAGCCCCGTGTATTTTAATTTTCCAGCTAGATTTGCAGTTCCACCAACAAAATCACTAGAAAGATCCAGCACTGGTGTGCCGCTGTCCTGAACTGTCATAATTCCGCTGCCACTCACTGAAAATAGCACCCCTTGACCAACGGTCGATGCATCATAATCGATAACCACATTGCCATACACATCTTGAGCAGTCACATTAGCAGTGACAAAATAAGTATCATTGATTTGAGGAGAATTTATGCTCATTCCAAATTTAGCAAAAACACCAGGACCAAAACTAACTGCATCACTCAATGAATTTGCCGATCCACTAACTGCCCTAAATTGCCGACTGCCAGACAGCCCTCCATATTTTAACTTGCCAGATAAATCACAAACACCATTTGTAAAATTACCGACTTGATTGAGGACATTATTATTTCCCGATCCCAGCCCACTTACTATTCCCGCCGCAACCGATTCGGTGATAGTCACATTATGCACCGAAGCGTCAAAGTCAGTGACAACATTTCCGTCAGCGTCCTTGACCGTTAAAGTATCCACCCCTGAAAAAGCAGCGTCCATAACTTGAGGAGAAGTCAATGAGAAATCAAACGAAGCATAATCACCCGCCGAAATATTCACCACTCCGCTTGTTGTGGTTTTTGCATCAGCAGATGTGGCTGTAAAATTATAGTTTCCGATAATTCCAGAAAAAATTAGTTTTGCTGTTAAGTTTGCAACACCATTAGAAAAATCGGCATCAAGATTGAGCTTATTCACGCCAGACAATCCACTGACAGCTCCATTGGCTGGAGCAACGGTGAACGTCACATTATTAGTCGCTGCCTGAAAATCAGTTTTAACGTTTCCAAATGCATCATAAGCAGTGAGCGTATTGGTTCCAGTAAAAGTTTTTCGATTCTGCTGAGTTGCTGCTAAGGTCAAATTTAAACTGCCAAAAACACCAGGACCAACTGCCACCACTTGAGTTCCGTCTGTAAGCGCGGGCGAAACTGGTGCAGTCTGGTGAGCGGTCATCATCCAGGTGGGAGAGGATATTTTTTCGTCATAATAGCAAAATTGAACCGATGAATTGCCAGTTGCCACAACAAATTCAGTAATTTCCGTACTAGTACAAACACCGCCAGAAACACTATAGAATTTCTTATTGACCCCACTAGAATCTGATGAAAGCGCCACAGTCGTATCAGCCTTCACCGCTTGAACATTTCCCGCCACGTCACGAGTTTCCACTGTGATTACTGCAGATTTATTGCCTGCCGCTATAGTTCTTTGCGGCGAAGAAAAAACTAAACGAGTTGGATCGCTTGAAGCATTTGCCACAGCTGACGACGGACCTTGCGCACTAGATTCAAAGTAGTTGGGCGTATGCACTGTCCAAGTAAAAAGCACTGACAACTTATATGTATAACTATGACCAGATTGCACTGTCGTGTCCGCGTAAGTCACAGCTCCACCGGCATTTTGTGTCGCAAGTGCTGCTAATTTTTGATAAGCGCCACTATTATCACTACGATAAACCCCATAACCAGTTATCGTATTATGTGCCGTTCCACCTGCCGCGCCAGTATCGTTATTCCAAAGACCAGTCCACTGCAAGTCTACTGCCGCAACTGTCGCGCTAGTAATTGAAGGAGTGGGAATCGGTTCCATCACAATAGCGGATAAGCCATAATGCAGACCAGAATTCCAAATATCATCTTGAGTAATCTGCCTTTGCCCAGAAGCTCCAACCCAAGAAACTTCAGACCAACCATTAAGCCCACTATATGTTTCCGCCACAGTCACCGCCGTATCACCAACTGTAATCGAAGGCGACCAAGAAGAGCTTCCCACGTCCCAATTGAAATAAGCCGCTATTCCAGCGCCATCAGCCGGATAAATCTGATCAATATCTGGAGTATCAGAACGAGAAAAATTATTATTAATATTTAAACGATAACCGGTCACAACCGCCTTGCTATTCGGACTATTAGCGTCTCCCGTAAGAAGACTTCCGCCACTCCGATAGGGCACATAACCGCGCAAAGAAAAAATATCCCCCGCTTTGGCGGGAGTTGCCCAAAAAATAATCGAGAAAATGCTTAAAAAGAAAAAAGTTTTTTTTATTTTATTTTCGTATTTCATGCAATAAGTTATCATTTTTTCCGCCTCATCTTCCCCACAATCTTTTCCCGCATATCTTCCACCTTCAAAGCGGCTTCATTGACTTCTTTGGATACATTAATAAGCTCCTCTTCTACACCATCAATATCTTTTTCCAATCCCTCTTCGGATGAAATCTCATCAAAATTTTTCTGTTTCCTTTTTTTATTTATTTCCAGGCGATCTCGTTTAAGATTTTCCACCTTCCGCATTGACGCATTCACCTCTTTCGCCACATCAATCAGCTCCTTTTCAACGTCTAATGCTTCTGAATTCAAATCAATTAAACTCTGATTTGTTGACGATTCTTCTTGCGGCGCATCAACCTCCTTATAATCAATGATTCTTAGTGTTTGCTCGTTACCCGAATTATCACCCTTGAAAGAATTTTGATCAGAATAAAGATTATTTTTTTCCGCTGCAACCCTGAAGGAAATTCTTCTTTTTCTCAAAAAGAAGAAATAGCCAAGCGCTATTGAGATGCCTATACCAAAAACAATGCTGAACCATACACTGCTAATCAGATACCAATGACTTGCACCGTCAGAATCGACTATTGTAAAAAACACCCGATTACTTTGTATTGTTCCTAATTTGGCATCAGCAAATGAAGCTGTTGCCGAATATTCTCCCGGCACAAACTGAAATTGAGGGATAAAAACCCATTCACCATTCTTATCCGCTGTTGCATTGCCATTGAGCCTTGAACTCGATTGATGCTGATAAAATTTTCTATTAATATCTTCATCAGTCACAACCACATCAACAATCACTCCGGGAGAAGTTTTCCCAGAAAATTTCACGCCCGTATTGACCACAGCCTCCCTGGAGCGAGGGAACTCAAAACTAATCACTGACTTATCATTGTCTTTTATATTGACTTTCTCCTCATTCAACGTTGGATCGATAATGGACGGAGCAGTTGAAGCAGCATTATCCTCAACCGTATATTCATTATTAGTAACATTAACTTTCCCTTCCGAATCATTTTCTATGGCACTTTCGATAATACTTTTAACATCTTGTGGTGTCGCATCAATTGCCAAAACAGTTTTGGAATAAAATAAAAATCCCATCACGAATAGGATAGAAAGCAAATAGCCCAAATTTAAAACAAAAAATTTAATTTTATATTTCATAAAAAAACGAGGAATCGACACCTCGGGAAAGGTTGCTATTATTCGCAACTAGAGGATAACCTTTCCATCGCTAGTATCATATCAGGGAATCAGTAAATATGAAAGGCTGCAAATAAAAAACACTTCGACGTAAATTCGAAGTGTTTTTTTGATCTACCATGATTGCTAAAATATAAGATACGAAATTGTGCCAGTCTTGGTCCCAGTTTTCAAATCAACCGCATACCAATTATACCAACCAGCTATTTTACGAATTTTGTAATCTACCAAGAAATTTCCACTAGCGTCCGTTTTAACCTGAACTGGGGCATAGTAGCCACCCCAAGCACCAGAAAAATAGAGCGCAACATCACTATTGGGAGAAAATTTCTCTCCTGATTGATGCATAATTTCTCCCTTATGCCCTCTTTTGGGCAGGTTGAAAATTGAATACGGCGCAGGTTCAAACGTAACCTCTTTTTTGTAGGTATCGGAAGTATTGCCATTTTTATCTTTAAATTTGAAAAAGAATTGTTGTTCATCCCTTTCTTTCTGGCTAATTTTGAGTTCAATATCTTTTTCCATCTTATTCCAGTCCGCTTTTTCAAAATGAGAAAAATGCGATACCTTGTAGCGCTTGATACCTGAGATATTTTTAAACTTCAAAGTCACTTCCTTTTTTGATGTTTTTTCATGCTTAACATCCTTCTCGCTAAAAACAAGCTTAAGATCATCAAAATAATCCTCAGTGTCAGGAGCTGGCGTGGGAGTCGGAGTAGGAGTTGGCGACGTTGATATATTCACACTCACCACATAAGCTTTCGTCGAATTATCTTGCGCGGTAACCGTATATGTGACAGGCAAAGTAAAATCTCGTGCCACGCCCGAAGCAGGACTGACAGACGCACCGCTGTGAATAATTGTGGGAACCAGCGCAGTCACATCAGTGCCAAAGGGAACCGTAATTGTGATAGTCTGAGCACCATTGTCTATTGTGCCATGCACAGCCGGATTAAGATTATCAAACGAAAAACTTGTAATATCCTTACTCGTTGGAGAAGGTGCACTAGCCACTGTCACAGTTATGACATACACCTGTGTCGAAGCATCAGCCGCCGTAACAGTGTAGTTGACCGGATTGGTAAAGTTTTGCGCCACACCACTCGCGGGACTGACGGATGTTCCAGTAATCGTGATTGTCGGAACCAGCACAGTCACATCAGTGCCAACTGGCATGGTAAGCGAAATAGTACGCGCACTCTCGCTGATTGAGGTTGCACCAACTTGACCAGGCACAGTAAAGGCAGTAATCGCTTTCAGCGATGAAGGATTAGGCGCAACCGTCACGGTCACAACATAAGCCTGGGTTGAAGCATCCGCAGCAGTCACGAGATATGTCAATGGATCCGTGAAATCATTTGGTGTTGTACCGCTAATTTGAACAATTCCATTCACTGAAACTGAAGTGCCTGTAGCAGTAAAAGAAGCAACTAAAGCAGTAGTTGCAGTGCCGTGAGGCATGGTTAGTGCAATTGTATGTGCACTTTGATTAATTGTAGTTGATCCGATTTGGCTAGGAATAGTAAAAGTGGTAATTGATTTAGTTGAACTAACCAAACCTTGATATTCAAAAGCTCCCATATCCACCTGACCAACAATTGATTCTCCATCATAATCAGTCGTAAAAAGACTGGTCGATTCTCCGACATTTATACATGGCGAACTTCCCCCTAGATGATAGTCGTGGTTACCTCTATTTTTAAACAAAGGGTCTCCTGTGACAGAATGCGACCCCTCAGTAACATTAACAAAGTTGGTTCCGTTACTGTGAACAGCATTATAGTCATTATCGATTGGCGTACTGGTATCATTCCAAAGAATCGTGTTAACAATTCCGTAGGAAGCATTAAAAGCCACGATATTATTTCTCAACTTAATATTCTCTCCACTTCCTGCCTTAGCGATACCAACCACATTGTCCGCAACAACATTGTTATAGATATTCAAATCATGCGGAGAATCAAGCCCGGGAGGATGGCTTTCGCTTGGACTTTTGTCATAATACGCACTGATACCTTCCGTATTGCCATAAACGATATTCTGATACACATCGATATCATATACGCCTTGAGTAAAAGCAATACCGGTAGAATTTGCCCCGTAATCACTACCTAATGGACTAAAGTTATGGATATCATCATGTCCATAGATCGTATTTCTCCGCGCAATGCAATCATGCGATACAGTTGACCCCGTTCCACCGCCCCAGTCAAAATACAGTCCATTCCCCTCCCAGCGCGTATTAGTATGATTATTGTAAATCGTATTGTCCTCCACAACCAAACCAACACAACCAGCAATCCAAACTCCACCGATTGGCGCCTTATATGAATTATCATGGACGCGAGAATTTTTAATCACACTCTTTGTTTGCCCACTGTCATCAATGTTCCCAAAAGAAATTCCGCCACCATCAACTTCATAAATATCCAAATTATCAATCGTCACGCTGTGCCCCGTAATTCGATAATCTTCCGACGTCAAAAGAATTCCAGCGTTAATCTGACCAGTTCCCTTTAAATTATAAATCGAGCCATCTTTGATTGTGATATTATATGGCTTCCCAGTCACACCGCCCACGCCCCAATAAAAACTTATTCCATGATAAAAAGCATAGAGCGGATTAAAATCATGCAAGTTAAAGTTTTTAATTTCAATATTATAAACATCACTTGACCCAGTGTTATACCAAAAAATTCCGGAATAGTTCATTCCCGATATATCAATATTGCTGATCGAAATATCATGTGGCCCATTCCAAAGACCGACTCCGCCATAGCTATCCATCAAAGTCACATCGGACATGTCAATATGATGCGCCAGATCTGAAAGACCGATGCAATAGGCGTTATTCGCAGTAAAGTTTCGAAAAGTAAGAGCAGTGATATTTAAATAACTTTTTCCTCCCGCATATATCCCAAAATTTTGCGTCCCGCCGCCATCAAGGATTGGATCGCTACCACTGCCATAAGCACCAAAACTAATCGGGTTACCAGCCGCGCCAGAATTGGGAACTGTCAAGGTCTCTCCATTCCAAACGCTACCTTTTTTAAAAAGAATATTATCGCCAGCCAAAAAATTGGACGTGTTAATCTTTTCAATTGTTTTCCAGGGTTGAGTAGAGTCTGTTCCGACATTAGCGTCATCTCCTAGGGAAGAATCAACATAATAATTGGCAGCAAAGGCATTTTTTCCAAACAGAAAACAACTCAGAAATGCCGCTAAGATAATTAATTTATTTAATCTTATTTTAAACATACCAATATTCCCCTTATTTGAGCTATTTACTGCGCCGCTAAATGAAGTCAGCGACCAAAAAGCATAGCACAACTGCGAAATTTGTCAAGGGCGAAAGGCACATAAAAAGGCCCTTGAAATGAATAATTCCAAGGACCTCACTTTTCCAATACGTAACGGCACACTATGATGAATAGCTGCGCCGAAAATTTTCTATGGGCTTGCCCTTTATGAACCTTAGGACACCCCCGGGACAAACTACAGCAAAAACTGCGCAAGCCAAGATAAACGATACTCCCACAGCAGCGCATACGATACCGTTGATGAGATATATAATCATTGACTTGCAAAAAAATCCCAGTTTGCGACATTGCTCCGGATATGTTCTTCGGAGAGCCCTGATAACAATCATAGGTTTGAAAAGTACCACAATGACACCAGTAAAGACCGATGACACCGCAACACCAACAAACACAAAATAGTTTATCAGGAATACCACCACCGCCTTCAGCGAAGAATGATTCAATCGCACCGGCGTTTCTCCTCCATGAGAGAAGTAAATAGTGGCTACATAGGCCAAAAAACTGACAGCGATAGACACTGTCACTGTATTTTCCCAAAAATATTCCATAATACCTCCTGACAATCCCCCTTACTGAAATATCGGCAATATTGCCACAATCGCATTGATATAAAAAATTGGTAAAAAGCTAATATAATATATTAGCATATAATTATACCTTTGTCAAATTCGGGAATGCAAATTCTATTCTGAAATGCAAACAAAAAACCCGAGGTCTCTCACTGAGAGTCCTCGGGTCAATACAAACTAACTATCTACGGCACACCAAGCGCTCTGATTCGAACTCTTAGAGACGAATCATCCGCCACGTTTGATTGGCCTGATCTGTGTGGTGCCATATCACAATAGGTGCATGATAGTCTTTCCGCCACGAGCCGACATCGATGGCCAAGTGCATGTTAACTTTCGATATAAGGTGCACGCCATCTATTGTTTTTGACCGTCGGATTTTCCAAAGCTGGTTATCTCCCAAATGACGGCCAAACTGATACACAGTTCCACTGGGCCTACCGCAAGTAGAATCATCCAACACCTTAAAAGATTTCTTATTAACTATCTCATAGAAACCGCCCTCCCTCGGCACGAACATCCAATCCTGATGACTCGCATCGGGGTGCATCTTTTCTATGCACACACGGGAACGATCCTCATGCCGACCATGAGCAACAGCTAAAACAATATTGCTGTCGCAATGCATCGGAGACAACTTGAAATACTGTACTAGTCTAGTCATAATAATTCTCCTTTCAAAGTACGTGGCTTGTCACGGATAATCCGCTGAAAAACGAGAAGTTTTTCTCACTCTTCAAGGCCATGCCTTCCGAGCAAAGCTTTCCAGAAATTAGCTCACTTAAGCCACTTTTTGGAAAGATTTCCTAATAAATCCTACGATCAAGTCGCTATTTCAACTACGCTAGCTCCTTGAGTCACCTTTAAATTCAGGCATATGTCCATGACCACTTAATATAACAGTCTGGCAGCTATAGATATCTTTGTCAAGCCCGCATTCTCATTGGTAGTTTGACAGAAAATCCAGAATACATTAGGATTTTGAGATACAGTTCTTTTACGCAAACAACTACCACTCGTTGCAATTTATTGTTTAGAGCGTCTTTTGTACAATAGTCGATGTTTGGATTAGCTTACGCAAAATAACTTCTTCGAACAATTATCTAGATTCTAGGAGGTAACATGAGAAAAAGCGATCGGGAAAAAATTATTCGCCTTGGAAAGGCTAAGCGGAAACTTTCCAAAAAAGCCAGAGCTCTTGAAAAAAGTATCCGCCAAGGTCAAGGCACAACTCGTAATTACACAACCAAAAACACTGCTGCCAATCAAAGTGAGTTGGCCAAAACCCAAAATAAACTCAAAAGTATCCGCCGAGCGAAAAGAAAAATCCATCGTCGCAACAGCTTTTAATCGAATGCTTCAGAACAAATATATCCTTATGCTTCCAGCCGGACACAAAACTCGTGTCCGGTTTTATATTTTCAAAAAAATCAAAAACACCCATAACAATCCCAGCTATGGCTCATTCTATTCAAAATTCTCATAACTCGAAAAGTTCCTATTTTCAATAAGTTTTTCTAGATTTGAAATATTTTTTATAGAAATACTGTTACCAACAAATGCATAGTCATCCTTTTTGAATCCAACAAAAAATAGCATTTTTGAAAATATTTGTTCAACACTTTTGCGAACCCTCTCTTTTGTGCTTTCTGGCATACTAGCTCTCAAGTTCTGATTAAGATACTGGTTGTAATAGAAAGCAATTTCTCTCTCTAAATTTTCTTTCGTCAGCTTCAAATGATTGGGGATTTCTTCAGACAACACTTTCTTTGTCCAATCAGTATTACGAAGGCTTGATTCAAAATCTTTTCCTCCAAATTTATTATAAGCGTTCGCCATTCCAATTTGATTATATAGGGCAAAAATATATCGCCTTGGATCATCAATGGCATTTTTCACTAAATCCCTTTTTAGCTCGAATTGTCCGGCACTATTTTTCATTTCCGTCCGCATTCTCTTGGCAAGATCAACCTCCTCAGCCATCCCAACCCTCGCATTAAACCCTCCCACCTTGGCGTATAGCTCCGCAGAAAAAGACCCGAGTCCTATATTTGATTTTCCTCTGGTCCACAATCTATTCAAGCCACTTTGCATCACATATAAAACATGCAGCATTGGAAGTTTTTTGATAACTTCCAGAGGAAGTCTTGATTCGCTCTTATAAACTGCAACCTTTGGATCCTGAAATCTTTCAATGACAGTCGATAAAAACTGCGAGTTTTTATCCATTGCGTCAGCCCCGCCGGTTCTCATAATTAATCGGCTTTTATTTTCAACATTATTCCTTTCCATATTCCGATGCAAAGCCAAATCAGCCATCAGCTTATAAATCTGACCCATAATAGGCCTATCTCCAAAATTAAAAGTTTTCCTGACCATATTTACATGATATTCAGGATGTTCTTTTTTAAATCTCTCCACTTCTTGTATTGTTTTATCGTCAAAAGGAATACCATCATTCCTCCTGTTAATCAAAACGTTTATCTCAAACAGCTCCGGATTTAACTTTTCACCCTGCTCGTCTTTCTGTTTGACAGAATATTCTTTCAATGTTTGGTAAATATTTTTTTCCCTATATGCTGGCAAATTTATCGACATTCTACATCCCTCTGACATGGGAGTGGACTGTTTCGCCAACTCAGCCAATTCCCGTCTATCTTTGCCATACACTCTATCAAGATAATCCTCTTGCATTTTCAGACTATTTCGCTCTCGTTCTTCTGGATTATCAACATATACTCCGTTGCTTTCCGGATGAGGTTTTTCGCCATAAGGAAGCTCTCTGTACGGATCTTCGCCATATGGATCACTGCCATATGGATCAGAAACGAATGGTCTCTCGAGATAATAACCAGCTCCGAGCTTTGCATCTTTTTCCATCGGCCTCCGCCCCGCCATCGGAATAACAAATGGCCAATCAACTTCGTAGTCAGATGGGATCATAAATTTTGTGGAATGCTCAGCCACCTGGAGGAACGTGCTTGTTTTGTCCACAGCCGGGATGTCGATAACATCACGGATTGGTCCAAGACCATCCCCGGTGTGAGTGGCAAGGATGCCCATTTGCTCGACGCCGTTTTTCATGCCCAACGATTGCGCCACTTCCGCAAATTTTCCTTTGAACACCGCATGTCCCTTGGCGTCCATTCCAAATAACAATTTTCCATTCTCACTGTTTGGATCAATGCTGATATGCCCCTGCGCATCAATCGGCACTTCAATTACATTGTTTTGCGTACCACGCGTCAATGAGAATAACATTTTCATTTTTCCCTCACCCATCAGCTTTTGCGCATCAGCGGAAAGACCACTATGAAAAGAGCCATCTTTTGTCATATGCGAAATATCCATCACAAATTTCCCACTCTTATCAATCCCCGTTCCATGCACCCCACCCCAGCGTAATTTCAATTCATTATGATCAAATTTTGGTTTCGGCGTATCATTGTCATACCAAAGCCGACTGATCCGATGAAATTTGTCGGTATGCTTTGCGACATATTCTTTTGGATCGAAAATATATTCTTGATGCTTGGCATCAGAGATGTGCTCCGTAACATTTCCCCAACTCACGCCTCTTTGTGTCAGGGCGTCTTTCGCTTCTTGTGAAAGCGAACCATCTGAATTGAGTTTCAAATTTTCAATGGAAATATTACCACCCGGCCCTTTTGGTCCAATCAAGTCATATGTTCCAGCGGGATTTTTTACAAAACTAAATCCTTGTGGTAAGTTGTAATTTGAATTACCAATAATCCTTTGATCCAAAATTCCCTTGCCAGGAATACCAATCGGCACGGCGTCAGCGGTAATCCCCTGACCCTGCAACAAACGCAGGCTCTCGTCGGTCAACGTTCCATCCGGTTTCAATTTTAGCCCGGAAAGCATCATATCTTGCCCGCGCATCAAATTCAGTCCTGTTGGACCGTTTTGCAGCGCAAATCCTTTTGGCAAACTAAAATGATTCTGTCCAACAATTGTTTCTGCATATGGGCCGCCATAATTTTGATGCAGCTCGCCCGTAAACATTCGTCGCACATATTCCAAAGATGTATAACGTGGCACCGGAGTTGGCTCAGGAAGACCGGAAGGCACATCCGCCGCATGAGCAGAATTTGGAGTGAAAACTCCTTCAGAGCCATTCCAAATTGTCGCCACTTCTTGCACTGCCATTCCAACGCCGACCCCAATTGCAACTCCTTTCACAACCGCTTTCGCCACTTTCAACCGCTTCATTTTATTGAAAGCTTTATCTTTTTGCTCTTTTTCTTTCGAAAATTTATCCTCAAACTCAATCTCTTTTGCCAAAAACAGGTAATCTTTGAACCCGGCCTCATCCTCAAAAGGTAGATTAATCTCAACTTTACCGGCTTTTTTTTCGGCCAAAAGTTTCCTTACATAAACCTTTGCTTCCGCTCTCAGTCTGTCAAGTTGCGTTCTCTCTTTTTCGATTGATTTCACATCGCTATAATGAATGAGATCAATATTTGAACGATCAGAAAAAGTAATCCGACCTTCCACCTCATTGAGCCTCGCGAGTAACAGATCAAAACTTGCTTTTTGTGGGTCAGCTTTTAGTCTTTCCAAACTCGTTTCCAAATCGTGCGCTAATCCAGACGCACTTTTGGTTTCATATTGAAATTGTTCCATCTCCGCCCGTCTTTCCGCGCCTTTTTCAAATGTTTTTCCCCGCGCCCGCTCCCGAGCATGCTGAGCTCTTTCTTCTTTCAGGCGCTTATTTTCCCTCGCCCCAGCTACCGCGCCACCGATACCGGCGCTAATACCAAAGCCAAGCGGCCCTAATATTTTTGAAGCGGCGCGAGCACCACCCAATGCCACTTTTGTGCCAAGTGCATACACAGCTGAAACAGCGGCAGCAACCGTCGCCTCATTAGCAATGCTACCGATAAATTTTATTTTTTGAATCTTCTCAATCCAACGATCAACCCGATTAAACTGCGCTTCGGTCCGCTCTCCTGAGCGCGCCCGGCCAACAACAATGTCAAAATCAGTATCCAGCTCTTCGAGCTTCGCTCCATGTTCGATTGATTGACGCAATTGCTTAGCAATCTCCAAAAGATTATCTGCATACATCTTACCTTTCCGAGCAATTGCCTCTCCAGATTCGCCCTTTATCTCTTGCAACTCCTGACTGAATACCGCGTTTTTTTCCAAAACAAACTGCTCATCAGATAAGTTCCCCTTCGCATAATCCTGAACCAGTCCTTGGATGCGTTTTTTCAATTCCCCTCCTTCTTGCGAATCACTGCTAATCGTTTTTTTCTCCTCTCCTTCATGAATCATTTCTTCCTCATACTCACTTGCAAAGCGCTCCATTACCGATCCCATTGCCAAGTCGTGTGCTTCTTTTCCTAATCTTTCGTTTACATACACATTGCCACTCTCTTCAATTTTCTTTCTGGCAATAAATACTTCTTTCTGTCGAAAATATTCATGAAATAAATTATGCTTCCAAACCCTCGTCAAAAGACCCTTGAAACCACGCAGGCTTTCCTTATTTTCCGTCATCTTCGCCTCCGCCGCCGTGAACGCCTCCCGCTCCAACGCGTCGGAAGTATCCACGATTGTAACTTTAATTTTTTTTGGAGCATTCTCCTGGCCATAAGGAGCCGGTACGTTTTCATTGTAGGGCATATGTTTTCATTTCAAAACTAATTTAATTATTCCCCAGTACCTAAATAGGTATTACGAAAAGCTAAAAGTTCTCCAGCGATTAGCTGGTCCATGTTCCCAATCTTTTCATGGCAATATGTTGAAATAGCCTCAGGATCACCAGCGTCCAATAGCGCATCAAATTCATCCGCATTTTCCTCCGGTAAATTATTCAGAATCACAGCATTAATCCTGTCCTCCACTCGCAAATAAAGATCTTCCTGAATTTGACTTAAAACTTCCGGCAAAAGATTCTCAAATTTTTTCTCCGCAACCAGCTGAGAAACAAACTGCTCAATCGCATCGCTTTTATTTTCCATATTTGTTTTTTTTAAGTTTGCTAATTATTAAAAAGTCTCTCTTAACTATTGCGATAATTATACTCCATTTCACAACTAGATGCAAAATATAATTAGTTCATTTGTACGGCTTACGCGTTTGCCAAAAATTTAATCATTTTCTGGAAATAAAAAAACAACCAGTGACCCGTCCCTCCTTTCGTTGGGGTCACTGGTTGTAAAGTTCAAGTTATTGATATCAGGAATTCGCTTGCGACAATAAGCATTTTTCGCGATATGCGGAAAATAGCGTATCCCGCTTGAAAATTACCCGCACATCAGAAACATATTGACGGATATTTTCTATCCCACCCTCCTGACGGTCCACGAGGATAACAACGCATACAACATCCAATCCGTCGGCCCTCGCTCTTTCAATCGCCTTTATAGTTGAACCTCCGGTCGTTGCCACATCGTCAATGACGCATGCCCTATCACCGGGATGAATATCTCCCTCAACCCACTTAATAATACCATGCGCTTTCTGGTCCTTGCGAATTGAAAAAGAGTTTATCGGTTTTCGCTTCAATTGGGATGTGTAGGAGACGCTGTTTGCAATTGGGTCAGCACCAAATGTTAGACCCCCCACCGCAACCAAATCTTCTACATCAGCAATTGCATCAAAAATCAAATTTCCCGCTAAAAACATTCCTCGAGAACCAAGGGTTGCAGGCTTACAATTGCAATAAAAGTTACTCATAGCACCACTGACCAGCTTGAAGATTGGTTCTTCTGAATACTTAAATGATTTTTCGAGAAGTATTTCCAGGAATTCCTTTTTAAAACCAAATAGGGATTGTTCGACGATTTCCCTGAGATCCTTTCTTGCTCCCATGTCCAGTTCGCCATAATCCTTCTCCAGTCTCATTGAAACCTGCTCCAACTTCGGATAGAGCTCGTAAAAATACTTCGAGACTTCCAGCAGTCTTTGCAAGTATCCATGATAATTAAATCCTGAAAAATCATCTTTTCTGACAATTCTTTTTTCATATTGCAAAGCTTCTTGGATCCAACCCCCAAATTTTCCCTCCTCCCACAGGGGGCGTTCATCCCTCATTTTTCCTGGATGAAACCGAAACTCAAGTTTCTCATCATGTTGTCCATATTTTGCAATAATAACAATATCTGCCGGATCGACATATAAACGAGCTGTACCGCTATAAACCTCCGGGGTTATTTTTTGTCCTTCATCCGAAAGAATTCCAGCCATCAACGATAGATACCCCACAAGTTCGTCTGATGGAATGGCTCCTTCTATCGATTTGCCGAGTAAAAGTTCTTTAAAGCCATCCTTTTTCATCTCTACATCTTTCCTTTCGCCCCAACTTTTCAGTCGAGGCTACACAGCCATTAAAAGGGATACCGAATTCCGGCGTCGATAACCTGAGGCAAATTAAACGCCTCTTCCTCGAGAGCGCGATGCTCGCCGATGGCGCGATCAAGATCTGCTTCCAGGTTGTTAACGTCACCGCTCCCACCATATTCCGTTTTCCAGGGAAAAAGGTTATTACGCGAACTGCTCCAGATGCCGCCTGTCCCGTTGAGCTTTTTGTCATCATCTCGTCTGAGCTCCAGGATAACTTTCTTGTACGGAATCAGAGGATCTTTTGCGAGTTTTTCTTTGCTCTGAGCGCCAAAACCCGGGTTTACACTCGTGTGTGTCGGAAACATTTTCCGAATCGATCCGTCGCAGAAGTTGGTAGCACCCACAACCAAGCCCAGATGAGAAACGCCGCCTTCTTCGAGACCATGTTTTTCGGACAGATCCCTGGCATCCATGGCATTTTTCAAGTATAGTGCCATTTCTACGTTTCCTTCTGTCTTCACGAGTAAATCCTGATACTGCTTGCCGGAAGGATTGCTGGTTTTATTTACATACACCAGACCCTTGCCTTCGCGCAGGAGATTGAGACCGATCATGGATTTTTTGGTACCATCTTTTCCCACATCTTCCAGACACATCGCATCCTCGCCCATCCATGGGCTCGGGTTGGTCACATCGAAATTGAACGGGGAATGGTTAATACCCCAGGACTTCAAGAGATTTCCGAGATAGCCCAGAAAATATCCGCCCTGAGTGAGAGAAACGTCTCCCGGTTTTGCATCGATAATCGCGATCAGTCGCCGCCCGACATCTTCCGACAGAGTTTCAATCTTTCTTCGGAGCCGCTGCAACAAAAACATGCCCGCCGGACCGAATTGAATGTAAAGCCCAAACTGTGGCTTAAATACACCCAGATTACACTTCAGGACAGATAGTTCGAGGACATAGAATAAATAGTCCTCAATCGCAGCCAGGAGGCCGGCGTATTTGGAACGCTCCGCGCCTATCAGACCTTCCAGGGAAACGACTCTCTCATAGAATCCATAGGACTCTGTGCCTGCAGCGATTTGACCACCATTGCGAAAACCATAAATTGCCATGTTGGCCGCCCAGGTGTTTTGAGCAAGATCTTTTTGCGGATGAATATCAAATCCCCCGCAATAAAGTGTTTTGCTCGCTTTTTGCACATCAACCAAATCAAGAAATGCGTGATTCATCAGACTTCTCCTTTCCAACTAGAGGTTAGTGAAAACTTATTACATGACATATCAACAACTGCAAAAGCAGTATTGTTTTTTCAATTGGAAACGAACTAAGAAAAAATCCCCAAAAGGGACCTTTTCTTTCTAAAAACGAACTACTACCAAATTAGCCTTAATTGAGTGATTAGTCAAATGGCTGCGAAAAGCGAAAAAAGACGACCAAGCACCCTTTTTTCTTGCAAAAAATAGCACCACAATCCCAATCCTAGACAATACGCACCACATTTTCCAATTTAACCTTCCCCATAACATGCAACTCGGAAATTGCCCGAGTGAGCGCCACATAGAGCAAGTCTTTTTCGATTCTTTTTTTCCCTTCTGCCAATTCCGCGTATGCACCATCTTCATAACTAACTGACAAATCCCTCCCAATTCCCACCAAAACAACCACATCAAATTCCACGCCCTGCGCTTCGTTCATGGTCATGACATGGATTTTTTGATTCGCCAAAAAAGCCTTTCTGAAATCCGCCAAATATGCGCCTTCCTTAGCTAAGATTCCCATACTGGCAAATTTACTCTTTTTGATTATTTTTTCAATTTGCTCAATTTCAGTGTTTTTAGTTTCCAAGACATATTCCCCCACCTCCGCTCCAATCCTCAACTGCTCAGGAATTTCAATCACATAACCCAATTTTCGAATAAACTGTAAAATATTTTTCGTATTGCGATAGACTTTCTCCAAAACGACTTTTCTTTCTGCTTTCATTTTTTCTTCAATCTCCTCCCACTGACGAATCGTTCCCAATTTCACTTGCTGAGCCATATCGCCGACATAAAGCGCGGCTTGTGTTTTTTTATTTATGCATGCTTTCACTAACTTCAATTGATCCGGCAAGTAATTCTGAAACTCATCAATAACGGCCAGCGAGTATTCCAAGTTAATCGGTCCTCTTTTCTTTTTCAGCTTGCCATTTTTTTGCTCAACATAATAATCCCGCACCACATTCAATTCCCCATTGTTTTTCTGAAATATTTTTAAAAGCACCGTAAGATCAATCCGGTCATACAGATTTTCCCCACTTTGACGCCGAAACAACACTTTCTGTTTTTCATCAAAATACGTGCCATATATCTTCTCTAGCGCCAAAAAAGTATTCGTTGTGCGATAGGTCTCTTTTGACATTTTCTTCAAAGCTTTTAATTTTTGAAATTCATACAAATCCTTCTCCCGCTCGAAACTTCCATAGCGATCAATAGCGTTCCCCTTGACACCCAAAATCTCAAACGCCCACTCAAAAAAAGTAGTTATTTTCACATCAGAAATCCCCAGCTCAGGGAGAAGGTGAGAAAAATATTCTTTCGTTCCATTGTCTTGGACAAAAACAACAATTGATTTTCCCGTGTAAATCTGCGCCAGATCAGGCGATTGCGCCAGATAGGCCACGCGATGCAATGCCAACGTCGTCTTTCCACTTCCTGCCGGACCGGAAATAAGAAATGGTCCAGCATGGTGAGCTCGAATCACCGAATCTTGCGCTTTTTCCATCTGCGCCACAATTTCCGGTAAAATAAATCCGCTTTTCTGAGTGGAAAAATATTCTTCATAGACAAGTTCTCTTGGCGCATCGATTGCCTCGCTAGAGAGAAATTTCAGCTTCCCCGCCACAATCATATATTGATCTTTTCGCAAAAGCCTGGCTTTTTGCAGCGTGCCATCAGGCCGCTTATAGCAAACATCGCCCGGCTTTTCAAAACGCATCACCGAGGCTGGCGTTACCCAGGAATAAATCGCTTCTTTATCGAAACCAAATTTGGCGAAATATATGCTCGACTCTGTTTCGTCATTTTGAAACACAACATCACAGCGCACAAAATAGGGTGATGTTTTCAAATGCTCAAGTTCGTCAGTTCTTTTCTTTCCAAAAGCGATGACACTGCGCTCCACGATTTGATCGCCATAGGAAAGACTACTGAAACGCTCTTCACTCAGTTTCAGAGTTTTTTGCAGTTCTTTGTAACTCTTTTTTATACCCACGAAAACTTCGGCCAAATGCTCTCTGGCCGCGAAAAGAATTTTTTCTTTATTATTCATAAACTTAGAAACTTACACGTAAGTCCCAGAAAAAGTTCGCACGTTCGTCTTTTTTAGCATCCGAGGCTTCCAGTAGACCAGTAAGGGCACACTAAAATGAGGAAACCGTGCTCTCGAGAATTTTTTTTTGGGGCTTATGTGCAAGTAGTAGAGATAAAAAAAACGACTTAATTAATTATAAGCTCGGAAATTGCCCAACTGGATACAATTTGTTCCGAGTTTTCATCAAGTCGACTTCAAGTAGAAACTATTATTTTTTTCGCGCAAGTTTATTTCAGTTATTAAATAGTAGCATATTGGGGAAATTTAGGCAAATTACAAAATAATTTCAGCAGAACGGTCCTATTTTCCTCGCATCGCCTTTCCCATCAGCATTCCGGTTAGAAGCGAGAAGGCAAGCACATAGAAAGCAAACACGAAAGAAAAACGCCAACCGAAATAATAGGCAATCACAGGCAGATAGGCCAACTGCACATTACGATTACTCATAAAAACCGCAATGAGCGAATATTTCATTCCTTCCTTGCGCAACTCCCCTAGCAATGGAAACAGTACGTATGACGGACCCGAAATAACAATCGAACCAATAATTGCATAAACCCAACCTTTAATTCCAGAGTTACGACCAAGTTGCCGTTTGACCATTTTCGGCTTGACAAAAACGAAACTGAAAAACATTACCAAATATACAATGAGGAGAATCGGCAGCACATGGGAAAAGGTAACCAGAAAATTTCCAAAAACACCCGCAACAAACTCAGGCTCAGTCAAAGCTGAAACTCCATAGATAAACAACACGATAAACAGAAATATCATCCCATTGGGAATTTTTAAAATTCGGTCCGACATTAAATTATTTTCAAAGTCAAAATGGTTAGAATGGCGATCAGAATCGCCGCCACAAAATTAATTGCATTTCGGATAATGGCAAATTTCTTGCCCAAGTGCGCCGCTTCCAATGGCAACATCGGAATCCCCACAGTTGTCCAAGAGAAAATAAAAGCGGTCACGGCCAAAAGACTCACACCTGCCCTCAAAAGTTCTCCGCCAGTCACATAACTCGCCACGGGAATGCCAAAAGAAACACTTCCGGCGAGAGCACCGACCAGAGGATCGATAATATAGTTTCCCGTAAATACCTGGGAATAATATTTTTCCAAGATTGGACCAAGATAACTGAGCAGCATCAAAATGCCCACAACAATCGGCAAGGATGTTTTCACAGTCTGAAAAGTTTTTTGCGTTGCAATTTTCATCTCTCTTAACTATAAATTAAAAAAATATAAAAATCCAGCTTCAATACAAAAGAAAGAAGGACAAAACGCAAGCGCTTTGTCCTTCGGGTTAAGCTAAGGGAGGGAAAGGTTCTTGTTCTTCCCAATGTCCACACGATCGTGGAGAGGAAAATTTACCCTTTTAGTGGAATCAATGATTCCAAACCCGGCCTTTTTTCAAATCAGCTACTTTTCTTCTTTTTTCCAGCTTCCTCTTTCCATGTAAAACTTGACGCGTAATCAACGAGATCATGGAGAAAGGCCCGAGTAAACTCCTGCAACTCCTCTCTGCCAACGAGAACGCCAGGCAGCTGGGTAACAAGATTTCCCAAATCACGTCTCACACGATTGGGATTCAACTCAAGATTCTCCTTGCCCAAAGTCACAAGAAGAACGGCATAAGCAATTTCATTCTTTCTGTTCTGTTCCATGAAAAAATCTCCTTTTTTGCGTAAAAATAAAAAGAAAAAAAATAAAGGTACTCCGTGCGAGGCACAATTGCCTCTTATTATTGACGCTCCTCCTTTTAGCATCAATATACCTTTATACAGGATTTTCCGTTTCTTGTCAAGCTAAAAAATCCAAATTAAAGGCATGAACCCCAGGGCAAGCACTAGACTCTATTTGTGGCAAGCCATGGAGAATTTACTCCAAGTTAGCTCGTCCGCCGAATCCGCCAGCTGGCGGAGTAGGAGGATTAAAAAGCGGGTATCCTATGAAAGAATACTCGCTTTGCTTTGGGAGAGGCAAACCTCCCATTATGCCATGCTATTTTTTGCAGATTGTTTGGCACCAGTCTTACTCGGTGTCCACATCAGAATCAGGCAGGAAATATTGATGCCATATCTGCATCTGCTCCTCTTCGGTCAGCGGAAAGTACAGGGCCAAGCTGGAGCCCGCGCTGCTACTGTATGGTGGCCAAAATGAAACCGTGTCCCCATTTTTTCTGTTTAGCCCTTTTACCACCTTACGCATCAATGCGTGAAGGTCCTTATTTTTTATGGCAATTGGGTTCATTCCCTCGCGAGTCGCAAAGGAACAAAAAGAAATTTCTCCCAATGCATCCATCGAACGAAAGATATTATGCGTTGCATCATTCATCTCAATTCCTCTCTCTTATTATTTTTGTTCATCAATTTTTTTGCAAAGCTCTCCAAGCCAATCCTTTCTTTCTTTAAGCAAGGAGAAAATTGCGACACCTACCTTTTTTCCTACTCTGTCAACTTTTTCCCGCTCTTCCGGGGTTAATTTTCCATACCCTTCTGCCGCACCATCAACGGCTTCAAAAAACAACTTGATGCCCCAGCCAGTACATAACAGTAATGTAATGGCGAGGTTAATGCTGGGGTATAAGGTTGAAACATTTTCTTGGAACAACGATCTAAACAACCATATCCCGGAAAATAAAATTGAGACAATCAGGTACAGAACCAGAATAGCTTCAATTAAGAAGCCACCGCTTTCCGATTTTTTGTAAGGAACCATTCTCAATCCTCCTCTTTCTTTATAGATGATTTCAGATTTCAGCCACGATATTTAATTATACACCATTTCGAGGCTAAAGTCAAGAGTCGCGTAATCATCAAATTCTCACAAAAAAACAGCGGCAACAGATTCACTCTGCTACCGCTGTGCTGATTTGCGCCAAAACGATTTTGACAAAAAATCAGTGCCCCTGCAGTCTTCTAGACTGCTTTTCTGAGCTCCGCAAACGTATCGTATCCCCACAACTGTTTGTCATCATTGCCGTCCTTGCCCCTAACTTCGACAACATCGCCACTGGCAATATTTTCCAACCCGCAATGGGCGAGAAAGCCTTTTCTGGCTATCGTGGTAATCCAAGACTCCACAAAAGAAATCTGCAAGTTATTCCCTGAGGGTTCAGTTTCGCTCACCGATTCAACAGTGAGGCGACGATATTCAGTTTCTTTCTTTTCTAACAAATGATCTTTCACTTAATTGCCTCCTTTTTTGCTCATCGTTTCATTCTGCCACCAGCATAATACCAACCAGTTTTTCAGTAGCATCGAATCCGTGGAAAATAGCAACTTCTGCCAACTCCCCGATTGCTTGGACGTAGATATTTCTATTGGAAAATCCCGAAGTGCCAAATGCGGTTGCGGAAGCGCCGGCCATCATCAGCTCCGCTGCTGTGTAACCATTTTCATTTCCGCCCATTCCGATAATTGGAATCTCAACTGCGCGCGCCACCTGAATAATTTTCGCCACGGCGATGGCCCGAATGGCTGGTCCAGATAATCCTGCGACCACAGTTCTAATTTTTGATCGGCGTGTCCAGATATCAATCGCCGCTCCCTCAACAGTGTTGATGAGCGAAATAATATCCGTTCCCGCGTCCACTACGGCCCGAGCAATTGGCCCAATATTCGTCACATTTGGAGTTAGCTTGGTTATCAATGGCAAATTCGTAGAATTGCGAACATGCGAAACAACCCGGAAAGCCATCTCAGAATCTTTCCCAAACAACATTCCACCGGCCTTAACATTGGGACAGGAAATATTAATTTCAATCGCTGCCAAACCGACATCGTTCAAACGTCGCGCAAGCTCGGCATATTCATCAACTGAATTCCCGTTAATATTGGCAATAATTGGAATGTCGAATTTGAGCAGTCGTGGCAAGACTTCTTTGAGAAATCTTGACAGGCCGATGTATTCAAGGCCAATGGCATTGAGCATACCCGAAGGTGTCTCACATACCCGCGGCATCAGATTGCCTGCACGCTCGTGAAGAGAAAGGCCCTTTATGACAAATGCGCCCTGCATTTCAGTCCCTACACTTCCATCACAAAAGGCATCGAGATCTAAAGTTCCCGAACAATTCATTGTAGGATACTTGAGGGTCAACGGTCCAAGCCGACAGGTGAAATCGATTTGAACATTTTCCTTGGGCGACCGAATATCACGCACTGAAATTATTGATGCTGAAATAAATTTCGGCCAGTCAATCCACTTCGCATCAAAGGTCGGACCATCACTGCAAACATGCTTAACTTCTTTTCCACCTATGCCACCAAAAATGGCACAACCTTTGCACGCTCCCATTCCGCAGGCCATAATTTCTTCGACAATCACCTGGCAATCATTTTTGTGCTGCGCGCAAATTTCAGCCACTTTTCGAAGCATCACTTTCGGCCCACAGGCGATTACCTCAGAAACTCCACCGTCAATCGCCAGAGCTTCCTCAAGCAGCTCAGTGACAAAACCCTTTCTGCCTGGTCCATCTTCCGTTATGGTAACAAGTTCGATTCCTAGATAACGAAGAAAACTTAATCCGGCAAACTGATTTTCGTTTTTTGCGCCGAGGTAAACAGTAACTTTTTTGCCTTCGGAGATAGCCTTGCGAACCGGCTTCACAATAGCCGCTCCGCCGATACCACCAGCAATAAATATGCACCGCTTACTTTTTGGATTGAAAACAATTTCCGTTCCTTGCGGACCAATGAAATCAATCCGCTCTTTCGCCTTCAACTGCGCATAAAACTTGGTATTTATCCCTACCACTCGTAGCATAATAGTCAACACCGATTTATGGAAATCCACAACCGTGAATGGCCGTCGCATGACTAAAGTTTCAACACTTGGCAAAAGGGCAACAAACTGCCCTGCCTCGGGATTGAAACTTTCCGCCGCATCCACCAACAATCGAAGAACGATTGTTTCTGACCCTTTTTTCTCGGGTCGGCATTCCAATACAATTCCTTTCCGCGCCTTTCTGGCTTTCATTTCGTCATCCTTTCCCCTATGATTGTTCCTGATTTACTTTTCCGATATATCAAATTCGGTCATTTCCCGAAGTTTGTCAACGAACAAAAGCCCTATAATCGGGGCCCCTCCTTACAGACACACTACTGAAATTAACAATAAAAAGCAAGCTTTACGACATAATGTAAATTGCCTTATATATAAATAACATAAAAAACAAAGACGCCCATCTTGAGCGTCCCTGCTTAATATATTTTTCTATGAACTTATTGATTCCCCTCTTCTTTCTTCTTAAATATCTTCATAAAAATCACTTTGCCTATTCTATAGATTATCCAAAACAGAACCAAATAGAGCGCCATGGTCGGAAGGAAGGTTATCACAAAAACAATCAGAAAATCGACAAAATTTTGCACTTTCACAACTAGCGATCGAGTGGCATCCTTTGCCACTTGCCAGGGACGCCAAGAATCAGAGACTGTGATATTGGAGTCTTCGGACATGCTAATCGCAATGGTTGACATATCAGTCTGAGACGCTAGATAGCGTAATTTTCCTTGCAACGATTCAATTTCTCCCCTCACTCTTGAAAGCGCTTGAGTCACTTCGAGAATATCGCTAATTTTTTGTGCTTGATCTAAAACTTTTTGATAGGCCGCCTCTTCTGTCTGTTTATTCTTAATCCGCCCTTCAAGATCCTGATATTGTTCCGTCACATCCTGACCGCTAGTTGATTCGCGAAGGACAGCTGCCGCCACTTTTTTTGCTTCCGCGAAAGTTTTTTCAAAATTGGCAACTGGGACCTTAACTGAAAGTGTTCCACTTTTCAGATCCTGACTATTTTTAGAAAAATTGGAAGAAAATAAATCCCCACCATTATCTTTGGCTATTTTTCCAATTTTCAAAACCGCATCATCAACATCATCCACTTTCAAAGTCAGATTTCCATTTTTAATCACTTTTTTATCCGTCTCCGCAAGAACTGTTTCCGACTGGCTATTTCCAGACCAATTACCGCCTGAAGTCGCCATCTTCTCTTGACTTCCACCCATCGGACTGCTGAACGTTGAACTTGATGGTGAAGGCAAGCCCATCGAAACGGAGTCATCAAAACTATTTTGCAACATCGAGTTTCCCCGCATACTTCTCGATACCGTTCCAAAAACAGAAACAAGCACCGCAAAAACTAGGATAAAAATCCCGATTGATATCGCAATGATTTTTGTTTTGTTCATTTTTTTTAAATTAAAATTTAGTTGAATTTATTATATAACAAAATCTTGTTTCTGAGAAATAAATAAAATCCCCCGTCCATTGGCTGGACAGGGGTTCTGACATCGCCGTGTCAGGTTGGGGGCTAGATTACCCCATATATAGCTTCAACGAAAAAACCAGCCCCGATTATTAGTCGTAATAACGTATAATTCCTCAAACCTTTTCACCTCCCTTCAACAAGAATTGCTATCGATTTAAAAACAATTGAGTGTATCCAAACCAGATGCTACTGGTGATGGAAAGAGTGAATCCAATGATTATTAGTCGCTGTAGTTTTTTTTGCATTTTACCGCCTCCCTCAAGGAACTATAATAAATAGAAAAAGAAAGTTAAAAAACAAAAACACCTAAGGGTAGGTATTTCAATTTTCATCCTTTTCCAAACTTAACTCTAACGGAAAATTAAAATTTTGTCAACCAGTGTTGTTCAAATTAACATCTAATTACTATTAGCTGCCTAACAATAAGCTCGCTTGATTTTATGTATTTGCCCTTGAAATCAAACCAGACTCGTATGAAATCAGCCTTTTTCAGTTTTCTGATCTTGCCAATTTCCGGGTCTTGAAGATAGATATATTTTTCGTCCAATCCTACCACAACCGAATAGTGGCCATCCGCCACATCTGCATCAGTATAGTCCCTTCTCCCCCGCGTGAACCAATTCACAATTACCAGCACGCCACTCTTAAGCCATTTTTCGATATCCCCAAAACTGCTATTATTTTTTATATCCACTTTAAATCCCAAACTCTCTGCCGCCCGCTTGATTCCCTGAGCATCAACTCCCAACTCCTTTTTTACCCCACATAATTTCGCCAACTCTTTCTCCGACTTCTCTACGCCAAAATAGCCCAAAACAATCTTAAGCGAAGCCGGGCCACACATGCCAGCATTTAGCGTTTCTTGAAAGGGTTTTGTTTTGAGCAGTATTTTCATATAGTTTGGCAATTTTTTAATTTAAAAGATTACAGGGCTATTTCAAGTATAATCATATCTCGACACTGAATTCCATTTTCATAGATAAGACTTTTGTATTTTTTGATAAAATAATCTTTCTTGATTTTTGCCATCCGAAAACCGCACTTTTGATAAAACGCCAATTGGTTGATACTGGAATTTCCGGTGCCTACGATAAGCTTTGTTACTCCAGCTTTTTTCGCTCGCTTTATCGCGTCAGCTACTAGCAATTTTCCGATGCCCCTATTTTGTTTTTCTTCAACTACAGAAAGATTAATAATTTCCAACGTATCCACACTCTTTGAAATTAAGACGTACACCCCCACGACTTCACCACCTTCAAGCGCAGCAACGCAGTTCCCCTTTTTCAAATATTTTTTAACCGCCTCAAAAGAAGGATCAGCCAAAAGCAGCAGCTCAAGCGGCGCTTCGCTACTTTTTATTTTTTTAATAGCAATGTTTTTCATTTTTAATTTTTGGTTACCAACTAGCATTGCTCTTTCGCTTACCGTCAAACTCATTTCTTGAAAGCTGACAAGCAATAATGATTTCCCTTATCCAGATGAATATCGGAAACATTAAAATTTGAAAAAAAATCGGTCAACTCCTCTGGGTTAAAATAATGGTGAGGGAGACCTTTCTCTTGACCGTCCAGCGGAACATACGTATTTGGCTCGATCATTTCAAATTTATTTCCCTGATTTTTAAACCTTGGGACTGTAATAAAAATAAATCCATCCTTCTTAAGTGTTCTTTCGATTTCCGATATAATTTTCTTTATAGTATTAACGTCCGCATGGTGAATAACTTGCACCGAGATAATCGCATCAAAAAAATCATCTTCCCAAGGAAAATTATCCGTCATTTCTTGCTTGGTTAGTTCAGCTCTCAGGCCTTCACGCTCAAGCTCTTTTTTTGTCATTTCTATGCCCGTCGCAGAATTATCCAGACCAAAAACTGAAAAGCCCTTTCTAGCTAAACCCATTACATGCCTCCCGCTCCCAGAACCCAGATCCAAAATTTTTTTCGCACCACGCTCTTTCAGTAACTGAATTATAGCATTCATATCTTCATGCACTTCCATGAAAACTTTACCGTCTTTCTGAAAAATTTTTTCCCAAGAATTTGTTATTTTTTTCATATCTCTATTCTAATATAAATTTGATGTAACACTATTTGGCTAGCTTTTCAATGCTCCGCACAACATCCGGCAATTCCATGCAAGATTCCTCGCCCTCTATTGCGCCAGAAAAATGCTTAGCGTCATGCTTCACAATAATTTCCGCTCCTAGCTTTTCTCTGAAAATATCTGCGAATTTCAAATTCACATAGGGATCATCATCAGAATGAATTGCCACAAATCCATTTTTTGATTTGGTTTTAATTTTCGCAAGATCAAATGGGGTTTCAAAAAAATTCTGAATTTCATCATAACCGATACTCTCATTGTACCCAGCTACTAAAACCACACCTCCGACCTTTTGCTTTTCAGTCAAAGTTTCCAGATATCGCATAATCGTGGCGCAACCGATGCTGTGGCCAATGAGATATAAGTCTCCATCTGGCTCGCCAATCACTTCCTGAAGTTTCGGCACCCACCTATCCATCCTTGGCAGTTCCGTTTCCGGAAAAGCCGGTACTTTGACCTGGAAACCTTTCGCCTCCAGTTCTTTTTTAACCCAAGGGTACCAACAATAAGCTGGATAGCCTTCCCAACAATGAACAATAATTGCTCGTTTCATAATAAGTTACCAATTGATATTATTCGCTCGCAAAAATACCCTCGAACACAGTGACCCCTCTTTGGCTGATTTTTTTAAATCAGTCACATCGTCAGTCCATTTTTGTTCAACATATTGAGTCACACCTTCGACCGCTTGAGGAACAACAGGTTCTCCGGCTATTATTCTCGCTTCATAATCCCGAAGGACTAAAACATATTTCCCACGATCGATGGTATCTTCCCCAAGCATTTCTACTATCTCCACATCAACACCAAGCTTGTTTTTTGCCGCTCTTTTTATCGTATCCTCCCATTCTTCCGCAATATCTTTTTTGGAAGCAGCAGGAAATCCCCAATGACCCGCCATGTCAGAATCGTCTTTGGGACGTTTCACGATCAAAAACTTTGACCGATCTTCATTATAAATCACCAAGGCAACAGAAGTTGTTACTGGTTTTGGATTATTCATTTTATCGATATGGCTAACGATTACTAATTATGCGGTAATTATATCACGTCACGGATTACGGACTAGTCGAGAACCGTCCTCGATTTACTGGATTTACTGCGCCGTCCAGCCTCCGTCCACATAGAGGATTGAACCCGTCACAAATTTTGATTCGTCAGACGCCAAATACACCGCCGCGTAAGCAATATCTTCTGGTTCCCCCATATGTCCCAAGGGGGTCGCCAAAGAAATTGCTACGTTAGCCCCGGCATCATCCTGCATTCCTTTTGTCATTTGAGTTTTGATGAAACCTGGAGCAATGGAATTCACCCGAATCCCATCAGCTGCCATTTCCAATGCGGCTGTGCGCGTAAGTTGATTTACTCCGCCCTTGGACGCACAATAAGCCCCCGCTGTTTTGAAACCAACTTGTCCCAAAATAGAAGCCATATTGATAATTGAACCTTGGATGTTCTTTTTTTTCATACTACTGCCCGCCTCTCTTATTCCATAAAAAACCCCGCTCAAATTTACTGCGATTACTTTTTCCCAAACTTCATCCGACATCGTCGCAATCTCTCCCACCAATCCGACACCGGCATTGTTTACCATGATATCCAATTGTCCAAATTTTTCCACTGCAACGTCTATCAGCTTTTTTATGTCCTCTTTTTTGGAAGAATCCGCTTTGACAAAAATTCCATTTTCTCCCATTTCATCCGGATAAGGATTGACATCAGAAAAAACCACCTTGGCTCCCTCGGACAGATACATTTTGACAATTGCCTTGCCGATACCAGAGGAAGCTCCGGTCACAATCGCCACTTTATTTTCCAGTCGCATAGTTTTTTTATTAATAATTAGCCCTTAATTTCACCTACTAATTATAGCACGAATCTCTTAGGCATTTGCGGATAGCCTCCCCAACAATGGACAATAATTGCTCGTTTCATAATAAATTACCAATTTACTTAAACTTTCTTGTTATAGTATCCATACCATTTTTTGCTTATTATAATCAACTCTTCAACTCGCCCATCCACACCACTTTTGATTTGCAGATGCCTGAGGGGAACACTATCGTTTTCAATGTCATCGCTAAAAGATGGTAATGCATAGACATTACCGCTCTCAGGATGATCGCCTAAAACTATTTTCATTCCGTCTTGTTTGAATCTTTTTATTAACTCATCGACTGGGGTAGTAAAACCTGGATACTCTTCTTCAGTAGCTTTTATTTTTGCATAACCCTCAGGGTCAATGCCAGGAAAAAAATAGAATTCTCTTTGCCGTTCAAGCTCCCGTCCCAATTCAATCATTCTCTTTCTCATTTGCTCCTTTCTCTTTTCCGTTAGTTCAACCACTTCAATAGTGATCATATTCAACATTTCAGGATTAGACATACTTTATTTTTTACAAATGATTTAATATTGACGCTTTTTTATCAATATGACATTAATTACCACCACTTATTAATAATATTAACTCTTTTTTTCATTAATGCCTAGCCAATCAGCCACAATCTTCGCCATTTTTGCTTTGTGATTTCTGAATGAATGATCGGCGCCTTTCACAATTTCATAGCTAAAATCTGGTTTATAGCCTTTCAACGTGTCCACACTCTTTTTAATATCCACCCCGGAGAATTCATCAATCTCGCCATAGACGACCAGGGTTTGTTTTTTGATTGATTTGAAATGACGAAAGTGTTCTTTCGTGGATAGCTTAATACTATTCAGCACTTCGTGATAGGGAAATGTGTTGTAATCCCCGTCTGGATTAGCAGTATCATAGAAACTGGCATAGGAATAGATGAGATCATAGGTCAACAGTTCTGGCATAATTTCCGTGCCTTTTCCTGCTTTAATTTTTTTCTTGGCCTCGAGAAGCATTGCGGCAAATTTTCTTTTTCCCAGCATCTCATAGAAAATGCCAGTGTCATCTCCGCCAGAAAGCAAGACGTATTTGGCAATTTGGTTTTTTGGTTTATAGAAATTATACACACAAATCTTGTTAGCTCCGGTAGACTCGCCAACCAGATAGAACTCTTCGAAGCCTAATTTTTTGAGAAAACTAATCGCCCCGTCAATGTCTTCCACGCATTCTTTTATCTTTTCATAAGCAGTCCCATATCTGATTCTCTCTATTTTCCCATGTTTTCTCACATTCAGTTTTTTGATGATATGCGCTCCACGGTTATTAAAAAACAAACTGGAAATCCCCCGCTTCTCCAGCGCATCTGCCAATGTTCGATTTTGCACTTCATCATAAAAAACCGACGAGCTCCCATTACCGTGGAGCGTAATGGCCACTTTCTTGGATTTTTTCCCAGCGTACAGAAGCCCTGGAAGAGTCAGTCCGTCTTTTGTATTGAATTCGATAAATTTTGGGTTTGACATAGATGTGTTAATTTAGTCAATTTAGTCGAGGACCGTCCTCGATTTTTCCCCCGCAAACAGCTTAGCAAGAAAATCATCTGCACCGCTTCTATTTTTTATGTGGATTATTTTATCTTTAAAACCTTCAATTGCTTCCTCAATTTCCGGTCTTTCTCCACGTCTCCACATGACTTTCAAATAATTCCAGTCAAATTTTTCAATACACCCAGCCGCCATTTCCGGTCTGGTTTTGCCTCGACATTTCCACCATCTGCTTAAACCACCCCGAAATGCCTGCCAGCCAGAATAATCCAAGTAAATTATAGTATCTGCATTTTTCAATTTACTTTTGGCGGCTGGGTGGATAAAGCCTTCAATAATCCACTTATCTTTTTTGATAACCTCTTCTAATTTTTGTTCCACTATTTTTTCATCTATTTCTTTCCAATTTTCGCCCCAAACAAACTCGTCATAATGGGTGACTGGAATTTTTAAAAAGTCGGATAATTTTCTTGCCAATCTCGTTTTACCAGTTCCACTTATCCCGATGATTAAAACCTTGTTCATTGTCATGAAAAGTTTACTATTTTGCATAACTTGATTATATCAGACACCCCTGAAAAACCATCCTAGGGTGATTTTACAGAAAAAATCAAAAAACTAGCTTCAATTTCTCAACAAACCTATGCATATTAGGGTCAAATTCTTCAATGGGCGTTGAGAGAATCTCGTTAAAACTGAGCCAGCGATAACCACCAAATTCTCTCTTGAATTCATCAGTTTCGCTTTTTATTGGCGCAGATGAATCCCCTTTAAAAACATACCACAAATCAACATCAATATGTCCCGCAGTAAGACCTACGGTTTCTGTAATAGTAACAAATAACGGTGATTCGGTATCGAAAATTGGCTTCGGCTCAATTCCTAATTCTTCCACCAATTCCCTCTTAGCTGCTTCAAGTGGCAGCTCATCCTTGTTGATATGTCCCCCGCCGGGAAGTTTTTTTAATGCTTTTTTATGATCTAGCAATAAAATTTTTCTTTCTTCGAAATCGACCAAAACCGAATAACTGACCAAATGCTTCAATGGTGTGGCTGGTTTTTCAATACGAAAAACCTCCACTCCACTAGCAATCCAATCCAAAATGTCCTTCTGATGCTTTCGCTCAATCTCATCAAAGGGAACGACAGCTTGAATTAATTTATTTATTTCTTCCCTAATATTATTCACAATAATTTGTTGGTGCGTGGCTGTGCATAAATATTATTAATCAATCAACTTTAATAACAGAGGAAATTCTTTATATGGCTGCTTGTGATAATTTGAACCCATATGCCCTTCGTGAAGGACAATTTGTATCCCACCAAGCTTATCAAACATTATTCTCCCTTGCGTATCATCACAAGTCCAAGGGTCATTGTCGGAATTGATGAAAATAAACTGCTCGGATTTTGGTCTTATCGCTTCCCAAACATAGTCATCGACATTTTTTTCACTATCCGCAGTTTTCCGCAAAGCCTTTGCATAACCGGAAACTAGAATAGCTTGCTTGATTTTCACTTCAATATTTTCCAAGAGACTCAAAATTATCTGGGCGCCCGCTGAATGACCAATAATTATTGTTTCTTCGCTAAATTTTCCACCTTCAAGCAGAAATGGAATCCACTCCTCACGATTGGGATATTCGGGATTGGGAAGACTCGGAAGCCAAACTTCATAGCCCCGCTTTTCCAGTCCACTTTTTAAATAAGGGAACCAAAAATCAGTTGGCCTGTCTCCTGTCCCGTGTAGTATTATTGCGTTTTTCATATTTCAATTATAGCACAAAAAAGAGCCTGGTATCCCAGGCTCCTTGTTGGCTATTAAAAAGTGGCTATTCCGTCGTCTTTCCGTCGAATTCGGCGTCGTTAGCCTCGGCCTCCTCTTTGGTGGCTCTGACAATTCCATCTTTGTGATGCGCTGGGGAATAGATCGTGTACATTTTTAAGTCCTCGATTTGGGAAGTATTGATGATATTATGCTGAGCGCCGGCCGGAACAATGATTGCCACACCATCTTTTAAATCATACTCATTTCCGTCAATGACACATTTGCCCTCACCCTTTTCAAAACGGAAAAATTGGTCATTCTCCTCGTGAACCTCCATCCCAATTTCCTCTTTCGGTTTTAGGCTCATGAGAACCAACTGGCTGCTTTTCCCAGTATAGAGCACACGGCGAAAATTGGTGTTTTCCAAGGTATCCTTTTCAATGTTAATATTAAATCCTCTCATATGGTTTTTTGTTAATAATTACTTTTTTATTATTCGCACATTAATGATAGCACAAAAAAACAAAATAGAGTAAACTAACCACAAAAAGAACTCGTTCCAAAGAAATAACGCAAAAAAACACTCTACCTACCGGCAAGCAGGCATTTAAGGTATTTTTATCAAAAGTCACAAACTTTTGCGATTTCCTCCTGCGCACTTACAAGCTTCGGTGGATAAAAGTCCAAAAGTTGAACATCTTAATCTTTTACAATTAGTCCGTGTCCGCATTACTACCTGCCGGATATACTAACATAAGTCATGTAGGCGGGCCAAAAAACAAATCTAAATCTTCTAAAGAAATTCACTAGTGAATAAATAAGTAGGGCAATAGATAGGTTCTGGCTGATGAGTAACTGGCTTCAGTCAAAATAAAAACAGGATTATCGCACCTGTCTCGCGCTCCGTTAGGAGAGTTTGAATTAAAAAACAAGTTCCACACATCTTCCTAATGGAACAATGTCGCTGTCCTTAATGAAACGCCCATTATCGGCAAGGGTGTCCTTGCCTTCTTCCCTCTGATAAAGAATGAATGGCCTGTGGCTTGTTTCCTTTTTAAATCTGACAGTCCATCCATTATTGGAACGCTCTGCCGCTATTACAACGAAGACGTCCTCGGGAGAAATTCTCACCTTATGACGTGGAGAGAGCCCCTCGATGTACTGCGAGCCAAACAAGCCCATCGGCACATAGAAGTATCCGGAACAGCTTCCCAGAACGGCAATCTGTGGCAATGCAAAACCGAAGCATTGATTTTTTTCGAGCACTTTAATCCTCCTCTTGATGGTTAGTTTTCATTTGGAATAGTTCAAACCTCATTCAATCCCGTGACCAGTAAGTCTCTCGAGCGCTTCCAGGTAACGAGCTTGAGTGCCTTCAATGATTGCTTGCGGCAGCCGAGGCCCCGGAGGCTGTTTGTTGAATTTGATGCTCTCCAGGTAGTCACGGACAAACTGTTTGTCGAAACTGTTTTGGGGTCGACCAGGCTCATATTCATCGGCTGGCCAGAAACGCGATGAATCAGGCGTCAGCACCTCGTCAATCAGAATGAGCTCATCATCATAGATTCCGAACTCAAACTTGGTGTCAGCGATGATAATGCCCTGACGCAATGCGAGCTCAGCGCCTTTTTTATAGATTCGCAAAGAGAGATCTCTGACCCGCTCAGCTATTTCACGGCCGATAATGCCGGCCGCCGTATCGAAATCGATATTTTCATCATGCTTGCCCAGTTCTGCTTTCGTCGAAGGGGTAAAAATCGGTTCAGGCAAGCGATCCGATTCCCGCAGGCCTTTTGGCAGTTTTATGCCACAAATTGTACCGTTTTCCTTGTAACTTTTCCAGCCACCGCCAGAAAGATAACCACGTACGATACATTCCACTTCCAGGGGAACGGCTTTTTTCACAAGGATGGAGCGGCCCTCCAGAATTTCAGCATAGGGGTGAAGAATTTTCGGGAAATCCTTGACTAGATGCGCCACCACGTGATTGGGTATGATACCCGCCATTTGCGCAAACCAGAACAATGAGATTTGATTGAGCACTTTGCCTTTTTCAGGAATACAGTCCGGCATCACCACGTCAAAAGCGCTCAGCCGGTCCGGGGTTATCATGAGGAGATGATCGCCCAGGTTATATATGTCGCGAACCTTTCCTCTCTTCAATAATGGTACTACTGAAATATTTGTTTCCAGAAGAATCATGATTCCTCCTTTCGCCCGGCATTCGCCAGATCCTGTTGCAGCTTTTCATCATCCGCATAAATTTTTTCCTTTTTTGTGTCTCTGACTTTCAAGATTTTGACTGCCAGAGCCTGATCAGTCATCGCCAACAATTGTGCCGCATACCATGCGGCGTTCTCAGCACCATCAATCGGCATAGTGCCGACAGGAATGCCTGGCGGCATCTGCACAGAGGAAAGCAATGCGTCTACCCCCGCCAGTGGAGAAATATCGGAAGTCAACGGCACAGCAATGACGGGCTTAATAGTAATAGCCGCCACCGCACCAGCCAAATGAGCCGCCATTCCAGCGCCACAGATAAAAATTTGACAGCCCTCCTTTTCCGCGTCATACACAAGTTCCCGCGTACGCTTCGGCGTTCGATGAGCACTCGCAATGTGCATCTCACACCCGACGCCCAATCCGTCCAAAATTTCTTTTGCCGGCAGCATCTTCGGGATGTCAGACTTGCTTCCAATGATAATCATAACCCTTGCCATAATCAAAAGCCCTCCTTCAATTTATTTGGTTTTTGTCGATATAAAAACAGAACCCACAGTTAGATTCTCTTTTATTTATTAAATTACACTTAAAAAACCAATCCCCTCCTTTTGACTTAGTTTTAGTAAGGATAACCTAAAGCAAAAAAAGTGTCAACAAAGCACGATAACAGCAACTTTTAACAAAAAATATTTTAACGCAACGCAAAAAACACCATTCAAGGTGTTTTTATCAAAAGTCACAAACTTTTGCGATTAGTCCAAAAAACGAAGTCTAAATCCTCTGAGAGATTCATTACTGAATCAATGCGTAAGGTGTACAATACC
>JBAQUL010000027.1:0-31570 GCA_049297495.1 Candidatus Moraniibacteriota bacterium
CGACTGCACGATACCACAAAAGACGCTTATCCCTAGGGTAACTTGGTTTTAGAGGCATATATTTTTTCATAGTTAACAGTGTTACCCCTTAGTATACCAAGTGTTACCTATTACTGTTAACTATACATTTTGTTGACGAAAACCAAGAAGTATGCTAAATTTACATGTTCTTTAGCTTGGAGCTAGAGTCCAGTAGTAGTCTTAAAAACTGAATTTTTTTGGAATGTGGGGGTGACTTATGAAAAAAAGTGGATTGATTTTAGGATTTTTTCTGGCGATGGCAATGGTGTTTTCCGGAATGGTTTTTGGTGACGAAGGTTGTCAGACGTATTTAGGAGAAGACTTGTTTGCAATTACACGCATTTCCAATGCTCACAGCGAGGACATCTCGCCCACAATGGCCGATGGAAGTAGCAATGCTGGTCGAATTGCGTGGGTTGAGGTCAGCTATGACTCGAGCTTCGAGACTCAGCTATTCCTGTGGAGCGAAAAGGAAGGAAAAAAACTGCTTGCTTCATGTGAATACATGGGTGATTATTTTTCCCCAAAGTTCATGACTCCGTCCGGAGCATTGGTTGGCAATTGGATTGAGGATTCGGCGGCTTGTCCGACAATTTCAATTATGTTTGCCCCGGAAAATAATACGAACAGGGTGAACGTTCCCGTTTGTGATAACCGGCTCAGGCTCCTTGCCGCTGATAGTGATGCGGAAGGATTGGTCTATGTCTTGGGAAGTGTTTCTGGACAATTAAAGCTGTGGATTATTTCTCCGCAAGGAGTTAAATCCGAGACAGTTATTGTGGATGGCTTAACTTCCTCCTATCGAGTCGGCTATGGCGGGGGACTCCACGTTGATCAGCAGTCAGGGATTATCTATGCCGTTGTCCCGACTTCTTTTCAGATGGGCACTTCATACCTTCAGTTTCTGGTAATTTTTGAAATGGAACTGGAGAAGCCCTCTCAAATGGAGGGGT
Organism: Candidatus Moraniibacteriota bacterium; assembly: GCA_049297495.1. GTDB lineage: Bacteria > Patescibacteriota > Minisyncoccia > Moranbacterales > UBA2206 > UBA9630. The sequence goes on from JBAQUL010000027.1 coordinate 975, forward strand.
ATATCTTCGGCTGGGATGGACACAGCCTGCCCGTGGTTGAATTTGGTGGCATGACCGGAAGTGATCTTTTTGGTCAGTATGACGGCCTGCCGTTTATTTACAACTTGGCATCTCGTAAGCTTCAAACTTTTCCTGTTTGCACGAGAGGGCCGGGATATATTGAAGGAAGAGAAGCTGTCGGTATATTTCCCAATGGCTGGCTCGCCGGTGCTGTTGGCCCCGAGTTTTTCTTTCTCAGCTTGGAATTCGAAGTAGTAAATTTTATCGTTGAGATGCCATTTTGCGCCTCCATGTGTTTTTTTGTGGGGGAGGGCATGATTGTTTACGGCGATGATTGCCAGAGCCGTGGTAATTACTATTACGTAAAAATTAAATAATTTTTTCCAGAACATTAATGGAGGTTAATGTTTTGACGGATGACCCGGAGCGCAGCGCGCCCTGGGTCATTTTATTTTCCAATAAAAAAACCACGGGAACTCGAAAATCAATTCGAGTTCACCGTGGATGTGCGTGCTATCGGCAGCAGTTCCTTCTGTGATGCCGATGATGCCGATCGGTATGTCGCCGATGGTCGTCGCGAACGTATTTGCGGTAGACGACCCTTGGCGGTTGATGGTATCGCGGTGGCGGATAATACGCCACCGGTGGGAGGATAGCATTGATCGTTCCGGCTGCTACCCCAACGCCAAGTCCAACTCCAAAACCAACAACTGTGCCTACTCCTGTGCCAATCGCCGAGCCAATCGCCACGCCAACTGATGGTGCATTGCAGTGGTTATAGTAGTGTCTACCAGCCTGAGTTGGGGACGGGGTCATTGTCGATATTGTTGCCATGATGGCAACGATGACGATGCTTTTTCTCATACCATCTCCTTGCGATGTTAAAGGTCGTTAAAAAATCGGTTCATTTTTTACTTGCATTAGTATTAGCATAAGCAGCTATTTTTAGCAAGTGTTTAAGCTATGTTTATCCTTGCTATGTTAGCGCGGGGGATTAAGAGGGTTTTTAATTCCTCCTACGCTGAACCTCCTCCGCTAAAGCTACGGCGGGTCAAAGAGCTTCGGTTGCACGCCGCCGAAGGCTACGACCGACGGAGCGCGGATGAGCTAATTTTGAGTAAATTTTCTGTGGCTTGCCACGAATGGGGTCCGGGGCTTGCCTTGGGGCTTATGCCATTAATTAAAAAAACCACGGGAACTCGAATTGATTCTCGAGCTCACCGTGGGTGATGGGTTATTGACAATTGATTGGCACCGGCTGCTGGTACGGGTACCACTTATTGTGGTACCACTTGCCATATTCATAGCAAGTCGGCGTCGGTGGCACCCAATAGAGTTCAATGGGTGGATAGAGGTACATCGGCAAGCAACCGCCCGCAAACAGGGTTGCGAGCAGAACTATTGCCAGAAGAGCGGTACGCCCTTTTTTCTTCATACTGCCTCCTATTCCCCATTTTTGGGGATATTTTTTTGAATTGTTAATATTGCATTGACCTTATATTATACGCTTTATTTTGGCTTTTGTCAAGCCGGAAAAATGCGTGATTTTTGGAAGAAATAGTAATTGAAATATAAAAACCGGGAAGACAGTTGGCTGCTTTCCCGGTCGGGCGTCTTATCTTGATTTGTGATCTATTTGCTGCGCATCTCCTCTTCCATATAGTCGAGATATTTTCGCAGATCGTTCAGGCCTAATTTGTTTTTGAAAGCCGTCCAAATGGACATCGTATTGAAATGATGTTTTTCCATCAGTAATGCTGATGGCTTTTCTCCAGACTCATCTTTTTCCAAGCAGTCCAGGTATTGCCTGAGGACCACAAGGTCCAAACCCCTTGCAATGGAACTGGCAAGCAGTGTGACATTATAATAATACTCATGCCTCAATACCCATTCAGTCCATGCTTTTGTGTCTTTATCTCTTGGCTCTGACAACGGTATGCCCTCCTTGCGCTTTTGTGTTGATAAAAAATCGGTTCATTTTTTATATGCACTATTTTTAGCACGAACGGTTTTTCCTGGCAAGGTCTTTGTGAATCTGTGAAAAATCTGATAAAATAGGCTTATAATATTCAAGAATCAAAAATGCAAAAAAATATTCTCAAGTTTGCGCTTTTCTTTTTTTCACTGATCGCGGCTTTCTTCTCTTGGCTTTCGCTCAATAATGCTGTTACTGTTCCTGATTCTAGTGTATGGCTAGCGCCGATGATTTGGTTTTCTTTATTATATATTGTGTACTCTTTGGAGCTGGTGATTGTTTCAGAAAAGTCGTTGATCATTCTTTCAGGTGTGCTGGGATTTTTTTTCAGCTTGATTTTCGTGCAAAATTTTTGGCATTTTGTTGCCATTCTTTTGGCCGTAGCACTTTTTCATGTTTCATCCAAGCAAATCAAGGACGATCTGGGGATGAATGTGAAATTGGATTTGCCGAAAACTTTGCGGATGGGAAAAACCTTTTTCATGTTAGCACTGGCTTTGGTTATTTCGAGCCAATATTATTTTCAGGCAGCATCGGAGGGGCTTTTGAAACTTCCCACGTTTGATGCCGGTGCAATTTTGGAGAATAAGTGGGCGAAAGGAATTCTCTATAAACTCAATCCTGATTTGCAAAAACTGGAGGACAAGAATCTCACAGTTGATCAGATGATTTTGGATAATTATCGGGAGAGTCAAGCGAATAGCGGGGAGATGGATTTGATTGATTTGGCCCAAGGCAGTCAAGTTATTTCTCCGGCAAATATGCAAAAAATTGAACAGCTGCGAGACCAGAAAGTGCTGGAAGCCGGGCGAGAACAATTGGGGAAAATGGCGAACCGGAAGCTAGCTGGGTCTGAAAAAGTTTCTGTTGTCATGACGGAGATTATGAATCAGAAAATTCAAAGCTTGGTTGTGACCGACTATGCCAACGAAAAATTTCCGGCAGTTCCGATTGGCATGGCGCTTATCCTATTTCTCACAGTTCTTTCGCTTGGTGCATTTATGATAAGAATCTTGGCCCAGATTAGTAGTTTGATTTTTTGGATTTTAACTTCTACGAATGTGGTGAAAATTAAAATGGTTTCAGTGGAAATGGAAGTAATTGAGTGAAGCTACTCAAGGCCCTAGGAAAGGAAATTAGCACTCACCACGGGGGATTGCTAATTTTTTTATTTTGTGCTAATATTTCAAGTGTGAATTTTTTCTAATTTAAACTATTTGAATTTATTATGGCTAATGATTATTATCAAATTTTAGGCGTTTCCAAGGGTGCGAGTGACGATGAGATTAAAAAAGCTTATCGTAAATTGGCGCACAAACATCATCCTGACAAGGCGGGCGGTGATGAGGCGAAATTCAAAGAAATCAATGAGGCCTATCAAGTACTCTCGGACAAGACTAAGCGATCGCAATATGACCAGTTCGGTCAGACTTTTGATCAGGCGGGCCGATCAGGCGCAGGCGGCGGACAAGGCTTTGGTGGTTTCGACTTTTCCGGATTTCAGGGTTTTGGAGGAGGGGGGCAAAGTGCCGATTTCGAATTTGGTGGTGGGGATTTCGAAGATATTTTCTCTTCTATTTTTAGTGGTGGTCGAGGCGGGGGAGCAACGCGCAGAAAGAGGGGTAAGGATATCCAAGTGGATGTGGAGATAGATTTTTCTGAGATGGTCCTAGGTACGACGCGGCAGATCAATTTACGCAAAAGTACGGTTTGCGAGGCTTGTTCGGGAACTGGTGGTGAAAAGAATAGTGAAATGAAAACTTGTTCAACTTGCGGTGGAGCAGGGAGGGTGCAGAAAGTCAGTCGTAGTTTTTTTGGAAATTTTTCTCAAGTAGCAGAGTGCCCCGATTGTCATGGCGTGGGAAAAAGGGTGGAGAAAAAGTGTTCAAAGTGTGGTGGTGATGGGCGCGTAATGGCTGAGAATCGATTGGAAATTGCGATTCCAGCAGGCATTGATGATGGACAGACACTTTCTATGAGTGGCGCGGGAGAGGCGGGTGGCGTTGGTGGGGTGTCTGGCGATCTTTATATTAATGTACATGTTAAGGCGCATAAGGATTTCAGGAGGAATGGGCAAGACATTCTAAGTTCTGTTGAAATTCCTTTTTCCACAGCGGCGCTTGGTGGGGAGACGATCATTGAAACGATTGATGGACGCCTAACTTTGAAAATTCCTGCTGGTACGCAATCAGGTGAGCAATTTCGTATCCGAGATAAGGGCGTGCCTAATTTACATTCAGGCGCACGGGGCAATCAAATTGTGAAGGTGATTGTGCGGATTCCCAAAAAGTTGAATCGCGAGCAAAAAAGACTCTTAGAGGAATTGGGGAAGTTGGGGGAATAATTATTGTTTATCTTAATACTACTCTTTGTCATTCTGAGCGTAGCGCAGCGGAGTCGAAGAATCTGCCTTGCGCCACTCGGAGCTTAGTTTTCATCTCTAAATCTCTAGGTATCAGCTAGTAGATCCTTCGACTTCGTCCGGGTACGGACTTCGCTTAGGATGACAATAATTTATTATCAGTGACAAAAAAACAAAAAGAGGGTAGAATAAAAGTATAAAAATTAATCCCTTACCACTTTTTTTCTTTGGGTGTATTATTTTGGTTGAGGATTGTTTTATCGTATGATTAATAAAAATAAAATATAAAAAGTTCCCATCGGCATCGCGGATGCGAGCAAAAAAGTGCTTGGGGATAAAAAATAAATATGAATCTTAGTTTGATTTTTTCTCAATTAGGACTTTCGGCGAAAACTTCTCAGGATGTAATGCTTTTTCTGGTCGTGGCGCTCATCAGTTTTGTGTATGGAATGTCAGTCGGCCGTTTCAAGTTAATCACAGTGCTCATCAATAGCTATGTCGCCGTAGCACTCCTCAGCGTTTTCCCGGAGAAGCTTTTTCCTGATTATACCTACGAGTTAATTTTATTTTTCGGCATCATTGTTGTTTTGACAATTTTGGGCAAAAAAATGTTTGAGATCCCGCTTTCCGGTTCCGGTAAGGGATTTTTGTGGCGAGTGTTTGTGATGAGTTTTCTGGAAGTGATGCTCCTCCTCAGTGTGATGCTTTCGATCGTGCCGAAAAAGATTGCCCTTGGCTATGTTTCTCCCAGTTCCTACAGCTACCTTGTTTCTCCCAACTTCGCCTTTTTCTGGATGCTTGCGCCGCTTTTGTTTATGTTTCTCATCCACAAGAAGCTTCTCAGGTAGCAGCGGTTTTATTTGAATAGTAGTAAAATTTCAGGATAAACTTGAAATTTTCCTTGACGGAAAGTTTTTTGGTGTTATACTGGCAAAGTTGCCTTAAAACCTAATTATGTGCCTACCCCGTTAATCCCGCCAGGGCGGGACACGAGGCAAGTAGCTGGCATATCAAAAGTTCATTGAAAATTTAGCAGAATAATTTTATGCGCTCATAGCTCAGTCGGTAGATCCGCCAGCTGGCGGACTTTTAAACAAACGGTCATAATATAGTAAACATGGTATGTTTAAGGTTTACGTAATTTACAATAAAGAAAAAGATAAAATATATATTGGGCAGACATCTGATCTTGAAAATAGGATATTGAGGCACAATGGAGAATTGAAAAATAAGAAGACCTCATTTACAAGTAAAAATAATGGGAGTTGGAAATTGATCCATGAGGAAAGCTTTGAAATTAGACAGGACGCGATGAAAAGAGAAAAAGAATTAAAAAGTTGTCAAGGTAGAAAGTTTGTTAGAAATTTGATAAAGTAATATAATGCGCTCATAGCTCAGTCGGTAGATCCGCCAGCCGGCGGACTTTTAAGCAAACGATCTTTTAAATTTAAAATTATGCGCCTATAGCTCAGTCGGTAGAGCAGTTGCCTTTTAAGCAAACGGTCCCAAGTTCGAGTCTTGGTGGGCGCACGAATAAAATGAAAAATTTTGAGTCGGTGTTTTTCATAGTTGTCTAGAAATTAAAAAATCCTTTCGAGGATTTTTTTGTTTTTTCAAAAAAGGAAAAATATGCTATATTTTAAATATAATATTAAAATAAAAAAATGGAACAAATAGTACCATCGAAGAATTTTTTTAAAAAAGTAGTAAGCAGTATTTACGGTCCGAAATATTATCAAGAACTGCTCAACCAGCCCCTTGCGTATTCAATAAAATATTTCCTAGTATTTACTTCAATTTTTGGAGTGCTTTTTGTTGTGGGGTTTTCGCTATTTTCTTTTCCTGGAATAGATAAGACGCTTAATGACGTCGTGCGTAAAACAGTAAATAGTTATCCTCAAGAGTTAGCGGTGACAGTCAAGGGTGGAAATGTCTCAACTAATGTTCCAGAACCGTTTTATATCAAGCTCCCTGTTTTGACTGATGAAAGTGATGCTCAGCTGAGTGAACATAAGAATCTGATTACAATCGACACAAAAAGCGAAGCTAGTGCGGATAGCTTGTTGAAATATGACACAGCCCTTTTGGTTACAAAAAACTATATCGTTTATCAAAAAAGCAATGGGCAAATCGTTACTCAACCCCTAGAAAAAGTTTCCGACGTGGTCATTGATAAGGCATTTTTGATTCAGTTTGTGGATAAATATTCGCCTTACTTGAAGCTGTTGCTGCCTTTGATGGCCATTGGACTGCTTATATTCATTATCTTTTTTATTGCATTTCAGTTTTGTTATCTATTTTTAGCAGCACTGCTCATTTGGCTTATTGCGCACATCAAGAAGGTGGAAATGAGCTATGGAAAATCCTATCAGCTGGGGCTGCATCTGATGACATTGCCGCTACTAATCATCTCTCCCTTTTCTTTTATTAACTTTCCATTCGCCTTTACGCTGCTTTTACTAATCTTAGCGTTTATTAATATTCGGAAGAAAGAAGAATTGATTGTGGTGCAAGTCGATTTGGCGCAAGGGACTGAAAATCAGCCCAGTAGTGCTGAGGGGCAAGTTTAATTTACTAATAATTTAAAAAGGGGAAATAAAAAAATGGAAAATCAAAATGGATTTCAGGATCCAAATCAAATGAATGTCGCGACAATGGAGAGCCAGCCTGTGGCGCAGCCTGTTGCGGCGGGCATGGCACCCGTTGCTACTCAAATGCAGGTGCGGTATGCTGGTTTTTGGATCAGGTTTGCGGCGGCTTTTATTGATGGGCTGGTTTTGTCGATTCCGCAGGCGATAGTTAGAGTTTTTGTGACGGTAGCGAATTTTGGGGAAATGTATGCGATTACTTCAAGTGTTTTAAGTTGTTTGGTTACCTGGGCCTATTATGTTCTTATGACGAATAATTATCAAGCAACTCTTGGAAAAAAAGCAGTTGGAATTCGGGTGCTTTCCGGTAATTTAGAGCGCTTAACATTAAATCAAGTTCTTTTACGCGAAACGGTGGGTAAATTGGTTTCAATGCTAATAATAATGATTGGATATATTATGGCTGGATTCACAGAAAAAAAGCGGGCCTTGCATGACATCATTGCCAATACAGTTGTTGTTTATAACGATCAAAATAAATAAATGCAAGTTTGCCCCATTTATGGGAAATTTGCAGAGTAACAGCTTAAAAATGGTCAATAAGCAAAAAAAATCCCCTTGTGGATTTTTTTTGTTTTGTGTTATATAATAGAAAAATGAAAAAAGGTGCAATTAGAATCATTTGTTCTTTATTTGTTCTGGTTTTAACCGGATGTTCTTTGTCGTCTGGAGCTTCAGCGCCGGGTGCTGCCAAGAAGTATGCTTTTTCCAAGGGTATCTCGATTTCAAAAGATGGTGGCAAGACATGGGCGGACTCTGTTGCTGCAAGCAGTAAACCTCGGGTTTCCGACATAAATCCGCTCAGCTTGGTTTTTGATCCGGGGAATGAAAACATAGCTTACGTGGGATTGCTTTCCGGAGGAATAATGAAAACAAGTAATGGTGGAGAAACCTGGGAGTTTTTGGCTCTCAATACGGAAAAAATTTATGGGTTAGCAATTGACCCTACTGATTCGAAAATAGTTTATGCCAGTACTGTTGTTAAGGGCAGGGGAAAAATATTTAAAAACGCTGCTTCGGGAGCGGCAGACTCTTGGAAAGAAATCTATACCGCTGCTTCGAATGGACCTTTGGTGATTTATCTGGCTATTGATAAAAGAAATGCCAATACTCTCTATGTCTCAACTAGTGATAATCAGGTGGTGAAAACTGTTGATGGTGGAAACTCTTGGCGGAGTATTTTTCAGCCGAAATCCCCAGTAACAAAGATTGCCCTTGATGCAAAAAACAGCAACTTGATTTATTTGCTCACAAAAAATGGTGATGTTTTTTCCAGTTCCAATGGTGGGGATGAATTTAAAAACGTCTCGGTGAAAATAACCGCAACGGGTCAAACCGGTTCTGGTTTTAGTGTCGTAGAAGCCGATCCTTCAAACACGAATTGGGTATATTTAGCGGGAAATATCGGGATAATTCGTAGCAAGGATGCGGGAGCGAATTGGGAATTATTGGTCACGTTAAATAATCCAAAAAATTCACCGGTAGGAGCACTCGCGATTAACCCGCAAAATTCCAGAGAAATTATTTACGGTGCGTCGCAAGCGGCCTATCGATCAATTGATGACGGAAAGACATGGTCCACTTCGCAGTTTGATTTGCCTAAGACGGTTAATGTTTTAGAGTATAACCCATTGAATCCTAATATTGTTTATGCCGGATTTCGTGGGAAATAGGAAATAATTTTTTATTGATTAAGCTATGTATAAAGAAATCATTGAAAAAAGCAAAGTTAATTTTGAAAAATCAGTAACTCATTTCAAGGAAAATTTAGGAAAAGTTAGAACTGGACGAGCTTCAACCGCTATGGTGGATGATTTGATGGTTGATTATTATGGTTCTCGTTCACCCCTGAAGCAAGTGGCGAGCGTTTCTGTTCCGGAGCCACGCATGATTGTTATTTCTCCTTGGGACAAAAGTACTCTTGCTATAATCGAAAAAGCCGTCAAGGAGTCTGACCTGGGCTTGAATCCGATGAATGACGGTCAGATTATTCGTATCAATATTCCAGCGTTGACTGAAGAGCGAAGAAAGGAATTTGTGAAAGTTTTGAATCAAGAAGCGGAAGGGGCACGTGTTGCTGTGAGGAAGCTCAGAGAAGACGTCTGGGATGAAATTCAAGGACTCACTATTGGAGAAGATGATAAATTTCAGGGCAAGGAGAAATTGCAAAAAATAGTGGAAGAATACAATGCGATGATTGAAGAGATTCGGAAGAAAAAAGAAACGGAGATTATGCAGGTTTGATTTGATAAAAAACAAAAAAATAATTAACTAAAACAATCTACTATGTTCGTAGCGATTTTAATTTTCATCATAATTCTTGGAATGCTGATTTTTGTCCATGAATTGGGCCATTTCGTGGTGGCACGCCGGAATGGTGTTAAGGCTTCAGAATTTGGCTTTGGTTTTCCACCAAGAATTGTTGGTTTTCAATTTTTGCGAGAAATGCCCGAACCAGGAAAAAAGAAAAAGCTATTTTCCAAGTGGCGAATCATTTGGGGATCAAAAGATGGTGATGATGAAAATGAAATCGGCGATTTACATGAAGCACATGATAAAAAATTGCGTGGCGGAACAGTTTATTCTTTGAATTGGTTTCCCCTGGGAGGATTCGTGAAGATTAAGGGTGAGGATGGTGGAAATGCGGCTGACGAAGATAGCTTTTCAAGCAAAAGCGCTTGGAAGCGAATCAAAATTTTGGCGGCTGGAGTGTTTATGAACTTTGTATTTGCCTGGTTTTTACTTTCGATTGCTTTTATGCTTGGCGCGCCAGAGCAAGTTGATTCCGATTCTGCTACTAGCAATGCAAACTCAAAGATTCAAATATCCGAAATTATTTCTGATGCACCTGCTGGTGCCATGGGTCTCAAGATAGGGGACGAGATCTCAAAAGTGCAAGTGGATTCAGCCGGAAAAAAAGTGAGCCTAAAAAACATAAAAGAAGTGCAGGAGTATATTAATGCTAATCGTGGCAAGGAAATAACTTTGGAGGTGCTGCGAGGTAAGGAAAAATTGGAGCTGAAAGGGACACCAAGAATTGATGTTCCACAGGGGCAAGGAGCCTTGGGTATTGCGCTTTCTGAAACAATACTGGTAAGCTATCCTTGGTATGTCGCAATCTGGAAAGGGCTCATAGCTGTTCGCGATATGACAGTGATGATTTTTGCTGGTCTCTTCGGTCTCATAAGGATGTTATTTGCGGGGCATGGCGGAACAGCGGACGTTTCAGGGCCAATTGGGATTGCAATTCTCACAAAAGAGGTGGCGAATCTCGGCTTGGTCTATATAATTCAGTTTGCGGCAATTCTCAGTATTAATCTCGGGATAATAAATATATTACCAATTCCCGCCTTGGATGGTGGTAGGATTTTATTTATTTTTATCGAAAAATTAAAAGGTTCTCCGGTTAGTCAGAAAGTGGAACAGGCTTTCCATACAATCTTTTTTGCACTCCTTATGCTTTTGATGTTGGCTGTGACGTATAAGGATATTGCTAAGCTTTTTTAACTCCTCTTTCGTCCGCCCAGGGCGGACTATGGCGTGACGAAGCCAGCAGTAATTAGTTTAATTTATTTTAGGGAGGTTAATGTTATTTATATCTTATGCTAAAGAAAATCAGGAATCTTTCTCGGAAAGTGTCAGGCAATCTCTTTGGAGGATTTTCAAGGGATATTGGTATTGATTTGGGAACGGCCAATACGCTTGTTTATGTTAAGGGCAGGGGGATTGTTATAAATGAACCATCTGTGGTAGCGATTAATAAAAAAACGGGACAGGTTTTGGCTATTGGCAAGGAGGCAAAAAAAATGGTTGGAAAGACGCCGGGTCACATTGTGGCAATTCGACCACTCGTTGATGGCGTGGTAAGCGATTTTGAAATCACCCAGCAAATGCTTAAATATTTTATTGATAAGGTCCATCGAGGTGGCTTTACGCTTTTTCCTCGTCCGCGCGTGATTGTTGGCATTCCTTCTGAGGTAACGGAAGTGGAAAAGAGAGCGGTAATCGATGCGACGCTTAACGCTGGAGCGCGTGAGGCATATTTGATTGATGAACCAATGGCGGCAGCCATCGGTGCACGCTTGCCAGTGCAAGATGCTTCTGGAAACATGGTGGTGGATATTGGCGGCGGAACGACGGATATTGCGGTAATCTCTCTTGGAGGAATTGTGGTTTCGCGAAATTTGCGTATCGCTGGCGATGAAATGAATGAAGATATCGTGCGTTATTGTCGCGATGAATTTAATCTTTTGATTGGAGAAAAAACGGCGGAAGAGGTCAAAATCTCCATTGGTAGTGCTTGTGTTCAAAAAGAAAAAAGACAAATGCAAGTGCGTGGACGGGACTTAGTAACCGGGCTTCCCAAAGAGGTAACAATTACTGATGATCAGGCGCGCGAAGCATTGTCACGCTCAATCCGGATAATTATAAATAACATCAAGACGGCTGTCGAAGAAACACCGCCGGAACTTCTTTCGGATATTATGCAAAAAGGGATTATTCTGGCCGGGGGTGGAGGGCTGATCCGTGGAATTGATCGGTTAATTGCCAATCACACAGAAATTCCCGTGCGGATGATGGAGGATCCACTCACTGCCGTTGTGCGCGGGACAGGAATCGTGCTTGAGGATATTGATGCTTTGCGCGAGGTGCTGGTGGAGAATCAACATGAGAAGTCGTTTGATTAACTTTGGACTTATGCATTAGCCCTGGGTGTAAAAAGATAAACGCGCGAACCGCTTATAATAAGTTATGCCTAAAAAATATTTTACATCGAAAATAACCAAATTGGTCCTAGTGATGATTGTTTGTGCTTTTCTTATTTTCATTAATCCTAAAGGTTTTTTTGCTCCCGTGCGGGGAGTTTTTTTGCGTATCACCGCTCCTTTTCAAAAAATCTTCTATGGGGCTAGTCAGCGGATAAGTGAAACCGTTTTTTTCCTGACCTCAATTTCGGAAATAAGGACGGACAATGCTGAGTTGTCTCGGGAGAATAATTTTTTGGCCTCAGAAATTGCCAGACTTAAACAGATGGAGGGGGAGAATGTGACGTTGCGGGAACAATTAGAACTTGCTCCTCGAGATAAATTTTCGCTATTAGGCGGTTTTATCATTGGGCAAGACCCTCAAGGCTCGGAAAGTTGGGTTATTTTTGATAAGGGTGAGAGGGATGGTGTTGTGCCTGGAATGGCGGTGATTGTTGCAAATGGGATTCTTGTCGGAAAAATTGATGAAGTTTATCCCACGAGCTCAAAGATTAATCTCCTAGCAAGCTCGAATAGCTCTGTAAATGTTTCTGATGCGGAAACCGGAGCAAAGGGAATTTTGCGAGGGGAATATGGTTTGGGATTAGTTTTGGACATGGTAACTCAGGCGGATGTTTTGAATGAGGGGGATATGATTATAACATCGGGTTTGGGTGGCAATATTCCACGAGGACTCTTAGTGGGGAAGATAAAGGAAATAAAAGCTTCCCAGGATCGGCTTTTCCAGAAAGCTGTGGTTATATCACGCATAAAATATTCCAAGCTAGATGTTGTGTTTGTGATCAAGTAGATTCAGGACTTATGTGTTTGCCAAAAACAAGCTTTTTTATAGCCAAGGTTGATCCGAGAAACTTTAATTATTCTGAGGGTTAAAATAAGCAAAAACAAACCATAAGAAGTCACGCGCTTTAAAGATCGTTTTTGGTAAACGCATAAGTCATAAGAATAATGCAAAAATTAACAATCTTTCTAATCGTTATTATGTCCGCTATCTTACAATTAGCGGTTTTTTCCAATGTCTTTTTTTTGGGCCTGGGTCCCAACATTTTTTTACTTTTGGTGATTTTTTGGACCACGCAAGAAGGTTTTGAAAGTGCTTTCCCAAAAAACATTTTTGCTGGATTTGTTTATGATTTGATACTTTTTTGTCCAATTGGAATGCATATAGTATCATTGACGCTTGTCGCTTTTTTTGTTGGCTTTATTTCTAAGAGATTTCTTGTGCTTGCACGCAATTGGCGAATATTTATTTTGACCATGACAATTATTTTTGGTACGTTGGTGAATAATATATTGCTCAATGGATTATTTGCTTTGGAAAATTATTTTGGTAGAATGTTTATCGGTAATGCGCCAGTTTCTTTGTTTAGTTCCATTTTAGCAAAAGAAATTATACTAAATATTTTGTTTTTTCCGCTTGTTTATTTCTTGCTAAAAAGGATTGGACGTTCGAATTTTTTGCAAGTGCGTAATAAGATATTTTAAGAATTTATGCTTGAAAGATATTTTAAAACAAGACGAATGGCCCGAGGAGTGGAGATTGAGGATGCGATTATGAATGTTTCTCAAAAAGAGAAGGCTATTATTGAAAAACCATTCAAAAGAAAAGGACTTTCTATTGTTTGGTATCTTATTTTTGCTGCGCTATTGTTTCTTTTTGGCAGGGTTTTTTATTTAGATATTGTAAGTGGTAAGTATTACGCGCTTGTTTCGGCAGAAAATCGAATCAGGAAGATTGTAATTAAGGCTCCGCGTGGAAATATTTTGGATAAATTTGGCAACATTTTAGCGCGGAATTCTCCCAGTATCGATGTGGTTGTTGTGCCGAGTTATCTGCCAAAAAGTGTTGAGGATAAAAAAAATCTCGCAGCAAAGCTAGCAAATGTGCTCAATATGAATTTGGGAAATGTGGAAATAATCTTGCTTAGTCAGAATGAAAAATCGACTGATTTGATTTTACTTAAGGAAAATATTACTCAAGATCAGACGCTTATATTGGCTGAGAAAATCACTGAATTGCCGGGGATAGCGCTGGAAAAAACAGCTATTCGGAATTATGAAAATAGTGCTATTTTTTCGCACATTATCGGTTATGACGGAAAAATAACTAAAGAGGAATTGGATAAAAATAGTGGGTATTACATGACTGATTATATTGGGAAAACAGGTTTGGAGAAAAGTTATGAACCATATTTGAAAGGTGTGTATGGGGCGCAACAAGTTGAGGTGGATTCTCGTGGTGAAATAAAAAAGAATTTGGGCATAATCAGTCCCAAAGCGGGAGCGGATCTGGTTTTGAATATTGACCAGGAATTGCAAAAAAAAATCTATGATAGTTTATCTGCAATACTGGAAAAAACTGAAACAAAAACCGCGGCGGCGGTTGCAATTGATCCGAGCACAGGAGGAATTTTGGCGCTAGTTAGTTTGCCGAGTTATGACAATAATTTGTTTGCTAGCGGTATCAGTAGTGAAGAGTATAAAAAACTGATTAGCGATAAGGACATACCACTGCTTAATCGGGTCACTAGTGGGGAATATCCGCCTGGGTCAACGATTAAGCCCGCCGTAGCTGCAGCAGCTCTTGCGGAAGGAACGATCACGCCCAAAACGATAATTGATGGGTTGGGTGGTAGTCTCAATATTGGCAGTTTTCGATTTGGCGACTGGAAGGTGCATGGTCCAAGTGATGTGCGAACAGCTATTGCTGAGAGTAACGACATATTTTTCTATACTATTGGCGGTGGTTATGGAAATGTAACAGGCCTCGGAATGGATCGGATGAAGAAATATGAAGATTTGTTTGGCTTTGGAGAGGAAACTGGTATCGATCTTCAGGGAGAATCTAAGGGGCTCATTCCGAGTGAACAGTGGAAGTTGGATAGGATTGGTGAGAGGTGGTATATCGGAGATAGTTATCACTGTGCCATCGGCCAAGGTTTTATGCTTGCGACGCCACTGCAGCTGGCAAACTATACTGCGGCGATTGCTAACGGTGGAACGCTATATTCTCCCAAGCTTGTCAATCGCATTCGTAATACTAGCGGAGAGGACTCCTATATTCAACCAGAAATAATCAGAAAAGATTTTCTCTCAAAGGATATCATGCAAGTTCTCAGAGAAGGTATGCGTCAAGTAATTACTGCTGGTACCGCTCAATCACTCAAGGATCTGCCTGTCGCAGCCGCGGGTAAGACTGGGACGGCGCAATATGGAACTCAAGATAAAACGCATGCGTGGTTTATCTCTTTTGCTCCCTATGATAATCCAAAAATTGCCATGGTTGTTTTGGTGGAAGGCGGAGGCGAGGGACATTCTAGTGCTGTTCCTGTGACGAAAGAGGTATATGATTGGTATTTTTCGAGAGATAAAAAATGATATTTGTGTCATCCCCGAGAAGTCGGGGATCCAGGCACCTCAGGCTTTAATTATAGAAAGGCAAAATATGATTGTTAAAAAATAAAAGTTAGAGGATTTATAGTTCGATTTTCTAGAGTTCATGACTGGTGGAACCTGGATTCCCGCCTCCGCGGGAATGACAAGTTTATTTGATTTGACACATATTCTATTTCTGCTACAATTTCCAGTGTCGTCCAAAAAGGAACGACAATTTTTTATAAAAAACTAAAAAAATGTTATGACAAAATTTGTTACCGAAGAGGGGCTTAGAAAAATCAAAGATGAGCTGGAGCATCGCAAGACTACTTTGCGACAAGGAATCGCGAGCGCAATCAAAGAGGCGAAAGAACAGGGTGATTTGAGCGAGAATGCTGAATACAGTGCTGCCAAGGCTCAGCAAGCAGAGAATGAATCAAAGATTGCAGAATTAGACTTTATGCTTAAGGAATCAAAGGTGGCAACCTATGATAAGAATTTGGGTGTTGTTCAATTGGGTTCCAAGGTGAGTGTGAAATTCAATGGATCGGAAATGGAATTTCAGATTGTTGGCTCAAATGAAGCGAGCCCAAGTGATCTCAAAATTTCCAATGAATCTCCGATGGGGAAGGCTTTCATGGGAAAGAAAAAAGGTGACAAGGTTGATGTGGTTACTCCCGGTGGAGAAGTGAAATATACAATTTTGGATGTGAAGTGATTTACGCTGGAAATGAATCTTATTTTTTGTAGAGACGCCCCGTTGGGACGTCTCTTTTGGTATTTGCTAAAAATTGCCAATTTGCGCCAAATGCGCTAATATTGTAGAGACGAATCCGTCAGCCGGCAGACTTGTCTATGTTAATAAAAACCTAAAATACTATATTATGCGTGAAG
The DNA here is from genome assembly GCA_049297495.1 of Candidatus Moraniibacteriota bacterium. Taxonomy (GTDB): domain Bacteria; phylum Patescibacteriota; class Minisyncoccia; order Moranbacterales; family UBA2206; genus UBA9630. The sequence continues at coordinate 16,995 of JBAQUL010000027.1, forward strand.
ATATTTTGGAAACCAAGCTGGAAAAGTTGAAAAATATTCAAGGGTTTGGGATGGAAGCCTATCCAGAGAAATGTGAGCGTTCGATGACTAATATCAAAGCCTTGGAGCAATTCGATAAATTGTCAGCTGAAGGTCAAAAGGACATAAGCTTGCTTGGTCGAGTCAAGTCTAATCGGCCAATGGGCGGATCGACTTTCGCGCACATCGAAGATGGCACGGGGAAAATTCAGATCTTTTTGAACAAAAATAATATTGAAGAGACGAAATATAGGCTATTTGCTAAAAATATTGAAATTGGAGATTTTGTTCAAGTCACAGGAAAGCTGTTTTTGACCAAGCAGGATGAGAAAACTTTGGAGGTGCATGATTGGAAAGTGCTTTCGAAAAACATTCGACCAATTCCGACAGAATATTTTGGGCTCAAAGATGAAGAAGCACTTTTGCGCAAACGCTATTTGGATTTAATGATGAACACTGAGACGCGCGAGTTGTTCCGCAAGAAAAATATTTTTTGGCAGACTGTCCGTCAGTTTTTGGTGGTAGAAAACTTTTTGGAGGTGCAAACTCCGGTTTTGGAGCACACACCGGGTGGGGCGGATGCAGAACCCTTTGTAACGCACTACAATGCCCTAGATCAAGACTTCTATCTGCGAATCTCCCTAGAGCTCCCCTTGAAAAGATTGCTCGTGGGGGGCTACGAGAGAGTTTTCGAGATTGGGCGGGTTTTTCGCAATGAAGGGATGGACCGTGATCACTTGCAAGAATTTGATCACATGGAATTCTATGCCGCTTATTGGGATTTTCAAAGAGGGATGGAATTCTGTGAAAAGCTTTATCGTGAAATCGTCGAGAAAGTTGTGGGTGGACTGGAGACGGAATACGAGGGAAATAAAATAGATTGGAGTAAAACTTTTCCGGTTGTGGATTATTTTACCGAATTTAAAAAGGAGACGGGCTTAGATCTGAATGCGGATTTATCCGCCGAAGCTCTTCGAGCGAAGGCGGATGAGTTGAAAATTAAATACGAGCCAGGCTATTCGAAAGGTCGGATGATTGATTTGCTCTACAAAAAAACGGTTCGCCAAAAACTGATTCAACCTTGCTTTCTAGTTGGGCATCCGCTAGAGGTTTCTCCTCTGGCGAAAGTTGATCCGCAGAATCCCAAGAGAACTTTGAGATTTCAAATCGTGGCGGGAGCGAGCGAACTCTGCAATGCTTTTTCCGAATTGAACGATCCGATTGATCAGAAAAATCGATTTCTCGATCAAATGGCCGCGCGCGAAGGCGGGGACAAAGAAGCGCAAATGCTTGATGAAGATTTTGTGGAAGCACTGGAATATGGCATGCCACCGGCGTTTGGTTTTGGCATGAGCGAAAGACTGTTTTCTTTTTTGATGAATAAATCTATTCGTGAAACGGTAATCTTTCCGCCGATGAGGAAGTAGTATTTGGTATCTGGTAGGTCGTATTTAGTATAATGCTTTTGAGTTCTTACGTAACAGAAAAATATGAAGATAATGATTTGTGGTAGCATGGCCTTTGCTAAAGAAATGCTAGGGGCTAAGAAAGAATTAGAGAAAAATGGACACGAAGTTTTTGTGCCGATTGATGCTCAAGATTGTGCTAGTAATCCAGAATTGAAGTGTGATTTTGAAAATGACCTAGAGAAGGAACTCGAGCATTGTTTTGTCAAGGATGCTCTGAGAGATGGTCTCGACAAAATTGAAGAAAGCGATGCCATAATTCATCTGAATTATCCAAAAAATGGAATCGATGGGTATATTGGACCGTCAGGACTTATGGAAATTGGTCTGGCTTTTCATCTTAAGAAGAAAATATTTCTAATCAATGAAGTTGATAAGAATCAGAAATATGCCCTGGAAGTACTACTAACAAAACCGATCGTTATAAATGGCAATTTGAGTAAGATTCGATAGACGTTTAATAATTAGAGACTGGATTCCCTGCCTACCGGCAGGTAGGCAGCTGGAGTTTATCCGCCTTTGGCGGACGGGAATGACAAGTATTATGGAATGTCAAAGAGAGAAAAATAAAGTTAGTTGTAATTGCACTTATGATTGCGAACTCAAGGGTTTTTGCTGTGAGTGCATAAAGGAACATAGAGAAAAAAATGAACTGCCGGCTTGCTATTTTTCATCGGAAGTTGAAAAGACTTATGATCGTTCTGCGGAAAGATTTTTTCGGGATAAAAAATTAAAAGAATAGTAAGATGAAAGAAAATGAATTGCTGAATAAGTTAAAAAACATGTCAAAGAGAATAATGGAAACGGGAAAAAATTTCCATGATTTTGCTCATATTATGAATGTCTATGGAAACGTAGAAAAATTATTGAGGCATGAAGAAGGTAATAGATTAGTTTTGCTGACTGCCGCCCTGTTTCATGATATTCAAAGGGACGTTGCAAATCACGGGACTGAGGGTGCGGCATATGTTAAAAAACTTCTAGCAACGGTTTCTGAGTTTCCTGAAGAGTTGGTTGAATCTGTGATTCAGGTAATTGATTCGCACGATAAAAAAGAGCAACAGACGCGGGAGCAGATATTGTTTTATGATGCTGATAAGATGGATGCTTTTAGTGAGCTTGGTATCGTGAGATCGTTTATGATGTATGCTAAAGAAGAAAAAACAATAAAAGAATCCTGTGAAGATTATACTAATCTGGTGGATCATTTTTTTGCTAGATTGCGCACTAAGACGGCTAAAAAAATAATCGAAAAAAAATACACCAAGACGAAGCAATTCGCATTAAGTCTGATTGAGAACTATGAATCGCTAGGTTTATCTAAAGATACTAAGGAGAATAAAAAATAACCATGGGCATCAAAGTTGAATTTAATCCGGATTTGGCGCTGCGCAATATTGCGGAACACAAAAATGGTAAGCGAAAAATTGAGGAATGTATTCCGGAGAGTTTGGAAGTGGGAAAAGTGTATGATTTCCTAAAAAGCGAACAAAGACTATTCTATTTGAGCGATAGTGAGTTTTGGGGGAATGGGCAGATTCCACTTTGCGAGACGAATGGAAAAGAAGAGTTATCGCGACCGATTGCCAGTATCAAAATTCTAGAAGCGACACATTTTTTGGACCAGGGAAAAGTTTTCACCAAAGGAAAATATCGCGTGATGGAAGTGTTTGACCAAAATGATCCGCAGATTCATTTTGAGGCGTTTAAGAGAATAAGATAAAAAACTATGTCAGAAAAACGAAACGGGCAATTCATAATCACGGATTCAGCTCAGAAATATAAGAATCCATGGATTGAAGTTATTGAGGATCAAGTGATTAGACCAGATGGAAAGCCGGGAATTTTTGGCGTAGTGCGAATGATTGGCGGAGTTTCAGTTTTGCCACTCGATGAAGATGGATATGTATATATGACCGAAGAATTTCATTACGCGATTGGCATGGAAGACATTGAAACTGCTAGCGGCGGAAAAGATGGTGATGAAAAACCGGTTGATGCTGCCAAAAGAGAATTGAAGGAAGAGTTGGGAATAGAAGCAAGAGAGTGGGTAGACTTGGGTTTGGTTAATCCTTTTACGACCGTTATCGTGTCACCCCAGAGAATATTTTTAGCAAAGAAGCTAAGTTTTGGTAAGGATGACCAGGAAGTAACGGAAAACATTAAGTTGGTTAAGGTGAAGTTAGAAGAAGCTGTGAAAATGGTTATGGATAGTGTTATCACGCATGGGCCGAGTTGCGTTTTGATTTTGAAGGCTAATGAATATTTAAAATAAGCAAAATAATTATGGAAAATATAGGAATCACAAAAGAAAAAGCTGAACAGCTTTTGGACGAATATATTAAAGATCCGATCACGAAACTGCACATGCTTGAGTCGGAAGTGATTATGCGAGCGCTGGCGAAGAGATTTGGGGAGGATGAAGAAAGTTATGGAATCATTGGCTTTTTACATGACATCGATTGGGATTTGACGAAGAATAATACATCTGAGCATTGCGTGAAGTGTCAGGAAATTTTGCGTGAGGCGGGTGGGAGTGAATTTTTGATTGAGACAATTCAGTCGCATGGCTATGGAATGGATTCGATTCCAGCGTTTCGTGGCAAGGAGCGCTCAACTAATCTACAATATTGTTTGGTGGCAGCAGAAACTCTGACGGGACTAATCATCGCTTCGACACTAATGCAGCCGGACAAAAAATTATCTAGCCTCACTCTACAATCTTTGAAAAAGAAATTCAAGAACAAAGGTTTTGCGGCGCGTTGCAATCGTGAGCTAATCAAGGAGTGTGAAAAAGCAGGAATTCCGCTAGATGAATTTTTAGAAATTGGCTTAGTTGCATTGCAAAGAATTTCTGATAAGCTCGGTTTTTAGTTGAATAAAAAAATATGGCCGAATTATACAAGTCAGAAAAAGTAAAAATATCTCCCCAAGAGTCTCTTGAAAAAAAAGTATTTAACCCGAAAGATATCGAAGGTAATTTTAACAAGGAAACTCTTAGTATTGTTCGTGATATTCATGAATCACTCGAGAAAGAGAAGGGCTATGTTGGGCTAATCATATTTGGATCTTCAGTTCAAGGTTACTATTCTAATGAAAATTCTGATCTAGACATTTATTTTATGCATGATTCTTCTTCGTATGAAAGAAATAATTTTTTTGGAAAAAAACAAAAAGAAGATTATTACCACAGAGTGAGAGGTTTACTAAGAGAAGTTGAAGATAGCGCACTTAATAAGCATGGGAAAGAAATTCACATACCAAATTGGTATTGGTGTGATATTAACCCAAAAAAAGTGATTCCAAAATTACAAACAGGAGAAGGAAGTACGCACGGGGCGATTGCAAGGTTGGCAGAGTTACTGGGCTTGTCAGTTGGGCATAAAATTGATGATTATCGAAAATTCTATGGTCGTTATTTGCAGACACTTCCAAAGGAAAAGCGGGAAGTATTTAAAGAAAAAATCATCCAGCTTAAACTTGATCAAGATAAAATATCTGCCGAAAAAAGGGCTTTACGGAATGAGCAATTTTCCCAAGAATCGTTAGAAGATTATCTGCGCAGTCGCAAGGAACTCTGGATAAGAAGAATGGGAATTATTTATGGAATTTAAAAAACTATGCCAGTTCTGATTAATTTTAAAATTTGTGATAATGCGAAGGAGTGTAGCGGTGTGGAAGTTTGTCCGACTGGAGCTTTGACGTGGGACGAGAAAAAGAAAAGTATCAAAATTGATAATAAGAAGTGCATCAGTTGCCAGAAATGTGTCGTGGCTTGTCCTGTGGATGCAATTTTTGTTGGTAGAAACGAGGCGGAATATCAAAAAATAAAAAAGGAAATCGATAATGATCCAAGAAAAAGGTCAGATTTATTTATTGATCGCTATGGCGCTGGACCGATTCATCCAGCATTCTTGATTTCTGAAAAGGAATTTCAGGCGGAAGTTTTGGATGAGAAGAAATTGATGGCAATAGAATTTTTTACTGATGATTCTATTATGTGCCTTTTGAAATCGATTCCCATGAAAGATCTTTTGGAAAATCATTTAATTGAATATCGAAAAATGGCAGTAGGAAATGAGTTAGCTAAAAAGTATAAAATCAAAAAACTGCCAGCGTTATTGTTTTTTGAAGAAGGTGATCTTTTGGGGAAAATTGAAGGTTACTATGATAACAAGCAAAAGACTGAGCTTTGCAAAAAGATGGAAAAAATTATGGGAAAGAAAAAAATATGAAAAAAGTAATGGCATTTGGGACATTTGATATATTTCACGATGGGCACAAAAGCTATTTAGAGCAGGCAAAAAAGATGGGGGATTTTTTGGTTGTGGTAATTGCGAGGGATGAAACCGTACTGCGCATTAAAAGTCAGTGGACACAAAATAGTGAGGAAGAACGGCTGGAGGTGGTGGAAAAGAGTGGGTTGGCTGATGAGGTAATTTTGGGAGGCGCAGAGGATAGATATATGGTGATTGAAAGATATCGACCCGATGTGATCGCGCTAGGATATGACCAAAGCGTGGATTTGCCTGAATTGACAGAAAAGCTCAAAAACCTTAAGCTTCAAGCAGAAATAGTGAGAATGCAGGGCTATAGGCCTGAGAAATTTAAATCGTCAAAATTAAGAAAATGAAGAAAATCTTGCTGCTTGTATCGCTATGGCTTGTTGTCGTTAATATTTTTGGTTTTGTGGTGCTGAATCGGTTCAATTTGGGTCCAGACACGGCGTATACCTGGATTGCTCCAGAAAATTTTCCAGTTCCGAAGAGTTCTGGTTTAGTGGATATGCATAATCGCTGGGATTCGTATTGGTATCTGGATATTGTGCAGAATGGCTATTATTTGAAAACCGACAATACCTTGTCGAACGTTGTTTTTTTCCCGCTATATCCGGCCTTGATAAAGATTGCTGGAATGGTGCTTGGGGAAAATTTTGTCCTGGCAGGATGGCTGCTTAGTATGACATTTCTCTTTCTGGCCTGTGTGTATTTTTGGAAGTTGTTGCGGGAGTTCCATCCTGAGGTTGATTCGCAGTTGCCCATAATGCTCATGTTAATTTTTCCGACCGCTTTTTTCTTTAATGTGATTTATACTGAGTCGTTATTTCTTTTTTTGACTATTGCGACTTTCTATTATGCATTTGGGCGAAAATTTTATCTGGCGGGGCTGTTTGCTTTTCTGGGAGCGTTGGCACATAGCAATGGTGTTTTTTTGGCCTTGCCAATTTTATGGGAAGTAGTTCGTATTAGTGGTTGGAGAAATGTGCTTGCACCAAAAGTACTTGCCAAATTGGTTCCGGTTTTTTTTGCGCCAATCGGAAGTTTTGCTTTTATCACTTACGACTATCTGAAATTTGGTGATCCACTTTTATTTTTCAAAATTCAGAGCAACTGGGGGAGAGCATTCTCAATCAATTGGGAACATTTTTCCCTTTTTTCAAACCCATCAATCGCCAACATGGGGATTGATGTCGTTTTGGCCATTTTTATCATAGGCGCTACGATAATGGTTGGTCGAAAAATATCAGTGCTGTATGCACTTTTCATGTCAGCTACCTTGTTTGCGGCTTTTTCATCGGGCACTCTAATGAGCGTTGGTCGCTATAGTCTCGTCATGTTTCCCTTATTTATCCTATTAGCTAGCATAAAAAATGAAACGTTTCGACTGACATGGATTTTCACCTCGACTCTTTTTTTGGCGTTGGACATTATGCTATTTGTGAATAATTACTGGGCAGGGTAAAATGGATGTGTTGGTGGTAAGTTAGGGCGCTGTCGGATGATGTCAGGAGAATTCTCAAATTTATATAATAGAATTATGAAAATTACCATTTGCGGAAGCATGACGGCTTCCCAGGAAATGTTAGAAATTGGGAATAGATTAGCTAGCAGCGGCCATGAAATTGTTTTGCCTGATTTTACTGAAGAATATTCCAAACTTGATTCTCGGGATGAAATGCATGAAGAGTCGGCCAAAAATAAAATAGAACATGATTTGATTAGGGGCTATTTTGAGGAAATAAAAAAATCGGATGCGATTCTGGTTTGCAATTTTGACAAAAACGGAGTCAAAAATTATATCGGCGGAAATACTTTTTTGGAAATGGGATTTGCGCATGTTCTGCGAAAAAAGATCTATCTATTAAATCCAATTCCCGAGTCGTCCTATCGGGACGAACTTATGGCAATGCAGCCGATAATTTTGAAAGGTGATTTAGAAGAGATAAAATAATTTAGCAATATAACAATTTAGCAATTTAATTTATGTTAGACATCAAATTCATCCGTGAGAATGCGGACAAACTAAAAGAGGCAATTAAAAATAAAAACATCAAGCTTGATCTTGATGAACTTTTGGCAGTCGATAAAAAGCGTGTTGAGTCTTTGCAATACATCGAACTCTTGAGTGCGGAGAAAAACAAACTCAATGAGCTGATGCAACTGAGCAAAACCGATGATGAGCGGAAGGTGGCGATTGAACAGGGAAAGACGGTCAAAGAAAAAATGGCCAAGGCCGAACCGGAATATGTCCAGCTAAAAAAACAATTCGATACATTGATGGTGCAAGTGCCGATTATTCCCTCAGAAGATACGCCGGTTGGGCGTGACGAGAGTGGGAATGTGGAAGTCTATCAGAAGGGCGAAATTCGCGAGTTCGATTTCACGCCCAAGACGCACATTGAACTGGCAGAAAATTTGGACATTGTGGATTTTGAAAAAGGGGCGAAAGTTTCCGGTTATCGAGGATATTATTTGAAAAATGAAGGCTCACTGCTCGTGATGGCGCTGATGATGTATGCACTCAATAAGATGGTGGAAAAAGGTTATGCGCCGATTATTCCGCCAACGCTGATTAAAAGTTTTGCGCTGTTTGGCAGCGGCTATTTCAAAGGCACAGACTATGACAGTGATTCGGACAATATCTATCAAATCGCCACGCGCGACAAAGAAATGGACGGGGCGGATTCAAAGGAAAAGAAATTTCTGGTCGGTACTGCTGAGCCTTCTCTTTTGGCCTATTTCTCAGATGAAATGTTAGACGAGGCAAAATTGCCAATCAGGGTTTGTGGATTTTCACCATGTTATCGTAGTGAGATTGGGGATTATGGTAAGGATAATAAGGGGCTTTATCGCGTGCATGAATTTTTCAAGGTGGAGCAAGTCGTTGTTTCAACTGCTGACATCAACGAGGCAACAAAAATGCAAGAAGAGATGGTGGCGATTTCTGAAGAGATGCATCGAGAACTTGGTTTGCCATACCGCAAATTGCAAATTTGTACAGGGGACATGGCCCCGGGAAAATATCGCGCGTTTGATTTGGAAGCCTGGATGCCGGGCCTCAATCGTTGGGGCGAGACCGGGTCAGCTTCGAACTTTGTCGATTGGCAAGCGCGGCGTTTGAATGTGAAATATAAGGATAAGGACGGCAACAAAAAATTCGCCTATCTCCTCAACAACACTGCCTTGCCATCCGTGCGACCGCTAATTGCAATTCTCGAAAACTATCAAAATGAAGACGGCAGCGTGACCGTGCCGGAAGTTTTGCGCAAATGGATGCCAGGGAATCTTTCAATTATTTCTAAGAAATAATTGAAAAGTATAAAGTATAAGGTATTTCGTATCGCGTATAAAATATAAAAATGCAAGGAAAAATCTCATCTGAAGAATTCAAAAAATATCTTGATTTTGCCTACTCGGCGTATCAGGAAAATTATGTTGGCAAACCGGATCAGACTTATCGGCAGAACGGAAAAGTGCCCTATCTGATGCATCCGCTTTGGTGCGCTTCAATGCTGATCACGGACACACAAATTCCATGGGAACAGCGCGAGATTGGTTTTAAGGCTTTGATTTTGCATGATGTTCTAGAGGATACTTCTGTAGCATTGCCGGATTGGATTGAGTCTGAAGTTAGGGAAGCAGTACAGGCGATGACTTTTGAAAGTCATTTGCAGGCATTAAGAGAATATGAAAATAAATCGCCATTTATAAAGCTCTTGATGCTTTATGACGAATTATCAAGCATGTACGAAAATCATGTTGGAGTTTTTGATGATGTCGTCATGAAGAAGGTAAAGAGAAGATTGTGGAAGGAATTTACGATTAAAGGAATATCGGAAGTAGAAAAAGAATACGGCAATATCCGGATTGTCCAAGTGGGCAAGGCGATTGTGGAGAATACTAAGTGGTAAATAAGAAATAAACTATCGCTGTCATTCTGAGCGTAGCGCAGCGGAGTCGAAGAATCTGCTATGGGTTATTGTAAGTTTTGCCATATTATAGAAAACGTGAGGTAGTAAATGGCAGATCCTTCGACTGCGTCCGAGTACGGACTTCGCTCAGGATGACATCTTAAATTTAAAGCGCGTAAGTTTCAATTATGCAAAACAAAAAACTAAAATTTCCAGAAAATTTCTTGTGGGGCGCGGCGACGGCGGCGCATCAGGTTGAAGGTGGGACGAACAACGATTGGACGGAGTGGGAAAAAAATAACGCCGAACGCTTGGCAAAAGAAGCTTCTGGCAAATGGCAAGCTTGGCAGCAGGAAAAGTTTCCGGAAATGTTTGATCCGAAAAACTATATTTCAGGTCGCGCTTGTGATCACTACAACCGCTTCGAGGAAGATTTTGATTTGGCGAAATCTCTCGGACATAATGCCCATCGTTTTTCAATCGAATGGTCGCGAATCGAACCGGAAGAGGGAAAATTTGATGAGCGCGAGATTGAACATTATCGGCATGTGCTCCAGGCTCTAAGAGCCCGTGGGATGGATCCGTTTGTGACGCTGTGGCATTGGACGGAGCCGGTGTGGTTTGGGGAGATGGGCGGTTGGACGAACAAAAAATCCGTCGAATATTTTGCTAGGTTTGCAGAGAAGATGGTGGGGGAATATAAAGATTTGGCAAAATTTTGGGTGGTGGTGAATGAGCCGAATGTCAATATGGGTTTTGGCTATTATCGCGGAACACAGCCACCGGGGAAAAAGGGGCTGGTCAATTTTTTGCGAGGATTTTTCAATTTACTTTCGGCATTCAAAAAAGCGGCGTTAGTAATCAAAAAAGTCGATCCGAAAGCGGAAATCGGAGTGGCCAATAGTATTACACATTATGACGTTAAAATTTTTCCTGGGCTATATTCCATGACCGTTTTTGTGGTTGAATTTTTTAGCAAATATTTTTTGCGGCGTGCGATTCCGTATTGCACTTTCATTGGTTGTAATTACTATTCTCGCTATGTTGTTTCTACTCGTAAAAAAGATATTGTGCCGGAAGATAGGAATGATCTCGGTTGGGAAATTTATCCCAAAGGAATCTATCACGTGCTAAAAAGTTTGAAAAAGTATAATCTGCCTGTTTACATTACAGAAAATGGATTGGCAGATGCGGATGACACAAGAAGAGCGAAATTTATTATTGATCATCTGAAATTTGTTCACCAGGCAATTTCCGAAGGAGTTGATGTGCGAGGCTATTTGCATTGGTCGCTTCTGGATAATTTTGAATTTCCCGATGTGCGCGGTTTTTGGCCACGCTTTGGCCTGATTGAAATTGACTACAAAACACTAGAGCGGAAAATCCGGCCGAGTGCGCTAGAATATTCCCGTATTTGCCAGGAAAATGCGGTTGAAATAGGGTAGACCCGGGGGCTAAAAAATTACCCCTTGACAGGTTTCTTAAAGCGCTCTACAATGGCTAAAGACAGTTGAGTTTCAGGTATAATTATTTAAAAGCAATAAAGCATTAAATAATACCCAATAAAGACTTTTAAAAATAGGGGTGAGAGATAAGACCGAAGATACATCTTTGCGTATGATTACGTTTGTCCGCAGAGATGTGTTTTTTGTTCACCCTGAGCGCGTTGAAGTGCTCATTGATACTAAAAACATTGTGAACTTTAACAAGTGAATAGTTTCTCTAAATCCAACCTTTTGATCTAGAGAAGCAAAATTAATCGCAATTTTTTGCGATTAGTCCTGCCCGCAATGCTTTCGCTTCTATTTTAAGTTAACTAATTCGTTTGTTTCCAAAAGACTCAAATGGAAAGTACTAAACCTAAAGTAGCATAGCGATGCAGGCGGGCCTTGTCTCGAGCAATCGAGACAAAATCTGCCGTCGCTCTTCGGAGCTATGGCAGATGAAGAATTCGAGTCTATTTCAAATAAAAAGAATTTATTTTCTTTTATATAATCAGATTTACTTCTGATATTTTTTGAGAGTTTGATCCTGGCTCAGGATGAACGCTGGCGGCGTGGATAAGGCATGCAAGTCGAGAGGGTTAGACCCTCGGCAAACGGGTTAGTAATACATAGGAACATTCCCAAAAGTCATGAATAATCCGGAGAAATCCGGAATAATACATGATGTGCTCTACGGAGTAAAGATTTATCGCTTTTGGAGTGGCCTGTGTCCTATCAGCTAGTTGGTAGTGTAATGGACTACCAAGGCTATGACGGGTAGGGGGCGTGAGAGCGTGATCCCCAACATTGGAACTGAGACACTGTCCAAACACCTACGGGTGGCTGCAGTCGAGAATATTCCACAATGGACGAAAGTCTGATGGAGCGACGCCGCGTGCAGGAAGAAGGCCCTTGGGTCGTAAACTGCTTTTGTAAGGGAAGAAACCGTGCGTGGCACGGAAATCCTAATGACAAATAACAAATGTCAAATCAAATCTAAAATTCAAATGTCAAATTATTTTTTAATTTTTTGTCATTTATTATTTGGAATTGGTTTGAAATTGGAAATTTGAAATTGGAAATTCCGTGCTGTGCACGATTTGACGGTACCTTACGAATAAGAGGTTACTAACTCTGTGCCAGCAGTAGCGGTAATACAGAGACCTCAAGCGTTATCCGGATTTATTGGGCGTAAAGCGTGTGTAGGCGGATATGTTAGTCAGATGTCAAATCTTCGAGCTCAACTCGAAAACTGCATTTGAAACGGCATATCTTGAGATAGGGAGAGATCAATGGAACATATGGTGTAGCAGTGAAATGCGTTGATATCATATGGAACACCAAAGGCGAAGGCATTTGGTTGGCCCTCATCTGACGCTGAGACACGAAAGCGTGGGTAGCGAATGGGATTAGATACCCCAGTAGTCCACGCCCTAAACGATGCATACTAGGTATTGGGAGAATCGACCCTTCCAGTGTCGTAGCTAACGCGTTAAGTATGCCGCCTGGGAAGTACGAGCGCAAGCTTAAAACTCAAAGGAATAGACGGGGATCCGCACAAGTGGTGGAGCATGTGGTTTAATTCGACGGTAAGCGAGGAACCTTACCAGGGCTTGAAACTTAGCTGCATTAACTAGAAATAGTTAAGCCTTCGAGGGTGCTAAGCAGGTGCTGCATGGTTGTCGTCAGCTCGTGTCGTAAGATGTTCTGTTAAGTCAGGAAACGAGCGCAACCCCTATCGCGTGTTATATATGTCACGCGAGACTGCCCAGAACTTTGCGCATTAGCGCAAAGAGGTAGTATGTATTATGTAGAATGTATGATGTATAGATGCAAATTTATACATAATACATCATACCTGATACTTTATACTTTTTTGTTCGCTAGCGAACAAAGTTCTGGGAGGAGGGTGGGGATGACGTCAAATCAGCATGGCCCTTTGACGCCCTGGGCAACACACGTGCTACAATGGACAGTACAAAGGGTAGCCAAACCGCAAGGTGGAGCCAATCCCAAAAAGCTGTTCTCAGTTCGGATTGAGGTCTGCAACTCGACCTCATGAAGTTGGAATCACTAGTAATCGTGAATCAGCTATGTCACGGTGAATACGTTCTCGGATCTTGTACTCACAATAAAAGCGCCGGGCAGTTTATTTTTCTAAGGAGTTAAAATCTCCTCCTCTGATTCGTTATCAGAGCGTAGTTGAAAGGTAGTCGTCATTCGCGAGGATGGCGGCGAAGGACCTGGATACAAATTATAGTCTAGCAATGAAAATGTCGCATCGACCTATGATTGGGTGGTGAGGTTAGGGAAGATGCCTCGAAAAGACATGCTGGAATGTAAGGAATAGAATGATAAATGACCCCGGGAGATCTTGCGCTGTTTTATTTTTATGTTATAATAAAAATAAATAATGAAACTTACGCAGCGTAAGAAGTCAGCTGAATCGTAGTACCTGCCAAGGTGGTGGGGAAGGATTCACTCAGTGCATATGGAAAAATTAAATCCAAATTATATCATTGGTTTAGTCGATGGAGAGGGAAGTTTTACAGCTTATGTGAAAAATCCCGATTCAAAGAAGCTGGTTTTAAGGCGAACAAAGGTTGAGCCAAGATTTTTCTTGAAACTCATCGAGAAAGACAAAAAAATTCTCTATGAACTCAAAAAATTCTTTGGTTGCGGTGCGGTTTATTTTCAAAAAGATAAACGTGCCAATCATCAAGATTGTTATCGCTTTGAAGTAGCCAATAGAAATGACTTGGAAAAGATAATTATTCCGTTTTTCAAAAAGAATTCTTTGAGATTACGCTCAAAGAAGGGTGACTTTGAAATTTTTTGCAAGATTGTTAAAATGGTTTTGAATAAAGACCATTTAAAAGAATCAGGTCTAAAGAAAATTTATGACCTCAAGCAAAAAATGCATTAGAGCTCGTCGTGTGCGGGAAATCCGCAGGCACGATGGGAATATCAATTCGTAGTTTTACGAAGATAATCGCCCGTCACACCAAGAGAGTCGGTAATACCCGAAGGCCCTGTTTCAAAGCAGGGACCACGGTAGGATCGATGATAAGGGTGAAGTCGTAACAAGGCATCCGTAGCGGAAGCTGTGGATGGATCACCTCCTTTCTAGGGAGATATTGGTAAAATCTTAGAGCATTGCACCCCGCCAGTTGGCGGAAAGCATTTGGGTCAAACTAAATGCTGTGGAATGTGGATTTTACTTGCTGGTCGTAATCTTGGAGCAATCCAAGGTAACAGCTAAGTGTAACAGAGCTAAATAATTCTGTAGTCGTAGGTATTGTACACCTTACGCATTGATTCAGTAATGAATCTCTCAGAGGATTTAGACTTCGTTTTTTGGACTAATCGCAAAAGTTTGTGACTTTTGATAAAAACACCTTGAATGGTGTTTTTTGC
>JBAQUL010000028.1:0-10598 GCA_049297495.1 Candidatus Moraniibacteriota bacterium
AGGTCGTCAATAATTTGAAAACCGGCTTCCTCAATTAGTCTATCGCTATTGTAACTATTAAATGGCTCTTTTGGTAACATACTTCTCTATCTTAGAAGTGTTACCTATGTATCTCATCATTGACAGCGTTTTTTAATCCCTTTTCTAAAAGAAAAACTACTACGTGGGCGATCGGGGACTCGAACCTCGGACCTCGTCATTATCAGTGACGCGCTCTAACCAACTGAGCTAATCGCCCGTAATATCATATTTTATATTTTCAAATGTACCTCGTCAGAATCAGGGCGCTTGAGAGAGAGCAAATGCCCGCTCCCTGCCTGCCGGCAGGTAACCTCCGCCCGAGGCGGATCAGCCTTAGGCTGAAACTGTTTACCTGCCGGAGCTTCAGCGCAGGCAGGAGCTAATCGCCCGTATTCATGTAACATGAAACATATACCATGTAACAAGAGTGTTTCATGATTTTGTGGACCCTATCGGGCTCGAACCGATCACCCCCTGCTTGCAAAGCAGGTGCTCTACCAAATGAGCTAAGGGCCCTATTTTTTGCCTCAAAACAACTAATTGCCATTATAAACAATAAAAAAGAACTTGTCCAGCTTATTGTCTAAATCAAGCTTTATACGCAACTGTTTCAATGGGAATTTTCTTTCCATAGAATTGTACCATCTTTTTTTTTATTTCACCATCATTCGCCGTTGTATAAAAACAGACCGCGGAAGAACTGCTCAATTTTTGGCTAATTTCAGTATGTCGCTTGAGATAATCCGCTAATTTCATCGCCACTATATTCCCTTGATTAATCACGCCAATCTTCTTTGGCAATATTTTTCTTATTTGCCCTTCAATCAGAGCATAATGCGTACAACCAAGGATAATAGCGTCAATAAACTTACCTTTTGTTATCAGTTGATGAACGATTTTTTCAATTTCCAACCCCAACTTCTGCTTATTTTCTCCATTCTCAATAAGCTCAACCAGCTTTCCGCCAGACTGGGAACTGATTTTTATCCTAGGAGCATACTTTTTAACTTCCTTTTCAAAGGTCCCCGATGCTACTGTTGCTTTCGTGGCAAGCACTCCAATGTGTCCGGATTTACTGAAATTAATTGCTTCCTCGGCAGTAGGAATGATGATCCCAAGCACCTTCTTGCCTGGGTACTTGGCTGGCAAAAAATCTTTCTGAATTTTTCGCAAAGCATTGGCAGAGGCGGTATTGCAAGCCAATATTACAATTTCAGCGCCCCTTTCAAAAAGCCACTCCACGCCGGCTAGCGTGTATTGGAATATCTTTTTTTGAGTTCTATTGCCATATGGCGCACGCAAATTATCACCCAAATATAGATATTCTCGGTTGGGCATTAGCGCAATCACTTCTTTTAGAATGGTAAGACCTCCTAAGCCAGAATCAAATATACCTATTTTACCTTGCTTCTTTTTCAATTTTTTAGTTTAAATTATTTACCGCCGATTTAAATTTATCCCCGCGATCAAATTCATTTACAAACATGCCAAAACTGGCCGTACCAGGAGAAAGCAGGACAACATCTCCTTTTTTCGCTAAATCTCTCGCTAAATTTACTGCCGTTTCCATTGAATCTGCAATCATAAAATTGCCAGCCTCTCCTAGTTTCCGAAATTCTGTAATTATCTTTTCGGTGCCAACTCCTTTCAAGAAAATAACCCTGTTGGTGCTGCTTTTAATCGCCCTGGCTAACTCACGCATATCCAAATTTTTGTCTGATCCGCCTGTGATCAAAACCAGTTTTTCCGTGAATGAGTTTAGACTGGAAATCGCCCCATCCGGCGAAGTTGCCGCCGTGTCGTTATAATACTTCACTCCACCGAGCTCACGAACAAATTCTAATCGATGTGGCAATCCGGAAAATGCCAAAATACCTTCTCTGATAATTTTTGCTTCAAGCTTAAGCGCTTTCGCCACTCCAATACTCGCCAATATATTGCTTATATTATGCGCGCCCTTTATTTTTATCTCGCGCACATCCATAATTTTTTCTTCAAGGCCATTCCAGTTTGAGCATATCGCCTCATCAAAAACATACACCGCGTTACTTCCTTCAATTTTACTTCTCGAAAACCTTACAATTTGAGCGGTCATTTCCTGTTCCAATTGGGAAAGACGCGCGTCGTCCTGATTTATGATACAAAAATCAGTTTTTTGCTGATTGGAAAATATATACCTCTTATCCGCCACATATTCATCCATATTGACATAATAATTCAAATGGTCTTGGAATATATTTGTCAAAACAGCTATTTCAGGACTGATCCCATATCTCCCTAGGGCACTAAGCCTCCAACTGGATAGCTCAAAAACAACCACAGAATCGGACTTCAGTTCTTTTAGTTTATCCAAAACAGAAACTTGGCCAATTCCTACTTTAACTGGATTCAGACCGGCGACGCGCAATATTTCATAGATCAAAGAAGCCGTGGTCGTTTTCCCCCTAGTTCCTGTCACGCCAATTATTTTATTTTTACACAACTTGAAAAATAGACTAGAATCAATCTCCACGGGAATATTGTTTTTGAGCGACAATTGAACATAAGCGTTCGTCCAGGGAACGGCTGGATTTTTGACAACCATATCTGCCGCTACGAAATCATCCTCCCTGTGCTGTCCCAGGACATATTCAATGCCTTGTAAATCACTAAGCTTATTCAGTGATGCCGCCAACTCCTCTTTAGATTTCAAATCAGTAACGACAATATTTGCCCCCGCCTCTGCTAAAAATCGAATGACGCCAATTCCACCACCGTGCAAACCTAGCCCCATGACAGTTATCTTTTTTTTTCTAAATTCACTAGTCTCCATATTTAAGCTGTTATTAAATAATCAAAAACAACCCTGGCTTTTTCTGGCTCCAGGGTAATTTCTTTAAGTTCAAATGTTTTTGGGATTAGCTTCATCTTAAGTTTAGCGTTTAATCACGCGCCCATTCCTGTTGCCATTGTACGCAGAGTCAGCCAGTACGATTTCTCCATTGACTATAACAAACTCAACGCCCTGAGAGTATTGATAGGGATTCTCAATTGTAGCCAGACTTTTGAGTTTATCCCGATCAAGAATCACTATATCAGCAAAATAACCTTTTTTCAAGACCCCTCTTTTTTTGATACCAAACTTTAGGGCTGGCGCTGATGTCATCTTACAAATTGCCGCTTCCCAAGTCAAAAGCTTTTCTTTTTTAACATATTTTTCCAATACCCGAATAAATGATCCAAAGTTACGCGGATGCACTCGCTCCCCTGTTTTGGCATGAAATATGTCATACCCAGAACCATTTGTCACAATGAAAGATAGTGGATGAGCGATAGCTTGTCTCACATTATCTTCGCTCAAAGCTTCCACGGAAGTGACCACCATACCCTCAGAGGCAACTAGAATATCTATAATCACCTCCTCAACAGATCTTTCTTGGCTATGAGCAATCTCAGAAATACTATGCCGCGCCAAGGTCTTGTTAAGTGGAGAAATAGCAATCTCGATCTTAGAATAGTCAAAATCTGATTCGCGCATTTCATCAATTATCTTGGCTCGAATGACTGGGTCCTTTAGCCGATGAAGCATTATTTTTTTCCCGCCTTCTGAAATCCAAACCGGCAAAAAAGAATACAGCACCGATCCGGTTACCGTATAGGGATAAACATCAAAGGTCACATCGATTCCCTCTTCCCTTGCTTTACCAATCAAACCCAACACCTCTCCCATCTTTGACCAATTTTTTTCTCCAATAACCTTCAAGTGTGAAATCTGTAATTTCACACCCGATTCCCGAGCGACACGGAGTGCCTCCTCAATCGCCTCAATAATATCTCCTTGCTCCGATCGGATATGCGTCGCATACACTCCCTTATATTTTTTCACAATCTTAGCTAGTGTTAAAAGCTCATCATAAGGAGCTAATCTTGCATGGGAATAGATCAGTCCTGTCGACATTCCAAGAGCACCCTCCTTCATGGCATGTTCAAGTGACTTCTTCAAGGCTTCAATCTCTTTTGGCAAAAGACTGCGCACCTCATCACCAATAACTCCTCGGCGAAGCGTAGCATGCCCAACTAGCGTTGCAAAATTTGCTGAGATCTTCTTTTCTTCGAGAACTGAAAACAATTCCTCAACTTTCAGCCAGCTAATATTGATTTTTTTAACGTCCACCCATTTTTGAATCGCATCAATCGTCGCCGGGGTTGCCAAGGGCGCAAGTGATGTTCCGCAATTTCCACCAACAATCGTTGTGATGCCTTGATATATCAAACTTTCTAAGTGAGGATTCAAAAAAATCCGCCAATAGGTATCGCTATGATTATTCACGTCAATAAACCCAGGACAAACGATCTTGCCCTGAGCGTCAATCTCAACACTCGCTCGCTCATCACCCAATTCTCCAATTTTCCGAATTTCATCCTCCTGAATGCCAATATCTGCCCGAAATGCCGCATCCCCAGTTCCATCAATAATATTAGCATTTTTGATAATTATATCGTACATAAAATAATTTAAAAATCAAAAATCAAAAATCAAAATGACAGTTAAAAATACAAAATTTATCTAACTAATTCTCAAATTTTGCTTTGCCATTTTTCATTTTGAGATTTAAATTTTACATTTTTAAAGAGACAAACTCCGCCAGCTCCACTAAACGATTAGAGTAGCCCCATTCATTATCATACCAACCAACTACCTTAACCAAATTACCATTAACCATCGTAAGCGGAAGGTCTACAATCGCGCTATGCGCATCTCCTTTAAAATCCATCGACACCAATCCTTCATCAGTTACTGACAAAATTCCCTTCATATCGTTTTGCGCTGCATCACGAAAAGCATTATTTAATTCAGCTACTGTTGCATCTTTCTTTAAATTACAAATAAAATCAACAATAGAAACAACTGGCGTTGGAACACGAAGAGATATTCCATCCAACTTACCTTCCAGATGCTTCATAACTTTTCCGACAGTTTTTGCTGCTCCGGTTGTTGTTGGAATGATACTAAGAGCTGCTGCCCTCGCTCGCCGCAAATCCTTATGCGGCAAATCCAAGATGCGTTGATCGTTTGTGTAGGAATGGGTAGTGGTCATAAAACCTTTTTCTAAGCCAAAATTATCATCTAAGATTTTAATCATCGGAGCGAGACAATTGGTTGTGCAAGAGCCGTTGGAAATGATTGCTTCAGACGGATTGTACTCATTTTCGTTAACACCTAGAAGATAAATTGGAATATCGTCTTTTGGTGGCGCACTAAGAATCACCTTTTTTGCGCCAGCCTCTAGGTGCTTGCTTGCTTTTTCGCGATTCTCAAAGACTCCAGTACACTCAAGAACAATATCAATCCCCAACTCTTTCCAAGGTAATTTTTCAGGGTCCTTCTCAGAGAAAAATTTAATCCTAGTTCCATCTATGATTAACTCTGAATTTTCCTCATCCACATTCACTTCATGAGCATAGCGACCATAGCTAGAGTCATATTTGAAAAGATGCGCAGCAGTCTTGAGATCAGTAAGATCATTGATTGCGACTACTTCTAAACCTTCTTTTTCAAAGGCGATTTTGAGGCTTGGTCTACCGATCCGACCAAAACCATTGATTGCAATTTTTGTCATGTAGCATGTAACATACAGCATGTAACAATTCTCTTCTTGAGCCTTGTTGCATGTTTCATGTTTTATGTTATGTGAATTATTATACTTCAATGTCTGTTATCTTCCAGCTATCCCCAGCTACTTTTTTAATTACAAATTCCACGTTCTCAAATTCTGTATTTTTTGCAATACTTGCAAGACCAAATTGTAAATTTTCCACACTAATATCTTCTGTATGTTCCGGATGACCATCGTGGGCCAAACTGATCAGGCCAATCTCAAGTTTAACCTTCTTTATTTTCACCAATGACTTTTCCTTGACTATCGCGCCAAGCTCATCAATCACTTCTTTCGCCAATATGAAATCATGCATACCGATGCTTACTTTAACAATTAACCTAGCTGACCCAGAGACCATGCACATTGCAATACGCCCTCGCTGTTAGATGCTCCGCTTCCAAAAAAAACTCTGCTTGAGGCTCTGATCCCGGCTCTAAATATTTGCGATATACCCGATGTTCCGTGACAACCTCAATCCATTCGATATAATGCTCACTTTCCATTGGATGAGCAACCTCCCCAACACGCACAATCACGCCAGTATCATTTCTTTCAATCGTTGGTTTATGCTTTTCCGTCCCCTCGTCTTCCGTTTTGGCAAATTGCTGCTCCATCGGCGACCCACAGCAAACCAACTCCCCCGCGCCTCCGTGCGTCATCTCAACAATGTTCCCACAAATATTACACTTGTAGATTTGATTTAGTTCAGTCATAAATTTAGTAGTTAGTATTTAGTATGTGGTATTTAGTATTTTGAATTTATACTAGATACCAGCTCAATGCACCGCGCAACTTATGCACGGATCATAGGCACGAATAAAAGCACGCAGTTTTTTCTCTTGCTCTTTGTCCTTTAGTTTCAATATTTGAGGAATATACTGCGCAATATCGTCTTCCAGGTTTGATAAAAATTGAGCTGTTGGAGTTATAATATTCACATTTTTCACATATCCCTTAGCATCAACGTCCACGTGATAATAGAGTGTCCCTCTCGGCGCCTCTACCGCTGCCGAACCTTCACCTTCTTTGATAGCATATTCTTTTGTCACAACTTCTTCCAAATCACTGTTTAATAGCTCCATTATAATTCTTCTCGATTCTTCAATTGAATGAATGACTTCCACCATCTGCGCCAAAATATTATGGAAAGGATTATAATCGGGAAAATTCCATCCCAGACTTTTCAGATATTCTGAAGCTTTTAATCTCAGCTTGACCCTATTATTATTTATCCGCGCAATCGCTCCTATCATATAGCTCTTTCCGTTGTGCTCCACTCTTTTGATTATCTCATTCTGTTTTTGCAATTCCAGAAAGTTGGCTTCAAATTTTTCCACCGGGATATGTAAACCAAAATTGGAAATTATATCCCCATCATAAATCGCATATTCCCCTCGCTTATCCAACGAGACATATTCAGTCTCTCGCGAAAAATCTGGTATTTTAATGCCGCGGAAAAACTCACCTAGCTCCAAAGCTATTTGCAACACATCCTCTGAACTTTTAAGTATTCCCTTTAGAAGCTCCCTGTCTGGAGCTTTTTTGAACCCACCGACCTCATTGGTCAATGGATGCACAACTCTGCCACCGACTACTTTTACGATTTCCATCCCAAATTCGCGAAGTTTAATTGCTTTTTTGGCCTCTTCGGGATATTTGCTCACTAGTTCAATGTCATTATCCATATCCAAAAAATCAGCCAGAGATAGAAAAAAGAGGTGCAGCGAGTGAGAATGAATGAACTGCGCATACTCCATAAGTGTTCGCAATTTTTCCGTCTCATATGTCACAGTCACGCCCATGGCATTTTCCAGGGCCTTGATTGAAGTAAGGTTATGCACAACAGGACAAATCCCACAAATACGTTGAGCGACAAGCGGCATATCCTTATATTCCCGCCCAACCAGAACGCCTTCGATAAGACGAATGCCCTCTTGCACTTGTAGCTTCGCCGATTTAACATCGCCTTTTATTACGCTTGCCATAAAGCCAGCGTGACCTTCCATTTTTGCAATATGATTTATTTTGATATTCATGCTTTAATTATACTTTATTTTTTATAATAAGACTAGAAAAAACCTACTTGAAATTGCAAGTAACTTTTAGTGCGTTCAGGTCTTCCACTGAAAGCTGCGGATTTTCCATGTTCTGGTCAGAGAGTAAATAGTGCATAATTGATTTAGGATCATCAACGTGTCCAATCCCCAAGGCATGACCCAATTCATGCACGATTGTTAGCCGAAGGTCAGCAGTCTGCTTGAATTGATAAATATTAATCTCCGTCCCGTCATAAAGCCCCTTTTCAAACTCCCGTCCGCCACCGTATTTAATCTTATATGTTGATACGCTTGCGTTATATTCATTCACAACACTTTTTTCTTTCGAAACCAAAGCATTTGTTTTTCCAGCTAAATTATTCACCTCTATTCGCTCTTTTTCAAGCTTGTCGTGTAAATCTCCCAGTGCGTTTTTATCCGATTTCAAATCAGCATATTTATCATCAGATATACCACCATGTTTATTCCAATAATCTACCTCGTCATTATACTTTTTCAATTTCTTTTCATAGTCTGCCACATTTTGATTATATTTAGCTACTTTTTGTGCGTATGACCCACTGAGATCTTCGTATTGACTGGCAATCTTCTTATGTGACGCCTCTAATTGATCAAGGCTTTGCGACAATTTATCTGCCTCATTAGACGCAGATTGCCGTTCATCAAAAATCAAATTAATTTTAAATTGAGACTCAGAGTCATACTCAAATAGATCCCTCCCGGATTGTCTTTCCCAAATCTTTTCAGCATCTTTCGTTACAAGTAAGAGATCGTCTGCGCTAAGATTGAATCTCGGGTCGATTGTCCCAATAGCGTAACGAAATGGCTTAAGGCAAGACAAATTTATTCCGGTAACTTCCTGAATTTTTTCTTCTACTGCCACCCTATTTTGAGAATAGACTCTCCAAAAAGAAAAAGTGATAATAGCGATGATAGCAAAATAATAAAAAAATTTCTTCATCATTTTTTGCCTATTTTACTCTTCTTTTATCGCGCCTTTCCCTCTCTTCCAAATCGTCTCTGAGTCCAAAAATTTCAGTCATATTCTGAAACTGTTCATCACTCATCATATTTTTTAACATCGTGCGCATTGCCGTCACATTACCGGTCGGACGAAGCCCTCGACAGCCTTGACACTGAGCCCGCGAACTTGGACAAGTCGCATTGCACCCACCCAGAATCATCGGACCAAAACAAGGCTTTTTATCTAGAAGCAGGCAACGATTGCCCGCTTTCTTGCATTCCACGCAGACTGGTTGATCGGGAATAAGCGGGATATTGCCTTTGAGCAATTCTGGAATATAAGCCAAAAACTCCTCCCCATTAATCGGACAGCCCGGAAACACAAAATCCACTTTCACAAAATTATCCAACTCTCGAATCGCTGGATTATTGATTCCTTGTAAATACTTATACACGTGCTTGATCGTACTCACGCCCTCATGATAATTTTTCATTTCCGGAATCCCGCCCATCGCCGCGCAGTTTCCAAGAGCCACGAGCAGCTTTGCTCTTTTTCTTGCTTCAAGCAGCGTTTTCTCATTTTCTTTGGTCACAGGGTTTCCCTCAATGAGAACCAAGTCCAACATTCCGCCATCATCCTCCCAATCTTCAATCAACCGAAAATCAACTAATTCAATTTTTTCCGTCAGATCCAAAAAACGCGTACCAAGATCAAGCAGGACGAACTGACAACCCTCGCAAGAAGTCAAGCTAATAATCGCTACGCGCGGTTTTCCACTGACAACTCTTTTCACCGTTTTTACCTTAGCCTTCGGTGTTGTTATTTTTTTTATCACTTTTATCTTAACTTTTGTCGCTACAACTTTTTTTGGTTTAGCTTTTTTTGCTTCTGGCTTATTTTTGATAACCATTATGTTTGAATAAGTTTTTTATTTTTACCACTCTAGTTTAGCATAAATCAAGAAAAAGAATAAATGAAAATGAGGATAAGCCGTTCGGCCTACCCCCATAATTGATTATTTCTTCCCCAGCAGAAGAAGCGTGGGGAAAAATTTGTCGCAGTTAACCTCCCTCGCCCCCATCCAGGCCTCAACAAACCCTTCAATATCATGTTGCACTCTCAGTATTGAGTTGTAGAATCTAATTGCCTTTTTGACAATATACCCCTCATGGACAAAAACCATCTGGCCAATTCCTATTGGGTTTTTATCGCAAAGAACGGAACGAATATTTCTGAAAACTACCACGTGACCGTTATTTAAATAGGTTCCGCAATACACTCCGCGCGTCTCACTTGTAATTTCCACCGGCATAAGCATCTGGAAAATCCAAAGAGCCTTAGCCTCTCCGTTAGTAAATCTCTTTTCTTTAATGTCAGCTCTAACACTTTTTGCATATTCTTCGCCTCCAAAAAAGAGAATTACTGCTTCCAGATCGATACTCGCCTTTCCTAAAATCTTTGCAAAAACGACAAGCCGCTCAACAATTCCAGTATCCAATGGAGAATGCTGCAAAAAGTCTTCAAGCAAAACCGCCTTTGGATTTTCAAGCAAAGCTTGCAAACGACAATCTGGATCTTCCTTTCTTTTCATCCTGAAACTCCTTGCGATGCCAGCCAAAAGCAACGCGCCATTCAGCGTAACCTCCATAGCCCACCTCACATTTTTGTTTGATTTAAAGGATCCTTTTGGCATTTTAATGCCATTATTTTTTAATTTCGACGTTTTACTATGTTAAGGAAAAATCGCCGATTTCTCATACTGCAACACTTCTAGCTATTTGTCAAGCACAACGTAATAGCCCAATAGCTTGGAAACGTTTTCTGGTATAGAATAACCAGTTAAACTCTAACGTTTCCGCCTATGTATACAACTAACCCTAGGATGCCTAAGCTTCGTGCTCGGGCAGTTAATATGGT
>JBAQUL010000029.1:0-38104 GCA_049297495.1 Candidatus Moraniibacteriota bacterium
CGACTGCACGATACCACAAAAGACGCTTATCCCTAGGGTAACTTGGTTTTAGAGGCATATATTTTTTCATAGTTAACAGTGTTACCCCTTAGTATACCAAGTGTTACCTATTACTGTTAACTATACAGACATTTGCATAAATATACATATTTGCTATTATAATAAACTGCTCAAAGAAGCAGGTCAAAAAGCTGCAACTTAACAAATTGGTTAATCAGACACCATCAGCGAAAGGAGAAAACAGAACATGACCATTCGAGAAGGCAAATTAATTGGCAAAGGTAAAACCAAGGACATTCTTTCAGTAATCGATAATGACACCTCGGTGATTATGCGTAACCGCGATGAGATTACAAAAAAAGATGATCCCGATCTCACTGAAATTCTTCCCGGTAAGGGAAAGTGGGCCACAACAACGACAGTCGCTACCTTCGAAGCCCTGAAAAGAGCAGGTATCCGTGTGGCATTTCTAAAACAACTGAGTGACACTGATTTTCTCGCAAAAGCCTGCAAGATGACTAAGCTCGAAGTGATCGCCAGGCGCTATGCGGATGGAAGCTCCTTGAGTCGAAACCCCCATTTGCGCCAACCCGAAGGTCAGCCCCCATTTCGTTTTCACCGTCTTGAGATTGAATTTTTCCTCAAAACATCCGGCGGAAAGATTACCAACAAAGATGGACTATGCATCGGAGAACTTCCGGAAGATTGGCTGGTGACGGACAAGAAAAAACCAATCGACGACCCGTTCATCACTAACCCCCATGATGACACCTGGATACTATGCCACCCAAAAGTACCCACATGGGATCCAACATCAAAACTTGGCTTCGAGGTCAAGTCGTCCAACATCTTGCCTGAAAACGTTACGACTAAAGACATTGCAATGATTACCAGGAAGGTATTCCTTGTTCTTGAAGGCATGTGGGCACAACTCGGCCTGCGATTAATCGACTTCAAAATCGAATTCGGAATTGATGAATACGGCAATATCCTGGTTTCCGATGTCATCGATAACGATAGCTGGAGACTACGTACCATCGATTGGCGGGAACTTTCCAAGCAACTTTTTCGCGATGATGTCGATATGGAAGAAGTTGCCGATAAATACGCCCTAGTCGCCAAATTGGTGAAAAAGTTTTCCATTCCCCGCCAAGCCATCGTTTTATGGCGCGGTTCTGATGAAGATGAGTGGCCTACCGTTCTTTCGCCCGAAAGCATAAATGTTGTTCGGGTTACAAAATCCGGACACAAAAGCCCCGGCGCCTGTCTTGAAATACTCGAAAAACTCCTAACGGAGTATCCGGAAGGCGGAGTGATTATTACCCTTATCGGCAAAAGCAACGGTCTTGGGCCAACGTCGGCTGCGCGGACAAGCTGGCCAGTACTTGGAGTCGCGGTAACTGCGGAAACTCATCCGGAAGATGTTTGGAGCAATCTTCGCATGCCAAGCCAGGTCCCGATGCCAACAATGCTTTCGCCGGACAATGCAGTCCTCATGGCGCTAAATATTCTGGGACAAAAAAATCCAATCGCCTATATGCACCGACAATATGCAATTGAGGAGCTGGATATTTAATTCCAATTTGATGAACGCATCAAAATCGGCGCTAACAGTCAAACTGTTAGCGCCGCTTTTTTTGTGCAAACAACCCAAAAATTTTATAGGGCTCAATGCACTACATTACCTATCCCACAACCCATTAAAAACCTCCCTTTGCGCAAGAGTAATTAGTTCATCTTCAATAACAAAGGCAGTCGGTGCTTGGCCATAGGAAATAAAAGCTACATTCAAGCCAAAAATTAAGATGTCAGTTTTGTGCTTAAATGATTTGCTCAAAAGCCTCACTTGATGCGCCACCCCATTCACACTTTTTTTATACTCAATAGCTTTTTTGGTTGGCACGACCAGCTCCCTAATCCTGATGTTTTTCTTGGCGATGGTTTTTGAAAAACCTAAGCCATATTGGGGAAAAAATTCGTCCACCCTCTCAATGTTCACGATTGCTTCCATCGTTTCATGAGAGATTATCTCTTCATATAGATTTTCAATCGCAGAAATCTTATCAAAAAAACGCAGTTTGGGATATTTGGTCTGTGAGTTTTTTTGAATTTGCTCGAGCTTGGGAATCACAAATTGCGCTTCAGCAATCGTCGTTTCCATTTCAGCTTTTTGCCGCTCCAAAATGCTAATAATATTTTTCACTGGTTCCGCTTTGAAAAAAGTTGTCTCCGTGTCTTCGGTGTAGATGGAAACTAGACCTTTTTCTTTCAAGCCTTCTAAGTGATAATAAATATTCGCCCGCTCAATGCCGGCTCGACGCGCCAAAAAGTTGGCTTTTTGCGGACCAGTCTCCAAAAGCACAAGATAGGCCCTAATCTCCTTTTCAGTAAGACCAATGCTTTTTAGGATACTTTCAATATCTTGCATAAAATATTTTGATACTTTTAGCTTAATTATTAGGGAAATTTAGCATATAATATTAAATCTGTAAAGCAACTTTAAACATATTTTCGAAGTACTCCCCTTGTGCTAGGCTGGGGTATCCGGATTGGAATAGTTTTTTCCAAATTAACTGCCAAAATGGCAACTACGCGATGGAAAGGAGTATTAGATGATAAACAAAATTGATCCAATTTTTTTGTGGCTGAGGTTTGTGGTAGTTCGAAATTTTTTTAGCGCCGGACTAGCACAAGATGAAGAGACATTTGTACTAAGTAATATTGCTAAGCACAGAAACGTTCTTTGGCTGAATGTCATTTGTTCTGTCTTTGTCTATTTTTCATTACTCCAGACAAACCCCGATAAAATTAACACCGTGATTACGTCGCTGATCGCGCCCGTTACGGTTATGGGAGCGGCTTGGTTCGGAATTTCATTTGGTGGAATCCCCTCTAAACTGATGGACATTGCAATGTCAACAACATTTTGGATGTTCACGGCCTTTGTGACATCCCTATCCACAATGTTTATCGCTGTGGGATTTTCTACCGATCCGCTACTCTGGCCCGTACTTGGGGTAATTTATGTAGGAGCCATTATTAGCTGTATCCAATACGACACAGCAGATGGATTAAAATCTGGCTTGGACGAGGCAGTTCTCAAACATTCCAGAGCCGCTCTAACTTTCTATCGAGAAAAAGAGGGAATCGGCATAGAGTAAGATGACTAAAGGCATCCACAGTGAGTGAGAGCAAAAAAGTCCACCCAGCTACTGATACGTTTTTAGCTGGGTGGCAAATTAATTTAAAGGTCTATCGTAAACATGCGATGGGCTTTATTATTTATACAAGAAACCAACATCAGAAGTAACGATACCGCCGCAAGGGCTTGCTTTTTCCCCCAAAAGGGTGTATAATAAAAGAGTAATATAATAGTGAATGGAAAGCGGGTGATGCCGCTTTTTGCTTTATATTAAACAAAAATATGCCAAAACTAAAACAAAAACTCAAAAAATTGATGGACCAGGCGAAATCCCAAAAAACCGCTTATTTCAAGCTTTTAACACAAAAACTAGACGTCATCGCTAAAAACATTAAAGATAGCATCAAGCTGGGAGGACTCAGCGAACACCAAGCCAAAAGCCTGGTTTTGATTTTTCTGATTGCCTTCACTAGCTTTGTGATTTTATTTAGACAATACTACAGTGAAAACTTCTTTCCTCAAAAGAACTACGTTGAAAAAAAGAGTTCGAAAGAAATTAAGAAAGAAAAGTTAAGAAAAGATCTTAGCATCCTTGTAAAAGGTCATCCAATTGAAATGATGGTTCCTTATATTGCAAAGCAGGACCGAGTTACAGCCGCCTATTTAATTGGGATCGCTAAAAAAGAAAGTAATTGGGGAAAAAGACACCCGGTGCTTGCGGGGCAGGATTGCTATAACTATTGGGGCTTTAGAGCACAGCGTGAACGAATGGGTAGTGGCGGTCACACTTGTTTTGACAGTCCCCGTGAAGCCGTCGATGTCGTTTCAAGAAGAATCTCTGAAATCATTGATCGTAATGACGCCGAATCCGCGCATGACATACTTGTTTGGAAGTGTGGTTCAGATTGTTCGGTAACAGGTGGACAAAGAGACGCTGATAAGTGGGTACTCGATGTTGATTTTTATGCAGAAAAAATACTCAATTAGCAGGGGGCTTCTTACTAATAAAGAAATTTGGAGCCACATTGACAGACTAACTGAAATATGTTAGTCTGTTTTATTGTCCACAGAAAAAATTCTGTTTTAACAACGATAATAACAACGGGGGATGAAAAATGGAAATCATGATTAATGATCCGGAGATCGAAAGCTACTGGCCAATCAGCTCATTTCGAGAAACTTATCAGCAGATGGCTGGCAAAAACATCTGTGAATGCCTTGCCATTACTGAGGACAATGGAAGGATTGATCTGGAAGCTATAGTCGTAATCGTTCGTCTCTTTATTGAAAATGGTGAGCGAGCAAAAAATGACCAGAAGTATATTGTCGCTCTTCGCTTTTACAATTTCGGGGAAATGGCTACGCTTGACATTATCAGCCAAGACAAATCCAATCATCGTGATATCCTCAAAGATCACGCGACTCGGATGAACTGGCTGTCTCCAGAATTAAGTACTGGAGCAGATGCTTTTATGGAGTCATTTAAGATACCGGCAATCGCTGTTGGTGCACATTTGCGAGTTGATGACAGCAATGTCGTTGTGCCATTTGGTGATAGCGGGGATTTTGGTAACAACCTCATTGGATTTAGTGCTAATGATGTTGCGGGACATATCGCTGCTCTCTGTAGTCTGGGCAAAAATAATGTCAACGGGCTGCAATTTATCAAAGCACTGACAACCTTCATGCTACAAAACAAAGAGCGAGGCAACTTTTATGAATTGTTCGTTGAGTACTGCGTAGCAAGTAAGATGTCTCCGCAAAATTATGCTGGGCTTCTTATGATGAAAGTGCTCGATAGAACCGTAAGGGAAGGTTCCAATAATCGGCTTGCCATCCTTGTCGATGAATTGACAGGCGAATTTGGCGGAAGCTGCATCGTAATCGGCGCCGTACACAATATGAAGATGAAGAGTAATTAAAAAGACACGGCTTCATCTGAAGACCAGGAACTATCGTAATAGTTTCTGGTCTTCTTTGTTTTTAGCCTCACTTAGCAAGACATAATTGATTAAAACAAGCAAACAAAAAAACTCTCGAAGCCCTAAAGCCCGAGAGTTTTCTGAAGTTTGCCTAAAATACTTAGGCGCGCTAGCCATAATGGGCAAGGCGCTTTTTTATTCTTAAAATTATTCTTTAGCACTAAAACCATCAATCAAGTAATTTTGTATTTTTGTTCGGGTGGTGGTAAAATGGAGTTAATCATTAAATTTGAAAAATAATATGGAAGAACAAAATTCAGCAGAAGTTGCAGAGAATTCAAAAAACAATAGCAGTAAAATCATCACAGGAATTGTCACCGGAGTGGTTGTTATCGGCGTGGTCTATTTTTTGACCAAAGGTCAATCGGCTACCCCGAAAATCGCAGTGACCAAAGAAACTCCGCAAGTTCAATTGGGAATAAATAATCAAGCAATTAAAGAGTTTAACTTGTCCGCCAAGCCGTTTGAATTTTCCCAAACAGAAATTAAGGTAAAAAAGGGCGACACAGTTAAGCTTACACTGACAGTTGAAGCGGGTTTACATGATTGGGTGGTGGACGAATTTAGCGCTAAAACCAAACAACTGAAAGCAGGGGAAAGCGAATCAATTGTGTTTGTCGCGGATAAGAGTGGAACTTTTGAATACTATTGTAGCGTCGGGACGCATAGACAAATGGGAATGGCGGGTAAATTAATTGTAGAATAAATAGATGATTCATTCTCTTGCATCAACTCTATTACTAGGACTGCCACTCATTATGTATGGGGGAATTTTTAGTTATCTTCTTTTTCTTGCAACGGCTGTTGTGGCAGTATTAAATCATAAAGGGATTCGTACCATTCCCTTCAAATGGCATCCACGCTTGGCAATCCTTGCTATCGCGGTCGCCACTATTCACGCCATCTTTGGGTTATCTTTTTATTTCGGCTTTTAAGTTTTCTTAGTATAATAGAAAAATACAAATAGTTTAAACTATCCTCATGATGCAAATAACTGAAAAACATTACCTAATTGTTCTTGGTGGCATTGTTCTTTTTGTGACAATGGCTTCTTTGACATTTTTCCGTCTGAGGAACAGGTTTTTGAGTGTTCCTTTACCTCCGGCTACTCCCTATGTAGCCCTACCCGCTTCAAAAGATCCAACCTCAGCGTCACCGACTTCTGCGTTACTGGAAGCGCCTGCGGTTGACGCAATATTGCCGGCTGAAGTAAACCTCAAAATTCCATTTACATCTCAAGCACCACATCAAAATTGGGATTTGCCGTATAAAGAATTTTGTGAGGAAGCCTCGATACTTATGGCGGTAAACTATGTGAACAACCAGCCAATTCTTGGACCGGACGACGCAGATGCTAAATTGCTTGCGATTAAGAATTTCGAAGAAAAGAACTTGGGCTTTCATGAAGATACTAATGCCGAGGATACGGCAAAAATCATGCGGGAATTCTATCATTTGGAAAAAGTGGAAATTTTCAATAATCCCACAGCAAAAGATATTAAAAAGGCTTTGGCCAGTGGCAAGGCAGTGATTGCTCCTTTTGCCGGGCGTGAGCTGGGAAATCCCAACTATCATCAGCCGGGGCCACTTTATCACATGCTCGTGATTAAGGGTTACCGAGAAAATGGCGATTTTATTACCAATGATCCGGGCACAAAGAAAGGGGCTGATTTTATCTATAAAGAAAAAGTTATTATGGATGCGATTCACGACTGGAATGATGGTGATGTGAACAACGGAAAAAAGGTCGTGATCATTGTCGGTTAAGAAATCAAGCTAGTGTTTTTCGTATTCGATAAGGCAAAAGGACTCCCAAGAGTAAGAGCTCAAAAGCACTGCCGAGGAAAAAGGCGAACGGTAGGGCGGCGAGTCCATAAGTGTGGCTAAGCAGATAGCCGCCGGGAATGGCGATAAGGATTCCAAGGATACTAATTGCGACCGGAATGGTCGTATTTTTTGTGGCATAAAATGCGCGTGCCAGAAGATGGACCAGTGCTTCAGCTGGAATGCTGATACAAAATACACCAAGCGTGGTGGCCGTTCTTTCGATATCTTGGGCCTGAAAAGACCCGCCTCCCAAAAAAATTTCAACGAGCGGTTTTCTAATTAAAAAGATAAAAAGCGCCGAGAAAGAGCTGAGTGCAAAAATCAAAAGAAAAGAATGTTTGAATATTTTCCAAAATAGTGTGTGCTGTTTTGAGTTGATGGCGCCGGAAAATAGAGGGAAGCTGGTTGTGGCAATTGTAATTCCAATAAGACTAATGGGAACGCTTTGGAAATTGCGCGCAAAACTAAGAATGGCGACCGAACCGGGAGTCAGCGCGGAAGCGATGGCGGTGAAGCCCCAAAAAGTGGCTAGTTCAATCGGATGGCCAAACATTTTTGGCAGCATCAATTTCAAAGTCTTGCGAAATTCTGGAGTGCGAAAAGCAAAGGCGAGTTTAAAGCGAAATCCATCGCGCCAAGCGTCAAAAACTCGCACTGCCAGATGGAGAGATGCACCCAAGAGTGTGCCGATCGCCACACCCATTATTCCAAAATGAGGAGCAAGAAAAATAGTACCAAGGATGATGCCAAGGTTGTAGAGTATGGGAGAAAGGCCGTAGAAAAAAAAGCGTTTTTTGGCGATCAGTTTTGCGCCGATAGCATTGGAGGCAGCAAAAAAAATTGGTGAAATGGCGAGAACGCGCAGGAGTCTTGTGACTAAAAATCGGTCTTCCGGACCAAAGCCGGGCGCGACTAGTAAGCTTATCGGTTCGGCAAAAATAATGATGATCAGCGCAGTGAAAAACATCGTGGTTGTTGCTCCGGTCAAAATCGAGTTGACATAGTCGCGCGCTTTTTTCGCGTTTGAGTTTGCCAATTCCGTGAAGATGGGCACAAAAGCGGCGGCGATTCCTCCGGCGATGAGAATGCTAAACAGAAGATCGGGGAAAAGAAATGCGGCATTGTAGGCATCAAGCGCTTTCCCTGCACCAAAAGTCGTGGCAAAAAAATGATCGCGCACAAGACCAAGTGCATAGGAGGCGAAAGAAGTGATCGCAAGCACAAGGCTGCCACGGGGAATGATTTTAAGTAATCTTTTCATATGGATAATTATACCACTGATGCAACTTTTTTGCCTCTTTTATCGTATTAATAGTAAGAATATAATTTTTTAAGAATAAATATATGCAAAAAATAACTCCATTTTTATGGTTTGAAAACAACGTCGAAGAGGCGGTTAGCTTTTATGTTTCAATTTTCAAAAACTCCAAAGTTGGAAGAATTACATATTATCCTAAAGAAGCCCAAGAAGTTTCCGGGAAAAAAGCTGGCGAAATATCGACCGTGGATTTTGAAATTGAAGGTCAGAAATTTACCGCTATCAACGGTGGACCACCCTTCAAGTTTAGCGAAGCGGTGTCTTTTATCATCGATTGCAACAGCCAAAAAGAAGTTGACTATTATTGGAATCGCTTGACTGAAGGCGGAGACGAAAAGTCTCAGATTTGCGGATGGCTCAAAGACAAATACGGTTTGTCTTGGCAGGTCGTTCCGCGAGTGCTCGAAGAGATGTTGGCTGATGATAACAAAGAAAAGGCAGGAAGAGTGATGAAAGCGATGTTAAAAATGAAAAAAATCATCATCGCCGACCTAGAGAAAGCCTATATGCAAAAATAGCCGAAACTGAAGCTGGCAAATAAAAGTTCCCAGGGACTTTTTTCTGTCGGTTTTTAACTTAATCGCTTCAATTCCTTCATTAAAACTTTTGTGTGTTTTTCAGTATCGGCGTTCAGTTTTTCAAAAAGATCTTTTAGTGTCGTGTTGGTTGGCAAAAACATATCAAAACATTTTTTCTCCAGCATTGAACGCTCGATGCGTAACGCAATATGCAGTGCGTCAAAATGTGTCATGTCAGACTCTTCCGCTTTTCGCGTTTCCTCTAAAACAAAATTCATCACATACTTGATGATCCCTCGAGAGAATTTATTCTCTTTAATGGAATGTTCTAGATCTAGCCCTAGACTATCGTTTTTGATGGACGCGGCATGGGAGATTTCCTCTTGTGAGAGCTGTTCCCAAAAAGTAGCTTTCATGGGAATCTTTTTAGCATAGATGGCGTAGAGCGCGGAAACATTCAGTTCGTTTTCTTCCAACAGTTGGATAATAGGAGTGTTTGGCATAATATTTTTTTGGTTAATTTTTATGCCACTATTGTACGCTATTTTTGCTTGAAAGTCGAGCCCTTCTAATTGATCATATTTTTGGAGTGCACCTTGCGCCAGAGTCCAAAACAAAAAACTCTCGAAGCCCTAAAGCCCGAGAGTTTTTTGAAGTTTGCCTAAATACTTAGGCGCGCTTAACGTTGATTGCATTCAAACCCTTTGGGGATTCTTCTGAATCAAAAGAAACTTGGTCACCTTCTTGGATTTCGTCAAATGTAACGTCAACCAAAGAATTGCTGTGGAAGAATAAATCCTTACCCAATTCTGGAGAAGTGATGAAACCGAAACCTTTGTCAGTTTTTTTCTTTATTGTACCGATCATACTTTTTTCGTTGTAATTAATAAATTCGCGTATTGCGTGAAGCTCGACTACTTTTCACTTCTTCTAGCTTAGCACACAATACAAGTTTGGTCAATGACTGATAAAAACCAAGTCAAACCCCTTTTTGAGCCCAGTTTGCCGCTTGAATAGGCTAGCTTTATATTTACCGAAACCCTACGCATCAAAACAAAAAATATGACCGGTAAATAGCTATGCTTTCTCTGACGCGCACAGACCAAAGTATGTTATAATATCAAAATAAGCACAATCTAAATATCAAAAAAAAATGGATACACCAGAAACAGAAAAAACACCCAAGGAGTTAACACCGACTGAATCAATCAACGTCATCATCCAAGAGGCTTTCCTAGCCGGAGCTTCCGATATTCATATTGAGCCTCTTAAAGACAATGCCAGAATTCGCTTCAGAATAAACGGCGACATCATAGACTCGCAAACAATATCAACCGAAAAGGCATCTCTCATGTTCAATTCACTGAAAGTCATGGCTAATCTTCCCTATCAAACCTCAGAACTTCCGGAAGATGGACATTTTTCAGCCGATCTTCTTAACCCCAACAATGAATATGAGAACGTTGATATCCGCCTTTCCGTTTTTCCCACGACAAATGGAAGTGCTATCGTTCTGCGAATTCTCAATCGCGCAGAAATCCTACTTTCCATGAAAGATCTTGGAATGAGCAACGAAGATCGCAAAAAACTCAAGCAGTTATCCATGAGAGGTTATGGCATGATTCTCATAAACGGTCCTGTCGGTTCAGGAAAAACAACAACCATGTATTCGATTATTTTGGAGCTTAGCCAGCATGATAATAAGAAAAATATTATCACACTGGAAGATCCTATTGAATATAATTTTGAATTCATCCGTCAAAGCCAGATAAAGACAGAGATTGGCTATACTTTTGCAGAGGGAATGAAAGCTATTCTTCGCCAAGATCCTGATGTTATCATGATTGGTGAAATTCGTGATCCTGAAACCGCCGCCTACGCTGTGGGCGCAGCTCTCTCTGGAAGAAGCGTTTTTTCCACAATTCATGCCAATTCTGCGATAGGTACGCTAGCTAGACTTGTTGATTTAAAAATTGAACGTGGGCTCATTTGCTATGTCCTCAATGGAGCAATTGCACAGAGACTTGTGAAAAAAATTTGTCCAGACTGTAAGCATGACCACACCCCTCCACTCGAATTCATTCACATGCTCGGACTGGAAAATGAACATATCAATTACAAAAAAGGCGCCGGTTGCCCAAAGTGCAAAAACACAGGTTTCATTGGAAGAATGGGAATTTTTGAAATTCTTGAGTTTAATGATGAAATAAGGTCGGCAATCATCGAAAAAAATCCCCTCGGTGAAATAATTTCAATTGCCAGAAAATCTGGATTTAAAACGCTCCTTGAAGATGCTGTCAATAAAATTAGGGAGGGTGAAACAACAGTTGAAGAAGTAATAAAAATAGTTCTATAGCGCCCACTACACTCTCTACGTTAAAAGCCCCTCTGATTACTTTGACCAGTGGGACTTTTTAGTTATCACCAAATAATGACACGGATGGAACATTTAAAATTAATATGCTAAAATGGAAAACATGGAAATTAGCAAAAAATTAGCAAAAAATAGGCGTTGGGATATATTAGGGATTGGCAGTCCCCTACTCGACATTCTCATAAATATCAATGAGGAAATGCTCAAAAGCCTTACATTCGAAAAGGGCTCTATGAATTTGATTACTGAAAAAGAAAGCCAAGCCATCCTCAAAAAATTTAGCCCTAAAAAGCAAAGATTGACACTAGGCGGAAGCGCATCAAACACACTTTCTGGCGCGAGTCTTCTGGGAAGCTCTGTCTCTTTTTTGGGAATGACCGGAAAAGATGCACATGGAGAAATGTACAAAGAAAAAATAGAAAAAGAAGGGGTTTTCACGCATCTTTCCGAGCATATTAGTGACGCAACAGGACATGTCATCATCCTCATCACACCAGACGGAGAAAGAACCATGCTAACTCATCTGGGAGCAGCGCTTAATTTTGCCAAAGAACATATCAGAGAAGATGAAATCAAAAACAGTAAAATTTTACATATCGAAGCATACCAGTTAGAAAATGAAACAAATCGTCATGCAGTTTTGCACGCAATAAAGATTGCAAAAAATAACCAAACACTAGTTTCGCTTGATCTTTCCGACACAGGACTAATCAAAAGAAATAAAGAGCTGTTTAAATATTTTGTCAAAGAACATATCGATATTGTATTTGCAAATGAAGATGAGGCGATGGAATTTTCTAGTAAAAACGATCCGCGCGCAGCCCTGCATGATATAGCCGGAATTTGTAACATCGCGGTGGTTAAATTAGGCGCCAAAGGAAGCCTAATCAAAGAGGGCCAAGAAGTTTTCAAAATTGATCCCTGCCCAGTAGACATGATAAATACCAACGGAGCGGGAGATATGTACGCAGCAGGAATCCTGCATGGCTTGATTAATGACTTGAGCATGCAGACTGCAGGAAAAATGGCCAGCCACCTGTCAGCCCTGGTCGTCTCGAGTGTTGGCGCGCAACTGGACAAGACACATCTTAATTCAATTAATAAATATAAAAACATGAATACGCAAAAAGAACCGGATTACAAAATTAGCGACATAAGCCTCGCGGAATATGGGCGAAAAGAAATTATCATTGCGGAAAAAGAAATGCCCGGCCTCATGGCTCTGCGAAAAAAGTTTAGTAAAATTAAGCCACTGAAAGATGCACGAATTTTGGGAAGTTTGCATATGACCATCCAAACCGCGGTTCTCATTGAAACTCTTGTCGAACTTGGGGCTCAAGTGCGTTGGGTTTCTTGCAACATTTTTTCCACCCAAGACCACGCTGCAGCCGCAATTGCTAAGGCAGGAATTCCTGTTTTTGCTTGGAAAGGCGAGACACTGGAAGAATATTGGTGGTGCACGGAGCAAGCTTTCAAATTTAAAGGTGGTAAGGGACCGAACCTGATTGTCGATGATGGAAGTGACGCAACGCTTATGCTTCATCTTGGAGTGGAAATTGAAAAAGATCCAAAAATTCTCAAAAAAGATTATTCCAAAAAAGGCGAAGATGAAAAAGAACTGATGAAAATTCTCGCGAGAATCTACAAAGAAAATCCGACCTTTTGGAGTAAGATAATAAAAGATGTTAAAGGTGTTTCAGAGGAAACGACTACAGGCGTGCACCGACTCTACCAAATGTTTGAACAAAAAAGACTCCTCTTCCCTGCTATCAACGTGAACGACTCAGTCACAAAAAGTAAATTTGATAATCTCTATGGCTGCCGAGAGAGCTTGGCTGATGGAATCAAGCGTGGAACAGATGTAATGGTAGCCGGAAAAGTTGTGGTTGTTTGTGGT
The DNA here is from genome assembly GCA_049297495.1 of Candidatus Moraniibacteriota bacterium. GTDB lineage: Bacteria > Patescibacteriota > Minisyncoccia > Moranbacterales > UBA2206 > UBA9630. The sequence goes on from JBAQUL010000029.1 coordinate 13,059, forward strand.
TATGGCGATGTGGGAAAAGGTTGCGCGGGGAGTATGAAGGGTTTTGGCGCGCGCGTCATCATCACCGAAATCGACCCAATTTGCGCTTTGCAAGCCGCTATGGAAGGATTTGCAGTGAAAACAATTGAAGAAACTCTTTTTGAAGGAGACATTTTCGTGACCGCAACAGGCAACCGAGATATTATCACAATAGCGCATATGGAGAAAATGAAAGATGAGGCGATTGTGTGTAATATTGGACACTTTGATAATGAAATTCAAGTTGAAAAATTGGAAAAATATAAAGGTATTAAAGAAATCAACATCAAACCCCAAGTGGATAAATTTGTTTTCCCCGATGGACATGCTATCGTGCTTCTTTCACGAGGACGTTTGGTAAATTTAGGAAATGCCACCGGTCACCCAAGTTTTGTAATGAGTGCTTCTTTCACCAATCAAGTGCTAGCGCAGATGGAACTTTGGGAAAATAAATATGCAATTGGCGTTTATACTTTACCAAAAAAATTAGACGAAGAAGTCGCGCGACTGCACCTAAAAAAACTTGGTGTATCCCTGACAAAACTGACCAAACTTCAAGCCGACTATATCAACGTACCAACAGAAGGTCCCTATAAAGCAGAACGCTATCGTTACTAAAATTATTCTCGAAAAACTATTCCGTATTTGTTTATTTTTGTGCTATAATGAGAGTGAAATAAAAAACTTATTCTCTCGTCAATGTTCGAGCTTGCCCTGCAATTATTTAGGGGTCAAAAGAAATGTATCAGCAAATCGCTTTTGTTATTTTTTTTGTTTGCTTTTTTGCTAATTTCTCAAAAAGCAAACGCCGCTCCTGACAGTGATTCACTTTTGGGCTATTGGAAGTTCAACGGAAACGCAACGGATTTCAGTGGAGACGGAACAACAGGTGGAAACACGGGAACAACCGCAAGTTCCTACGTAACAGATTCTCCTTTCGCTAACTCACCACAAAGCTTAACCTTCAGTGGACCCGGGAGTATCATGACCTTCTCCGATTCATCAAATACAATTCCCAGCTCAGCCCTGACTCTCTCGTTTTGGGTAAAATTAACCAACTATCCACCGACTGCGACACATATAATTGCCGGGAACTATTTAGCTTCTTATAATAAGGGTTTCTTTTTCACAATTGATCAAAATAACGTATCATTTGTAATTGGAAATGGCACTTCAGCGCACAGTGTTTATTTCCCAATAGCAGATATCCCAGCAAATACCTGGGTACTTCTCACTGGCACCTGGAATGGCTCAACCATAAGTCTTTACTCCGGCAACGAACTGAAAAGCTCAGTCGCAGCAAGCGGACCGATATCTTATGCAAGCACAGCATTTCAAATCGGTAATTTTACGGGAAAAATGGCCCAGATGAGATTATACAATCGAGCACTGTCACAAGAAGAAATTGCAACATTGCATGTTGACGAACATCTTACAGCAACTTGGAATGGAGACGCCAACCCATACTATGAAGATCCCAGCAATTGGACTCCAGCTTTTGTGCCTGACCCATTTACCATAGTCACAATAAACAGCGGGACTTATCAGTCAGAATTTGCGCCAGGAGTAGCTGAATCTCTGGCTGGACTTACTATAAATAGCAACGCTTCTTTGGATTTGCACAATTCCAATCTGACTATTAATGATTCTGGTATTTTCAATAACAATGGCACACTAAGCCTGGATAACGCCTCTGATCAGCTTCTTTCTGGCTTTTCAAACGACATTGACAGCGGAACAATCAAGATTGATAGCCCAACAAGTGTCACAGGCCTGAAAACTGGATCCAACTATTACAATCTCACAATCAATGCCGCAGCAGCAACCACCGTAACACTGGGAGCAACTACCACCATCCACGGTAATTTAAATTTAGAAAATGGAACATTGGATGTCGCCCATTCTTCACCAGACTATGGAATAATTCTTTACGGAAACTGGAGTAGTAGTTCTGCAACCAATTTTAATGCCAGACAAGGCACTGTTTCTCTTGTTGGTACCAATCAGGCAATTAATGGTTCCAATATTTTTTATAATTTGACAAAAACTACTTCAGATGCTGTTACATTGACGTTTCAAGCTGGCACAACTCAGACCATCTCAGGCACACTTACGCTACAAGGAGAAAATTTGGGAATACCTTTAAACACAAACCTACTGTCATTGCGCTCCTCAACCAATGGATCAATCTGGAGCGTTAATCCTCTAAGTAGCAACATAGGAGCCGTCAATGTTAAAGACAGTACAAATCTAGGAACTACAATCATACCGCAAGGTCGAAACATTAATTCGGAAAACAATACCAACTGGACATTTGACACGACACCGCCAGCTTTAAGCTTAAGTGCTGTTTCATCCCCCACCTCAAACAATTTACAGCCCGTAACTGGAACAGCCACTGAAGCTGATGGAGCTGCCACTGTCTTTGCAATTAAATTTCAAATGGACACTACGGGTGGAAGTTGGCTAGATTGCACGGCCAATGACAGCACGTTTAGCACAACCACGGAAGCCTTCACTTGCACGCCAGAAACTTCCCTGTCAGAAGGTCAACATACAATGTATATCAAGGCCATAGATAGAAATGATAACGCAACAGCACCAGGTGGATATGGAACGGTCGTCTTTACGGTTGATGCCTATCACGATGTTATCTTCAAAAATTATAACGGTGACGCATTAAAAACAGAAGCAGTTAACCATGGCAATGCTGCCACTGCTCCCGCGACCACGCCAACTAAAACCGGATACACTTTTACTGGTTGGGACATTGCTTTCACTAATGTTACAAGCGACCTTACTGTCACTGCCCAGTTCACCATCAACACATACACCGTCACATTTGACAAAACATCTGGTACAACTGATGCTAGTCCCCTAACTAAAACTGCCGACTATAATACTTCCGTCACTTCCCTGCCGACTGCTCCAACTAAAACTGGCTACACATTTGCTGGATGGAATACGGCTACTAATGGTTCTGGCACAGCTTTTACTACTAGTTCTTCAGTCACAGGAAATATTACGGTTTATGCGCAATGGACAATTAATAATTACACCGTCACATTTGACAAAACATCTGGCACAACTGATGCTAGTCCCCTAACTAAAACTGCCGACTATAATACTTCCGTCACTTCCCTGCCGACTGCTCCGACTAAAACTGGCTACACATTTGCTGGATGGAATACGGCTGCTGATGGCTCTGGCAATACTTTTACTACCAGTTCTTCAGTTACGGGAGACATTACGGTTTATGCGCAATGGACGGCCAATACTCACACGCTAACCTACACCGCAGGAGTTAATGGAACAATCACGGGCTCAGCTTCTCAAAGCATAAATCTCGGCACATCCGGAACAGCAGTCAGTGCTACAGCTAGTGCCAACTATCACTTTGTCAACTGGAGCGACGGATCAACAGCAAACCCCAGAACAGACACAAATATAACAAACGATATTGCAGTAACTGCTAATTTCGCTCCAAACACGTTCACACTTAAATATAAATGCGAAGAAAATGGAAAATTGGATGGCGACACCACGCAAACAATCAAATATAAAGAAGATGGCTCCAAGGTTGAAGCTAAGCCTAATACAGGATATAAATTCAAAAAATGGAGTGATGGCTCTGATGATGAATCAAGAAAAGATGAAGATGTCGATGAAGATCTGACAATAACAGCCGAATTTGAAAAAGAGGAATACACCCTCAAATATGAAGCGGGATCACATGGAAGCATCAATGGCGACACGGAGCAAAAAGTTAAATACAAAGAAGATGGGGAAGAAATCGTTGCCGTTCCTGATAATGATTACCACTTTTCAGGCTGGAGTGACGGAAGAAATGAAAGAGTCAGGACTGACACCGATATCAAAAAAAATCTTACGCTAAGCGCCAGCTTTGCGCGTGATACAACTCCAAACTCTGATGAACCAGAAACAACCACCCCGCTACCAACCGAAACACCCATTCCAGAAACAACAGCGTCTGCTAAAATTGACTATAATGGCGAGACCACTCCAAACTGGCAAAACACCTACTTCGGAGCATCTTTTTGCTATGACGCAACCAAGTGTGGTGGCGCAGCAGATCCGGACGGTGATGGAATCAGTAATAGCGAAGAATTTCGACTAGGTACAAATCCAATCAAATCTGACAGTGACCAAGATGGAATTTCCGATAAAACTGAGATCGAAGAAGGCCATAGTCCCACCAAATCATCTAAGAATAACAGTGACGACAAGATCAAATTTGAAGACCCAAAAGAAAAAGGTGAAACGAAAAAAGATAAGTACAGAGTCGACAAAGTAGAATTAGTTTCCTTGGCCGATGGGAAAAAGCGTCTCAAGCTTACTGGAAAGGGATTGCCAAATAGACTTGTCACGGTCTATATCCATAGTGATCCAATCATTCTGACAGTTGAAACAGATGCTGATGGAAACTGGTCATATACCCTAGACAAAGAATTAGAAAATGGTGACCATGAAGTTTATGTTGCAATGACTGATAGCAGCGGAAAAATTTCTGAAAAAAGTGAACCATTGGCTTTCATAAAAACAGCTGAGGCCGTAACTATCATTCCTCCCGCCGAAGCTGCCTCCGCTAACCGAGCGAAATCACCCGTGGAAGCTGGCTATCAAAAAAATCTAATCCTCTCTATCGTCATAGGTATCTGCGGACTACTTCTCGCTATCGTCACTATCGGATTTATCAAGCACAGAAAAAATGAAAATCGAATAGCCTAAATCGATATTCACCTACCATCAATATGTCATAAAAAAATAAGGCCTAAAAAAGCCTTATTTTTTGTTTTTTATTCAAAACATTCTTATTTTCGAAAATATTTGCTAAACTCTAATTATACTTATTTTTTATACAATACTATGCGCCATGAATTTAAATTACCCCTAGTCAATGCTCACACTCACGCAGCAATGATTGCCTTTCGTGGCCTTGCTGAAGACATGCCACTTCAAAAATGGCTCGAGGAATACATTTGGCCAGCAGAAAAGCAAAATGTGACAGCCAAATTTATTTACACAAAAACTAAAGAAGCTATTCTTGAAATGCAAAAAAATGGCATCAAAGTTTTCTGCGACATGTATTTTTTTGAAGACGAGGTAGCACGAGCAGCCAAAGAATTGGGAATGCACACACTTATTGGAGAAGCAATTCTGGATTTTCCTACACCCTCTGCCAAAACTCCTGAAAAAGCTCTGGAAATCACAGAAAAACTTCTGACAAAATATGCCAATGACCCTTTAATAAAAGTGGCAGTCGCTCCCCACTCGATCTATACAGTTTGCCAAAAAAACTTACTCAAAGCAAAGGAATTAGCAGAAAAATATAATGCCCCATTGCACATTCACCTCGCCGAAACGAAACAAGAATTTGATGAGTGCCTGAGAAAAAACAAACTAACTCCAATCGCCTATCTAGATGAACTCGGTCTGCTTAGCGAAAAATCCATCCTAGCGCATTGCGTCTGGATAACCGATGAAGATATTAAAATTATGGCAAAGAAAAAAGTCAATGTCGTCCATTGTCCACTGAGCAATTTAAAGCTTGGGTCAGGAATCGCGCCAGCAACAAAAATGCTAGAAAACGGGATTAATATCTGCCTGGGAACAGATAGCGCGGCCAGTTCTAATCGGCTCGACATCTGGGAAGCAGGCAAGTTCACCGCACTTTTGCAAAAAGGTACAAGCCTTGATTCAAGCAAAATTTCGACCAAGGATGCGGTGAAAATGATGACCGTGAATGGTCTCAAGGCTTTGGGATTTTCTGAATTTGATGGCAAGAAAATCACAGAAATGGAAGCAATGATTGAAAACACCACTAATTACAATTTTATCTACGCATTAAATTCAAATGAGATTAATTTCGAATAATCCATGATTTACGCGTTTGCCAAAGAATTGTTCGCACACACAGTTCATTTAACTGGAAGGGCTTTTGGTAAACCAGCAGCAAGCTGAACAAAATGAGAAAGTGTCGCTTTCAAGAATAATTATTTGGCAAATGCGTAAGTCACCCAATAAATCACGTGCTAAATAAAAAGTTTTTTCTTACTATTTTTATCCTAATTATTGCCGCCGCAAGCACTTTTTTCTATTTAAACCGCAAAAAGGGGAACGTTGTTTTACTCATCAATCCTCAAAGCGCAAATACCATTGAGGACGCGAAAGAAAAAGAACCAGCCGAAGCAGTGTTTAAGGAAGAACCGTTTTTCATATCTGGCTGGCTCCCCTATTGGAGCAAAAAAGCTGGCGCAGATTCTCTTTCTCAAAATCTAACTTTATTTTCCGAGATAAATCCCTTCGCATATGGCGTCAATCCGGATGGAACCCTTCAAGACACGGCCCATATTAATGCGGAGCCATGGCCTTCCTTGCGCACAGCCGCACAAAAAGAAAATATAGCAATCATTCCTACGATTATCTGGGCCGATGCGAAAGCAATGCATGAAACATTTTCCGATCAACAAAAACTTAAAAAGCATACCGAAAATATCGCAACAATGCTCACGCAAAATAATTTTCCCGGTGTTGACATCGACTATGAAGGCAAGGATGTGGCTGACCGCGAGCTCTTCACAGACTTTCTTGAGGCGCTGCATCAAAAACTAGCCCCCTTGGGAAAGGCAGTGAGCTGCACTATCGAAGCGCGAATTCAGGACAACCCTCCATCAGACTGGGCAGGAACACGAGCAATGAGTTTTGCCAATGATTATTCGACGCTCAATCAGTTTTGTGACAGCGTACGAATTATGACCTACGACCAAGTATTTCAAATGGGTGGTGGAAAGAAAATTTTCGATGATCCGAATGAGACCCCAACCGCGCCCAACGCCGACATCTATTGGGTGGAAAAAGTGCTGCGCTATACATTACAATACATTCCGCCAAAAAAGTTAGTAATGGGCGTGCCAACGTATGGTTGGGAATTCAGTATTACAAAAACCAATTCCGGTTATCACTATGAGAGAGTGAGAAGCGTCACCTATCCACAGGCAATGGAAGAAAAAACACGAAATAACGCGCTACTCGAGCGAACCGCCGGCGGTGAACCGTTTTTTGTCTACACTGCGCCAGATGGAAAACACTTGGTAACCTTTTCCGATGCCAAGAGCATAAAACAAAAAATTGAACTCGCAAAAAATCTTAGCCTCAAAGGCGTCAGCCTGTTTAAGCTTGACGGGCAAACAGACCCAGCACTTTTTTCTGAAATAAAGGCTGAATTCACAAAATAGCCCGCTTGACAACCTCTACAATTAGTTGTATTATTGAAGTATGACAACTAATAACAATAAACAACGAGTTACTCTTTTTATTAATCCTTCAATTGCCAAGCACGCGAAAGCGCAGGCGATTGTTGAGGAAATAACCCTCACCGCTCTCATCGAGCGAGCTTTGTCTGGGTATCTGCCGAAAAAGACAGTTATCGAGAAGGCTAAGATTAAGCTAGCTTCTAATTCATAAGATTAGTCAAATCGCTGTCAAAAAAAGACCTAAGTTCATAATAGAAGAAAAAAGAAAGGTGGTGAAAAATTATGACAGAAATTAAAAAAGAAACAGTAACCACTGCAGGTACCGATGTTGACTCGGTTGTTAACGCACCGACAGAAAAGAAGGCCACTAATTCCCAAACGATTGAATATTTGGTCTATTTTCTCTTTGGAGCACTAGAAATTCTCTTGGCATTTCGCCTGGTATTAAAATTGACGGGGGCAAGTATCGGAAGCGCTTTCGTGGGCTTGGTTTATGGGATAACTGGGATCTTCACTGTGCCTTTTGAGGGAATCTTTCGAAGGACAGTCGGCCAAGGCGTAGAAACAGCCGCAGTGTTTGAGCCAGCAACTTTCGTAGCGATTCTTGTCTATGCCGTTATAGGATGGGGAATCGTGAAATTGGTGAGAATATTGTCTGGAGACAAACAAGCAAACTAGCAGCTGGTTTCTTTGGTAGTTTAGGGACTTGCGCAGCTGTTGCGGAATTATTGAATGACAATAGCTATGTGATGATTGGAAAGTCTCGTGAGATTCCCAGTTGTCAATCATACTGTCATTCAATAACTCCGCACTAAATGCGTAAGTCCCTGAGGACAGTTAATTTTTTAAAAATAAATTATATGTGGACAATAATTGTAATTCTCTTGATTCTTTGGGCTTTAGGATTGGTTTCTTCCTATACATTGGGCGGCTTGGTTCATATCCTCTTGGTAATCGCGCTAGTCTTGATTGTGGTGCGCCTTTTGCAAGGTCGTAAAATTGTTTAACTGGGAGTCTTTTGCAGGGAGCTAAAAAAATTATAGAAAGGAGATTGAAAATATTATGACTATTTTTTATTGGATCATTTTCGGGCTGATTGCCGGAAGTATCGCTGAATTTATCGCACCGAGTTCTCAGGGTGGAATTGTTGGTTCGATTATCCTCGGAATTATTGGCGCAGTCGTGGGAGGATATCTCGGAGAAAGATTTTTCGGAGTGGGAATCACGGGATTTAATGTGATGTCTTTTTTGGTTGCTGTCATCGGGTCACTACTCGTGCTTTTTGTTGGCAGGCTGCTTTCGCGCGGCTAGACAGTCTTAAATCTAGAGACAAGGCACTAAGCTTGTCTCTAGCATAAAATCAGCTGATCAACTTTTGTCATAGACCAAGGCTTAAATTAACACAAAAACTATTAGGTATTCTAATATAACTTCTTCCTGATTTTATATTTAGTTTTAAATGAAAAAATATTTTATTATCCCATTTCTGGCTACGCTTATTATTGGATTAGTTTTCTGGCGCGTGAAAAATTCTGTCGCGCCAGTTGATATGAACGACCAAGCTCAACTTTTGCCAATACAAAACAACGCTTTAGTTTCGGAACCAACTGACACTACACCTGTACAAAAAAATAGCGCGTGGCTTGATTCGCTCGATCGTGCCAAAGAGCGTGTGGCCAAAAAACCTTTTGGAATTTACATTGATCCAAAAAATTCTCCAGTTCAGCCGGAAAGATTTTCTGGCTATCACACCGGAACGGATTTTGAAATTTTTCCCGAAGAAGTAGATGCTCAAATTGCTGTCCGTGCAATTTGTGACGGAAAATTAATTCTCAAGAAAACTGCTAGTGGTTATGGCGGCGTGGCAGTTGAGTTATGCACGCTCGATAATCAACCAGTTACGATTGTCTATGGTCATTTAAAATTATCCAGCATCACCAAAGCTATTGGCGAAGATTTGAAAGCTGGTGATACTATTGGACAACTCGGTACTGCTTATAGCCCAGAAACAGATGGCGAAAGAAAACATTTACACCTGAGCATCCACGAAGGATCAACAATCAACCTGTTGGGATATGTTCAAGAAAAAAACGAACTAAAAAATTGGATAAATCCTTGTTTTTATGTTTGCAAATAATTATTTTGACAGAAATTAAAATGCAATAAATTATCTGATTGGTTTTTCACATTAAACGTAAATATCAAAAAAAAAGAAACCCCTGGTTTCTTTTTTATTTTTTAATTTAAAATCCCTTAAACCTCAATTTTAGAAAAAAGATAGCTTCCAGCGGCAAGTGCTGCGGCGGTGAAAAAAAAGAGTACCAAAAAATCAGTATGGTAGGCGAAATGCAGCTGACCGGTGAGGATACCGCGAATGCCATCGACACCATAGGACAGAGGGTTGGCACGGATTATAAAATGAATTGTCTTGGAAAGTCCGGCAAGTGGAAAAAGTGCCCCGGATAAAAAGAAAAGTGGCATAATGAGAAAATTCATAACCAAAGGAAACGCCTGCATATCTTCCATTGTTGAAGCAATAGCCGTTCCTAGCGCTGTAAAAAAGATAGCGATTAGCGCCATATAAATCAATGCGAGCGGAGCAAGGAATATATTTTCTGGACGAAAACCAACAAAAAGAGCAATAAGAAAAACAACAACACCTTGTGAAATCGCGACTGTCGCGCCACCAAGAGTACGGCCAAGCATAATAGTCCAACGTGGAACAGGGGCAACAAGAGTTTCCTTGAGAAAACCAAATTGTCTATCATAAACGACTTCCATTCCACCAAACATGGCAGTAAAAATAATACTCATTGCAATAATACCGGGAGCAATAAATTGAATGTAATTTCCTCCCCCGGCTTTTTGGTAGATCGGACCAAAACCGAAACCCATTGCCACCAAAAAAAGGATTGGTTGCGCAAGCGAACCTACGATTCTCGCACGAGAACGCGAATAGCGCTTCAGCTGACGAAGCCACAAAATATAGATTACTTTGAAATATTTTTTCATCTTCTCCATGCGCGTTTCGCTGTTCTTAACTTATCCACTGCGTTCGCCCCCTCTTCGCGAATCTGATTCCCCGTAAGCTGCAAGAAGGCGTCTTCCAGTGTTGCTGTATTAGTTTTTGCCTTGAGCTCCTCAGCCGTCCCTTCAGCAACAATCTTCCCCTTATCAATAATTGCAATCCGATCAGACATACGATCCGCTTCTTCCATATAGTGTGTGCTAAAAAAAACGGTAATCCCCTCTTTTTCATTCATGTTTTTTATATAACCCCACAGATGATTTCTAGTTTGCGGATCAAGCCCAAGTGTTGGCTCATCAAGAAAAATAATTTTGGGATGATGCAAAAGACCACGAGCAATTTCCAAGCGACGTTTCATTCCGCCAGAAAATTCTTTTACCAAATCATTTCGCCGCTTTTCCAGTTCAACAATTTTCAATAATTCGTCAATGCGCTCACGACGAACTTTTCTTGGGACATCATAGAGCACACCGTGAAATTCCAAATTTTCAAAAGCAGTCAGTTCATCATCAAGGCTGGGGTCTTGAAAAATAATACCAAAGGAGCAGCGCACATCATCTGAATTAGTCACTGGATCAAAGCCATTAATTAGCACCTTTCCGCTGGTAGGCTTGAGCAGTGTTGTAAACATTTTAATCGTCGTGGTTTTTCCTGCGCCATTTGGTCCAAGAAAAGCAAAGATTTTGCCTTTTTCGACCGAAAAAGTGATATCATCCACCGCTGTGATGTCGTCAAATTTTTTGACTAAATTTTTAACTTCAATAATATTCATATTCCTAATTAAAGCACGAATATAGCCTCACATCAATCAAGCAGCCAAACTCTTTGACAAAAGCCCAGAATAGTCCATAATTGTTAATTAATGCTAGTTTTTTAACAATTTTTACAATCCAACAAACGAAAGGAGGTGATTTGATTGAGACCAAAAGGAAAACACAGCTTGCCTGACCGTTTAGTCCGCGCTGATATCATGACCCTAGAAACGGATCATCTTTTTATTGGAATTTGCGCTGATTCGCCTAATTCGGCCAATAAGACCTGCGCGGCACGAAAAATTCAAGAAAATACCAAGATAAAAGTTGGAGCAGTCGCGCAAATTTTACGCGATTATCCAGAGCAAGTAATATCTAACCCGACTAATTTAACAGAGCTAGCGAGAATCAGAGAAGTAATTGATAATCTGCCAGCCAACCTCAAAAGGGAAGTTTTAGCCAGACTCAACAAGTCCGCACAGTCCTTGAAGGACAACGCGGTGAATCAGGAGGGTGAAAAATGATTGAAAAAATGAGAAAAATATTGGAAGATGTAGTTATGTCAGTCGAAAAAAGAAAGCAAGTTGAGAACTGCTTTGTCGAATGCAGACAGACAGAAAAAGATCTGCACGAAACCCTGCAAAAACTAGAGGCCTCAGAGAGAGAGCAAAGAGAGGCTGCATCAAGACACAAGATGATTATGGACTGTGTAGCGGATACCATAACGGTTTATGATAAAAAACTAAACCCAATATCAGTCAGCGAGTCAATCCAAGGTCTCCGAGGATTTAGCGTAGCGGAAGCCTTACGACAAACATTGGAACAGGCTTTCACTCCAGAGTCGGTACGGCTTATTAAAAAAACGTTTGAAGAAGAACTTCTATTGGAAGCGAGCGATAAGCCTGACCTAAAAAGGAATCGCACTATCGAGTTGCAGCAGTACCATAAAAACGGATCTGCAATCTGGGTCGAAATGACTCTGTCATATATCAGCAATGGAGACGGAAAAACTACCGGGATAATCTCGGTGACGCGAAATATCTCTAAACGCAAACTGATTGAGAAAAAATCTGCATTAAACCAAGAGCGCCTGAAAAACATCATCGCTGCTTCACCAGTCGGAATGCATTTCTACATAACTGATAACCAAGGTGAACTTGTTTTTGTTGGAGCAAATCCAGCAGCCGACAATATCTTGAAAATTAAACACGACGGACTCAAGGGGAAGACTATCATAGAAGCGTTCCCCGGATTATCGCAAACTGATATTCCCGAGCAATACAAGAAAGTTGCCTTGCACGGAATTCCCTGGAAAAGCGAGCAAATTGACTATGAGCATGGTTCAATCAAAGGCGCATTCCAAGTTGAAGTTTTCCGCTCAGAGCCAGGAAGAATAGTCGTGATGTTTAGCAATATCACAGAACAGAAAAAAGCGGAGGAAGCGCTCAAGACTTCAAGGAAAATGATGAGAGAAATTCTAGATCTAATTCCGGTAAGGGTTTTTTGGAAAGATTTAGATTTGTTCTACGAAGGCTGCAATAAAGTCTTTGCCAAGGATGCCGGATTCTGCGAGCCAGAAGAGGTTATTGGAAAAGACGATTTTCAAATGGGATGGCGCGATCAGGCTGAGAATTATCGCACATGCGACAAACGGGTCATCGAAAGTGGCTGCCCGGAGTTTCTCATTGAGGAGTCTCAAACAACGCCCAATGGAGAGACCATTGAAATTATCACAAGCAAAATCCCCCTATATAATTCCAAAGGAACAATTGTCGGTGTTCTTGGTTCATATATCGACATTACAGAGCTCAGACAAGCTGAAGCACAAAACAGAAAAATGCAAAAACAGATGGAAAATGCGGTCAGAATGGAAGCTATTGGAACATTGGCCGGCGGAATCGCACATGATTTCAATAATATCTTGACGGGCATCCAGGGAAACATCTCTTTGGCCATGCTTTATCTGTCCCCCACCGACCTTGCTTTCGATAAACTACGCGATACTGAAAGCTGCGTAAAAAGTGCGGCGACTTTGACTGCCCAACTTCTTGGCTTCGCACGAGGAGGCAGATATGAGTTGAAGCTGGGAAATATGAATAATGCAATTCGAAAATCATTGGAGCTGTTCGGTCGAACAAAAAAAGAGATCTCGCTCCAAAGCAAACTTGCTCCAGATCTTTGGAATAATCTGATGGATGCTGGGCAAATTGAGCAAGTTTTGCTCAACATATTTATCAATGCTTGGCAAGCTATGCCGGGAGGTGGCAGCATCAGCATTGAAACAGAAAACGTGAGCTTGGGCGAAAAGATTGGACCTGATTCACTCGAATCAGGACCTTATGTCAAAATATGCATTACCGATACTGGCATGGGAATGGATGAAAAGACCCAATCCCGGATTTTTGAACCCTTTTTCACAACCAAAGAAATGGGTCGGGGAACAGGACTGGGATTGGCATCCGCCTATGGCATCATAAAGGGCCATAATGGCACAATTGGTGTCCAAAGCCAGCCAGGTGAAGGAACAACTTTTACCATCCATCTCCCCGCTTCAAATAATGAGATAATCAACGAGAATAAGAGGGAAAATACGGATATTCAGAAAGGCCACGAAAGAGTTCTTCTTATTGATGATGAAGATATGATTATAGAGGTTGGAAAAGAACTGCTCAGCCATTTGGGCTATACAGTTTTTACCGCAAAAAATGGCCAGGATGCAATAGATTTTTATCGGGAAAATACTGATATCGATTTAGTCATTTTAGACATGATCATGCCCGGGATGCAAGGAGGTGAAGTTTTCGACTTTCTCCGAAAAATAAATCCAGCTGCGACAATAATATTGTCCAGCGGATATAGTCTTAAAGGAGCGGCCATGAGAATCATGAAAAGGGGCTGTAACGGATTTATCCAAAAACCCTTTACACTTAGCGAGCTCTCCCTGAAAATTAGGGAGGTATTGGACAATAAATAGCCAACTGTCCCGGTGCCAAACTTTGGTGCCGGGATTTTATTTTTAAAAGCGCTCCTGTTAGGCGTTTTTTATTTTTGGTTATATAATCAAGGAGTAAGAATTAATCAAAAAATTGATGAAAAATCTTCTATTAAAGGCACTAACTTTTATCCGCGAAAACCCCAGTATCATCTTTTCCCTCATGCTGGTCGTAATCATCCCTGTTGCTTTCTTTATAAATACCTATATGATAACCAGCAACTTTGAAAAAAACATCGATAAGATTACCCAAAGCAATGCGATTGTCAGTGAAAATATTATTAAATTTATCGTTGGCCAGCAAATAGAAGACACTGATTCACTTCAAGAAACAGTTGAAAGCATTACGCGTGAAAATGAAAAAATAGTTGAACTGACAATTCTGGTGCCCAATGAAACGCATGAAGCTTTCCGTGCAATTGCTTCCACGAACAAAGAACTTCTCGAAAAAGAAGATTCTCAGGATGTCCAAAATACCCTCGCCTGGAGAGAGCCCGGGGGGATCGCTTTTCTCGACCAAAATCAGAGTGGCAGATTTTGGAAAGTAACCAAGGCTTTTGCAAATCCTTCTGGGGGAAAATTAGGTCTAGTTTCAATCTCACTCTCTCTAAATGACACCGACAAATTAATTGGAGCTACCATAGAACGCGCCTACATAATTTTACTCATTACCATACTAGTAGTTATCCTATTCGTTTCTAACCAAGCACGTCTTTTTGGTTATGCCCTGACACTTTCCAAATTAAAGGAGGTGGATAAGATGAAAGACACTTTCATTTCAATGGCTAGCCATGAGTTGCGTTCACCGCTCACCGCCATCAAGGGTTATCTAGAATTCCTCAGTGAAAAACAAGCGGATAGCAAGGATGAGGAAAGTAAACACTATGTTGAGAACATCACCCATTCAGTCAATCGCCTTGGCACCTTGGTTAATGATATCTTGGAAGTATCCCGCATTGAGGGCAATCAAATCCCTATTGAGATGACATCATTTGATCCTCACTCGCTCATCTCCCAATCCATAGAAGAATTGCGCTCGCAAGCCATCATTAAAAATCTTAAGCTTATTTATGAGGTTGGTCCACAATCGACTATTGATTCAGACAAAGAAAGATTTAAACAAGTCTTGGTCAATTTAATCGGCAATGCTATAAAATATACCCAAAAGGGATCTGTAACTGTCAGCACAAAAATAAAAGATAATGAATATCTGATTACCGTAGCAGACACCGGAATTGGAATGTCCGCCGAAGATCAGGCTAGGCTTTTTGAAAAATTCTACCGAATCAAAAATGACAAAACCAAAGATATTATTGGTACGGGCCTTGGGCTTTGGATAACAGCAGAACTTGTCCGTAGGATGAAAGGAAAAATCACTATTGAAAGTATCGAGGGAGTCGGATCGCATTTCACAATCCATCTTCCATTGACTAAAGCCTAACTTAAAAAACATGCGCGCTTTTTGGCAAAAGAAGAAAATATATTTTATCCTAATCATTGTTGGAATTATCATCTATTCCAACGCACTGACCAACCAACTTTTTTGGGATGACAACGATGGTATCGTCAATAATGCCTACATCAAAGATTGGCAATATCTTCCAAACTACTTCTCCGAAAACTTGATTGCCGGCGCAGGACTCTCCAGTAATTACTGGCGCCCAATCCTCCTTATCACCTATGCTATTGAATGGGAAATTTGGGGCCTTTGGCCGGCTGGCTATCATCTAGTCAGCATCCTAGTACACATCTTTGCTTGCCTCTTAATATTCAAATTATTCAATCTTTTGACTAAAAAAAGGTGGCTGGCTTTTTTTAGTGCCCTGCTTTTTCTTGTGCATCCATTGCAAACAGAAGCAGTCACCTATGTTTCAGGACTAGCCGATCCCCTTTCAACAGCTTTTACAGTTTTAGGCCTGATTTACTATCTCAAAAGAGGTAAGGAAAATATTTTGTGGCCAGTTTGGTTCTTTTTCATTCTCGCCCTCATGACCAAAGAAAAAGCGCTCCTCATTTTTCCGGCGCTCTTATTTATTCTTGAACTCACTGTTTTTCTTCATGAAAATCCAAAAACAATCAATTTCATTCAATGGAAGGAATGGTTTTTTTTAAAGGCTAAATCACTTTGGCCAATTTTCGCTATTGGTATTTTTTATGTACTTTTACGTGCTACCTCATTAAATTTTCAAAATACCTTCAATCTCTATGACGGAGCAAATGTTTATGCGGACAGCATTCTTGTGCGCACCTGGACTTTTTTGAAAATTTTTCCGAATTATTTGAAATTAATCTTTTGGCCATTTGAATTGCATATGGAACGCTTAGTCCAAATCGAGACTTCCTTTTTTTCATCACTGGTTTTTCTTGGTCTTATTTTTTTGGCACTGCTCTTTTTTCGCGCCCTCAGTCAGGCAAAAAAGAATCCTTTTATTTTTTTCGCGCTTGGCTGGTTCCTCTCCTCTCTGCTTTCCTCTTCAGGCATCCCAGCTGTTTCCAGTGGGATCATGTATGAGCATTACCTCTATTTGCCTCTAGCTGGTTTCTTTCTTTGGCTAGGACTAGAACTAGAAAATCTAACTAATTACTTAAAAAAAACCGTCCTAGTCAAACAAATAATTTTCATTTTAGTCCTAGCTATAGCTTTTTTCTTTTCAGTCCTAACTATCCAGAGAAATCGCGTCTGGAAAACACCGATTACTCTTTATGAAAATATTTTAGATTACAACCAAACAAGTTTGCGTGTTTGGAATAACCTTGGCATGGCTTATGCGGATACTAAGCAAATGGACAACGCCGTCAATGCCTACCAGAAAGCTACCGAACTTGATCCTCAGAAAGTTTCAGCTCCACCCTACCACAATCTTGCCAATGCCTTTTCTGCGCTAGGAAAAAAGGATGAGGCAATCGCAAACTACAAAGAAGCATTGAGAATCAATCCTGACTTCACCTTTTCCTATGGTGCGTTATTCAATCTCTATATAGAAGAAAAAAGATATGATGAGGCAATTGCTTTTTTTGAAGACTTAAGCCAAAAATCTCCCCGCAATAAAAGCGGAATCAATGAAATACTTAATATGCTTAAAAAAGTCAAAGCTGGCGCAATGTGATTCCATGCTTTTCTGGTTTGGTAGCAACATCCTTTTGTGCTAGACTTCACTAGTTGTAATTAATAAGTTCTATAAGTATTAAAAATATGAATTTAGAGGGACAAATTTTGGGTTACAATAAAAGAATGCTTGCGCTTTTTGCGCTCGTTATTTTCGTCGCTGGTACGATGTTTTATGCTGGAGCTAAATATGAAAAAAGAAAGTTGGATTCTTTGGGGCTGTTAAAAACAACCAGCACTACCAAAGTAAAGAAAAAACCAGCAGAAACCATCACTCCAAACGATGAGATTCCAATAAATACTACTGTGCCAATGGCCACTCCAACTACTCCTCAAAAATAACTGCCAAAAATACCAAAATAAAAAGCTGCAATCATGCATTGCAGCTTTTTTTAAATCAGAACTTACACATTTGCCAGTAAAGCTGTCGCCTCTTCCCTTTTCTCTCAATATGGTGTAGAATAAAAACTCGAGTATTTATTAAGTTAATTTTCAAAAAATATGTCAAGCAACGAAGTTGCGATCAGATTTAATGAGGTTTCATTTGAATATTCCCGGGATAAAGTTATCCTAGACGATGCCTCTTTTTCTCTGCGCCAAGGAGCAAAAGTGACTCTGATGGGCCAAAACGGCGCCGGGAAAAGCACCCTCTTGGAGCTCATTACTGGAGCGCTTAAACCAAAATCTGGGACAATCCACGTTGCTAAAAATCTTACTATCGCTTACGCCAAACAAGTCATTCCTCGAGACGAGCTGGAGCTAACTGTGAATGATTTTTTTGCCAAGCGTTTTACAGAAAAAATCTATAACCTCACCCCGCGCATTGATAAGGTTTTGGAGGTGGTTAATCTCAAGGCTCCTCATGATCGGATAGTTAAATCTTTTTCTGGGGGACAACAAGCCAGACTCCTTCTCGCATCAGCCATCATTTCTGACCCGGACCTTTTGATTCTAGATGAGCCAACTAATAATCTTGACCCGGCTGGCATCGAACACCTCACTCAATTTCTGATTAACTATGGGAAAACCTGCCTCGTTATTTCCCATGATGCTGATTTTCTCAATTCCTTTACTGACGGCGTACTTTATCTCGACATTTTCAATCACAAAACTCAGCAATATCTTGGAGACTATTACACAGTAGTAGAAGAAATTGCCGCCCAGATCGAAAAAGAAAAACGCAAAAATGCTCAATACGAAAAAGAAATCATTGCCAACAAAGAAAAGGCCAACTTCTTCGCCAATAAAGGAGGCAAAATGCGACTTGTAGCTAGACGTATGCGCGACAAAGCCGCAGAGATGGAAGAAGCAAAAGTTGATGTCAGGAGAGAAGACAAGGCTATCCGCCAATTTGAAATCCCCTGCCAAGAAGAACTGGGCGGAGAAATTTTGCACATTGATTCAGTTACAATTGTTAAAAATTATGAACCAACAGAAAAAACCGTCAACGTTTCACTGCGCAAAAATCAGCATCTACTCCTCTCCGGACCAAATGGCATTGGAAAAAGCACACTGCTCGAATCAATTGCCAAAGGAGAAACGCTAAGTGCAAAAATTCTTGAAGGAGTTAGTGTCGGTTATTATCGTCAAGACTTTTCAACCCTTAATTTTGAAGACACGGTCTTCGACTCACTTCTCTCAGTGATGAAATTGAAAGATGAGGAGAGGATGCGTTCGGTCGCCTCCGGCTTTCTTCTGACAAAGGAGGTCGTTTATGCTAAGATCGGCAGTCTTTCTGAGGGGCAAAAAGGTCTTGTCGCTTTTGCGCAACTAGTCCTCTTGGAACCAGGGCTTTTAATTCTTGATGAACCAACAAATCACATTAATTTTCGCCATCTACCAATCATCGCAAAAGCCCTAGACGAATATAGGGGTGCGATGGTACTTGTGAGCCATGTGCCTGATTTTGTGGCACAAATTCGGATTGATGAGGTACTTGATCTGGAAAGCTCGCGGATATAAAAACCTTGGTTGAGCAAAAGCTTGTATGCTAAAATAAATTATAAATACACGACTTACGCGTTTGTCTGGAAAAAGTCCACACGTAAGTTTCACCTAGCACCCCAAGGCTTTTGGTAAAGGAAGGAAGGAAATCCAAAAAGAGGAAGCCGCACTTTTAGGATTTTTTTCGGGCAAATGCGTAAGTCCTAAAATATTTACTCACTAATTATGGTTTTTTTGCAAATTATCCTTTTTTTAAGCTTCTTTATCCTAATAATTTTTGGCTCGCACTATCTTTTATATTCCTCGCTGATTAAATTTTTTCCTTTTTTTGAAAGTCACAAAAACGGCCTTATCCTCACTCTCGCCGTCCTGGCTACCAGTTTTATCCTAACCTCAATTCTTGCGCATATGCGAGAAGATTTTTTCACTCGCATTGGCTATTTTTTTTCTGGCTTTTGGCTCGGCTTTCTCACTAACCTTATCATTGCCATTGTTCTCATCTGGATTCTTCGTTGGCTATTTCAACTAATCGGCCTCAATTTAAATATTCGACCAATAGCTTTAATTCTTTTTGGTTTGGCTTTTTTAATTTCCATTTACGGAAGCTGGAACGCCTTTCGGTTGAGGATAAAAACCATTACCGTCACCATCCCCAATTTGCCAGCAGATTGGCAAGAAAAAAAAGTCGTTCAATTATCTGATATTCATCTGGGCATAACTTATCATCAGAACTTTTTAAACCAGATCATAACCAAAACAAATTCTGTCGAGCCTGATTTAGTTGTCATAACCGGAGATCTTTTTGATGGCACAGACAACACGGACCTAGACTCACTAACCGCACCTCTCAATAATATCAAAGCAAAAAGAGGAACATATTTCATAAATGGCAACCACGAGACCTATCTTGGCTTGGACAAGGTCAGAGAAACTCTCGGAAAAACTTCCGTAAAAGTGCTAAATGATGAGGTTTTTGACCTCTCGGGTCTGAAATTGATTGGACTTAGTTACCCCGAACGCGATCTGAAAAAAGACGTGCTTGCAACCTTGCAAAGTCTAAGACCTCAATTTTTTGGTTCACCCAATGTTCTCCTCTACCACTCACCGACTAACATTAGTGAGTTCGCTGAAAATGGCATCAATTTGCAACTTTCTGGACACACACACTTGGGACAAATTTTTCCTTTTAATTTTATCACAAAGTTAATTTATCACGGCTATGACTATGGCCTGCATTCAATCGGAAACTACACACTATACACAAGCAGTGGAATTGGAACATGGGGACCAGCCATGCGCACCAACAGCACCCCGGAAATCGTTGTAATTACACTGAAAAATAAAGCTGACTGATCTAACTCCCTGAAATATTAACTCAAAGACTTACTAGCCAAAAAAGCTCAAATAATGAAAGCCTACCAGAAAAAACAAACTTTTCTTTGACAAAAGGCAATTTTGCGGGTAGAATAAGGTTTATGTTTAACAAGGCTAAATAAGCAATATTCGTACATTTGTATATTTGTACTAAATTTGTAATTCGTAGTTATGGAAATTAGAAACATTGCGATTATCGCCCATGTGGATCATGGAAAAACAACCTTAACAGACGCAATTATGCGTCAAACTGGAAACGCCCCTGAAGGCGACACGATGGACAGCAATGCCCTAGAAAAAGAACGCGGAATCACAATCTATTCCAAAAACGCAGCTATCATCTACAAAGATACTAAAATTAATATTGTGGACACTCCAGGACATGCCGATTTCGGCTCTGAAGTAGAACGAGTTCTTCGTTCGATTGATAGTGTTGTGCTTGTCGTTGATGCTCAAGAGGGTCCAATGCCCCAAACCAGATTTGTGCTCAAAAAATCCCTGGAGCTAGGATTAAAGCCGATTGTAGTTATCAATAAAATCGACAAACCGGCTGCTGACCCAGACATGGTACAAGAGCAAGTTTTTGAACTGTTCTTGGATTTGGGTGCAAACGATGAACAATTGGAATTCACAACAGTTTATGCCATTGCTCGCCAAGGCATCGCTAAAATGCATTTGGAAGACGAATCAACTGATCTCTCGCCTCTTCTCGATACAATTCTTGCGCGCATTCCAGCGACACCACTTGAAAATAGTGACAAACCTCTGCGCATGCAATTTTTCAATCTGGGCTATGACAACTTTTTGGGACGACTCGGAATTGGGAGAATTTATGAAGGCAAAATCCACTACAACGATACTGTGACGGTCAAAAAAAGTGATGGCACAATTGAAACTGGTAAAATCGTTAAATTGTTTTCATTTCTTGGAACAGAAAGGAAGGAAGTAACTGAAGCCATCGCTGGAGATATTGTCATGATTGCCGGAATTCCCAAGATCGATATTGGAGAAACAGTCTGTGCCACTCCGGAGCAAGAAGCATTGCCTTACATTAGCATTGATGAGCCCACAATTTCACTTAGTTTCTTAGTTAACGACTCCCCGTTTGCTGGAAAAGAAGGTAAATTAGTCACTAACAAGCAAATCAAGGAACGCTTAATGAAAGAATTGGAAATCAACGTTGGACTCAAAATTGATTTTTCCCAAGCGGAATATTACACCGTCCTCGGACGCGGAGAACTGCACATTGCCATACTTCTCGAAAATATGCGTCGCGAAGGATTTGAACTTCAGGTTTCCAAACCCAAAGTAATTATCAAGGATATTGATGGAGTGAAATCTGAACCATTTGAAGAGCTCACAGTCGATGTTCCAGAAAAATCATCTGGCGTGGTGATTGAAAAGATCGGGAAAAGAAAAGGTGTCATGATGAATATGAAACAAACCGGATCACAGATGCGGATGATTTTTGAAGTTCCGACCCGGGGAATTTTGGGTTATCGTGGTGAATTTATGATTGATACGCGCGGTGAAGGCATTCTTTGCAGTCGTGTGATTGGCTTTCGTCCATACGCCGGAGAAATCAAAAAGACTGACACAGGATCAATGATTTCGATGGCCACCGGAAAAGCACTCGGCTTCTCTCTCGCCAATCTCCAGACTCGTGGCACGCTTTTTATCGAACCTTCCACTGAAGTCTATGAAGGCATGGTTATCGGCAATACCTCCAAAGGTCAAGATATGTCCGTTAATCCAACCAAGGGCAAGGCAATGAGCAATATGCGTTCATCTGGCGCAGACGAAGCTATTCAACTTACCCCACCAATTAAGATTACCCTGGAACGTGGCTTGGAAATCATGGCCGATGATGAATATCTGGAAGTTACTCCGCTCTCAGTGCGCCTGCGAAAACAATTCCTCAGCGAAACTGAACGAATTAGACACTCAAGAAAAGCCTAGACAATGTAAACGAAAAAATTTCAAACAAAAAACCATCCTCTTTTGGATGGTTTTTTGTTTACAAACAGACCGGGTCATCTCAATCAATTTGCTCCAAGGCTGAAAGAAGTTTCCTATTTCTCTTCTCATCCTGAACAGTAATCCTCACATAACCCAGATCCTCCAGTCCAAGACTTTTTCTAAAATCTGCCGTCAGAATAAATCTTTTTTTCAATTCTTCATAGATATCTTTACTAACATGTTTCAAGATAACTACGTTTGTTTCAGAGTTTCCCCCAATCTTATAATTTTTCATCTTCCCTATTTCTGAAATTAATTTCTTCCTGATTAACTCAGTTTTCTTCGCCACTTGAGAAATATAACTTTTATCCTCTAGTGCAATCTTGGCCACCTCTTCTGACAGGGCATTGATATTAAAAACCGGCTTAATATGGTTGATATTTTCAATCAAATGTTCATCCGCCACAACAAAGCCCAGCCTTATCCCAGCCAAGCTATATGATTTTGAAAGACTTCTAATTACAATCAGATTTTTATACTTCTTCACCAAGTTAACCGCCGAATTCTTTCCAGTCGGATCAAAAAAATCAAAGAAAACTTCGTCAATAATCAAAATGCTTTCGGGGCTAATGTTATCCAAAATTTGTTTGATCTGTTTTTGTGTCAACACATTTCCCGTGGGATTGTTGGGATTGCAAATCCAAGCCGTCCGCGCTTTCTTGTTATTTATTTCTTGGATAAATTTGTCAATAAACTTTTTATCATATTTGAAGTTGCTTTTTTCTTCCAGGCCAACAAGATGCACATTAATCTTAAACATGATATTAGCTTCCACAATTCTATAAAAAGTCGGCACGGCAAAAACACTGTCACTTCCAGGCTCACTGAAGGCCCTTGGAATTATCCCAATAGCCTCGTCAGCTCCCACAGACAGAAGAATATTTTTCAAGTCAACGTTCAATCTCTTGGCGATTATCTGCCTGATTTCTTTATACGTCGGGTCCAAGTAAGCACTCAATTTTTTTGGATCAAACTTAGAAAGCCCCTGATTAATTTTCTTGCTAGGCGCAATAAAACTCTCGCCCATATTAAAAAGCTCGTATTTGGAAATATTTTTTATGTCATCATGGACATAGCCTGCCACCTTTTGACTGAGTAAATTTTTGATGTATGAATTCATGAGATTAATTTTGATTAAATAATTAAAGGTATAAACCCTAGGGCAAGCCCTGGACCTTATTTGCGGCAAGCCACGGAGAATTTACTCAAATTAGCTCGTCCGCCAAAGCTTCAGCGTAGGAGGATTGAAATTTTATTAATTATAAGTCTGGATGGGAAACTGCTCGCTGGCAATCTCCCATCCCAATTCATGAAAAAACTTGTCGATACTTCTCACCAATGAGAAGATTTAATTGTTGCATGCAGTCCATAAACGTCTCGACTGGTGGGCTACCATTGAGATGAAAGCCCATTTCGGCAAAAATGTTAAAGGCAGGTTGCAATGTGCCTCTTTTCACTTTTACAGACTTAGTCGTTCCGCCTTTGCCTCTAACAATAAACTTCGCAGAAAGACTCTCTGGTTCTTCCACAAGCAGAACTCTGCAACCAGTCGTAGATTGCTTAACCAAATAGGGCGGCCCCGGCTTGTAATTGGGAATTATTCCTGGAAACCTTCCCAGTATAAAGCCGATATCTTTGCGATCTGGGAAAAACTTTCCAAACTGATGAGCAAAATAGTGCTCGTCCTTGCCTAAGAAATTAGTCTTATAGCCAGGATAAACCCAACCGACTTGAAATCCACCCTCAGGCAAAAGTCTACTGGTGATGTTACTCTGCACCTGCTCATAACTCCACCCAAAATCTTCCTTGGCAAACAGATCAGAATACTTTACCACTTTCCAATCCTTCATGCCCAGAGAACCAAGTAGAAACACAATAAAAGATTCTTCTTCTGTTACGTCAAGAATATCTTGGCCAAAAGGTTTGTTCATGAGAAACAGCGTCGCACTCCTGGCTGACAGCCGCTTTCTCGTTTCTTCTGCCATCTTGAGCATGAAAAGAAAATCCAGCCCCAGTCCACAGCATTTTTGGCTGTCGCTGCCAAAAAATCCCATTCCCATATAGATATCAGGATTTTTCAAAGTGCATTCCGGCGCGATTACCTTTTCCACAAATGGAACATTCTTTAAAAGTTCGAGCATACTACCCCCATGTCATATGTTAGTCAATCGATTATCGACAAATTCATTCAATTTTCCAAGGAACAAAAAAACCGGTCTCGCGAGAGATCGGCTTTGACTTGACTGAAATGGATTAAAACTTTTATGCGTTATCCATTTTAAGCAAACCAAAACCGATCTGGCTAAACCAGAAGCTAAAAAAATAGAAACTATACAATTTTTGGTTGGTTTGATTACTCATTGTTTTTTACTTAGCTATCCTAGCACACATTCTGAAATCTTGTCAATATTGACGTAATAGCCCAATAGCTTGGAAACGTTTTCTGGTATAGAATAACCAGTTAAACTCTAACGTTTCCGCCTATGTATACAACTAACCCTAGGATGCCTAAGCTTCGTGCTCGGGCAGTTAATATGGT
>JBAQUL010000030.1:0-31306 GCA_049297495.1 Candidatus Moraniibacteriota bacterium
GGATTTGGAAAACAGCTTATGAGT
Organism: Candidatus Moraniibacteriota bacterium; assembly: GCA_049297495.1. GTDB lineage: Bacteria > Patescibacteriota > Minisyncoccia > Moranbacterales > UBA2206 > UBA9630. The sequence goes on from JBAQUL010000030.1 coordinate 25, forward strand.
GGTTGGAATTTTACAATTTTGAAAGGATTCATTTAACTCTTAACGGACTTACTCCTCATGAGAAATACTTGGAAAGTGTTACCCTTGACTGTTAACTATACAGGGAAGCTTATTAGGTCAAAATAAGAAAAATGCCTAATTAAAAGCTTAATTAAAAACTTTGCTCTCAATAGCTGATGTATTTGGAAGTTTGAATCTCACAAGGATTGAATTGGGGATGCAATCATTGTCGTTATTTATGCAAAGCAGCTTATTAAAAAGTTCAGCCAGCACTACATTGCAGCCACAGGTTCTTTTTTGAAAAGTGACGCTATGTGAGAGTGTGACGGCAATTATCAGTGACTCATCCAACCTTTTGTTATCCGATTTTTCTGTCAAAAATCTGAAGATTAGTGCCAGCGAAGCAAGTCGGGCACGAATATGGGCAACGGAACAATTGGACGCTACAGGCAAAGATTCCAGTAGAATTTATTACCGAGGCGATCCAAAAATAATCGAAGATATCAGCGAGGCCGCGCTTTTGACAAAAGAAGACTAGGGAAATTTATTTTCTTTTTTGAAAATTTGTTTGGCAGATATGTATTTAAATACGTACTTTTATTTTGTCTCTAGAGAAGAAAAGTAGCAAATAAAAACGGCCACCATTTCTGGTGGCCGTTCTATGTGGCTCCGAATTTTGAAAGAAGTCAGTACCGCTTTTATGAAATAATAAACCTATTACCTTCTTGGTTTCTTATACCTCATATAGCTTTTGTTGAATATTCTAACATAAAAAGGGTCACTGATTGCCACGCACTTATTATTGCGAACAGCAAAGCAAGAGATCCAATGGCAACCATGATATTCCGTTCTCTCCCAATTTATAAAAGGATTCTCAGAGGGTCTATCATAAAAATCCTTAGCTTCGAAATAATCACCTCTTAAAGCGTATTCCCCTAGGCCTATAGCGTGCTCCCCAGTGTTTACAACCTGCCAGTATATTTCATCATAATCACTACTATATTCAGCTACAAACTTCAATCTTTTACCTGGGAAAAGAAGCTCCTTGGGTGGAATTTGTTTCGTCCCATTTAAAAAACATTTAATAGTTATTTTGTTTGTATAAATCTTTGGCCAAGGAAGAGGTTTTTGCCAAGAAGGAGGCACCATCAGCGACACAGCGTACTTGGTTAATGAACTGATTTTATGCGAAAATGTCTCCTCGCCTGATAGAATTTCTTTTATCCGCGTTATAACATCTGCCTCATCTTTACTCTCACTCATCGCTTCAATAGAATCAAGCGCCTGACTTTTCATTTTAGTAACAAGATCAATTTCTTCTTCTGAAAGATTTTTCACATAATCATCAATAAAGGTTCCTGAATTAGCCTTATCACTGAACTTCGGCTCAGAAAGATAGAAGTCTAGTTCGGTATAAAAACTAAGCAGTGCATCATGAACGGAAATACCATAATTATTGACGATAATCTCTTTGACGATAGTTTCCAAATGAAAGGATTTTAATGGAAATAATTTGTTCTTCCTCTTGCAACTGTTTTTCCATTTTTTAACAAATTTTACTGTCTTTCGAAATGAATCATTTTTACTATTCAATCCTTGTGCCTCCTTGATATATCCTTTTGGGTCAGATTTTATCCAAATAATTTCGCTTCCGGTATCTTCGGGCACTAGATAAATATCATCCAGGTGTTCATTTTTATATCCGCTCCTTATAGCAGGCACGATATCAATTGAAAATTCATCTTCATTCCCAAAATATACTCCGACAGAATGAGTTTGCGATTTAATGGTAACTTTTTGACCAATTCTGGCGTACTCACTCTCAAGTTTTTTTGTTAAATCCGTTAAAATATCCGGCAGATTAAGCATTCTTGGATCTATTGCTTTTTCAGATAATCCAAAACTTTGTATTTTTTTATCGATTATGTCCCTAGGAATTACCCAAATAATATCAAGATCGCTTACTGGCGTTATAGAAGTAAATCGAGCATAGGATCCACTCTGAAAAATTTCGTTTCCAATAAGGAGATTCCAAATTTCATCATATTTTCTACTTATATTTGCTCGTTCTCTTTCGGTAGGAGATAGGTTTTCTTTTATGTATCCTGTGATTAGGCTATTTATTTTTTCTTTTTCCATATGGATAGGTTGCTAATGTGTTAAAAATGCTGTTAATCAGAGTTAACTTAAAATTTGCAATAATCATCCAGGGGTAACTATCGAGCTTGGCCTTGTCATCCAAATCAAGCGCATTCGTGTTTTCTCCATACGTATAAACAATTAACGGAATTTGCAACATTTTAATTTTATTAAGTACATCATCTAGCCCAATCATATTTTTATCATATCCGAGAATAACTAAGCAGTGATCATTTTGAGGATTAAAATTCTTATAGTCAGTCATTTGCTCGGACACATTGAAAAGATTGTTTTCTTTTAGCTTTTCAATCTCCATTTTCATCTCTTTGCCTCTTATTTCGCCCGTATTATCCGAGGGTGTAATTATTACTATTGGTCTCTTGAGATTTTTATATAACCGGTGCTCCTTCCTAAAAAAATGCACTGAAAATTGCCAACCAGCCACTAACGCCACGACGGCGAATATCGCGAACTTAATTATTTCGATCAACAGTGAAGCAAAACTTATTTTATCCAACATATTTTTAAATAAATAAATTACAATTAAAAGCTGGGCGACCTATTGCAAATCGGTCGCCCAATGTACTGCTATTTCTTCCTTTCGATGGTTTCTATAGTTGTATGTTTCGGATCTTGTTTTGCTTTTCTAACTGGCATGAAATGACCAGTTTTAGCATCTCTTCCGATTTTCACAACAATTTTTGCTTTTGGCACGAGTTTAGTGTTAGGTTGATTAAAAGGGTTTAACCTGCTAAACTGAGAATAGAAAAAGCTAAAGAGTTCAAACCAACATTTATCCTAACAGCCCCTCAGAAAAGCAATTAGAATAAATGCACTCTTTACTAAAACTCAGGTTAAGTACCCAGAAAAACCATCCGCCAAGGATGGCTTTTCTTTTTACTCAATACTTTTTGCCAATAACATCCACTTTCAAATCAGAAAGTCTTATTTCAAGAGCTTGGCGCGAAAGACCAAATTTTTCCATCAAAAGCTGGCTATTTACAGTTAAGTCAATCGGGGTAAGTTGATGTTGCCCCGTTATCAAACCCAGAGATGTAAGTATTTCATAAATTTTATATTTTGGAGCTAATAAAGCACTCGCATATTTATTTGCTTGCCACTCCATTCTCGTCTGGTTAATATCCAGCTTTTTTATTCTTTCGCGATTTGTAAACTGAGGCTCAATCGGTTTATTTTTCCACCCAACCACTCTTCCATCTTCCAATCGAAGCATCGATGCATGTAGTGACAAATGCCCTGCTTCATGCGCAATGGTAAAATTTATTCTTTCCTTGCTATTGCATTGCTCTGAATCAATAATAATTTCCCTATTTTGAGGTCGCAAACAACCAAGTATTTCTTCTCCTTTCGGTTGCTTTATTGATTCAAATTTTATTTCAAACTCCCATACTTCGGCAACAAAATTATCCACATCTAAACTATCTGGGGCGCTTTTGCCATATTTGGCATAATATAGTCCATTATATTTTTGCATATCGCTCATTACCTGCAATTCGATATCATTCTTGGTCAACTCAAATATCTCCTGCATTGGATCCCAATTTTTATGAAGTCGTTTTATACGCATAGAATTATTTTTTATCTTTTTTTATTTTCCTAAAAAGTTCAACCATCGACGCAGCAGATATCTCCTGACCATCAGACAAAAGACTACCCTGAAGCTTTACGTTTAATTTTTGAGCAGTATGATGTCCTAGTAATTGGATAAATTCATCTTCCGAAAGATTGTACGCATTGCTTAACTGCTTAAGAAGGGTCTCCGAAGGAAGCATTGCCCCAGATTCGATTTTGTTCAAATACGCAAAAAAATTCTTCCCTTGTTCAAGTCCTTCTAGTTTTTCGCTAACCTTTCGCAAACTTTCACCTGGAAAGTGTTTTTCTCGTAACTCCTTAAGTTTTTCGCCTAAAGTTTCAGTTGGCATATTTTTTTTAAAATTATTATTTAGGGTTTAATTATATCTCTGTAGAGTATTTTATCAACAGTAGCTTTTTTTGTCAACACCTGCAACTTTTCCATCAAAAAAAGCCGATGCTAAGGCTTTTTTTGATGAATCTTTAATACAAACAATCAAGAACCGTCCTCGACTAGAAAGTTACTCGAAAATAGTGCTATCACTTTCTTTTATTTCCTGCCTTCTGGCAATTTGGCTTAAAGCATACCGGAGAGAAAGAAAAAGTGGTCAGGCACCTTTTTATCCTTCTTTCCAATCCCTGATCAATATCCCGCCCCGGACTTTTTTGAGAGTGACTTTCTGCTTTTCTTTCCAGCCCAGCTCCATCGCCATTTCTTTGGGAAGAGTGACCGCTAGGCTGGTTTTCCCTATGCGCGTGATTTTTCTGGTGTTTTTGTCTTTGAGTTTGGTGGTAGCCATATAAGTATTGAAATATGTATTTAAATACGTACTTTCATCTTATCTCCAGAGAAGAAAAGTGGCAAATGAAAACGGCTACCATTTCTGGTGGCCGGCCTGTGTGGCTCTCAATAGCTGATGTGTTTAGAAACTTGAATCTTTCTAAAATAGAGATGGAATTGCGGTTGTTTATTTTTGCTTCATAAAAAACAAAAGCCCACCGAAGACTAAACTGTGTCTTCGATGGGCTATATGGAGAGAAGGGCTTGATGTAAAAGCACTTCTTCCTTTGCAATTTTTCAATCAATTTTATGCCGCAAGTTCCTCTTTTATTGGCTGTGGATCTAAGGCGTACCAATTTTGGCCGGTTAGATCGCTAAGCCGTTCGGCGATTTTCATCGCTGAAAAAACGAAAAGGCTTTTTTCTGTCGCATCTATTCTGCGCAGGGTTTCGTCTCGAATCTTGGCGCAGAAAAGAATGTGAATATCTTCCAGTTCCTGCGCAGTGCCTCGCTTCAAAACCTCCTGGAGCCCTCTTTCCTTGAAGGCGTACCGAAGATATCCAGCGACGTCCGGAGGATCACCATAAGGGTTGCCTTTTGTCGTCAAAATATACGCGTCTGCCGTTTGAGCAGACCATTTAATTTCATTACCGCTTTGCTGTCTCATCCTGCTTGGTTCCTTTCTTTTTGGGTTTTTATTCAAGTTTTCGCAGAGCATCGATAGCGTCTCTGCAGTCTGGATCATATTCCAATGCTTTTTTATATTCGCGAATGGCATCTGAAAATTTTCCTTCAAAGTGGTAAGACCAGCCTCTTGCGACGCTGATTTTTGCCTGTTCGCGATTTAAGGTTTTTTGCTCCTGGTAGAGCTTGATTCTTTTCCCCAGGTTGTCTGCCCAAGAGGGAAAGGCCTCTTGCAAACCAGAGCCTTCGGCATAAAATTTTGCGACGCCGAAATCATTTTCGGAACGATGGAATTCTCCTCTTTCGAACTCCTGCCGAGCCTGTGCAAAGAGATGTAAAGCAAGGGCTTTGCTTACTTGGTTGGCAAGCGGCTTAAACTCAGCGGAAATATGCCGACCGCCATAATCAAGCATGTCGAGATAATCGACAGCCTGGAGGATTTCCCCCTTGGAAAGGTGAGTTGCCATCCTGGCAATTTTTATTAGCTGTGCATTCTCTTTTTTAACTTTGAGGTATGACTCTAATAAAATAGAGAAGGCTACAAAAATTACCGTACAACCAATCAATATCAACATGCTCTTGTTTTTCATTTTCATTTCTCCATTCTTTTGGTTTGAACTTCCTGAAAAATTGCACATACAAGCTACTGGCGAAATAATCAAACTATCTTTTAATTACTTTGTCAGCAGCTTGTATGAGATTAATATAAAAAGAACTAACAAAAAAGCTTAGCACGAAATGCGGAGTTTGTCAAACACAAACACGAAAAAAAGGCTAAAATAAGCCTTCTATATTATTTCAGTGCTGGGCCACATCAAGCTTATTACTCAGCTGAGGCGTAATTTGTTTTTCTAGAAAAATAGGGGACGAATTTCAAATATTTTTTATTTCCCCTCATTTCCGCCACCAGACTTTGCGCTCTCAGGTAACCTAGCTCCTTTGATAATGAGCCAGAAGATAAAGATCATTTCTCCTAGAGTTAATATTTCAAATAGCGGCATTATTTTTTCCGGGTTTGCCATGATTAGCTGAGCAAATGATCCAAAGAAATAGCCAACCCCTCCAAGCATCACAGCGGGTGCCATGAACTTTGGGAAATAGCCTGATTGCCTGATCAGATTTCCCAGTGGGAATAGCCAAAGGCCCCAAAATATTGAAGCAATGATAATGCCTTGCTTGCTCAGATTGAGAAAAAGCAGCATGAGATCATTATTATTTCCAGCAAGCTCGAGTGCGGCAATCTGCCCAAGTATACTAATCATCGCAATCGGCACGGAGACAAGGGCGAAAACAAGCATGTTCATCGTGCACATCCGACTAACTGATTTGAAGAGATGATAGAGCAGGGTAACTGCGAAGATGAAGAGCAACTGAGAAAATAGACTACCGGCGATGCCAAATCTAAACAGCAATTCATTGCCGAGGATATTATTTGCAGTCCGCGCGGCATCTTCCGTGATAAGCCTAGACGGAACATACATAAGACTAAATAATCCCGCCACTATCCAAATAGGATAGAGAATTCGCAAACCCTTCAAGGCTTCTTTTTGTGTCATATTTTTAGAATTAAAGTTATAAATCACGGAGCAAGCCCTGAGCCCTATTTATGGCAAGCCACGGATAATTTACTTAAAATTAGCTCGTCGGCCGAAGCTTCAGCGTAGGCGGATTAAACTTTTTAGTAACGTGAGAAGTCACGCTACTATTATCCGATAAAAAAGGGATTGAAGCAATTAGGGACTATCTTTGATTTATAGATAGGCAGCTTAGTCTTATTGTATTATAATAAAAATTAATAAAGTGAAAAAACAAAAAAATGGGTATTTTCAATTTTTTCTTTGCGAAAATAAAAAAGAAAGATAAAAAAGTTTCTAGTGGAGTTATTTCAGCTCACTTGGAAAAGGACTTGGGAGAAAACGAAAAGTTTTATTTTTTTAGTTTGCTGACTAATCGTTTTGATTTGGCGAGCGAAAAAATGGCAGAACTTCTGAGTAAAAAGTTTGGTCAAACTTTCGAACCAATTTATATCTATAGCGCAGAACCAAACAGCTCATATCAAAAAAGGAATTACATTATCATCAACGAAAAGTTGGCCAAGTTTCGGAGCGAAACTAAGCAAAAGAAGGCTATTACTTTGCAAGATTACGAAGATTTAAATTTGGAATTTAGAAGAGCGCCATTAGTCAAAAAACTCATCAAAAAACTCAATAAGAAACAAGGCCCAGTTTTTGTCTACAGTTTTACCAGTTTCGGTTTGAGTCTTGATAAAAAAATTAAAGTCATCGGTCCAGATTCCCAGTTGGTAGAAAAGTATGATAATAAAATTGAACAAATTAAACTGTTTAAGGAATTAAAGCTTCCGATTGTCAGCACGAGAATCTTTCCTTCTTTTGAAAAAATTCTTAAGGCTAAGTTATTCTTTCCTGTTTTTATTTCTCCCGCTTACACAAGTGGGGCAGCGGAAAGCGCGGTTATTCGCGATAAAAAAGAACTAGATCAATTCTATAAAAATCTGCGAAAAATAAATAAGAAAAGTCAGTTCTTTGCGGCGAAGTTCCTTCTGGATGTTCGGCTTTCGCCTAATTCTACGGCGATGGTTTGCGGCGAAAATGACACGCGTGTGCTGCAGATTTCCGATCAAATACTTGCTGGCACTAAACACATGGGCAATATCTATCCAACTCGTGCTAGTGCCAAAGCTAAGGAAGTTATCATTGAAGCTACGCTCAAAGTTGGCAACCATCTCTCGCAGCTGGGTTTTCGCGGGATGTTTGGTTGTGACTTCATGCTTGACTCGCAGGATAATTGCTACATTGTCGATCTGAATCCCAGGCGGCAAGGGGGATATTTGATGGTATATTTAATGTCGGGAAAATATGATTTATTGGATTTGGAATTGAGGGTTGCTCTGGGAGAAAAAGTTCCGCAATTTTGCTATGAGGATTTTCAGAAAAAAATTGTCTGGGCGCATACCAAATTGATTCCTGAGCAAAAACATAATCGTCTGACTAGCGAAAAGAGGCTGCATGACGAAAAATTCCCTTTCGAACGAGTCGGGGAGTGCTTTTCAAGCTTTTTTTATCCTAAAAGATACAATGTCGACAAAATTACAGTAGGTTATTACATCGTTTCCGGGCAAGATTATTTGCAGGTACTGCAAAGAACGATGGACGAATCAAAAGAAATACTTAAATGTTCCATTCAGTAAATAATAAATTTTGATGCAGACCCGCATAAAAAATATTTGCATGGGCCAAGCATAACTTTTACAGACAGGGAGGAGGCGTATAAGGCAAAAGGCGGGCTTCTCAGATGAGTAGTCCGCCTTATTGGTGTTGTAAATCGATCTCAGATTTGAAAAGCGACTTAGTAATGAAATTCCTGAGTTGTTGCCCCGCCTGCGTGGATACGCTTGGCTGAGTAGACGACCCGGCCCTTATCATCGAATACGTATGCCGCTGCCAATAGGCTCGTTTCGAGATCAAATTTGGCAATTGCTTCCTTAGCAGCCTCCAGGTTGTCTACATCCTGGAAATAGTTGGATAGCTCATAATCGGCAGTTTCCGGAACGACACGTAAACGGCCGGGTGTCGCACACCAGGAATAGCTGACTCCTCTCTTTTTGTTTTCTTTGAAAACTTCTGATTCCACTTCTTTGCTCATAAGAAAGTCTCCTTGGTTTAGCTTCTTAGGGGTAGTTGATATTAGGTAGTGCTGGAACGAAGCCAATCTTTTTCATAGCCGTCTTCATTTTTGAGTTTTAGCCAAATGGAATAATTTATTGCTTAAGTGAAGAGATGAACATATCGATTTTTTCGGCGACTATTTCACTTCCCAACATGGTTGTGTTATGCCAGAGGGGCAATTCGATTTTTTCGAGGCTTGGATACTCTCCATGACTCAATTTTGCGATAGACGAATTTCTCATGGGGAACACGAAATCTTTTGTGCCCCAAACGCAGGCGACTGGCACGCCAAGTCTTAAGGTATTTTCCAGGCAGGGGATTATGCCCCCGTCACAAATGATACGCCCCTCATTGTGTCGTTTCCGTAATCGACTCCAGTTTGAAAATGCGCCATTTTCTTTTGGCAGAAATTTTTTCAGTTCTGCCCAGATGGGATTATCGCGAAAGGCGAAGCTGTGCAAAATCCCATTTAAGCCAAACTTTGCTGCCAGATAAATCATACCCCTTCTCTCGAAACCAGCAGGGTTTAGAAGAGTGAGACTGGAGATCAAGTTCGGGCTATAGGCGGGAAGGAAAGTGATAATGGCTCCACTCATCGAATGACCAACCAGATGAATTCTCTTTCCAGGCAGGACTTTATCGATGAAGCATTTGAGTATGTGCGCTTCCCAGTCAAAACCATAAAAATATATTTGGTCATAATTTGCTGAGAGCGGGTCGCTGGAGTTGCCATAGCCAGGGAGCGATAGCATGAATACCTTATAACCGAGTTTTACAAAGTCATATCCCAGCTTGGCAATTCCGGTCCATCCAGAACCAAATCCGGTTAGCAGAAGGATGATTTTTCCGGAAATGTTTAACACCGGCTTTAAGCTGCAATAGTTAATCAGGAGTCTGTGGTTTTTGCTTGGCCTGATTTCTACTGTTTTGGGTTTTTGCAGTTGCGGACCGATAACTGTTTGGATAAATTGCAAGTCGTCTTCAACGATTGTTCTGGTCTTTGCCATGATTGGCCTCCTTTTGTAGGTGGTATTGGTAGCATGCAATTAAACATTTAATTGGTAAGGAATATGAGAATATAGCACAATTGCGGAAAATGTCAACGATCAGAAATTTAAACGTCCAGTTTAGAATAGTAAATGTTCGAACCGACATGATATTATAAAAGAGACAAAATTTGGCTCTTTTATAATGTGGCTCTCATTAGCTGATATGTTTGGAAGTTTGAATCTTACTAAAATGTAGATGCATTTGTTTAGTTTTGCAGGGTAGAAACTTTGAATTTTACAAAATTAAAGAGCCGCGGATGATTAAATTCATCACCACGCGGCTCACATTATCTTAACTCTCCAGACAAGACTACCACTTGCACTTATGCAGAGAATCTGCAAACGGAATTCCAAGCTCATTGAGCTTGGTTTTCATGCATTCAAAAAAACTTTCCAGAGGGCAGATGTATCGATACCACTCAGAAAGACCTTCACTATGCCTGTAATTAAATTTACCAAGTTTAATTATTCGGCTCATTTCGCTGTCGTCAATGTCGAGACGATAGCAAATCGCTGGTTCGCGATTAAGATAGTGAGAGAAGATTTTTACTACAGAAAAAGAAGGCATCATTTTTTCAAAGGTCAGAATGTTACTTTCAGTTAATATCCGCCTATTGAAAATCATCACTATGAAAATCTGCCTTTGCTCCGGATGATAAATGAACCTTACTTTGACCTGACGAAGAGAATCCGACTCAGTGTTAAGGTTTATCTCAGCTTTGTAGCAAAGAGGATTATCCCGAGGATCTTTTATTTCCATCTCACCATAAATCACTCCGGAATACCGCGGAATAAATAGCTTAATCCCATTCTCTTTTCCGTCGGTCGTATATTCTTTTGCCGGCATGGATATGTACTCGGTTTTATTGTTTAAATCTCGGGGTGATGTTCTAATGGCATCTCCGTCCTCGAAGAGGTGTATTTCCGATTTACCTCGACACAACCTGTCCCAATAAAAATCATTCAGTCCGACGCCAAGATCTAGGCCTTCAAGGGAAGCACTTAGGATTACCCACTTTTCATTTTTCTTGTGCATGACCCGCCAAACTCTTTTTGCTGCCTTTCGCAATTCGATCGAAAGCCGGCAAACAGGGGGGAGTAGTGGACTGGTGCTAAGCCTTTCCAGTTCCGTTGTGCTCGATGCCATCAAAAGCAAGCTAAATATTGGTTTTGTTTCATCATCATCCGGGCTGAGGTCCCCCAATGGGCTGTTTTCCCAGGTTTTCCATGTTTCTGTTTCTGCGTAGTTCATTGTTAATGTCCTTTCATATGATGGCAGTTTGAAATCATTATCCTGCTCTCACCCGAGAGTTATATGGATTGCCAGTCCATATCGATAATGTCCTCGACGCCCAGCGTCTTGCCCTGAGGAAAGCTTTCAATGCAGTCACTATGCTCACCCGAGCATTCTGTCTATGAAGCCAGGGACTGTTCGCTCACCCGAGCGTTTCTCCGGGACAATTCAGAGAAAAGACTGGAAGGATCATACTAAGCTTGATATTTTCAGTCTTTTCCTTGAATTATGCTATTAGGTATTACTTTTGCACCGCTTAGCTCCATTGTCAAGTTAATCAGGTTGAACTTAGCGCACTTTATGCAGGGAAAGCTTGAACATCCGTTTTTTGCACTAGCTCCGAGCCCTGGAAGAAGTTCGAACCTCATTTCATAATTAATAAAAATACTCATACGAATTATGCTATAATGCATATGGAATATTATAACTTTACTCAGCACCAATATGTCACCCGAAAATTACACCCCAGAAAACAAACATCATGAGCTCAATAGGAGACCCGATCTTTTATCGATGTTTGAAAAAATAGATGGCCTTGCTCGAGAAGATGCTCGCCTTCTTATTTTTCTTGACCAAAAAATTGGGGATGACGAGTTAGGCAATGTTCTTTTCGCATTGCGATTTACACTCTCTCTTATCGCGGACCCACTAAAGCTTCGCCGCGAGATAGATTCTTCTAAGAATTACGAACGAAGAATCTATAATGATTTTCATTTACGAAGAAACTCATTTGGAAAAACAGGACCTGTAACCGAAGAGGAAGTTAGATGGGGAGATTTTATACCTGAGATTCTTAATAAGGACGGACAAGCTTTTTCAGAATATCTGGAAGAAAAATATCAATCAAGAGAAAAAGAAGCTAATTCAGATGTTCTCCCTAAAAAAGCAGCGACTGATTTTAAAAAAGTAACTGACAATCTTACCGATGAAGAACAAGTGAGACTTTTCAAGATTTTAGGAATTGCATCCTTATCAGATGAAAAGATTGTTTTTTTTGATGAATTTATTGACTCTCCCGCAGCTGCTGAAAAGCATTCGGAATTTATTAAAAAAATTGGCGCCACTCTTAGTGAAAGTTACAAAACAGGCATCAGCCATAACCCATACTTAGATCCTGAAACCCACCAAGCAATCAAAGAAAGCGGTCAATATAAATCTATTGATCCGGAAGTAATGCAGATTGATTTCAGAGCTATGCCAACTGACTCCTTGGTTCAAGGCTTAGTTGCAAAAGGAATCACCACAGAAATGCGACAAACAATCCTAAGCGAGTTTTTGAGTCGTTGCGAAGGAGAATTGTCCTCAGCTGAATATAAACTTTTTAAACATCAAATTAGTAGTCTCTTAACTGGGAAAGATTGGGAGGGCATCGTCAGGTTGGCGCATACTCACTTGCAAAGCAAAAAATAACACTCCGACAATTTCAAAAGGTTTACAAGTTTTTCAACCTGGGTTCGAACCTCGAGTTAAGGGTATCGAATATTAAAACCGATTTTATAGCGCAAAAGAGCCTTAATAAGTCTCTTTTGACATTTGCTCCGCGACCAGGACTCGAACCTGGAACCAATTGATTAACAGTCAACTGCTCTACCATTGAGCTATCGCGGAATAATATCGTTTTTTTAAAGAATTTACACCAGCAAAAAAATCTCTGCTGGCAATATTGAGCTCCGACGAGCTACGCTGTCGGAGTCCGACCAGAGCGTCGGACTATCGCGGAATATTTAATTTTCAACTTTTGATCAGTAATAAAATTGCTAACCAAATATTAAAAACTACAATGGCCTCATTTTAATAAAACCGTCATGAATAATTTTCTCCAGATAGTCTCTTCTTTTCAATTTTTTCAGCTTTCTTTCGATACATCTTGCATCTTCCAGTAAAAGATATTTTTGACTAAAAACCAAATCTACGCCACCAAATCTTTTTGTTGATGGGGTTTTTCCATTTTTATGTTCCTGAACCCTTCTGTCTAAGTTGTTTGTGCTTCCTATATAAAAACGATTATCTTTTTTGCTTTGTAAAATATAAACGTAGGCCATAATAAAAGCTTTTTTACTATTGAGCTCCGACGAGCTCCGCTGTCGGAGTCCGACCGTAGCGTCGGACTATCGCGGAATATTTGATTTGAAAAATACAATTTTACAAAACAAAGTTATTCTAGCAGGCATTTCTGAATTAATCAATACCTGGCACAAAAGATTGTTTTATCCCTAGAATCGCCTTGTTGAAAGATCATCGATTTAATGCTATACTTTCATCTGGCGTATGGATCAAATTTATAGCCCCAATCGAAAAATTTTAGGTGAACCGAAAAAGCCTAAACCAAGGAGAAAAATTTTCCATTGGTTTTTTTTGTTGATTCTCCCATTCATCGCTTATAAAAGTTTTTTTTGGCTCAAGGGAGTGTTTGGGCAAAGGCGAGTTACGGAGATCTCTCTCGTTCAAAAGCAAAGCATAGAAACTGTTTCTGATCCCAATGCTAAATATTCTCAAATCCTAAGTTATACTATTTCAGCCGGAGATATCCCGGCGGATATTTTTAGTTCGCAAGGGAAGCTAGATGCTAATGACACAATGGCACTACTGGCGGCTTCAAAAGACGTGTATGATTTTACCAATCTAAAAATTGGACGGAGTATCCGATTTTATTTTGAAAATGAAGTGCGTGCAACGCGTATTGAGTATGATCGTGATACTGAGCGAGTGATCATTGTTGAACGCGCCGGAGATGAATTTGTGGTACGGGAAGAAAAAATTGATTATATCGTTTCGCAAGAAATCGCCGAAGGGACGATTGATAATTTTTTCTATGCTGACGCGCTGGAAGCCGGTCTGTCGGAAAGCACGGTTTTGGAAGTGGGAGATATCTTCTCTTTTGATATTGATTTTACTACGGAAATCCAAACAGGAGACACCTTTTCTTTTATCTATGAAAAACGCACCAGAAATGGCGAAAAAGCACCGGATGGAAAAATTTTAGCTGGTAAATTTGTCAATGCCGGCTCCGCCTACTATGCGTACTATTTTGGCAATGACGGTAGCGGTGGTTACTATGATGCTGATGGACGCGTATTGGAAAGACAATTTCTAAAAGCGCCACTGAGTTATCGGCGCATTTCTTCCGGTTTCACTGGCGCGCGAATGCATCCGATTACGCGTAAAGTTAGTGCGCACTATCAAATTGATTATGCCGCGCCCGCTGGTACGCCAGTGGTGGCGTCTGCTCGTGGAACAGTCATCAGCGCTTCCTGGTCAGGAGGCTGGGGGAATATGGTCCGTCTTGAGCATGACAATGGGTACACCACTCACTATGGTCATCTCAGTGCTTTTGCTAAGGGGTTGCGTTCTGGGGCGAGAGTTGATCAGGGGCAACTGGTCGGTTATGTTGGATCGACGGGTTGGTCGACTGGGCCACACCTAGACTACGGAATAAAACTAAACGGCACACCAGTCAATCCACTGAAACTGGATATGCCCAAAGGCGAGCCACTCAGCGGAGAGAAGTTGCCACAATACGAAGAGACAAAAAAGCAATATATTGATTTGTTGAGATGAGTTTGACTGATCGAAAAGTGCCCCCATGTTTTTTGAAAAAAATGGGGGCATGACAAGTTGTTTTATAGTAAGAGTTATTCTAATTCCGGCAATGTCATATCTTCTGGTACTGGCCTAGGAAGTTCGTTGGTTCTTTTATCTGGCCTGTCAGTCTCTCTGGTTGCTTTTTCCATTCTTTGTTTGAATTCTTCCATCGCTGGAGTTTGTTCTCGAAGTTCTTTTTTGGCAGCCTTATACCCCCACCAACCCAAGGCGCCCATTACGATCATAAAAAGCAATACAATCAAAAGGCATCCTCCGATAGCCCAAACCCAAGGAGCTGTTTTCTTTTTAGCTTCTGGCGCAATTACCTCACTCACCGGAACACTTTGTATTTGATCTTTAACTACTGCTTCATTTTCCATATTTTTGTTGTGTGAATTATTAACTGTATCTTATTGTAGGTGAAAAGACGGGAAAAGAAAATAGGGTGGAATGTTTGACGAAATCAATTTTTATGCTAAACTAGTCCAATCCTCCTTCGTCCTGCCCATCTGGCGGACTACGGCGTGACAAGGTCCTCCTCCGTCTTGCCCATCTGGCGGGACTACGGCGCGACAAAGTGCCGAAATAGAGGAAAATAGAGTTTATTAAATTTTTTAACACGCTTGAGAGGCTCCGAAATACTTCGGGGGTGGGTAGAGCGAAAAAAGATGGACAAAGTAATTTTAGAAGCAAAAACAAGAGATGTTTTCGGTCGCAAGACTAATAAGGGTAGAAAAGAAGGTCTTATTCCAGCTGTGGTTTATGGCAAGGGGATTGCGGGTACAAATATCTGGGTAAAACTACTCGACTTTAAGCGTTTGATTAAAAAATCCGGAGAGAGCACAGTGATTGATCTTAAAATTGACGAGAAGGACAATCGCAATGTGCTTATTTACGATACACAAAAAGACCCAGTGCGAGATACCTATGTGCACATTGATTTTTTTCAAGTGAGAATGGACGAAGAAATCGAAACAGAAGTGGAATTGGAATATGTCGGAGAAGCACCAGCTGTGAAAGAACTGGGTGGCGTGCTGGTGAAAAATATTGATGCGATTGAAGTGAAATGTTTGCCTGCTGATTTACCATCAAGCATTACTGTGGACATCTCAAGTCTTAAAACTTTTGATGATCGCATCACTCTCGGGGATCTTAATATTTCCAAAAAGATTGAACTTAGTATTGATCTTGAAACTGTGATCGCACTTGTTGCTCCTCCACGATCAGAAGATGAAATGTCAGATCTTGAGACAAAAGTAGACGCCGATGTGACTAAGGTTGAGGGAGTAGTGAAAGAAACTGCGCCAGTCGAAGGAGCGGAAAAGAAAGAGGAGAAAAAGGGAAAATAGAAACCAGCTTGCTTGTTCGAAAACACTCCGCTATTTTGGCGGAGTGTTTTTTGGTATAGTTAAAAGATTGATTTTGGAGTTTATTCATGGTAGTTTTGAATAAATCAGGAGGATAAATTATTAGTTGTCGGGCTTACGCATTTGCCCGAAAAAAATCCTAAAAGCACGGTTTCCTCTTTTTGGCTTTCCCTCCTTGCTTTATCAAAAGCCTTGGAGCTTTAAGTGAAACGTACATGCGGATTTTTTCCAGACAAACGCGTAAGTCGTAAGTTGATTAAATTATATGATTATAACTATTCCATCGTTTGGTCTTGGCAAGTCAGGCGGCGATAGGGTGCTTGTGACTTTGGCAAATAATTTGGCGGAAAGAGGGCATGTTATAAATATTATAAATTTAGGGAAAAAGCCCGTGTCTTTTGGGCTATCAAAGAAGGTTAATCTTGTGAGTGTTCCTTTTGGCGCTAGTAAAAAAAAGCCACTTGATTTTATGATTAAAGGCATAAATAAGCTTGCGGATAACTTGCCGGTTTCTGACATATATCTTGCTAATTGGGTCTATACTGTTTTGCCCTGCATTGCGAATAATGATAGGGGGCAAACTGTTTTCCTGGCTCAGGCAAATGAGGCAAGAGACTTTAAAGAAAAAGACTTGAAAATTCTGAACGGAATTTCCTATGAAGCGCATAAACTAAACATCCCGATTATTACACCTTCAGTTTATTTGCAAAAACTGATTAAAAAAAGATTTTTAAGTAAGGCCATTGTGATACCGCCATTTGTAAATACAGACACTTTTAGACCGGGAAGGAGAAATGGGGAGGGTGGAAAACTTCGATTGCTTTTTGTTGGTAATATTAGGAAAGAAAATAAGGGTTTTGGTATTTTGTTAAAGGCGTGCAAAAAGTTGAAAAATATTCCCTTTGAATTGCATGTGGCTACGCCAGTAGACTCAAAGATTACTGATTCAAAAATGGATTTGCTGATTCATCGACCAAAAGATGACAAAGAATTGAGCGCAATCTATCAAAGTTGTGATATATTTTTTAATCTATCAAAAGAAGAAGGTTTCGGGTTGACGCTGCTTGAAGCGATGGCGTGTGGTTTGGTTTGTGTGGCGACAGATTCTGGTGGGGTGCGGGAATTTGCGGTTGATGGCAAGAATTGTCTTTTCGTGGAAAGAAATTATCGGGCAGTAATTTCGGTGATAGAAAAAATAAGCAAAGATTTTAAATATTTTCAAAAACAGTTGCCACCTGAAGCAATAAAAACTGCCAAATTTTATCCAGAAGAAAAAATGGCTAGTAGTTTCGAAAAATTATTTTTGAAAGCAAAACGTCCTCATTTTGGTCAGTTTGTCGCTGGTTTGCCAAAAGCTTTTCCAGCTAAGTGAGTTGTGCGGGCGAACAATTTTTTGGCGAGCGCGTAAGTCACGCGATAATCGAATTGTTTTAAAAAGACCGATTTATCAGCCATTAGAGCCAAAAGCGCTAAATGTGCTCTAGGGGCTCTGGTCACTTGATTTTTTTCGTGTTTAGGTGTATAATGGTTCTATTGTAAGTTTTCTCGAGCAGTTTTGCCTTATATGTGAATCTAAGGAAAAAGATCTTGAAACGTTAGTTTCAACGAGAAGTAAGCTAAAAGAGAAGGTCGGCTTGCAAGATAATTAAGTATAAGGCAAAAAACATGGCACAAAAATTATACGTAGGAGGACTTTCCTACAGTACAACACAAGACGGCTTGAAAGATTATTTCTCTCAAGCAGGAGCCGTTACATCAGCAATTATCATCACTGATAAAATGTCTGGTCGTTCAAAAGGTTTCGGTTTTGTGGAAATGTCTTCTGATGAAGAAGCACAAAAAGCTGTCGAAATGTTTGACGGAAAAGAGTTCGAAGGAAGAACTTTGACTGTTAACGAAGCTCGCCCAATGGAGGAAAGACCAAGAACTGGTGGTTTCCGAAAACCAGGTGGCAATGACGGTGGTTTCCGCGGAGCAAAGAGATACTAGTATTTCTTTTCCCTTAGTGGATAAAAAAGTAGTCCCGAGCAATCGGGGCTATTTTTTTGTGTTTACTTGAAAGTTTGCAGGATAATCTGGCTACTGGTATAATTTATGAAGTTAGGAATTAATTGGACTAGAGGAGCTTTTATGAGAAAAATTATTTTCGGTATTTTTTTATTTTCGGCAGTCTTCGTTTTTAGCGGTTGTGGAAGCCAGCAGCCAGCCGGGCCTGACGATTCTGCAATTATCTTGTTTTATGGCGAGGAATGTCCACATTGCAAGGTGGTGGAGAAATATATCGCAGACAATAATATCAAAGCTAGGGTGACTTTTTCTGAACGAGAAGTGAATCATGATAAGGTCAATGCTAATATGATGGTAAAAAAGCAACAGAACTGCAAAATAGACAAAAATTCTGTTGGAGCTGTGCCGTTTCTCTGGACGGCGGAAAAATGTTATCTGGGTCAAGAAGAAATAATTCAATTTTTTAAGGATAAATAGGTCTCACGCATTTGCCCTCCAAAAATACTAAAAGCGCGGTTTCCTCATTTTGAATTTCCCTCTGTGTTTTACCAAAAGCCCGGAATGCTAAGAATGATGCACGTGCGGACTTTTTCCAGACAAATGCGTAAGTCCTAAGTAAGTAATGATAAATTTAATGCGCAGCAATAGTTGGCATAAAAAAATATTGTTTTTATTCGGATTAACTTTGATTCCCACATTTTTCGTGCAAGCTTTTTGTCCGGTCTGCGTCGTGGCTGTGGGGGCGGGATTGGAACTTTCCAACTATTTAGGAATTGATGACGTGGTTACTGGGCTTTGGATCGGGGCACTTCTCGTGGGTCTTTCTGCCTGGACGATCGAGTGGCTGGGAAAGAAAAAAATCAATTTCAAAGGGAATACGCTAGCCATCTATGCTGCTTACTATCTGCTTACAATTATTCCACTCTATTTCGCCGGCCTCATGGGACAGGCCTATCACAGTTTTTGGGGTGTGGACAAATTGCTTCTCGGAATAATTTTTGGAAGTGTTGTTTTCTTTTCGGGCGGGATGTGGCATTTTCAGCTCAAGGAAAAGAATAACGATAAGGTCTATTTTCCTTTCCAAAAAGTGGTTATCCCGGTGGGATTGCTTTTGATTTTGAGCGTGGTTTTTTATTTTTTAACGAAGTGAGTAGTTCCTCCTCGCCCTTCGGGAGAGGATGTCACGAGCACGTGACAGGTGAGGGCAAGGGTGATTTAAAAGATGAAAATTTTCTGCATAGGGTAGTAATAATTTTACCAGGAGCCCTTTCCCTCATCCGGCTTTCAGCCACCTTCTCCCTAAGGGAGAAGGGGATATAAATAGAGAAAGTGTAAGTTTATAATTTTTTTTGTAATTTTATGGAAGAAAACAAAATCAGAAGTCTCAATGAATTTGTGGAGAAAATTGATCAGATGAAAAAACAAGACAAGTTGGACCTTTCATCGGACCAAGACTTGTCGATTGCGATCATGAATCTCGTGAGCATCGAGGAGCATTTCTTTTTTACGGGGGCAAAATTGCAAAAGCCGGAATATTTTGATCTTTTGCAAGAAGCGCGGAAAATGCGCGGAGAACTTTTGCGCGAAATTGTCAAAGACCCGCAAGGGGAGGAATGGTGCATCTCAAAACACTTGCTCGCAGCTTCAATGCGCCTAATGGAGGTGGGGACAAAGCAACAAGGAATGGGTAGAAAAGAAAAAGCGCAAGCACTTTTTCAAAAAGCTTATGATCTCTACTCACTGTTTTGGGGAATTAATATGAAGGTGATCGACACAACGGATATTAAAAAAATTGATGAAGATGCGCTTAGTCGGCATGATGATGAGAAAAATAAATCAGCGGAACATTCCAATACTAAAGCAGAAAATTCTTCAGTCGCGAGGTTGGAAAAAAATGCGACCAGTGTCGGAAGAAGTGGTTTTATGGGAAAACTGGGTGAGTTAGTGAGACGGGCTGTTGACTGTTGTATTGAATAAAATGAAAAGGGGGATGGGTCGATTCTCCGAAAAATAAAACACTTTAATTGGTTAATTAAAAAAAATAATTATGCAAAAAGAAACAAAAAATATTCTATCTTTGAGTATTCTTTTATTGGGCATGGTGTTTTTGGCAGGTTGCGGGACTAAGAAGGCCCCAGTCAAAGAACCAATGCAAAAGCAGACGGAAAAAGCTTCAAAGAGTAATCCAAAAATTGAGACTCCTGTTGCGACTGGAAAAGTTGATGCCACAATTGATGCCATTATTGGCGGAGCTGATAGCGAGAAATTACAAGCAACAAGTGATGAGGCAGATGTCAAAGCCCTAACCGATGACAGCACGGATTCTAATAATTTAAGCAAAACCTATGAACAAGAATTATAAAAAGACGTTTGCTAGTCTAGTTGCCTTTGGCGTGCTTTTCTCAACTAACGCTTGGGCGGTTGGTGGCAATGGTGGCACTGCCCAGGAGGATAGAGCTGCTAGACAGGCGGATATGGAGCAAAAAAAAGATGATAGGGTCGCGCAAAAGAATGATAATATCTGTGAAAAAATCTCCGAGCGAGCTGATGCCTTCGGTCAAAAAATGTCAGAAGAGGAAAATAAATTCCAAACCAGAAACCAAGAAAGACTAGCCAATTGGACGACAAAAAAAACCGAGAAAGAAGCTACACTAAGTTCCAATCGGGCCAGTTGGGACGCTAATCGGGATGCACAATTCAAAGCGCTAGAAGAACGAGCGCAAACAGAAGAGCAAAAAAAAGCGGTGGCTGATTTTGAAACGACAACACGCGCGGCGATTGAAGCAAGGAGATTGGCAAGCGACAGTGCCATTAAAACTTTTCAAGACGGAATTCAAGCAGCGATTACGACAAGAAATGGACAAGTCGATCAGCTTTTAGCCAGTGCAAAAGAGGCTAGGCAAAAACTGCTAGACACGGCCAAGGCAGATTGCGCAGCCGGAAAAGACGCAAAAACCGTAATGGCGAATTTCCGCTCTGGTATGCAGGCAAGTCGCGCGAAAACACAAACGGATAAGCAGAATGTTACCAAAGTAAACACGCAAGTTCAGGCGCTTATTGCAACAAGAAAAGCCTCGATGGACAAAGCTTTCTCTGATTTCAAAGCGACAATGGAAAAGGCGAGAGTTGCCCTCAAAAAGGCTTTCCCCACCGAAACCGAGACGACCGGGGCGAGTGATTAATCGTCAGCTTTCTTAAGAAAAAACTAAAATCCACTCCGGGAATAAGGGGGTGGATTTTAGTTTGATGGGGTGGTAGAATGATAGTATTAAAAGAAAGGACTATGCAGGAAAAACAAGTAATCATTGATGGCTTAAATATTAACTATTTTCAAAGTGACAACCTGAAAGGGGATGGGGCTGTTGTATTTCTTCACGGTTGGGGCTCGAGAGCGGTGCATATGAAAAGCCTCTTTGAAAATCTGCCTAATTTTGTCGCACTCGATTTGCCGTGTTTTGGCGGGAGTGATTTGCCACCAGCTCCTTGGGGTGTGACGGAATTTGCGGATTTTTTAGAAAATTTTTTAACTAAATTTGAAATCAAAAAGCCTATTTTGGTCGGCCACTCTGTTGGCGGAAGTATTATTATTAAATATCTGACTGAGGGTGGCACGGCGAAAAAAGCGATTCTGATTGCCTCGGCGGGGATTAGAAAAAGAGGATTAAAAATATTTGCATATAAGATTGTCACGAAGATTTTTAAGATAATTTTTTTACTGCCCGGACTAAATATTTTCAAGGATAAAATCAGGAAAAAATTCTACTCAGCAATTGATTCAGTGGATTACATTGAAGCAGGGAAAATGACCGAGAGTTACAAAAAAATTATTCGCGAAGACTTGACTGATGATTTGTCGAAAGTGAAAACTGAGACCGTACTTATTTGGGGAGAAAAAGATTCCATTACTCCGCTTTGGCAGGCCAAGCTTATGCGAGAAAAGATAGCTGAGTCAAAATTATTTGTGATTCCTGATGCGGGACATTTTTCATTTATTGACCGACCGAAAGAGTTTGCGGAAATTTTTTCAAAGAGTTTGGCTTGATCTAGGGCTTGCGCATTTACCTCAATAATCTTCAAAGCGCGAGGTCATATCAAGTTAATCTTTGCCAAGTTGAATCATATGAAATTTAGAAGTTTTATCCTGACAAACTTTGGCTATAGATAAGCTTATTTCGGCAAACGCACAAGCCCTATTAAAAAATTTTAAACAAAATGATTATCCGAAACTTAATTTATATTCTTCAAGCTGAGCTCTATGATAGTAGGAAATTTTTGCGATTTGCTTATTCGCACTCTCAATGGTGGAAATTGGAAAAAAGAGCACACTTGGTTTGGACCAAAAAAGCTCGGTTAATTTATGTGCTCACGGCGCTGATGCTACTCGCTATATTCTTGCTTTCAATCGGGATTTTTGGCGTAGGGGGGATTCTGTCTTTCGTGGTCATGATTCCGCTTGTTCCAATAATTATTGTTATTGTGCTTTGGATCATTGAGCCAATCGATCTTTTTTTGAAAGAGCGAATTTTCAAAAAAGCGCAAAGGTTTTTGCGGGAAAATCGCAAAAATCTCACCGTGATTGGGATAACGGGAAGTTATGGAAAAACAACAACCAGGGAAATTTTGTCTTCCATTCTTGGCGAAAAATTTCGCGTGATAAGACTTTCGGAAAATATTAATACGGATATCGGAATTGCCGATTTTATTTTGAAAAACCCAAAACTATTCCGGGAAAATGAGATTTTTATTGTGGAAATGGGTGCTTACAAAAAGGGTGAAATTAAAAAGCTTTGCGCTTTAGTTTCTCCGGATTATGCCATTCTCACCGGAATTAATGAATCGCACCTGGAGAGATTTGGGAGTGTGGAAAATATAATTTTGGCAAAATTTGAACTGCCACTGGCGGCAAAAAAAACCGTCGTGCTTAATTTTGATGATGAAAATGTTTCGCGAAATTATGCGCGTTTTAAGTTAAAGGAATCTGTGGGTGTTTCAAAGAGTGAAGCAAAAAATATTAAAAGTCTGGATAACTTTTCTGGCTTGGAATTTGAATTAGACGGTGCAATGTTTCGAACGAAACTGCTCGCTTTGCATAATATAACGCTCATTCTTCTTGCCAGCCGCGTGGCACAAAAATTAGGCATGACTCTTTCTGAGATTTCACGTGGGGTCGGCAAGCTTGAACACATACCTCATCGCCTGGAGCCGATTTATAATGAAATGACAAAGGTCTGGGTGATTGATGACAGTTACAACGGCAATTTTGATGGCATCGTTAGTGGGCTGGAAGTTTTGAAACGGGCGCCTGGTCGCAAAATTGTGCTCACTCCGGGGCTTGTGGAGCTGGGCGAGAAAAGCGCGGAAATTCACAAAAAAATTGGGCATCTATATGCCGAGAGCGGGATAGATATCATTCTCTTGATAAAAAGCCCTAATTCTGGTTATATTACTAAAGGGCTTGAGGGGAAAGGTTTTAAGAACTACAGGATTTATGAATCTTCGCAGGAGGCGCACGCCGATCTTTCAAATATTGTGAAAAGCGGTGACACAATTATTTTTCAAAATGATTTGCCGGATAACTACTTCTAGAATTCTCTACGAACTACCTGCCTACCGGCAGGCAGGCGAATTTTTACGAATATACAAATAGGCTGAGTTTAATTAGCGGGTTAGTTTATTAGTTAACTAGGGGTTTTTAGTCCATTCAACAATTTAGCAATAAAACAATTTAACATTTAATTTATGAACATCGGAGTATTTTTTGGAGGTAAAAGTCCAGAGCATGACGTTTCAATTATCACTGGACAATTAGTCATTTCAGAACTGAAAAAAACAGGACATAATGTTGTGCCGATATACTTAGGAAAAAATGGTGAGTGGTATGTTTCCGATGATCTGGGAACATTGAAATTTTTTCAAGATTCGCAGAAGGACAAAAAACTTTTGGAATTTTCTCGAGTTTCACTGGACTTGGAAAAATCTCGGGGGAAGATGGTTTTTCAAAAGAAAGGTTTTATGGCCCAGGCCATTGAAATTGACTTGGCTTTTCCGGCTTTCCATGGATCCAATGGTGAGGATGGCACGATTCAAGGCCTATTTGAGCTTTGTAATCTCCCCTATGTTGGTTGCGATGTCGCATCTTCGGCGGTTACATATGACAAAATTATTACCAAAACCTATTATAAAAGCACGGAAATTCCTACGGCTAACTTCATGTTTTTTGGCAAAAAGGATTGGGACATGAATCGAGCGGAAATTATCACTAACATCAAAAATACCTTGCGCTATCCATTGTTTGTGAAGCCGCCAAAGCTTGGATCGTCGATTGGAATTTCCAAAGCCAAAGATGACAAGGAATTAGAATTCGCGATTGAAGTCGCTTTGCATTATGGCGAGAAAGTTTTAGTGGAAGAGGGGGTGGAAAATTTGATGGATATCACATGTTGCGTGATTGGTAATGACGAACTTGAAGCTTCGCTCATTCAAGAATCAGTTTTCCAAAGTGAACTGTTTGATTTCAAGGAAAAATATTTAGTGGATGGAGGCGCACAGTTGGGCAACGCGACGAATAGTTTGGTGATTCCAGCAAGATTAGATGAGCAGACGTCGAAAAATGTGCAAGATTTAGCCAAGAAAATATACTCAGGCGTGGGGGCAAGTGGCATCGCGCGAGTGGACTTTCTCTATGACAAAGTGGCAAAAAAAGTCTATGCCAATGAAATCAATCCGATGCCTGGCACGGTCTATCATCATCTGTGGAAAGCCAGTGGACTGGAACTCGATGCGCTTTTGAAAAAACTAATCGATTTTGCAATTTCGCGTCACAGCGAAAAAAATAAGTTTAAATATACTTTTGATTCTGATATGATGAGTTTTGCGAATTCGGTGAAGTTAAGCCTGGGAAAAAAGTCAGAAAAAGACTAGATAAAATTAGACCAATATGGAGAAGGAAGTAAAAATAAGCATAGAAGAGGGACAGGGAGTGATGACCGGAGTCGATGTTGCTGTATTTGATAATGAGGAAAGAGTGCTTCTTGGAAAGAGATTATCAAAAGTTGGCTATGGCCAATGGGGATTTCCTGGTGGACATCTCAAGAAGGATGAAAAATTGCTTGAAGCCGCAAAAAGAGAACTCATTGAAGAATTAGGAGACGAAATTAAAATTAATATGTCGAAAGATATCCTGGGAATTAGAGAAAATCGCGCGGAGCCTTACAAGCTTCATCATGTAGTGCCAATGCTTAAGGGGGAATATGTTAGTGGTGAGGCAAAAGTAAACGAACCATCGAGATGTGAAAAGTGGGAATGGTTTGATTTGGATAATCTTCCTAGTCCGTTGTTTTCAGGCATTAAAGAAACTCTAGAAAATTATAAAAATAACAAAGCAACTATTATAACTGACTGGGAATGATTCTATTTATGTTCGAACGTACAAAAAATCTACGTCTATCAGTAATCAAGCAAATGGAGCTTAGAGCTTCAAAGTTTCCCGATGTCATTTCTTTGGCGCAAGGCGTGCCGAGTTTTGATACGCCGGAATGCATCAAAAGGCGGGTGGAGTTGGCTCTCAAAAACGGAGTGGTGGCAAAATATTCACTTTCGCCAGGCCTCAGTGAGTTGCGCGAACTAATTGAGACGAAACTGGCCGAGGCGGGAATGTTTTATGACTTTGAAAAAGAAATTATTGTGACGGCCGGTTCAATTGAAGGGATTACGGCGACCCTGTTTGCGATTACAAACCCGGGCGATGAAGTGATTATTCCTGAGCCAACCTATACTTCATATCGCGAAGTGATTCTGCTGGCTGGCTGTCAGCCGGTGTTTGTATCGCTTAATGAGGAAAGGGGCTGGGCGTTCGAATTAGAAAAATATGAAGCGGCGATTACGGAAAAAACCAAAGCCATTTTTTATTGTAATCCCAATAATCCGACTGGCACAATTTATTCCAAGGAGCAACTTCTGGGACTCGCGGAACTGGCTAAAAAACATAGCCTCTATTTGATTTCTGATGAAGTGTACAAAGATTTTATTTTTGACTCGAAGGAAAAAATATTCAGTTTGGCGGAGTTGCCGGAACTGCGAAAAAGAGTCATTCGACTGTTTAGTTTCTCCAAGTCTTTCGCCATGACCGGTTGGCGCGTGGCCTATTTGCACACGGACGAAAGCATTGCGCGTGAGATTCTCAAGGTGCATGATTCGCTGGTGACGTGCGCTCCAGTTATTTCTCAATATGCGGCAATGGGGGCGCTCGAGATGGGGGATAAGGATATTGAATTTTTTAATCATGAATATAAAAAAAGGCGGGATTTGATTTGTCGGAGGCTGGATAAGTTGAGTCATGTTTTCAGCTATGTGAAGCCAACCAGCGCCTATTATGTTTTTCCTAGAATCTTGAAAAATGATTTTGATTTTGGTGAGCTGAAAGACTGCCCAGATAGTTTGTCCTGGCGTTTTGCGATTGGACTTTTGGAACGCACGCAGGTGGCGACTGTGCCGGGCGTAGCGTTTGGACCAAGCGGAGAGGGACATATCCGGATGAGCTTTGGACGCAGTGAGCGGGACATTAATCGGGCGTTTGATCGGATGGAAAAAATATTCGGGACATAATTTCAAATTTCCAATTCCCAATGTCAAACCAAACTCAAAATCCAAATGTCAAAATATATTGTTCTATTCCTGCTTAAGTCATTTTTTTGGCATTTAGATTTTGAAATTTGAATTTGATTTGACACCTGCCTGCCGGTAGGCAAGGTTGGAAATTTGAGCTTTGGATTTATAAAATTATTTATGAAACTTATCTTCAAACCCATTCTTAAACTTTACCTAAAACTGATCGCTAAATTAGTTTTAGCAATTTATCGTCCCAAAATTATCGTAGTTGCTGGAAGCGTGAATAAAACTTTTGTGCGCGATGAAATCAAGAAAGTTTTGGAAAAAGCAGGTAAGAGTGTTAGAGCTAATCCGCGTAATTTTAATACAGACATCGGTTTGCCGCTCGCTATCCTTAATATTTCCAGTGGATATGGATCTTATCGTGAATGGCGTCCTGTAGTTGGAAAAGCATGGCGTGCGATATGGCAAAAAAACTATCCAGAATATCTTGTGCTTGAGTTGGGCATTTCCTCGGCGGGAGACATGCGCTATTTGCTCTCAATCGTTGCGCCAGAAATTTCGGTTGTGACCGATATTACTCAAAGATATTTGGAATCTTTTCCCAGTATGAACGACTTGGTGGCGGAGTATGGTTATTTAGCAAGGAAAACTAAGAGAAGCGGCACTGTGATTTTGAACGGTGATAATTTGCGCGTAAAGGAATTGACTAAAAAAGCCGTTGCCCCAGTGCAATATTTTGGTGAAACTTGCGAGAAAGAGGATGATTGGCGGATAGTAGGTATTGAAAAGACGGGAACAGGACAGGTTGTGGAAATAAGACATAAAGAAAAGACTGAAACATTTGATGTCCCACGTTTTGGCAGACATCATGCATTCGCCTCGGCGGCGAGTCTTGCGGTGGAGGAAGTTGTTTTATCCGAAACAGAACTATAATTTTTCTGTCATCCTGAGCGGAATAAATTTTTGATAGAAAATTTATGCAGTCGAAGGATCTGCTTATAATAGTTTCAAGTTCTACAATATGAAACAGTACTTCGTGTACCTTCTGACAAATAATTCCAAGGCTCTCTATGTTGGCTTTACGAGCAATCTAAAAAACAGAGTTTGGGAGCATAAAAATAAAATAATCAAAGGCTTTACTGAAAGATACAATATAGACAAGATAATATATTTTGAACAGTCAGAAAATGTCTACAGCGCAATTCAAAGAGAAAAACAATTAAAAGGCTGGACCAGAAAAAAGAAAATAGCTTTATTTGAAAGAGAAAATCCGGACTGGCGTGATTTGTATGATGAGTTATAAAATTGTAAACTAGAAATATCGCAGTGCAGATCCTTCGGCTATGTCCCGAGTACGGGACTTCGCTCAGGATGACATAATTTTTTGTAATTTAAACTTATGACAAAAATTGAAGAAAAATTGATTGGGGAAATTGCCAAAGTAAAAAGCGAGGTGCGTAACAGAACCGTAAAATATATCGTCGCGGCGCTTGGACTTGTGGCGGGGCTTGCCTGGAATGACGCCATTAAAGCCTTTATCGACTACTTTTTCCCTCAAGATCAAAATAGTCTTCGAGCTAAACTGGCTTATGCGGTAGTGATTACTTTGATTGTAGTTGTCTCCAGTTTCTATTTGGCACGGTTAGAAAAAAAAGAGGAGAAAAAAGCCGAGGCGGAAATTAAGAAGGCAAAGTAGAAATTCCAAAATCTAAATGTCAAATTTCCAACCAATTTCAAAGCTCAAAGTTCAAAATAATTTTTTGGTCATTTGGATTTTGGATTTGATTTGTCATCGGAAATTTGTAATTAGAAATTATACAGCTCTTTAATGAATAATTTTCTACAATTCTATCAACACATCCCCGAGCAGATTAATCCGGAAATAATTCACGTCGGATTTTTTTCTGTTGGCTGGTATTCTGTGATGTATCTGGCGGCTTTTTTTGTTGTTTTTAGGCTTTTAAAGCTGCGGTTACGATTGGGCGAGGGTGAGGAGCTTTTTAAAAATACACTTGGAGTAGATGGTAAGAATAAGCTAAAAAAACAAGAGGGGCTTATTTTGGATTTCCTGTATTTTTGTTTTTTGGGCGTTGTTATTGGCGGGAGATTGGGTTACGTTTTGTTTTATAATTTGCCCTTTTACCTTGCACATCCACTGGCGATTATTTCACCATTTGATTTGGCTACTGGAGAACTTGTCGGCATATATGGTATGAGTTATCATGGTGGTCTGATTGGTGTACTTTTAGCCACATCACTTTTTGTGAGATTTTATAAATTAAATTTTTGGGTACTTTCAGATTTTATTGTGCCGGCAATTCCAGCCGGCTATCTATTTGGTCGAATCGGAAATTTTCTTAACGGAGAGCTGTATGGTCGAGTCACTGATATGTGGATTGGGATGTATTTTTCGAGCGACGTTTTGGGCGCTTTGCGTCACCCTTCGCAGTTATATGAAGCTGTGCTGGAAGGATTTTTGCTATTTTGGATTTTTTGGAAAATTAGAAACAAAAAAATAGTACGAGGAAAATTATTAGGATTATACCTCATCGGCTATGCCTTTGCGCGTTTTATTGGCGAATTTTTTCGTGAACCTGATACGCAGATGGGCTTTTTCTGGGGCTATTTTACACTAGGTCAGTTATTTTCTTTCGCAATGTTGGTTGGCGGGCTAGTGTTTGTTTTTTACGAAAGAAGAAGATGTGCTATAATAAAACAATGCTAGATGGAATACAAAAAAAACAAAAAAAACCGGTAGAGTTAGACTATGCCTTGGCTAAATTTGTTTTGAGGCATAAAAATTCTTCCGTGTTGCTTTCTCAGAAATATGGAAAGGTAAAAGACTTTACTACCCGTGATTCTAAATTATATTTTAGCCAAGAAGATCTTTTGCGGATGAGGCGTGGTGAGCGAGTCGAATTTATTACAGGAAGAATTGATGGGGCCACATCACGACGAGAAAAAAATGCAGCTCATATTTATTCTCGGAAAAAAGAAGTATGGATGTATGATGAGGTTCGAGATAGATATTCTAACCTCTATACATACCTTAAAGATGCACTTACTGGTTATACTCACGGCGTGAGTATGGCGCGGATGTGGAATATTTCCCTTGTCGGGTCTTTAATTTTTGGAATGTTTTTAATGACGATGATTTATCGTTATTTGGGTCCAGGGGCGCAAGCTAAGATGCAAGAGGCCAAAGACAAAGCTGGGACAGAACAGATTCTCCAGGAACAGGAAGCTCGGAGAGTGTTGGGAGAAGAGGCTGCCAAGAAAGAAGCGAAAAAAATGTCAGATGATGAGTATATCGCAAGACTCTTGATTGAAGAGGCTAATACCAAGCAAGCGGATTTTGAGAAAGAAATCACTGAAATGGTTAAGGGTTATCCAATTGAAAAAATGGTTCCGGAAATTGCCAAAAGAGACCGAACAATAGCGGCATTTTTAATTGGAATCGCCAGAAAGGAGAGCTCTTGGGGTAAGCACGTTCCAGTTTTAAATGGAGAGGATTGCTATAATTACTGGGGTTATCGGGGAAAAAGAGAGAGAATGGGCACGGGTGGACATACCTGTTTTGATAGTCCCAAAGATGCTGTTGATGTCGTAGCGAAACGAATGGAATATCTGATATCAGAAAAAAAACTTAACACTCCGGCCAAGATGGTTATCTGGAAATGTGGATCAAATTGTTCGGTTACCGGTGGTCAGGCAGCGGCCAATAAATGGATCGATGATGTTGGTTTTTATGTCAAAAAATTCAATTTAGAAAAATAGTTTTCTTGGTGCAATCTTAACTGCGAGGACACGGCCTTATGTGTCCTCGCAGTTTTTTTATGTTACAAAATTAACGAGATTTTCTGGCGTATTTTTTTGTACTCAGAGGGCTGATTTTGAAAAAAGTTATCCACAGTTGCTTTTTCTTTCACAGCTCCTTTTTCTATGGTATAATTAACCTATCAGATTTAATAAAAAATGAGGGTGAGAAAATGAAATAAGTTCCGTCACTTTCGCTTTAAACTAAAGCGTAGTCGCATGATTTTTTCGAAAACAAAAATCAGTAAAAAACAGCAGAAAAATGTAGTCATTTTTCTACTTTGCCTTGTCTCTTTCACTCTTCTTTCTTTTCTCAAAGTAGAGGCCGCCAGACAAATGGAAGGCATGGCTTTTCTCACTGACAAAACAGGCCAGTTAATCAATGGAGATTACACCGTACGCTTTGCCATTTACTCCACCGACCGCACCACTGTCGACAGTTATCCTTCAGACTCGGACAAAGACCAAAGAGTCTGGGAAGAAACTCAAACTGTCACCATCAAAAATGGAGTCCTCAACTTCAATCTTGGCCAAAACCAAGAACTGCCCATTCTAGACAATCCCCAAGGCACCCACTATTTCCTCGGCATCCGTATTAACGAGGATAGTGAACTAGTTCCCAGAAAAAAAATCACTTCTTCTCTTTTCGCCTACAACGCCACCAATGCCACCCT
>JBAQUL010000031.1:0-2020 GCA_049297495.1 Candidatus Moraniibacteriota bacterium
TCAAACTGTGACCGAATGGCTGGTTGAGTACAACTTCAGGCGTCCCCATGAGACATTAGGCTATGCCACCCCCATTAATTTCCATAATACTACGCAAGTGTTACCTATGTGCCCTTCAAGAACATTGGGTTGACAAAAACCCAAAATAGGTGTATAATGGAAAATCGTACATTAAAAAACTACCTAGCCGATTAACAGCCATTTTCTGGCCAGCTCTGAATTTAGAGGTGGCTACAAATGTGCTGTTAAACTTTAATATAAGAGAGGATGAAAAAATGAAAAGAAAAGATGTTTTAAAAGACTGTGGTAACTTTCGAACAATTACTGCAATGACAGTTGTCGCTCATGCAATGGTACGCGCTAAGAGAGGTAAGCGTCCATCGATGGGATACTGTGGAATTATGAATCCACAAGCTGCACTCAAAAAGGCGATTGATCTCATTTGTAATGCCAGAGAGATGTTTCATATATCTGACCTAGTGGCATTATATTCCGGAAAAAATCTTTCTCTCTCAGGAATAGGTGGGTTTTATGATACCATCCATTTCTTGGAAGGGGATCGTCCGTCTACAATTGAATTCCTCGAGGCAATTGATCAAGTTAGAAAGCATCTTGAGGCGGAGCTACCGTTTCTCAAGGAAATTCTAATCCCCGAGGTTCGGACAGTCCAAGAATTGAGAGATTGGATTAAGTGCCTAGAGAAAAACTTCGGCGCTTATCACGAACTTTCTCGCAAGCAAAACGCTATTGAGGCCTAAAATCATAGGCTCTAACTAATGGCAAAAGGGATTTCGAAATGCATCTGTATGATGTACTAGAAATCCCTTTTATTGTTGCAAAAAAATCCACCTCACCCTTTTGTTTTCAAGCTATTGAAAACAAAATCTCCTTAGTAAGGAGAGGGGACAGAATGCAGAAGAAAGCCCTTCTCCTTACCAAGGAGAAGGTGGCCGTAGGCCGGATGAGGTGGATTGTATTGACATTTGGTGTATTAAAGACTAGTTTAGGATTAGTTGTTTTGATGCATTCCATACTGCAACAAAAAACCAAAAGGAGGACAATGGAATGAAAAAGATAACAATAAAGATTATGTCTCCTTGTGATAATTGCAAGGATGCGGGCGCATTTTCATTTACTGATTGCGCCGTTAAATGTCAAAAATTTTTGACACACCTCAAAGAGGTTTTTGCTAAAAACGAATCACCGTGCAAAGATTTTAGTTGCGCAGTGCCTGGAGTAAATGCACAGCAAAGGGAGAGATGTCAACAATGCCCCTTGCCGGAAATTTATTCTAGGAGAATTGGGGATGGCTATAAGTGTCCTCTTGGCAAGACTGAAGGAAGGGGAGCGCCATGGCTCTATCCGTATGAAGGAAAATATTTTTGGGAGGGCAAATACTAAAAGCGCTGGTCTTATTAAGGCTGGCGCTAGTTTGTTTTTTGGCGTAATCTTGCTTTATCTAAAGCCCATCTAGATTTTCGGGTTGACAAAAAGCTGACTAGCTGCTTAAATTGCATATTGCTCTTTACAATATTTGACTATATATAGCTTTTGGCTCGGAATAAGTCTTATTCAAAAGCTGTATGTAGTTTTAATAATTTCATAAAAACATATGATTCGGGAGGCGGTAATATGAAAGTGAAAATAATATCATTACTATGTCTGTTGGCTATCGCATTTCCGGTGGCAGTTTATTCTGCCGGGCCTTGCACTTCAAAAGAAATACTCTTCAAGGAAGCTTGCGATGAAATTGTGCGATTTGGCAAGATGAACAGCCAAATCACGGTTGTTAATTGGCAGGCTATAGACGAAGAAAAATTTAGACAAGGGCCATGTCTCAATGAAGCAAAAAAAGTCTTTCTTACTACTTGTCAGGGTCGTTATGGCAAGCCCATGTTCTTGAAGGGCACATAGGTAACACTTGCGTAGTATTATGGAAATTAATGGGGGTGGCATAGCCTAATGTCTCATGGGGACGCCTGAAGTTGTACTCAACCAGCCATTCGGTCACAGTTTGATT
>JBAQUL010000032.1:0-17164 GCA_049297495.1 Candidatus Moraniibacteriota bacterium
TGATTCCGGTAATTTGATCAGTAGCTGTCGAAATTGTTCCGGTCCCAGTTACTGCGGCTGTTCCTACGTCAGTATCATCAATCGAATAATTGTAAGTTGCGCCTAATTCCGCAGAAGCGAAAGTGAATGACATAGCAGCTTTGTTAGAATCATTGATTGAAGTTTGGTCAATGTTTACTGTATAGCCGGATGGAGCAATAATATCCCCTCCCGCTACCATCGGAGTTAAATGACTAGCGGAAAAACTGATTGTATTGGCAGTAGTGTCTATTGTCGGAGTGGGATATAAATTCCAATCTCCATCATTAAAATACACTCCTGTGATTTTGCTTTCCGCCCCCAAAGCGGCAACTGCCTGCCCCTCATCATAATTCATTGTCACTGAAACCGAAGAGCTAATTGAACCAACTGATTGCACTTCATAATACGTACCGAAAGACACTGCAACATCCAACGCTCCGGCCGGAGGATTACCAGCATATTGACCAATCAAAATTGTACCGGTTGAGTCTCCGTCGGCAATTGTCAGTTTTCCATCAGAAGATGACAAGCTGGAAGCGCCGGAAAAAACTTTGGAAACGGAAAGATTCTCGTTTGCTCCCGTCAAAGTATATTTCAAAATATCAGGCAAAATATTACTCTTTTCTGTTTCCGTAACGTAAACATTATTCCCTGTCGCCGTGGCATTTAAATTTCCTCCATCCATTGCTACATCAACAGCACTTAAAAAATCTTTTGATATCGGGCCATCAGTAATGCTTCCGATATTTCCAGTTCCGCCAGCAGACAACTCAACATCAATGGCTGAAATAGTTGTCGATTGATCACCATCATCAACAATTGATCCACTTCCCGTATCAAAACCTGCTTTGACTTCAACTAAAGAGCTTGCACCCGATGCTGTAACAGACTCATCGAGGTTCACATCCCCCAAAGCCAAAATTCCGACGTAATCAGAAGTTATCACCATCGCATTCGCCACAGACACATCACCTTTTGCTAAAATTTCGATTTGAGCATCCGCATCCAGTGGGCCATTTACAGTGACATCTCCCGCAGCAGTTAAATTGGCCAATCCAACATAGCTTCCAAGAACAGAGGAATCAAGTACATAATCACTGGTATTAATAGAAGCATCATCCGTTTCAGAAACATAAACATTTCCTTGCGCGCTCGCATTGACTGTGCCAATAACCTCCACATCAATCGCATTGTTAAAATTTGCCACTGTTGTCGCCGGATGAATAGCTGAACCGATATTTCCAGCTGGAGCTGAGAGCTCAATATCTACAGCTGAAATCACGGTTGTCTGATTTCCATCATCTAAAATATCTCCACCAGTAGACTCTACTGAAACATCAGCTGCGGAAAAAACATCTCCCACGGTAAAGTCACCACCACTTGCAAAGATTAAATCTTCTCCGGCAGTAGTGCTTACAATCTCTCCATTATTCGTAAACGCTCCATCAGCAGAAAAAGTTTCATTATGAGCAACCATTGTCAATGTCACTCCGGAATTAACAGTAAAAGATCCCGAGAATGAAATTGGTGTCGCCGTGCCGGTTAGTGCTGTTTGAAAAGTTAAATCCTTATTAACCGTCACGCTTTCATTATAAGCACCTTCTCGAACAAAAATAGTATCTCCAGCACTAGCAGTATTGATGGCCGTCTGAAGAGAATTAAAACAACTCAAAACATCGCAAAGCGGATCCGTGGTCCAGACAGGATTGGTCACCACAAAAATCGTAAAATGATTCAATCCTTTGATTTCAATCACCTTTTTTGAAGTATTTGTATCCTTGTCGTCTTTCACTTCCGTCATGTCATCTTTTTTCAAATCTCCTGATTTGTCTTCAGTGAATAACACCTGAAGATCATCCGCCTTCACTTCATTTTTTGCATTCCCTCCCACTTCCGCTTTGCCATCACTATCTTTGTCTGGATAGGGTAAAGTCAAATCATATTCAAAAGTCCCATTTTCCATGTTCGAAGTGATGTCATAGGCCGTGTCGGATAGTGCGCCCAATGAAAGCATTTCTTCTGCAGAAAGCTTGATTTCTTTCACTACCAAACTCCCCGCCTTTTCCGGCAGTTTTGTGAAAGTCACTGTCACCTTATTATTTTGTGGGGCTTTATAGGTCTTGTTCAATTCCACTGGCTCAATCGTTGCTACATTTCCCTCAGAAAACCACTCGGCACTTTTCACAACTGGAATTTCTGTTTTGACTGTTTCAACTGTTTTCACTTCTTCCTGCGCTTTCTCCTCCAAATCAGATACCCCCCCCCTCTGCGGCTGGAGTAACTTCTACCAAAGGAGTTTCCGCCACTGGAGTCACATCTTCCTCCTTGGGTGTTTCGGTTTTCACTTCCGGCGCAACCTCCAATGTAGCCTCTTTGACTTCTGGCACGGTTTTTTCCTCTACTTTAGGAGTTTCAACTTTCGGCGCCTCTTCTTTCTTAACTTCCTCTTTCGGAGCTTCTTCTTTCTTCGGCTCCTCCTTCGGCGCTTCCTCCTTCTTCAGCTCCTCCTTCGGCGCGTCCGCTGTGACCACCACGTCATCAGCTCTCGCCGTCATCATCTCCATCGCCAGAAAATTCATCGAAGTCATTTGGAAAATCAGAATCGGAAGCATAATGCTCGCCATAATTCTTTTCCCCGTTCGCAGTTCTTTCTGCGTCCACTGCATTTGAAACAGTTTTTTCATTTTGTTCATATAATTAGTTAAAGTTTTAAAAAAATTTACTTTGTTAGCTTAGCTTAAAAAAATTATTTAGTTATATCAGACTTTCTTTGATTCTTTTCTTCAACTCCTGCATTCCTCGATAATTTTGCTTAAGCTTCTTTTCTCTGTTGAAAGCATCTGTTTTTGAAAAGAAAGCCTCATAATATCGAACCACCCATGGACCCTTATATTTAGTCGACTCTACTTTATTGGTATTATGCTTTTCCAGTCTCGCCTTCAAATCATTCGTACAGCCGAAATATAGTTTTCCTTCTTTCTTACTCTTAATTACATAAACATAATGCATAGACATAATGCATAGGGGATTCATCCCCCACCACTTTTTTGCTTTTTTAAAAATATTTTTCTCACTGCTGTCACTGTTCGTATTAACTCAACAGTTCTCTGACTTATTTTACACGCACGGAGTGCGAGAGGGAAAGCAGGGAATTCATCCCCCACCACTTTTTCACTTTTTGAAATTATCTCAAGCTAGAAGCTACTTATCACTTACGCACGGAGTGCGAGTGAAAAAGTGGTGGGGGATAAAAAAAACCAACCCAAAGCAAACTGCCTAGAGTTGGTCAACAAAAAAAATCACGTTAAAATTTTTATTTCTGTTCATAGTTCCATTGCACGCAAAATAATCCACGCATGAAGAACTGCTATTCGGTTGTGTATTATTTTATGCTTTACCCCATTAAATTCCGTACTCGGATTATTTAATTGGGGCTCACCCTTACGAAAAACTATTATTGGCTAAAGTATACCAACACTTTAAAACTTGTCAAGCTTTTTTTGGCTTGACAAGAGGAATATTTATGGCCTAGCCACACCCACCCGCTGCAAATTTGCTAATTCCCTAAATCATCCTACTATATATAGCTATGAAAAAAGGACCCAAAATGGTCCTAAGCTAAAAAAATCCAACCGCATTCTCTTCTATATATAGTAGCCACTGGGTTATGGAATAATAATGGGCTGGGGAAAGAGCGATTGCTCTTTCCCCATCTCCCTGCTAACGAACAAGTCCCCACATCTGGACTTCAACGATACCCCTGTTTTGCGGATCACCAATTGACAGTCCATAATTTTGCGGATCACCAAACATTGAACCACGGGAAGGTAAACTTTTGGCTTGCCCAGGACAAAAGCAAAGCTGAAAATCAATCGGGCGGTGGACGTTGCCACAACTACGCCAAAAACTGAGTTTCTTCAGTTTTTGACAACTCTCGCCTGCCTCGCACAGCGGGCAACTGTTTTCTTTCATATCGTCTCCTCCCATTTGGCAGGAAATGCTCTCCGCATCCCGGAAAAAATTCCCGCCAGTTTTTTTGTCACAAATAGCAGAAGTGCTAAGCCGAAATACTCGTAAGATACGACCGGTTCTGATGCGCATCCCGGCAATACCGCTGCTATTTGCGCATCATGTTGAGTTTTACTTCCGTATAAGCATCGTTTCCCACTGGGGATCGATCCTCTGGGATAGTCATCACATTCATCAATTCTATTTCTGATGCAACGCTGGCATTCCATTTTCACCCCCACTTTTAATGGATTAGTTTGAACCTTGCGAACGCTACTTTCTTTTTTAAAGGACCGACACAAAAAACCAACCTAAGACAATAGTCCCGAGTTGGTTTTTTGCAAAAATATCCCGAAAATCTCCATTTTTCATACTCAATAAAAATAACCCTTACAGAAAAAACTTATTTAATTTTACCTAACTCTATTCCTCAATATTTTCATCATACGCTCAATGGAAAAATATGCAAATTTTTTCCAAAGAAAAAAGGGAACGAGGCGCGTTCACCTTTTTCCCTTCAAATTTATTCTTCTCTATTTTTTTGCCTTTGATACATCGACAGGTGGAAAATGTTCCCCTGGACAAATTTTTTTTCTTCCAGCAAGCTGCCAAGTATTCTTTTGATCCATTCGTCCGCAATGGCTTGTTGGCGGATATGGTCGACTGCCATCGTCAACTTTGTCCGATCAAGCACCGTCCCTCCCTTAAAATCAAGCAAAAGGAGAATCGTCCCAATCTTGGGGTATTGCTTTTTGACAGCGAATAAAACATCCACTCCGTTGCGATTATCATCACCAAAATAAAAAAAACTCATGACGACATCATAACGGATATTTTTCACAGCTTGAAAAGCTCGTTCTGCGCTATCCACGATGTCGATTTGACAATTAGGAAACACGCCTTTGATTTTTTGAGCCGTCACTTTTCCGAGTCCAGAACATCCTTCAATGATAAGCAGCCTAAATTCTCGCATCCATCCTCCTCCCATCAATACCCCTTCAGGTTTCCGAAATATGTTGATTTCCTCTTATCAAGAACAAGTTCATGGATAACGAGATCGTGAATCTTCAACCCATAATCCAAGAGTGGCGAAATCTCCGCCCGTAAATAGTTATTAGGATTTTCGGGATCAGAGATAACTTCAACAATTACCACGTTTTTTTCCTCACCCGTAGCCGGATCATATATTGCCTCTTTCCTGGCCGTCGTCCGATAAATCCCAATCGCAGCTTGATCCTCAATAAAAAACTTCAATTGCTCTCGCCTGTCCGCATCACTCTTGATTGATGCCACGAGAAGACCACTACGAAAAATTACGCGGTCAAATGCGGGTTGCAAAAGTTTAAGTTGAATCAAGTATTGACTACCAAGTTGATGGGCCAATTTATTCAAATTAGCTTCATCGCAGGGCATGTTAACATAAGTCGAGGCAACAATTTTGACCTGTCCGGCGTCCATATTTTTTATGCGAAAAATAAACTCTTTATCATATCGAATCATCTTGCCGAAAAGTCTCAGCTTCAATCCCGGTTCAGTGTGCCAGGTTATGCCGCTCCCAAATGGCAACTGAATCCCGACAATCTCCTTCTCATCAACTATCCTGAAGAGTCCCTCGAAACTTAGTGCCACCATAGCTAATATGATAGCGACCCCTGCCAGTGCCAATGCGATCCGTCTTTGCCCCTTTTTCATCTCCCATTCCCCTGTTCTTTGAGTTGTTAAGGTCTGCCAATAATCTTCAATATTAATCTAAGCAAAAAACTTTGTCAATTTCAAAAAATATTGCCTCTGCAAATAAAAAGACAGCCCTATGCTAAAACTCGGGCTGCTTTTTTAATCCTCCTGCTCCGCCAGCTGGCGGATTCTGCCTCCGTTAAAACTCTGGCAGACAAGTCGGCGGACGAGCTAATTTTAAGTAAATTCTCCGTAGCTTGCCGCGAATAGGGTCCAGATCTTGCTATGAGGTTTATGCCTTTAATTATTTTCCCTTGATTAATCACTCGAAACGACACCAAATTGCTGTGCATTATCCAGATTAATCGTGCGTAAAATATTTTTCGTCTTCAGATCTAAGATATTTAAGGTTGGAAAGTTAGCTCCATCTGGCCACTCAGTAAAAGCCACAAAATTTCCCAATTTCCTGGCGTCAACAATGCGCGCAAAAGCTAATTTTGGCTGATACAAAATATCCGCCGGATGTTCCCCGAGAAAATATGCGCCAAGATCACTGCCAAAGACCAAAGAGCTCCTAGCTAAAACCGCCTCATTACTCGCTTTATTAAAACCAAGGTAGAGCATATCCACTTCTTTTCCGCTGATCGTAAAATCGGTTGGTTCGTAATAATAATCATGCTGGCAGGGAGCGTCCCCAATTTTATCAGGATCCCAAACCAGCTGATCATTTTTGTCAAAAAAAGTATTCCTAATGCAAAAGGGAAAGGGATCTGAGGGAGACTGCGAATGCAACTTGATATAATATTCATTATTCCTCGTCGCTAAAACTTTTGTCTGGAGTAATGTTTCTCTTTTTTTCACATCATATAATTTATCCACCATCTGAAAACCGGCAAAACACATCAAATGGAAATCTCCCTCTCGATAACTGATGAAATTCCCATCTTCACTAATTGCGGAAAGTTCCAGCATGCTTTCTGGCACATAGGGTTCATCATCAGCGCCACAAACACAACACCGCGTATTCGGGTCAAGCTCAAACCAAGACTTGCTTTCATCGCCAAACAACTTCACGGAACTAGCCGCTTCTCCACTCGCATCAATCCGCCAAATTTCCCCGTCTCGCAACTTGCCTCTTTTTTCATCAAACGTACGCCGTAAATAGGCCACTTTTTTACCATCAGCATAAATTTTTGGACTGAAAGAAGCTATATTATTTTTCTCAGTCAAGCGCACAGTTTTCCCATTAGCAACCTCCAAGAAATAGATATCCGCGTTACCCGAAAATCCATCTTCCCGCAAAGAATAAACCAAATATTTTCCATCATGAGAATAATCAAAATCAATCAGTCGGTCCGAAGAAAAAACTATCCTCTCTTGTCCATTCTCAGGATCAGTCAAGATAATATTATTTCCCAATCTATACGCAAACCCACTCGTCAGCGCTTTTTGAGCAGTAGCGTTCTTGCTATTTTTATTTTCAACCAACTTATTGTCTTTCTTCACTACTGATACTGCTGGTTTTTGTTCAGCTCCTTTTGGCCAGAATAGAAACCCAAAAGTACCAGCAATCAAAAAAATGATCGCAACCGCCAAGATAGTATTGATTTTTTTGTTCATTTTTTTTGTTTTTATCCTAAAATAATTTGTCGCTTAAGCCCTATCTCAGACGACTAATCAAAGATTTAAAACCGAAAATCCCCATTACAAGATTTTCAACTACATCCTTCATACCTTGCACAATGAGATCCATTGATCCAATGCGTACAAATGACATAATTACCGGAGCAATGTTTTTGATAGATAGCATATTATTCGCTACCAATTCATTATGCTTTTATTATAACTCTTTTCTTGAAAAAAATAAATGCGCCCCGATTAGAATCAGGGCGCTCTAAGATAAAATTATCACCTCACGCTAGGGTCGCTTTCTCAAAAAGAAGAACAGCCCACCCCCAATCACAACGACCAATAACCACATCCAGATTGAACCCCAAAAACCCGCCGTATTCTTTACTGCTACCACTGAATTTTGACTGCCTTTATCATTAACTACTACCCGATCATTTTCCACGCTTTGTCCTTCCACTGTTCCGCCCGATTGATCAATTTCCTGATTTTCCGTTCCAGCAGCTCGAGCACTACGAAATAGTCCAGTTGTTGCCAAGTTCGCAAAAAGCGTGCTTTTTTTCTTACGCCTACTTGAGTGTTTATTGCTATCATCATCGTCATCATCGTCCTTGTCATTATTCACAGAATTTGTCGTTTGAGAATACGCGGCAAACTTGGTAAAATGTTTTGTCCAAATTACCAAATCCGTCCCCACATCAATTTTGCAATCTCCGTCCGCTCCCAGCGCGTCCCCTGCCGCTTGGCTATCTGCGACACAAACATTCGCTATTTCCGTGAAACTAATTCCCGTTCTAATGTAACCTGTACGTTTTCCTGCTTGATTGGGAAGCAATATTCTCACTGCCTTTTCGAAAGATAATTTTGCCCCAGAAAATCCAACTTCAATCGCAACGCTGAGTGTGTTTGTCTGCCCTGAAATTTCCGGCAAAGTGATGGCTGTTATTGTTGGTGCCATAATTATTCCGTTCCAATTTGGATCAGCACTAGTCACAGTACCTGCTGGGATAGATATTGCAGCAGCGACAGAATTAATATTAATTTCCGGCAATGCCCCAGTTCCATCGACAATAAGCGCACCAACATCAATGGTTGGATTCGTCGTCCCAGGTACAATTGCAATAGAAACGGCTTGATTGGGATTAGTGATCACAACTTCAGGAGTCGCGCTATTACTTGTCGCATTGCCTGATCCATCCGGAGCTGTTTGTGTCGCAGCGAGGATAATCCCTTCTGTATTTTCAACGAATGCATAGCTATAATTATTACCCGCATTGCCATCATCAACAATCCCACTTGCTCGCAGTGTTTTTCCCGTGCCGACGTTCGCACTGTCATACGTTTCAATAAACCCGGCGACATCCGTGCCCACAAGTGAACCCGTAACGAGAGGTATAGCACTGGCAGAAACATTGCTGTCATAAACCTTAGTATTCGCCACCGCGGTGATGGTTAGCGCTTTTTGAATAATTGTAAAATCAGCCGGGATGAAATTAATTACATAGTCATTTCCTGCAGTTAATGAGCCTTGATTGATAGCATAAGTTCCCGCATTTTCACCTGCTATTCTTGCAAGTACACCGGTAAATATTACTGCTGGATCAGACGCCGTATAGAAAAAAGCTGGGTCAACATCACCGTAAATTTTAGATTGGCCCACATTAGCTGTCACAGTGATATCTTTAGGGATGACATGCACCGTTCTGGTTACTTGAGTAGCATTGTTACCAGCCAAATCAACAGCATCATAGGTCACCGCATAAGAGCCCACCGCATCAACAAAGTCCGTTGCATCAATCGTAACTAGTGAACCATCGTCAGTTGTTGCCCCTAGTTCTGCGTAGCCCGATCCAACCACAATTGTCTGCGGATTATCTCCCGACAAGGTGATAACTGGAGCTATTGCATCCGGAAGGGTATAATAAACTTTGGCTCCAA
Source organism: Candidatus Moraniibacteriota bacterium (assembly GCA_049297495.1). Lineage (GTDB taxonomy): Bacteria > Patescibacteriota > Minisyncoccia > Moranbacterales > UBA2206 > UBA9630. The sequence continues at coordinate 9,271 of JBAQUL010000032.1, forward strand.
CATAATCGATCCTGGCATAACGCATTGAGCCGCTACATGTTTTTCTCGCATACACCCCAAACCCAAACCCATTACTATTAATCTCAGCCGGCGTCCAGCTTTGATTCCATAAATCAGTCGGACTACCATATGTGATTATAGTATCCGTAGTCGGCCAATAGGTCTTGGGATTAGAAGACGCCTTATTACTTGAAAGAATGGGCGTCGAACCATCCTTCATCAGCGAAGCCGACTCATCATAAAAACAGCTAGCAGTTGTTTGCCCTCGTTCAAAAATAATTTCAATCCCGCTAATGACAGCGTCTGCGGGCACGTTGAACCCAAAACCTGATGTCTTATGATATGGCGTCGTTTGAGAACTGGAAGTAATCCCAATTGTTGCATACACATTATCCGATACCGTAGCGTTTTGCTGATTAGTCCAAGTATAGCCCGACATAGGAAAGATTGTTCCATTATTTGGCCCAACAACAATGAACACCGTGAAATGATTCAACTCCAATTTCACGTCATCGTCAGAAACATCCAAATCATTCTGCAAAACCTCCTCCGATTTAGCCTCAGAAAGCTCTTCCACGTCTTCAGCATATTTCACGGCAAAATTTTCTCGATCCACACCGTCCGGCAACGGCAATGTTAACTCATACTCAAAAGTCCCGTCCTCCATGTCAGATGTGATATCATAGGCGATATCAGAATAAGCTTTGATGCTTTCGATTTGTTCTTTATTCAACTTTAACTCTTCAATCGAAAGTGTCCCCGGCTTTTCCGGCAGTTTCGTGAACCTCACGGTAACATTTTCATTACCAGGAAATTTATATTCCATGCTTAGTGTTACTGGATCATTTGTTGTTGCCTTATTATCTTTTACTGACCAAGTTTCTTTTGGCACTTCTTTTGTGTCCACCGCACTCACAGGTACTGCCTCTAATGCAACCGCCTCTACTGCTGGTTGCAATTCCTCTGTTGGAGCCACTATTTTATCAGTTTTTGGCGTTGCCCCTGTTTCAGTCGGCGTCCCTTCATTTGAAGCTTCAACTGCCAACACATCCTCGATCGCAATTGAACCAGTGGCGATCGGCACAACTGGCAAAACTTCGGCCTCAGGAACCGCTTCCACACTTAGCCTTTCAACTGTTTCTTTCTCTTCTTTTGGCGTTTCAGTTTTCACTTCGACAAGTACTTCTTCTTTCGCGCTCTCAAAGACATCTGACACGGTCTTTTCTTTTGCCTCGGAAGTTTCTTTTTTTACTTCCTCTTTTGGCGCTTCTTCTTTTTTAGTCTCTTCTTTCGGCGTTTCAACTTTCAGCTTTTCTTCTTTTGGCTTTTCTTCTTTGGCTTTTTCCTCAACCTTTGGCGCATCCTCTTTCGGGGCGTCAGTTGTAATAGTTACTTCGTCCGCGCTTGCGCGCATCAGCTCCTGTGCCAAAAAATTCATTGAACTCACCTGAAAAATCAGAACCGGCAGCATTATGCTCGCCATAATTCTTTTCCCCACTCGCAATTCTCTTTGGGAGAGTTGCATCAAAAACAAGCGTTTCATCTTTTTCATATATTTGCTTGCCCCGTGATTCCGAAGGAATTTTACGGGGAATTTAAAAAATAGCGATTTAACCTTTCTCACCCAACCTCACCCAACGAACAGAAGATTTTTTCTACTCTGCTGAAATGATATAGGCCAAACATTAAGCTTTCATTAAGAAAAACCACTTTTTTAGAGAAAAGCCTTGTTATCACTAGGACTTACCCCTACCCCAAAAACAAGCTTTTCTATAGCCCGGGTTAATCTGGAAAAACTCCCCTGACTTTAGGGGCTAAAATAAGCAAAAAACTCTGGAGCGCCACGCGCTTTAAAGATTGTTTTTGGGGTAGGGGTAGTTATAATTGCCAAATTTAACAAAAAAGTCTAAAATTTAAGCATGAGAATCCTTATTGTTGAAGACCAAGAAAGTCTGGCAAAAATGCTAAAAAAGGGCCTAGAAGCCGAAGGGTTTGCTGTTGACTATGTTTTGGATGGAGAAAAAGCCTCCAATCGAATTCGCGCTTTCCGCAAAGATTATGACCTCATTATCCTCGACCTTATGCTACCACAAAAAAGTGGCCTAGAGATTTGCCAAGAAATGCGCCAACAAAAAATCGCCACGCCTGTCATCATGCTCACTGCGCAAAGCGAAGCGGAAGATATTATTTTGGGACTAAATATCGGAGCTGATGACTATCTCGCCAAACCGTTTTCTTTTGAAGTCCTTCTCGCTCGCATCCGAGCGATTCTTCGCCGACCGAAAAATGCCATCACGAAAGAGTTGGTGGCGGGAAAACTAACCCTTGATCCACAAAAAAGAAAAGTTACCGCTGACGGCAAGATCATCAATTTGACCATGAAAGAGTTTAGCCTTTTGGAATATCTAATGCGCAATCCCAATGTCGTGCTTAGCCGCGAACAAATCCTTTCCAACGTGTGGGATTTTTCCTATGATTCTTTCGCCAATGTGGTTGACGTTCACATCACCAACATCCGAAAAAAAATCGGAGAGAAAAACGGAAAAATAATTGAAACCATTCGCAGCATCGGGTACAGAATAAATTCCAAAAACTAAAAAGACTATTCACCCTCCAGTTTGATTGGAAGTGAAAGATAAAATGTAGTGCCCTTGTTAAGCTCTGATTGAAACCAAATTTTTGACTCTGTTCGCTCGGCGATCAACTTTGTCATATAGAGACCAATCCCCACTCCTTCGCTGGAATGTTTTTTCGCATTATCCGCGCGAAAAGCTTTGGTAAAAATCTGTTTTTTTTGATTTTCGGGAATACCACAACCCGAGTCAGCCACTTCCAGCAAAATTCGCCCGTCTCGCACCCCCGCTTCCAAAGAAACTCGACCGCCTTCGGGCGTATAACGAATCGCGTTAGAAAGCAGATTTTCCAGCATAGTTCGAAGAATATTTCCGTCAAAATAAATAACAAATGCTTGTTTTTCTATTTTTTTCTCCAATTTTATATTTTTCGCCTTGGCCAACAATTCGAAATCATCAAATATTTCACCAACAAAAGCCCATACGTCCAACGGCTCAAGGCTTATGGAAAAAGTGCCCATTTCTATGCGAGAAATATCCAGCAGATTATTTGCGAGAACTAGCATGCGCCGAACTGATTTTTGAATTTCGCTCAAATATTCCCCTTGCTCACCAGAAAGCTCCCCTAGTGTTCCGCGAAGTAGCAATTCTGCCGAAAGATTAATGTTCGCCAGAGGAGTTCTGATTTGATGGGACGCTAAAGAGACAAATTCATTTTTCGCTTTTTCAATTTTTTTTCTTTCCGTGATGTCGTGAAAAATCTCCAATTTCAATGTTTCACCTTTTCCAGTTTTGATAAGACAGCTAGTGAGGTCGTAGGTTTTTTTGTTTTTGGGATATTCCCATTCGCGCTTGAATGTTTTTCCCGCGAAAATTTCTTTGTTCTCGCACCATGGACAAGGACTTCTTCTGTCATGCAGATACTCATAGCATTTTGAACCCTGGGGTGGCGGTCCAAAATCTTTCATTAGCGCTGGATTGCAATACTCCATCTCATAATTAGCATTGGTCATATACACGCCGTCTTTGAGGGCATCTAGAATTGTCGCCAACTTGTTTTTTTCATATTCCAGCGATTTTTCATTGTCTTTTAATTCCCTAAACAAAAGCCGATAGGGTTTCATCAGCCCGAGCTCGATGATTGCTAAGTAGGCGATATAGAAAGCGACAAATCGCAAAAGATGCCCAAACATATTGAAAAAATCATACACCCCAATGTAGCGCGTAAACATCACTTCAGAAATAATCATAAACACGCTGACCCAAACCAGAAGATAAAACGCACGACCATCAAAGCTGGTTTTTTTTCGATAAAGCAACACCAACCCAACCAAAAAGATAGCGATAATCAGGTACTCACTAATGATTTTGAACATAGTCAATCCAACTCCTTCAACATAGGCAGTGGGAAATATTTTCCAATAGAAAATAATTACGATGATAACGGTGAATATGCTCAGATAGGCCAGCATCGTCCGCCCGTAATTCAATTTCCTCCCCACAAAAAATGTAGCGATAAGAAATGAAAAAGCTGTCAAATATCTGCCGGCCAACCAAAGTTGCGTAGCCACGTTGGGAGTTCTTCCCGCTTCCAAAATATTAATCCCATGATAGGAAAGAGTATGAATCAAATCAACGAGGCCAATTGAAAAAAAAGCTATTCCGATAAACAGGTAATAATGATTACTCAAAAAGCGCCGGGAATTCCACGCCAAGACAAAAATTCCCAAAGAGGCAACCACCGTAACAATCTCAATTAGCGTGTGAAAAAAAAGGTAATTATAGAGGCTAACTACCCAAAGAATGACCAGAATCACTCCCAGTTGAAAAATAGCCGTATTTGTCTTGGTAATTTCTGGTTTTTCCATAGAGCTGGTTAATTAGCCATTTAGCAAAAATACTGCCTGCTTAGTTTTATATCAGTAAAAATGTGTTTTGTAAAATGTAACTTTTTTATTTTTTCTCCACTGGGACTTGCGCGTAGGATCGAAAAATAGTTTCGCACGTTCATCTTCAATATCAACTAGCCAACCAAAAAAAGCGGCCTGGACGATAACGCCCAGACCGCTCTTTTTATGTGTTCTTCCTCTTTCGAGGAAAAAGGCAAGGAATCTAGCCTTAATTATGTTAATCCTTTTTTAGGGATTTTTTGTTTTTGCTATTTATTTTTACCTTCTTTTTGTTTTTGTTTTTGTTTTACCCCCCACCAACTCCAAGCCATTTTTTGACGCAGATTTGATGGGAGACAAAGAAATTTCTACGCTCCAATTATCTTAACTTTTATAACACTATACTCTCCATAATCCCTGACTTTTAATTTTCTAAAATATTCTCGCGTACTGTTCAGCTGGGAAGACTCGAAACTTTTTTGGACAACCAACTTAAACCAAGGCACGCCCATAAATTTGCCAACAGAAACAATTTGCATAATCACCAGTGGCAAAGCGATCAAGATGAACAGTGCCAACCAAAAATTATTTCCCGCTCCATTTCGCAGCGACCAATCATTTTTCGGTCCGGTAATTTCTTCGCCAATTTTTTTCAAGTTATCTTCGCCACCCTTCTTATCTCCGACTGAAAGTACGGCGGGAGCAAATTTGGTCGTATCTGGTAACGCCTTATCTTTAACCGGAGCAAAATTCTTACCATCGCCAGCCGCACCGGTGGCTAGTGATCCAAACTCCTGCACCGCAATAATTCCCGTCGTTCCATTCACTTCTCCTGCTGCCACCGCCACACCAATTTCTTGATAGTTAACGTTCAGGATATTTTTTCTATGTGTCGGACTCTTCATCCAAGCGGCTTGTTGCGCTTCAGAGGTCAAAAAATTAATCGCTAAATTTTCTCCCGCATATTTATAGTCATAGCCCTTAAGCTCAAACCAATGCCAAGGCGTGAGTCCGGCTGGCGACGTATGAGCAAAATATTTATGCTCAACCATATCATTCACTTTCGCCGTTGCCACTGCGTTCAATTTGTCATTAACTACCAGTTTTGAGAGTCCTTCTTTGGCCCGCGCTTCATTGACATAGCGCACTACATTTTCCGCATTAATCTCACTAGCCAACACCGGAGAAACAAAAACCAAAGTCAAAACCAGACTCATCACAGCCAGGCTTAATCTATTAATTTTTTGTTTATTTTGTTTCATATTGGTGCTTGCCCCTTATCCTGCTTTGGCAGGATTTACGGGTTTTCCCCCACCTTTTTAATGAATTTTGAAATAAATAAAAAACGGGCTTTCACCCGTCGTTTCGACACTTCTCGATTCACTGTACTACCATTATAGCAGGTTTTTTGGGCTTTGTCAAAGAGAAGTTTCAATGTAGCCAGTTATTTTTGGGAATTTAAAAACCCGGACGAAAAGAAGAAATCCTTTTTGTCCGGGTTACACTCACGAATTTTGTGCGTAGTCCTGGGGAGTCACCAGAACCAACTTAAGTTCTTTGGGAGAAATGTTTCCCTCCGCGACTTCCGCCAAGGCATATTCCAGCATTGTCTTCATACCTTGCTTCTTGGCAATCATTTCAAATACTGACACATCTGATTCTCTGAGAAATTCAACTTTTGCTTCGGGGGTGTTTAGAAATAGTTCCACGATTGGAATTTTTCCTTCTATCCCAGTGAAGCCACATTCGTTACACCCATCAGGATTGATGTCATACGCTTTTCCGCGCATGTCATAACCCTTGTTGTCGAAATATCTCAGATCTTCCTCGCTCAAAACACTCTCTTTTTTACAATTTTGGCAGAGACCATGCATTAGCCGCTGAGAAGCAATCCCCAAAACTCTTTCCGCAAGGATGTCACCTGGAACGCCCAGGCTTCTCAGTCTTGTGATGGCCGCCAGTGCAGTGGTTGTGTGTAGTGTCGTGAAAGCCAAGTGTCCAGTCATGGCAAACTCAAAAACTTTTCTTGCTACGCCTGGGTCATCTCTGATCTCACCGACCAACACAGCATCCAGATCTTGCCGCAAAAAATGTCGAAGCGCCGATTCGAAAGAAACGTCACCGAAAGTGTTCACGTCCAATTGGCGAAACTCGGGCACCAGGATTTCAACTGGATGTTCAATCGTTCCAATTGCCATGGTGAATTCAGATTCGACCAAAGCCTCCCACAAAAGAGAAAGTAGCGTAGTGGATTTTCCTGAACCGGTTGGTCCGGTCACGATAATCACTCCACCCTGAACATACTTCTCCACGACCCAAGAGCGAAAACTCTTCTCAATTTCCTCCGCCAATCCGAGCTCACTCAACGGAGGAAGACTTTCCAGGTTTCGCAAACGAATAACCGTCACTTGGCCCATAATACCTGGGATCGTAGATAATCTGCAACTTACATCGGTGTTCCCTGAATCGGTTGGTATGGTGATTAGAAAACTCCCACCATGGAAAAAATCCTTCGTTGTCGCATTAAGTGATCCTGTTTGCGTCAAGAAATATCTCGTCAGGCTTTCCAGCAGCTCTTTGCTCAACCCCGTCATTTGCAGGGGGATGAGCTTTCCGTTTTCCCGAAACTTGATTTTCTTTTCGCCCACAATAATATGCACATCGGTTGTCCGCCTTAGATAGGCAAGGCAGATAAGCTCTTGCGCAATTCTTTGGATTACCGTGCTTATGTTCGATTTTGATCTTCCGATGAGCACATTAAATCTATGCAGCGACTCCTTGATACTTTCCTGAAGGTTACCACTCTCCTGTTTTTCTTCATTCATTTGTCATGTCCTTTCAGTTCAGTAATTTTAAAAGAGGCGTCCTGGGTGGGAATCGCCTCTTCTTATGACTGCGCTCTTGAGCGCTAGTCATTTTTTATCCGCTATCTTCTTTTTTTTTGCAGCTATCCGCCGCCTTACTTCCGCCCCCCATAGAGGTTGCGGGACTCGGGCAATCTTGACGCCGCACACAAAAGCATGTGTGGGCTCAATTACCTGAGTGGGTCGATGCTCTTTTGTTCTCATAAAACCTCCTTGGCACGCTTTTTAGCGCACCTCTCCTAATTATTGTTTACGCTCGCTGGCGCTTTTTACTAAATTGGGAAAGACCAATCTTGGATATACGCTAGCATGAAACTGAAAAAAAAGCAAGGGTTTTAATAAATAATTAAACAGGGTCGGTGCTTTCTAATTATTATTACCTATAATATGGCTAATCTAGGGCATAATCACCCTATTTAACCAAAAATAGGCTCAAAATAGCTGTATAGTTAACAGTCAAGGGTAACACTTTCCAAGTATTTCTCATGAGGAGTAAGTCCGTTAAGAGTTAAATGAATCCTTTCAAAATTGTAAAATTCCAACCACTCATAAGCTGTTTTCCAAATCC
>JBAQUL010000033.1:0-7768 GCA_049297495.1 Candidatus Moraniibacteriota bacterium
GGATTTGGAAAACAGCTTATGAGTGGTTGGAATTTTACAATTTTGAAAGGATTCATTTAACTCTTAACGGACTTACTCCTCATGAGAAATACTTGGAAAGTGTTACCCTTGACTGTTAACTATACACCAAGCACAAAAAACCAAGCAAGATCTTGCTTGATGATTTATGAAAACAAAAGGGCTTATTTTTTATGTCCTTCCCGTAAAAGCTTCTTTGCCTGAAGATTCTTATAGAGTGTAACTGCAATAATGGAGACAATCGCCACAGCAAAAACTGCCCAGCCAATCCATTGAATATATTGTTTAATTTCGCGCCAAAGATAACCATAAAAATAACCCATTGCAACCAAAAATCCACTCCAGACAATTCCACCATAGAAAGAATTTTTCAGAAATTTTTTGAAATCCATTTTGGCGATTCCGGCAGCCGTGAAAGTAGCCCAACAAAGTCCCGTTGTCGATTTAACGGCAAAAATTGTTTTTCCTCCATGTTTTTTGAAATATTCCTGCATCCGCAATACCAACTTCTCCGTGATGCCCATATATTTCCCAATATGCCGGACAAATCCCATGCCAAATCGATAGCCCAAACCATAGAGCGCGACATCTCCAATAATGTCTCCAAGAATTGAAAAAAGTAAAACTAAAAAAACATTAAAAGCGCCAAGGGATGCCAGCATCGCGGCAATTACTGTTACCACCGGACCCTCGAGAATCATCAGTGGTACCATCAACCAATAGCCATACTGATGCAAAAATTGAAAGATATTTTGACCAAGCTGTTCCATATGTAGCCTCAAGGCCCGCCCGCATCGCTACGCGAAGCGTTGCGGGCGGGGGAATCTTTATGTCGCCTCGCTCCTCCCTGCCTACCGGCAGACCTCAGAGCCTGGGTTTTTAAAAAAGTGAAGCAGCTCACTTTTTTTAAAATACCCGTCCGACTCTATAAAAAATTATAAACCGAAAAACTCTCTGGCTAGCTGCTTTTAAAAAATAGTATGTAGCCCCAAGGGGAGTCGCTCTTCACCCGTCATTCGGCGTGCCTACGGCACATGCCTCATTCCTCCCTCAGAGCCTGGGTTTTCAAAAACGCAAAGCAGTTTGCTTTTTTGAAATACCCGTCCGACCTTACCGAATATTGCAAATTCCAGACATTCTTAAGCTGGATATTTCAAATGATAATATGTAGCCCCAAGGGGAGTCGAACCCCTCTTTTCAGGATGAAAACCTGATGTCCTAACCGATAGACGATGGGGCCAAAAAAATTGGCACTAGGCTAGAAACTTGCTATTCCCTGTCACTATTATGTCAACAATTATCAAATAGTGGGCTTGCCCGTAATACTACGCATAGCATTGCAGGCGGGCCAAAATCAAAACAAAGCATAATTGCTTTTTTCGATTTATTTACCTAGAAAAGATAATAGCACATCCTAAAAAATAAATCCAGTGCTTTGCCCAAAAAATAAAAAACGCCCTGGGTCAACCGTAAAAATTCACAATCAACCCAAGGCGTCAAAAGATCCTCATTTTTAGAATCTTATCTTAAATATAATTGATAATAACTCCCGTCGAGGAATTTATCAGCTTTTTGCACATTACCCTTATGGCCAATACTCCTTATAAATTCGGCCTTCTGCTCTGCAATATGTCCAAGTCCTGGATTATTCTCAATCATAATGAAGATGGTGTGAATCCAGAAGCACCGCTGAAGGAAAAGCACCTCCTCGTCAGATGCTGGCTCCCAAAGGGCAAAACTGAGCCTCTCGTCATATTCCTTTGGTTCCGCCAAGAAATGACTTCGCCATCCACTAACACTCTCCTCAATCTCCTTGGATAGCTTGCCCGCCTCATCATAAACCAAACTAACATAGCTTTCTCCGCCCAGAAACATCATGCACTTAGTTAAAAAAGCATAGGCGTTCCATTCAGTATCGCTATTATAGCTTCCATTGATTGTACAGTAAGCTAACCAATATTCCCGCGCAAGCGAAATCGCCATTGCCTCCTGACTAAATTCCACTCCTTCATCGATAACAATCGCTTGTAAGGCAGGGATAAACTGTGTAGCAGAAAAAAGTGCTAATCCTTTCCAGAAAGGCTCCTTCTTATCCTCTTCGGTTAGCAAAACAAGAAAAATGGGATTGGAAACTTTTTTCTTTTCCGAGGCCTCAATCTTCTTGAGTCTTGGATTAAATTTTCCAATAACCAGTTTTTTTTCAACAGCGCTGATAATCTCGGCTGCCTGTTGACTTTCTACTGCTGAGATAGATTTATGAATACTTTTGATCCATTTATTGTTTTTCGCCGACTGATTCACCTTGTCCGCGCAATAAACCGTATCGCCCGTGACTAAAATAAATACTGTAACCATTGCCAAGAAAAACCTTATCCACTTATTCATAATAACTTTTCCTCCTTAATATATTTTCGAGTCATTGTTATGGCTCAAGATTATTGACAATGAACTATTTAACTTAATAGCTTACCCGATTTTTCCTCAAAAGTCAACCTTGTCACAATAGCCCGACTTGGAAACTTTTTCTGGCATAGAATAATCAGTTAAATTCTAACGTTTCTAAGTACATATACAACTAACCCCAGGATGCCTAAAGCTATGAGCCAGGGTAGTCAATATAGTTTTTCGGTAAATCGGTTTCAGAAGTAGTGAGATATTTCGGGCATAATAAGAGCGCAGTGAGTAAGCGGTGTCAAAAATCACCAACGAGGGGCATCTACTAGTAGTGTAATCAAGGATGATAGGAAGATTAGTCCTAGGATGATTCTTGAAATGAGAATATCCCCTTTATCCAATTCTTTTCGCTTGAAAAATCGAGATATTAAATAAGCTGGTAGTATCAAAGCGAAAGGAATACCAAATATGGCAATCATAAAAATCCCCATCATCCCCTCAAGAGGATCGCTAAACGCCATCAAAAACATCCGGTGAGCGATGATTATTGCAATGATTATTAGGCCGCATATTTTCGCGAAAGTGTTATTTTTCCAATTTATTGTCCCATAGTTACTTGTTTCTGTTGGATCAATATTTTCTGCAAAGTTATTTTTTTCATCCATATTTTTTTATTATCTATTTATATTTTAAATATATCACACATATCTCGAACCGCATACGCAAGAATTGCAATTATCTCCCATTTCAACTAAGATAATAGAATAAACTATGCAAGCTTATGCTAATTTTAGGACTGGAAACATCTTGCGATGAAACGGCAGCTTCCGTTTTGGAAGTGGAAAATGACCAAGTCACGGTGCTTTCCAATATCGTCTCCTCTCAAATTACGCTCCATGCCAAGTGGGGCGGGGTTGTGCCGAATCTGGCGGCTAGAGAACATTTGAAGAATATCCTACCCGTCATTGAAACGGCGCTCAAAAAAGCTGGTAAAAAACCAGAAAATTTAGATTTAATTGCTGTCACAAATGGGCCAGGACTTATTCCTGCACTGCTCGTTGGCACAACCACCGCAAAGACATTGTCTTATCTCTGGCGCGTACCACTCATTGGAATCCATCACATCGAAGGTCATATCTACGCGAATTTCATAAACAGGGATCGAGAAACAAAAGAAAAAATAAAATTCCCAATTCTAGCCTTGGTTGTTTCTGGCGGGCACACTCAACTAGTTTTGATGCAAAAACATTTGAGCTATGAGATTATCGGGCAAACGGTCGATGACGCAGTTGGTGAAGCGTTTGACAAAGTAGCCCGCATTTTGGATTTGGGTTATCCTGGTGGTCCGGCCGTGGCGAAATTTGCAGATGCATTTTCTGGAGAAAAAAAATTTCAAATCACACTCCCCCGTCCAATGCTCAAATCTGCTAATTTTAACTTTTCTTTTTCTGGCCTGAAAACTGCCGTACTTTATGCCACAAAAAAAAATTCAGAAAACCTGAAAGATCCAAATTACATCGCTGAAATGTGCCAAGAATTTCAAACAGCCGTTACAGATGTTTTGATTGCCAAAACTATTCGCGCCGCTAAAAAACACATACCAAAAACCATCCTCCTGGCTGGCGGGGTTAGTGCAAATGTGGCTTTGCGAAAAAAATTAGAGTTAAGCGTAAAAGAAAACCTGAAAAATACAACTTGCCTCATACCGGAACTAACTTACAGCATGGATAATTCCGCTATGATTGCGATAGCTGGATATTACCGCTGGAAAAACCTGAAAAATAAAAAGGAGTTAGAAAATACTTGGAAAAATTTGGAGACAAACGCAAATCTAAAGATGTAAAAAATAAAAAATCAACATGCCTATTCAAGCATTTTTTGAAGGGATAATCGCCGCACTTGGAGCGCTAATACTGGAACTAAGTCCACCAATTTTTGGCTTGACCATATCCGAAACCTCTTTGTTATTCTTTCTATTCACTGCCACAATTGAAGAAACAATAAAATTCATCTTCATCTACAATCACTATGCAAAATTAAAAGTGAAAGAAAAAATCCTTTCCGGCGCCTTTCTTCTCGGCCTAGGCTTTGCATCTATCGACATACTTCTGAAACAATTATCCTATGAAGAGAAGCTCGTATTTCCAATCATTGGAGTTTTTCTCGTTCATATTCTCACAACTTCACTCCTAGGATTATTCTTCCGAAAAAATACCACTAAACCAATAGCCTTAGGTGTCTGCCTTCTTGGTCTAAATATTCTAATACATTTTATCTACAATCTTCTTGTTCTAAGCCTGAATTAAACAAATATATAATTAACTTGCCAAATACTGACAGTCCGCTATAATTTAAGCATAGGGTAATAAATAATTTTTTGAAATTTATGACTAAAATAAAAAAATCTTTTCTCGAAAGACTAACTGGAGCAAGAACGATCGAAGAAGATGCCTACATCTCCGAACGAACAATCTCTCCAAGTGTGAGTATGTATGGAGAAGATGAGGAAGTCGAAATGGAGAGAGAAATTGCAACACACTCAACGCCCAGTCACTTTTCCAGAGAAGCGAGAGAAGAAAGTCAATCTAATGATTTGGAGAATAATGAGGGTCAATTAACCATCGATGTTTATCAGACAGATAATGACATTGTCATCAAATCAACCATCGCGGGAGTGAAACCGGAAGATCTTGATGTTAGCATCAACAATGACATGCTCACAATTCGCGGAGAAAGAAAAAATGATGAGCAGGTCATGGAGGAAAATTATTATTACCAAGAGTGTTATTGGGGTTCGTTTTCACGTTCTGTAATTCTACCAATTGATGTTGTTGCTGATAAAATTGAAGCTTCCATGAAAAATGGAATTTTAACAGTAAGAATGCCCAAAGCTGATAGTAATAAGTCGAAAAAAATTCAAGTTCGAGGATTCTAGCCAATCAGCATATTTATGTCTTTTTAACCTCGCTATTACTGCGAGGTTTTGTTTTCATATCGGCACAAATGTCCGCCTTGATTTTAGCTTATTATTAATGTATTCTTAATGATATGAAATTCATTTACTATTTCACTGTTTTTTTATTTTTCCTATTTTTCCTCTCGCCTAGTTGCTTGGCCGAAGAGGCTGATTTGGGCTTTTTCACGACACAAGAATTTAGCGCAAAATTTGAGACTGACTTGGCGCTAGAAGTAAAAGATCAAAACATCTCCATTCCAGCGTCAGAGATAGCTGGTTGGCTCAAGGTTAAACCATCACTCAGCTATACAAAAAGCTACAAAGCCGAAATAGAAAATGGCAATTTTTGTGCATATAAAAAATCACTTCCTTGTAAATTAGTTTTTAGCTATCGCAAGGAAAGTGGCTTTAAACAAAATATCTTCGTTTCTTTAGACAGCGAAATGATAAAGAAATCAATTACTGGTCTTGCCACCAAAACAAACAAGGAGCCAGCTGATTCAAAATTTAAAATCGAAGAAGGAAAGGTTTCACTTTTTTCATTGAGCGAAAAAGGCTTCAAGCTTGATGAGGTAAAAAGTCTTGAGTTAATATTATCCGCCCTAAAAAATAAACCGACTGATTCTAAGATAGACCTGCCATACTATGATGTCGACCCTATCGTTACGATTGATTCGGTTGATAACATGGGAATAGACACACTGATCGGCGAGGGTCATTCAAATTTCAAAGGTTCGCCAAAAAATCGAATTTTCAATATCAACGTTGCCACCGATCGCTTCAATGGACTCCTCATTAAGCCTGGAGAGGAATTTTCCTTTGTCAAAGTCTTGGGTGAAGTTGACGGTGAACACGGCTATCTGCCAGAACTAGTTATTAAGCATGACAAAACTGAACCGGAATTCGGCGGAGGAATTTGCCAAGTTTCGACGACCGCCTTTCGCGCGGCAATTTACTCTGGGCTAGAAATCACTGCCAGAAGAAACCATGCCTACCCCGTCGGCTACTACAACCCACAGGGCATGGATTCAACAGTCTACATCCCCAAACCCGATCTGCGTTTCAAAAATGACACGCCGGGCTACATCCTCATCCAAACAAAAATTGTCGGAACAGAATTAACCTTTCAGTTTTATGGCACTTCTGATGGAAGAAAAACGACTGTCATTGGTCCAACAATCTTGGAAAAAAATCCGGATGGCTCAATGAAGACCACCTTCACGCAACAAATCAATGGCAAGGATGGCAACTTGATCCGCGAAGATGTTTTCAAGAGCAACTACGAATCACCGTCTAAGTTTCCCCATCCTGGTGAAACCTCCGGCCTCCTGACGAAAAAACCGAAAAACTGGTCTGACCGCGAATGGCGGGTGTATAAAAAGGAGCATGGGATAAATTAGAATTTTTTCTTGAAGGCAAAAACCGCCATAACTTCAAAGTTATGGCGGTTTTTTAATTCTCGCATAATTCTCTATCCCAACTCTTATCCCGAAAGATAAATTCTAAGATACAGACGGGAGAAAAAGAAATGGCAATACAGCATTCTTTTCCTCCCGGCAAATTGTTTAATCATTGTCCGTTTTCGAGATGCATCAATCTCTACTGACGGAAAGATAGAAAGGACTATTCATAAAGCACGAGAAGCCATTTGTGCTATTTTTTCTTTTCGAGCGACTCTAACCGACGAAGCAGCTCCTTTAACTCTCGGAGCAACTTGGAACCCTTAACTTCATCTCTGCGTATTTTTTCTTCTTCTTTTTCAATTGTGGCTATCTCCCTGAGATAGCTTTCGTTCCATACATCTTTCGACCTATCTCTGGCAGGTATGCCAAGTTGCTCATGACCCTCCTGCATCTCTCGGTCCAATAGGTCGAGCTGGCTTCTTATTTTCTCATTATCTCTTATTGCTTTAAGTATTTTACGTTGCAGTCCCAGAAGAATTTTTGATTGCTCTAAATCAGCCATATCTCTCTCGAGACTTTTAATCGCTGCTTTCAAATCAGACTTATTTGTAAAATCACTAGCAACTGCGTTAGAAAAAAATCCGGCCACAAAAGCGGTGGCAATAAATACAACAATAAAAAGTCTTTTTACTGAGTTCATCTTAGTTCTCCTTGAGCTTAAAGTTACTTTTCTATTTGCTAAATAATACCAAGTGGCGCAGTAATGATAAAACTAACTCACAATCACTACGCCACTCACTATTTTTAGCCTTCAACTGTCAATGATCTAATAACCGTTAATTATAGCACTATTTTTGGCTTTTGTCAACGCAATGTTCTTGAAGGGCACATAGGTAACACTTGCGTAGTATTATGGAAATTAATGGGGGTGGCATAGCCTAATGTCTCATGGGGACGCCTGAAGTTGTACTCAACCAGCCATTCGGTCACAGTTTGA
>JBAQUL010000034.1:0-2346 GCA_049297495.1 Candidatus Moraniibacteriota bacterium
GGGGCTCTCTCATTTCAGAATAGAACCACCCTTAACCCGCCGCACGTGACACATCGCACAACACCAGATATGCGGCTGTCGCCCAAATCCCGATGAGTACATCGGGACTTCGCATAGCTTCACGTTATCGGAAATAGTCAAAAATCTCTCTTTATTAATATTTTAATTTTTTGGCAATTTTCGGGTCGAATAACTAATTTCAAATAATTAAATTAATAACAAAAACATTATGAAATTTGAACTCTACAATAAACAAGGACAAGTTGAAAATCCTGAAATTGCTAAAGAAATGGCAGAAACAGAAAAACCTTATCGAGAGAGAAAAATATTAGGATTATTCAAAAATAAACAAGAAATAAAAAAAGGAGAAAAACATTCAGAAGCTGTTGGCAAATATCACATTGACAAGTTGAACAAGGAACAAGAGCTTCAAGGAATAGCAGAAAATGTAAAATCTCTTGAGTTGCTTGAGGATAGAATAAAACTAGAATTTAGAGGACATCAAATAGAAATCGTAGGCAAGATTTGCCAACATCGCCTTCCACCGCGAGGAAGAGAGGTATTTAGTTTTGATGGTACGACAGGAACAATTGATGGAAACGAGCTGTCTAAAGATGATCTCAGAAAAATAACAAAAAAACTCAGTGATTATATTGTTAGTAAGGCAGGCAATGAAAAAATTGAAGAAGCACGAAACAGAGACAGACTGGAACGCGAAAAGAAAGATGAGCTGGAAAGAATGGAACTCACAAAGCAGGAGGAGGTAAAAAAATTGGATGCTGAAAGGCAAGAGAAATTGCAAATAGTCGAACAGGAAAGGCAAGGAAAATTAAGTGAGGATAATAAACAGCTTGTCGAAGATATGCTGAAATAAATTGCCAAAAAATTAAATTTCTTTTATAAGGAAAGAGATTTTTGACTACATCCGATAACAACGCATATCTGGCTACAGGAAAATCACTCAAATATATTTCAAGGATGTGATTTTCCCTCCGCCCAAATTTTCATCCCTTAGTTTTGATGAAGGTTTGGGCGGAGATAATTAAATAAAGCATTATCTGAAAAACAAAAGTTTATCCTGCTAAATCGGGATGAAAACTTCAGATGATGCGTAAACGTTATGGCGAAATAATTTTTTCTCTCTATTAAAAATGTTTCCTTCTGGTCTTCTTTTTTTGAATAAGGAAGGCAAAATAAGATTTTCTTTTATTTTAGAGGGGAATAAGGTGTTTTCTTCCGCTACGCTACAGAAAACGATTCTTAATAATAAAAAACCGCCTCAACTTTTCAGTATATTGGCGGCTAACAGTAGGTCTTGCTTTGACCTTTATTTCATTGGTCAAAATGAACTATCTGGTCGTATTTGTAAATCTACCCTAGCGTTTGGATGACCAAACCCTATAAATTCATAATCAACTTTCCACCCACTGGGGTTTAGCTTCTCATTTAAGAAGTCAACTATTTCCACATAATAATCACCGCCATGACCTGCGCTAAGAAAAAGTGTGATTTCTTTCTCGCCAACCGCCATTTTAAACAATATCTTACCTAAATAGGATATTGCCCGTGTTCTAGCTAAAATCCTTCCAATGTTTTCCTGCCTTTTTTTGTTTTCGCGAACATCATCTAGTGTCGGTATTTTCATGATAATTCTCCTTAATTTTTGGGTTTTAACATTATTATGCTTTATGCAAAGAAAATAGATTGAGGCATTTTAATATAATTTCACCACAATAAAAAAGATTTACTGGTACTTCCACATGCCGTGGAAGTGGAAAGCGCTTTATATCACACCCTCGTGAAGAAATCTCGTAGTTTTTAAGGTACTAACATGTAAATATACAAGTAATATATATTATTTGTCAAGCGCTGTACAGTCGTCATCGCGTTTTGACCGTTTTGAAAAACATAATAATAGCTAAATTAAGCCAAATAATAAGGAGTTTTGGGCTTTGGGCATTCACCCCTTTAATTCCCCTCTGCCCAAAGCCCAAAACAGAAAATCTTATTTTGCACAATTTTATAAAAAAGAAGACCAGAAGGAAACGAATAATAAGGATGAGAAAAAATTACATCGCCTAACAACTCATATCTGGTTACAGAAATTTGCATCAAAATTGAATAATAAGGAGTGCAAATTTCTTCCACCCAAATTTTTGCCTCTTTAGCTCTTTTGATATAACATTAAGGAAACGAGGCAAAAACTTCAGATATGGGTGACGTTATGGCGAAATGTCACGCGCTCCGCTTGTTCCATTTCGCCATAACGTGAAGCTATGCGAAGGGGGCTCTCTCATTTCAGAATAGAACCACCCTTAACCCGCCGCACGTGACACATCGCACAAC
>JBAQUL010000035.1:0-99497 GCA_049297495.1 Candidatus Moraniibacteriota bacterium
GGATTTGGAAAACAGCTTATGAGTGGTTGGAATTTTACAATTTTGAAAGGATTCATTTAACTCTTAACGGACTTACTCCTCATGAGAAATACTTGGAAAGTGTTACCCTTGACTGTTAACTATACACAAAATGTACAAAATGCGACCAGGACAATATTTCCATATTAAAAGCCTTCTTTCGGTCAAAAGCCCAAAACTCTGGACAAACTGGCGATAATGTCTTATGCTGGGATATCGCACATTAACATAAGCCAAGAAAGGATATAACGCATGTCGATAGCAATGCATTTGCACACAGACTATTCAGATGGAGAAAAGGATATGGCAGGCCTCATTCAGGCATTAGTTGAGGCCAATGTCAAAGGCGCATGCCTTTGCAACCATGACACGAGCGAGGGAACAGAGGAGTTCCAAACTGCCGCCAAAGATGCCGGGATCGAATCAATATCCGGTATTGAAGTTTCGACTTGTCTTGATGAGACATTTTGCATCCACGTCTTAGCAATTGGATTTGACCCCAAGAAAATAACTCAAATCGAAAAAGGACTGCAAAGAAACTGCGATGCATATGATCGGTATTTCGAAGAAGTTCTGATTGATGTTAATAAAACTTTTAACATCAACCTTACCACAGAAAAGATCAGACAAATCACAAATAGAAAGGGACGAGCCAATTTCACACTGCCATTGACCAATTATCTGATTAACACATTGGGCTTTCCTTTTCCCGCCGTCCGTCAAGCAATTTTCGGAAACCCCTCTCCCGTATGGCGCTTGCTTTCCAGAGGAGAGCTGATGACGCTTGAGGAGGGAATGAATTTCATCAGTGAAATTGGGGCCACTCCCATTTTTGCCCATCCGGGATTCTTTTCGAGATACAGTGTGGAGGGAAAGGCCACGATAAAACAATTGCAAGATGCCTTTGAGCTCATGATTGACCTTGGCCTCAAGGGAGCAGAATATCACTATCCATATCCTGAGGATGATCCTACGGTTACCTATTTCGCCAATGAGGCAAAGCGACTGATTGAAAAATACAATCTGCGCAGAATTTCCAGCTCGGATTATCATGGAAATTATGCGCCAAAAGCTCGTGGCGTTTCAATGCCAGGGATGACTTTCGGGGAATTTCTAAAACTCAAGCATCTCTGCGAAAGATAAAAACGAGGGATTGTCCTCGTCAACCAATAGCCCGTTGTTATTATGACAGCGGGCTATTTTAATTTTTAAATTTCCTCTAAATGCTTTATGCAATTTTCCAAAACTATTTTTCCTTTCAAGTTTTCTTCCAACTCATAGATATAGACTGAAGTATTTTTGGGTTTTTCTACTTCGCGAAATCTCTCGGTTGGAATTCCGAGCATTATCATATGCAACACGCGACTAAATCCTCCATGGGAAACAATGAGCACATTTGAGTGAGGATGCTTTTCAAATATCTCATCAACCGCATCATGAACTCGCACGCGCATCGCGTCAGTCGTTTCCACACCGAGCATCCGCATCAACCTCATCCGCACTTCTCCCTTGATAAATTCCCATATATCTTTCTCGCAAGCTTTCCTTGAAAAATATCGGGGCCTTGTGATGAACCACGATTTTTTTCGTCGTATCCACCACTCTTTTGAGATCACTGCTATAGATGAAATCAAATTTAACACCTTTTAGTCTCATTGCCACCTTTTCCGCCTGACGCAAACCTTTCCCGGAAAGCTTCCCGGGAAGATGCCCTTGCAAGATCCGCCGAGCATTATCCACCGTCTCCCCATGACGAACAACATATAGATTCATATTATTAAAATTTTACATTCCTCGCACTTGCAAAAGGCTCTGCGTGTGAAATTTTACGGCGCAATTTTTAAACTCAACTGTGAGCTCTGGATTATCTTCTCGCGCATAAGCATCCAGATTAAAAGGAATGTTGTTGTGTTTTTCTCGAAATTCCAAAAGCGCAGTTTTTGTCACAAATTCTGCGTGCTCCAACCCTTCTTTGAATTTATTATCCCTCTTCGGCGCTAGCACTTCAATGCTTTCTATTACAAGACTATTATACGCCAGCGGTTTTTTCAAGCGACAGACTAGAACCGGCCGACCACCAAATATCTTGTCGCTATAGTTTTGCGAAAATTCAAGCAAGCCTTTTTTAATTTTTTCATAGCTCTCGAGGCTCTCTGTTCGATAGGCGATATGGTCCAATTCCTTGAATTCGTCCAAGGAAAATCCAGTCTCTGTTAGATTTTGAAAAACCTCATCTAGAAAAGTTTTATAATCCCCAATGATAGATTGAATTGTTTGCCCCAGTTTTTGTTCGGTCATATTATTGTTACTTATTTTTTAATGTCTTAAGCATAAATTGGTAGCCTTCTTGTTTGAAACCTAATTTTTGATACAATTTTTTGGCTTTCTTATTTTTCAATCCCACCTCCAAAGAAATTGCCACAAAAGTCTTTTTGGCGTTTTTTTCCAGATATTTAATAAAAGCGGTGGCAATGCCTCTTCTACGCCAAGCTACATCCACAAAAAGTTCGTCAATAGCCGCATAATTTCCACCCACACTAATACTCCAATAATTGGACGAGATGGCATAACCAATCATCTTTTTCTCTAGGACAAAGACATAGATTGCGCCTCTTAGTGGAGACTTAGCAAATTCATTGATGGTCTTGTTAATAAATCTCTTCGGCATCTTCTCGCCTCTTTCTTCCTGAGAAAAAAGCTGGATCAATTCCTCCAAGCGCTTGCGATCTTCACTCTTGTATTTTCGAAAAATTGTTTTCATAAGTTCTACATTTGTCCCCTCTCCTTGCCAAGGAGAGGGTTAGGGTGAGGTGGATTTGATTAAGATTTATCTCTTTCACCACAAAACTCAAACAAATCATCCATCACCGCAATCAAGTTATTTTTAATATCCAAATTTGTATATCTTTTCACATCCATTCCTAGACTCTTGAAATATTCCGTTCTTGCTAAATCGTATTTTATTTTATCTTCCTCAAAATGTTGACCACCATCTAATTCTACGACCAGTTTCAGTTTTGGACAATAAAAATCCGCAATGTAATTTCCGACTGAATATTGCCTTCTAAATTTATGCCCGTGGAATCTTCTGTCCTTCACATGCGCCCAAAAAATTAATTCTTCCTCGGTTTGCGCTTTTCTTAAGTTCCTTCGATTTTCTTTAGCTTTTGTTTTGTTATATATTTTTGTCATTGATTTTAGGTTTCCTAAAAATCCAAGGAATCCACCTCATCCGGCCTACGGCCACCTTCTCCTTAGTAAGGAGAAGGCTCACTTTAACATCCTCCCGCGCAAACATCACCATAAATTAATCCAATATCTCTGCCTTTCATCCCCTCTCCTTACTAAGGAGAGGGCTAGGGTGAGGTGGATTTAGGCTTCGAAGTGTTTGAAGTTCATATGTTTATGTTTTAACTATTGCTTTTTATGAATCCAAATAATTTTTCATAATCAATTTTTTCTGGATTTGTTGTGTCGAGCTCATATGTAGCGCCATCTATCTCCAATCTCTTATTCTTATTTCCCAAGCTATTCAAAATTCTCCCTTCTCCATAAAGTTCAATTGTGTGTTTATGCCCGGCATGATAAGAATCTTTTTTCGTCCGCTCCTTGAATCTTTTCCGCAAAGCTTCCGTTTCACAGTCACAATAAATCTGCACCAGCTTTGTGCCAAATTTTTTCTTGAGCTCATTAATCCTGAGGTTATTGCGTTCTGGATTGAAATGCGCTTCCACGACCAGTGATTTTCCTTTTGACAGCGAAGCTTCGATAAAATAAAACAATAATTCAAAGGTGGTTCTGCCAATTTTATCATTAAACTCGAAGTCAAAATCATGCCCCAAGGTGCTCCATATCGTTTCTTTAATAGCATCTGCACTTGCCAGAGGAATATTAAATTCTTCAGAAATCTTCTTGGACAGTGTTGTTTTCCCTGTCGCTGGAAGACCGGAGACTAATATTAATACATTTTTTACCATACTTTTTGATGAAAATTTAGTTCGTTTTCTAATATCTGTATTATAGCATTTTGCCCCCTCTCCTTGCCAAGGAGAGGGTTAGGGTGAGGTGAATTCAGGTTTTGACGTGTTTGAAATTCATAATTTTTATTTATTTTCATTTATATCGCTACCTAATATTGTCATTCCTTCATTATATGAATTGCCAGGTTTCAATAGAGTCGCAGCGTCTGTCTTATTGGATAAACCAAATGATTCAAAAGCCCTTCGGGAAGATTCTGCCATTTTCGATAACGCACCTAGATGAGTTTCCATATTAAGAGAATTCATTAGCTTGCTCCCGTCAATAACACTATACATCGGATTAGCAATTCCCATCAAAGAACTTCGAAAATCAAGAAGAGAACCAACTGATTCCTCTATTTTCTTAGCAGCATCAGGCTGGGTCTTTTTAAGCTCTTCAATCTCTTTTTTAAATTCTATTACTTCTTTTTTATTTTTTTCTTGATAGTCTTTTAGAAATCTAACAAACGACCCCATCTCATCTGCCGCACCCGCCAATCTATTGAGAATTGACAATTGCTTTACTAAAATATCATTTCCCTTTGTTGGATATATGACTTCATGATCAATTGCACTCCATCCTTCTTCAAATATAGTTCTCACTTGAATCTCAGAAACATAAAGCTCTTTATATGGCTTAGATTTAATTATATAATGTACCGACCTATAACGTCTTTCTCTGTTAATCTCACAGCCTTTTTCCTCAAAAATTTTCACATAATCCGAATCATCCCCGTCTCTTATGTACGCGATTGGCCTACCTTTTATATCCCATAAATGACCAATGAACTCATGAATTCCCGACCAATCCTCTTTAAATAAATGCAATATCCTAATCCCAATTAAATCCGTGATCTCACTTTTATAATTTTCCAGAGTAATTTTTCTGATTTTTATACTTTCATCTTTTTCATTTTTGTCGACATCTTCCTTATGTTTACGTATAATTTTCTCAATCAAATGCTCCTGGTCTTTTAATCTATACCAAACGGAGTGAACACCCTCCAATTCTTTTATTCTCTCAACAAAATACTTAGCAACTGGCTCTAGGTCTCTTAACGACTCTTTGTAATCTTCTGCAATCTTCAAAAGATCATCCCAGACATAGCCACTGTCAGTAAATTCTTTTTTTGTTTTATTGTGTTTTTCAAGAAATTGGTCAAGATTTTTTTCCATATTTTTTAAAGAGCCCCGCTCAAGCGGGACTCTTTTTTAAAGTCTATTATTCTTTTTTAGCCTCTTCACTCTTCGGCTCATCCTTAGTCTCCGCATCTTTCACTTCTTCTTTTGGAGCCTCACCTTCAGGAGTAGCTGACTGCCCTTGGCTCGCCGTAGCTTCAGCGGAGGCGGCTTTATAAAGCTTCTCCCCAATCTTCTGCGCCTCCTGCGAAAGTTCCTCGGTAGCTTTCTTGATTGCCTCAGAGTCATCGCCATCCTTAACTTTCTTTAGCGCCTCGATTTTTTCTTCGACTGGTTTTTTCTCATCAGCCGTGATTTTGTCTCCGGCATCGCGCAGAGCCTTTTCGGTTGTGTAGACAAGTGTGTCGGCCATATTTTTGGCTTCGATGGCTTCTTTCTTTTTCTTGTCTTCTTCGGCGTGGACTTCCGCGTCTTTTTTCATCTTTTCGATTTCCTCTTTGGAAAGTCCAGTGGACGCTTCAATGCGGATGGATTGTTCCTTGTTTGTCGCTTTGTCTTTGGCTTTGACGTTGAGAATTCCGTTAGCATCAATGTCAAAAGTCACTTCGACTTGTGGGATGCCCCGTGGTGATGGTGGAATACCATCAAGGATAAACCGGCCGAGCGTTTTGTTGTCTGCGGCCATTTCTCTTTCGCCTTGGAGAACATGAATCTCAACTGATGGTTGATTGTCAGCAGCGGTTGAGAAGACTTGGGATTTTGATGTTGGAATTGTCGTGTTTCGGTCAATAAGTGGTGTTCTCACACCTCCCATTGTTTCGATTCCGAATGTCAACGGTGTCACATCAAGCAAAAGCACATCTTTCACATCACCCTGCAAAACTCCACCTTGAATAGCGGCGCCAAGCGCAACCACCTCATCAGGATTCACAGTGATATTGGGTTTTTTGCCAAAGAACTTTTCGACTGTGGCAAGCACGAGTGGCATCCTGGTCATTCCTCCGACCAAGACAACCTCATTGATGTCAGAAACAGATAGTTTCGCATCAGCGAGCGCTTTTTTAGTTGGCTCAAGTGTTTTTTGCACAAGGTCGCCCACTAATTCTTCCAATTTTGAACGAGTCAATTTCATCACGAGATGCTTTGGACCATTGGCGTCCGTTGTGATGAACGGTTGATTGATTTCTGATTCCATCGCTGTTGAAAGTTCAATCTTCGCTTTTTCGGCTGCTTCCTTGATTCTCTGCAAAGCCAAGGAATCTTTGGAAAGATCGATCGCTTCTTGTTTTTTGAACTCATCAATGATCCAGTTGATGATGATTTGATCAAAGTCGTCTCCTCCAAGATGCGTGTCACCATTAGTTGATTTCACCTCAACCGTGTCTTCAGACACCTCTAAAATGGAAATGTCAAAAGTTCCGCCACCCAAGTCATAGACCGCAATTTTCTCGTCTTTCTTCTTGTTGAATCCATAAGCGAGAGCAGCCGCTGTTGGTTCGTTGATAATTCGGCGAACATTGAGTCCCGCAATTTCGCCCGCTTCTTTAGTGGCTTTTCTTTGCGCATCGTCAAAATAAGCAGGCACTGTGATCACGGCTTCCGTGATTTTCTCGCCCAATTTTTCTTCGGCGTCCGCTTTCATCTTGGAAAGAATCATAGCGGAGATTTCTTGCGGAGTATATTCCTTACCCCCCATCTCAACTTTCACGCCACCATTCGCTTTCACAATCTTATACGGAAGCAGTTTCAAATCGCGCACCACTTCGTCGTCCTCAAACTTTCGTCCGATGAGACGTTTAATGGAATAGAGTGTATTGTTGGGATTGGTCACAGATTGACGTTTGGCCAAAAGCCCAACGAGTCGTTCGTTAGATTTGGAAATCGCCACCATAGATGGTGTTGTGCGATTGCCCTCCTTGTTTTCCACAATACTGGGTGATCCACCTTCCACAATTGCCATTGCAGAATTGGTCGTCCCCAAATCGATGCCTAATATCTTTGCCATACCTATTGATTAGCGACATCTAGCATCTTTCGATGCGAAATACGCTTTGATTAAATAATTTTGTTACTTATAAATTTCAAAATCCAAATTACAAATTTCCAATCAATAACTAATGTCCAATGTCTAAATCATAAAAAATACTTTGTCATTAGAAATTTGGATTTTGAGCTTTGTTTGACATTTGAAATTAGAACTTTGTCATTCTCCAATCCTCTAACCTATCAGCCACCGGAATCTTCCGATGGCCTAAGGTCAGACGATTTTATTTGACCTTAACCGCAATTCTTTTTGGCTTCACCTCATCAGCTTTGGGAATAATAATTTTAAGCATTCCCTGCTCGGAGTGAGCTTCGGCCATGTCAGCTTTCACCGACATTGGGAGAATCACAGAGCGAGAAAAAGAGCCTGAGCGCACTTCTTTGCGATAATAATCCTCGCGCTTCACCTCTTTCTTTCCCTCGGTGGCGCCAGAAATGGTGAGCACATCATTCTCGACGGAAATCTCCACTTTCTCCGGATCAACACCAGCCAGCGGAGTTTCGACAATCACGTTGTCTCTGTCTTGATAGACATCCACTGCTGGAGTGAAATTCACCCCTTCCCACATATCTTCTTCAAAAAATCGGTTAAGATCCCTCATCGGAGACCATTGAATAATTCCTCTGTTCATATTATTCACCTCCTTTCTTAATTATGTATCATGTATTAGGTATTATGTAGCAAGTATTAAATATCGAACATTTATAATTAAACTATCCTTTGCACTCTAATACTTAATACATCATACATGCTACATTATGCATTCTACTTATTCTACGATTACCCGCGCCGCACGGATTACTTTCTCTCCTAATTTATACCCTTTCAAGACAACTTTTTTAATTTTATTCTCAAGCTCCTTCTTTTCTGCTTCCTGATCACTGTTCACTGTTTCCTGCTTGCCTGCCGAAGCCTCGGCGTAGGTAGGGTTACTGGCAATAGCTTCATGCAAATTTGGATCAAACTCATCCCCCACCTTCACATCCATTTCAATAACGCCGTTTTCTTTGAGGACATCCTCGAGTTGCTTTTGGATATACATGATTCCTACTACCCAGGGAACATTTTTTTGTTCCTCCGGAATGTGCTCAGTTGCGCTGTGGAAATTATCAATCACTGGAATAATCTGCAAGGCCGAGTCTTCTTTCAGATATTCTCCAATACTTTTCTGACTTTCCTGTTGTCGTTTTTTATAGTTTTCAAAATCCGCCATGCACCGTCGCCAACCAAGCAGATACTCTTCTTCTTTACTCTCCTTCTTTTCGGCTTTTTTAAAAAATTTCTTGATATCTTTTTTCACATCTACTTTCTTTTCGATTTCATTAACTTTATCTGTCAGCTCTTTTTCTTCAACTTCATTATTTTCTTTTTTTTCTTCAATATTTTTTTCCTCGGTCATGTTTTTAGATATAATTTATAACAATTAAAATTACCGCGCTCGAACTTAGAAATTTCTTCATATATTCCATCAGAGATTTGTTCTTGGCATATTTCATCCGTTTTGGTCCGATGATCGCCAGGAGTCCTTTTTCTCCTTCTTGCGTTTCATAGGGCGAAACAATCATGGAACAGTTGGAAATGCCTTTGATCGGATTTTCTTTGCCAATAAAAATCTTCGTTTCTCCCAGTTTAATTTTTTTGAGAATCGCCTCCACGTTTTCATCAATGTAATCCAGTGCTTCCGCCACCTTGCAAAACTCATCAATTTCTTGAAATTCCGGATTTTCTAAAAGTTCCTTTATGCCAAAATCATAGAATTCCTTTTCAAAGCCGGTCACCGCGAGACTGCCACTCAAAGAGGAAAGAAGTTTAGCGGTCGCACGGGAAAGTCGATTGTTTTGTGCTTTCATCTTCAGAAGTTCGACTTGCATCTTTTTCTGTTCTGCAAGGCTCAGCTCTTGCTCAGCCATAATCTCTTCGACAAAATAGCGATAACCCTTGTCAGTCGGAATCCGTCCAGCGCTCGTGTGAGGTTGATAGAGAAAACCGTCTTTTTCGAGCTCTGCCATATCATTCCTGATTGTTGCCGAACTCAAGCCATGGACATATTTATCCGCCAAAACTTTCGAACCAACCGCCACTGCTGTGGCCGTATATTCTTCCACTACTGCCGCCAAAATTTTTTGTTGCCTTTCTTCCATAACTCTATTTTAGATTATTAGCACTCACGTGTCAAGAGTGCTAATTTAATTTTACCCATAATCAATCTTCTGTCAATAGTCACAACAAAAAGCTTCAAATAACTTTATTATGAAGCCCAAAAAAGCTTTTAATTAAGAGCAAAACTATTCTCCCAAAGTAAAGCCCAACTCAAAATGACTCGTTCCCGGGGCACTTTCCTTTCCTTGCATCAAACCAGAATTAGTATGGCGAATCATTTCCAGCACATTTTTTCCTCCACTTCTTTCTTCCACAAAACTCAAAACGGCAATAAGCGCATCAGGAGAATCAAGATGATCATTTCCATATAACTCCAATAAGCGGTAGTCTTTTTTTCCGATAGCTTCCAACGTCTCTTGATCTTTTTGATTTGATTTTTCTGTGGAGAGGTAATGTGAAAAATCAATTGAGCCAACCACGATCGTCCCCTCTCCGGCTATTTGAGCAATTTTTTTGCCCAATGCCTTCGCATCATCCAGCGTCAGATTGGCACTCAAGGCCAAGGGCACAATCTTAGTTTTAGGTAAAAAATATTTGGAAAACGTTGTGAGAGAATATATGGCGTGCTCATTTTCAAGCGATTCTTCATCAAGCACCGCCACGCCATTTTTCACTAGTGTGTCCACCAGTTCCACATCTGTTTCCAAATTGCCAAATGGAGTGCCCCATGCATATTTTCCCGTAATAACTTGGCCCTTCCCTGCTTCCACATGATTTGGACCAATAATAATGATCGTTGCTGGTGGATTTTTTGATTTCAAAAGGGCCGAAAAAAATTCCGCCAAGGATGCTGCAGCAAGCAAGTGATGGGGAACAACCCCGCCCACAACTTGTTTTTCGACAAAGATTTTGGTTTTCTCATCTGGAGGAAGAACCTGCACCAGTTCCGGCTGAATCACACGATCAGCATGAACACCAGCCGCCGATTGATCATCTTTTTTTTGAATAGTGCGTTGCCCTGAGAGAGAAAATGTCCAGAAAAAACCAATGGCAAATAAGGCCAAAAGTAGAGTTATTAATACCTTTTTCATACGTCGGTCTTTTTCTCAGTTTCTGCTTTTTCCACGCCAGAAAAAGAGTCTATTTGGTTTTTCACACCCTGATTCCCGAGACTCTTTTGTTTACGATTATAATAGAGCCACCCGCTAATTCCGCCACCAATCAAAAGCGAGAGGAAGATTAGCAGAATAAAAAATACCACTTTGTCTCCGATAACCTTTTTTAAAGATGTTCCAACGATTGATTTATTACTTTTAACATCTATTTTCAATTGGTCCGTTTCTGAGATGCCATACACTTCCGGCGAATACATCAGAGCCGCTTGAACTGGCGGAATGAAAAATGATCCAGCCGATACTACTCTTGCCGAATACTCATAAATGCTTTGGTTGCTACCATAGGCCGCAAACGTAACATCGGCCTTCCCAATCTCCATTCCGTAAGGAACATTCATGCCAAGCACACCAGCAACGCCCTGGGTATTTTTGAACTCGCGATTGACCGGAACCAAGCCAGCTGGAAGCTCATCCTTGATAACCAGATAATCATTTAGCTTGGATTGATTCTCAATCTTGATGCGCACCGTAACGGTGTCACCAATTCCAATATTACTCTTGCCTTTTTCCGGAATATATTCGCGCGTAATTTTTATCCCCTTATACTCCGCTGCGGCATTTTTCTTTGTCCTAAATTCATCTAACACTGCCACCAAATAGGCCTCCCCACTACCAGACAGCTTGACGGAAAGTGCGCCCTTTTTGGCTGCCAAATCTTTCAGTGATATCGAGATTTCCTTTCGATCACGAAAATCATTCACCAAGTCTTTTGCAATCATTTTTTCTCCAGCAAAAATCTGGTAGGAATAATTCGGATTCGCTCCGCCGTTTTTTTGCGTGAATGCAGTGATCGCTTCAATCACCTGAGCAGTGGCAAAAGTATTGGACCAATAATTCTTCTGACGATTGTTCGCCAAAAAGCGAGCCGCTTTTTCTGCCGCACCACTCTTGTCTCCCGCGGCAATTAATGCCTGAAGTGCAAAGGCAGTTGAGGCGTCATTGCTTCCGAAGCGACTCCGCGGACCAGCCTCCCAATAAACTCCACCGGAAGGATCAGCTTTTTGAATTGCGAGAAGCTGACTGAGTCCATTTTGCGCCGGGTTCACAAAGCCGTTTTTGACGTTATGCGAGACCGCTATCGCCAATAGTTCCGGACGAACCCCGACTAAGTCAAAAATAGCTGATTGATCATTTCCGATATATCCCAATCCGGAAGTACGTAAAATCTGCCGTTCCTTCACAAGTATAGCCTTTTCCTGTTCATTTTTTCCTACAAAAGTCTGCTCGGACCAGCGGAAATCGCCACCCTCCAAATAGCCACTTAATTTATTAGCCACCTCATTGGCTAAATTCCTGTCCTCCTGCTTCAAGTCTGGCATACTCCTGATCCCTTCCAAATATCTCGCCACGTACCAGGAAATAAACGGATCGGCTCCATCTTTCCACCACCAAGAGAAACCACCGTTTTCCAATTGATGCTCCCTCAGACGCAAAAGCCCCTTATGCAAAAGTTCGGGCATATCTTTGTTTTCCAAAGCTTTCTGATACAAATCCTTATTCTTTTGTGCCACAACCACAGGCACTAAGCGACTCATTGTCTGCTCAATGCAACCATAGGGATAGCTAACTAAATATTCCATCGCGTCTGGAATCGTGCCAAGAAGATTAGGCGCCAGAGAAACTTTCAGGGTTGATTTTTCCGGATCAGCGTCATCTGAAAATTCATAATTTGCGGCGACCTTATCGCTTCCTACAAAGGAACGCGATACTCGATACCCCGCCGAATAGACTGGCGCAACTAAGGTGACCTTGTCCGAATTGCGTTCGTCCTTGCCAGTGGCTGAAAAAATTAGCTCAGCCGCTTCTAGCTCCTTTTCCGGTGCAACTGTGAAATAGATTTCTTTTGATTCTCCGCTATTCAATTCAATTTTCTGATTCGTTCCTTTCACCACCTTGCCACCAGAAAATTGCAGATTAGTCAGATAGGAACCTTTCTCGCCTGAGAAGTTCTGCAATAACGCCGAGAGGATTACTTCATCCCCTATTCGGAAAATATTTGGTAAAATTGGGCGCAAAATTACACTTTTTGTAACCTTAACCTCCTTGGTTGCCTGACCAACTTTACTATCCTTTGTTTCGGCATAACTCGCCAAAACCCAAGTGGTCAAATTATCCGGCAGACGAAAAGTTACCCTAGCCTTTCCATCAGCGCCAGTGCGAATAGCCGGATTCCAATATGCCGTATCGCGAAAAACCGAACGTCCTCCACCACCCTTATCATTATGCACCCAAACTCCCCTGGCGAAAAAAGTATGTTGATCTTTAATGGTCAGATTATAGACATTCGTTTTTTGTCTCAACCACTCAATTGAATCCACTCGCTCCTGCGTGCCATCAGCTTTGACCAACTGATCACCAACTTGAATATTCCCCGCTTCCTGCCACCCATCATTCACAAACATCCGATGAATTGGAGTCACTCGCAAATCACCATTGATAATCAAAATGCCATTTACACTCAAGGCGTGCGTGCTAACGACTGAGGCTGGCACCAATTCTGCATCAGTTTCACTTTTTCTTGTTAACACCAGATCTCCTTCCTGAATATCTTCAATCGATTTTTGCTCACCATCGGGAAGCAATACTGGCGTTCCAGCTGCAAAACAGCCACCACGCTCCGCGCCATATGCAACGATGCCTTTTAGCGAATGAGATTCTTGAGTATCGTTGTAGCGCTCACGATAAAATTCCTCAAAAATATCACCATTGCGACTATCCGACAATTCGTATATTGCCTTATCAACCCCAAAAAGCGCCACATCCGCTTCAAGCGGAGCACCTTTTTGATCTCTCGTTTCAACCTCAATTGAAATATCATCCCCGGGTCCATAAGTCTCACGATCAGGCTTAATTTTCAAATCAATTCGCTTCTTTTCCGCTGATACCAGAATTTTTTCTTCGCTATGGTAATATTTCCCATTAGCAAAAGTTGTTGCAGAAATGAATCGATTTGGCATGTCCACATCCGACAGATCAAACTCGACTGTTTTGGAACGACCATTCAAACTGACAATTTGATAGCGATCCATCCGACCTCTTTCAACGGACACAAATACATCGCGATTGGGCGCATTGGAAGAAATTGTTACTCGCGCTTTCTCACCAGGTTCATAACTTTTCTTATCGGCTTTAACAATAATTCCCTGGTCAGCTCCTTCATTATCATCCGAGAAAGAATAGAAAAAGCCGTTTTCTTCTGGCACCCAAAGCCACACTTCACGATACACCGAGTTGCCTCGCGCATCCACCGCTTTCACATTGTATTGATATGATCCTGGCTTGTCAGGTACAAAAGTCAATGTCACATTCCCATCCTTATCAGAAGTAGCTTTTAATTCTGGCAACGGGCTACTGTTTCTCTTGTAACTCAGGGGCGTGTCTTCCGTTTCACGAACCTCATCCCAATACTCTCGCTCTCCCGTAGCGCTGACTGCGATATTTTTTACAGATGCATTTTCGACATATGGGATAATCGTCAAGGGAATTTGAGCTTTTTCTCCAATTTTTGCCGCATAGCTCCAATCATTACTCTTGCGATAAATACCAAAATCACCAGCGTACATGAGCACATTTTTGCGATCAAAAACCGGTTCGCCTCCACCTTTTTCAAAATTAACTTCAAAAGAAACGACCTGATTTCCAACCGCCCCGTCAGGAACTTGCGCCGCAACAACAATTTCCGCCTCGCCATTTTGATCAAGCACCACCTCGGCTTCCGAAATTAATCGCCCAGCATATCCTCCATAATATTGATATTTACTATTAAGTGCATTCTCCTTGCTATCCAAATAATCATATTCGTAAAAATTATTTGACTTCACTGCATAACTCACCTTTTCTCCACCTAAAGCTTCTCCAGAAAAATATTCTCCCTTAATGGTAAAGCGCATTTCGTCTCCGACAATATAGACCTCCTTTTCCGGCTCAATATCCAAGCTATATTCTGGTTTGCGAAATTCTTGTACGCTAAAATTCGCTTGAGTATAGCCATCATTTTCATCGGAACTACCCTCACGTTTAATGGCTAAATAATATTCGCCCACTTCCACGTCCGGCGGAAGACTAAAAGTATCATCAATCGCTCCATATTCCGAAAGTGTCAATGTCTTTTCATAGACCATTTTTTTGTCCTCTCCCCAGCCAGAAAAAACACTGACACGCGCCCTACCAGAAACAATCGAGTAGGCGACATCATCATCATTACGCAAAATTGATTTGAAATGCACAGTGTCTCCTGGACGATAAAGTGGACGATCCGTAAAGGTAAAATATTTTGGATCAATAACTTTTTCCTTGAATACTGACCAACGATAATCAAGAGAAGTCAAATTGAGCGGTATGAGAGCCAAGTCTGAACCATTTTTTAAAATAGCCACGTCTGCCTTTTCATCAATTTTCATTTCAGCAATTCCCATTGAATTAGTTTTCAATTCGTCCAGCTTTTCCGCTTTTTCTCGCAGATTAAAAGTAGTCAATAAAACATCTGGGAGGCTTTTTCCACTAGCACGATTTTGAGCCCAAAAAACCAATTTCCCATCCCCTTCTTTCACTAAGGCAGAAAAATCTGAAACCAGAAGAAGTGCCTCAGTTCGCACATCGCCCTGTTTCACTTGCACAATCCAAACACCAGTTTCCGCAATCGGCAAAATAACTTTACGCCGTTCTTTATTGGCAATACTTTCCGAGAAATTTGCAACGGAGGCGTAACCATCCAGATTGGAAAAATCATTTTTTTTCTCAAAACCATTCTCTTTGTCCTTGTATACCAAAAAGTTTTTAAGCGCGTCCTCATCGCCGCGATAGACTGAGACGCTGACTTCCCCGCTCACATTATCGCCTTGAAGCCAAATCGAAGGCTCCATACCTTTAGCCAAAGAAAAGAGGCCGTTTGATCCTTGATTTTGATCATCACGAAAAATATAGAGTCGCTTAGTTGCCTTTTCCTTTCCCAATACTTCCCCCGAATCAGCCGAAACGATTGGCTGGTTGTTTTTTTGCATAATCGTCCAACCAGTCATAGACAAAAAAAATGCCACCAAGGCAAAATAAATAAACTTTTTTTTGTTAGCTTGTTTTCTTTGCCCGTTCCCAACTAATTCTTTTTTCATTTTATTTAATTATTTGATTAGTTTACCTAAAAAAAATTGAATTAAAGGTATAAAGCCCTGGACCCTATTTGTGGCAAGTTACAGAGAATTTACTCAAAATTAGCTCGTCCGCCGACTTGTCTGCCGAAGTTTCAACGAAGGCAGAATCCGCCAGCTGGCTGAGTGGGGGGATTAAATATCAACACAAAAACCCTATGCACTCCGCGACAAATCACGGAGTGCAAAAATCGAAAAACCATTCCCATTCCGCATCAAAAGCTTTACTGCGCCACTTCGTTGGAAACTATTTATCCCCACCTACGGGCAATTTTTCGTACCCTTTTTTCGTTCGCAACCGTCGAAGCAATAAATGTCATCGCAAGTATGTGCTGCGCAATCAGAATTGTCAGGTTGGCATACAGTAGCCCTGCTCGCATTCACGCACGTGCAATTTTGACAAGTTTTTCCTGTCGGACATGCGGCATAGCTGCCTGCTTGCGATGAAGAAGTGTAGTCACATTCTTCTTGGTTCTCCAAAATGGCATTGCCACAAACAGCTGCTCCGGTCGGTGTCGGACCTCTACCAGGAGAAGATATTTCTGAATTAATTATTTCAGCCGGATCTCCATCAGCTAGCCAGCCATTATTGGTTGTTAAACCATTATACCAAGTAGGATAGTTTTGTGAGTTGACAGTTGTAGAAAAAGATATTGATCCAATACTGACATTCGATCTGATAATTTTGACATACACCCAACCACCCTGGAAGTTGTTTACTGGACCATCTAGAATACGGGTCATTCCACCACTGAAGCTAGTAACATTATCCCTGTTTGTTATATCGCTCAGCGTTCCAGCAGCACTTGAGGCATTGTCCAGTTGACTTATATCGCTATAATCTCCTTGCGGCGTCTCACCGGAGCGAGCGACAGCGTAAAGATAAGCGCCAGATCCATTTCTCTGAGAATTATACAGAGTGAGATTTATATCCGTAGCACTTGCTGGAATATATACTTTGAATTTGTCCATCTCTCCTTCTGAATAAGAAATTCGCACACTATTAGACTCTGCTGTGTAACCAAAAACTGTTCTATAGAAACGTTGTTCACTTTGAGCACTATTTGTACTTGGCGGAAAAGCATTTTTAAAACCAGTTACGATCGGTACATAGCTTGAGCAATAACCGGCAGAATCTCTCTGGCACAAAGACTGCTGAAACTGCATAATTGATTTATATGCAGAAGTGTCCCCTCCGGTGGTTGCTGGTGGTGGTGTAGCTGGAGGAGTACCAGAATAAACACAATGACAACCATCGCAAGTACCGCCGGTACAAGCACTACCGCCGCTAAAAGCAAGATTATTTGAACATTCACAATCCGTTCCGGAACTGCTTGGATTTACAACATTGATACTGGCAGAAAATGGCGTACCAGCTTTGCCATCAATTGAATTGGTAGGATAGAAGGTGCATGTTTCAATATCAGAGGTACCACGAGGAAACCAACCCGGATAACCATCCGGAGTAGTGGCAGTTTTTTGATAAGCTGTTTGACTGTTATACCAAGCAGCAGTATTGAGAAACCAATTAGTACGAGGAATAAAAGTTGGACCATCGCAAAAGATTTCCACCTTAGAAGCACCACTGGAACTCCAAGTTAAATAGGATATTTCTGCTGATGTTGGCTGACTGCCAGCAGCTGAATTTATTCTACTTGGATTAAAGCTAGCGGTCACGGTAGCACAACCACTGGTTTTAGTGCCACGAACCGCATTCGCTCCATCATAACAAGTCACTCCGGAGCAAGTTTGTGAGGCGCAACTAGTGCTATCTGGGTTTGTTGGAGCCGTATTTCCCGTTACTTCATAGGAAACATCTATTGCCCCTCCAGCTCCATTGCTGTTTTCTGCCTGGATCCTTAATTTGTAGATAGTTTTCACGCCACCTTTGTGTTGCAAATTAATAGTTCCGGCAGAACCGCTAATAACACCACGATTGGGGTCAATCACATACGGCAAAGGATCGTTTGCTGGAGGATTGCCATCTGTAGAAAAAGTAGATGTATAATAGATTCTGACCGCGTTGTTGCTTGTAACACTGACTTGACCGGGAGAAACAGTGAAAACCTTTCCGCTCGGCGGATTAACAGTTGGGGTCTCCGGCATTTCAAGTGTACTATTAACCCCCCGAGAAGTCCCAGAGCCAACCGTCAAATTAGCCGAACAAGATGCTCCTCTGGTTGTGCCTTTGTAGGGCGTAAAGGTGCAAGTTTCTGTTCCATATTGTCCCGCAGTGAACGGAAAAGGATAATTGGTGTAGGAGAGACCGTAATTATCCTCAGGAACTGGCCAAGTGCCAGTACAAACACCAATTAGTTTATCCGCTCCGGAAGAATTAAATGTTAAATAGGCCGTTCCGGGAGAGGTAAATCCGGTAGGAGAAAATGAAGCAGAACAAGTAGGACTAGTCCCTAATGATTGAGCGTCATTAGTCACCGTAATTGTCTTTTCTATCTTATTTCCTCCACATTCAATGCTAGCTACATAACTTCCGGCGGTGGGGTAGCTACAGCTAAAAGATTGTTCGTAAACAAAATTTTGTGTACCCACGCCGGGACTACAAAGATAATTGATGCAACCTGTGCCATTAGCCAGGGTGAAATTAACATTCAAGGGAGCGGTGCCACTAGTAGCACTGGCTGAAAATGAAGGTGTTCCGGATGGTGTGGTCGGACTGGTTCGTGATAAATCAGTCACGGTAATTGTCTTTTCTATCTTACTTCCTCCACATTCAATGCTAGCCACATAGCTTCCGGCGGTAGGATAATGGCAACTGAAAGATTTTCCAACGTCATACACTGATGCACCAAAACCAACTCCGCACATATAATTTATGCAATTTGCGCCATTGGTCAGGGTGAAACTAACATCCAGAGGAGCTGGGCCACTAGTAGTGCTAGCTGAAAACGAAGGTGTTCCAGATGGTGTGGTCGGGCTGGTTCGTGTTGAATCAGTCACGGTAATTGTCTTTTCTATCTTGTTTGTTCCACATTCAATACTAGCTACATAATTGCCTGCGGTGGCATAATCACAGGTAAAAGATCTTTCATAAATATAGCCCGTAGGAAACAGACCATCGCCACATCTATAGTTTATGCAATTTGTACCATTAGTGAGGGTGAAGCTGACATTATTCAGAGGAGCCGCGCCACTGGTAACGCTAGCGGAAAGTGCTGGTGTCCCCGTAGGTGTGGTGGTTGGTGTGGTGCCGACAGGTGCTCCAGTACCGGAGGAATAAATTATCCACTCATTTGGCGTTAAGGAATAATTTACCAAAGTAGCGCCGATTCCTCCAAGCCAATAACACGATAGTTGACTTTGGTCTGGCAAAGCCTGAGGAATACACATCGGGTCATGATAACCATTTGCGATTAAAACTGCCTCCGCTTCTTCTCGGCTTCCATATGTTCCTGAAACATTGGGACTCGTATTCGTGTTATATCTCGCCGTATTGGAAAACATTCCGCTAATCTTAGACGCAGTAAGTTTGTCCCGGTCATCATTCAATGATGTTCCATTGCCCGTTTGCTTTGCCATCACAACAGTGGTTTCTGCGCTAGAATAAGGTAATAGATTTTTTGAAGTTAAAATTGGATTGACATATTTATTGACAAAATCAATTGCTCCTTGTCCGCTAAGACCATCCCCCATGTTTTCAACGGTTTCTTCCAAGAAAGCCGACATATTTCGGACTTTAATTTCTGCGATGTATTCGCTATACCAATTCGTATCACTAGCCTGAGCAGTGAGATCGGCTTGGATTTGAGAATAAGCAATTTGACACTCCGCCAAATATTTAGCCTCCCCTTCAGAGGTGCCATAGGTAGCCATGTAGACAAGCAGATCGCCAGGCTTAGTGAGCGCATCAGCGCTGGCTTTTCCGCCGGAACCACCGGATTGAGTCGGATCGGTAGGTGTGGGCGAACCCGGGTTCGTTGGAGTCGTAGGATTGCCAGTGCAATTGCCGATTGGCCCCGCCAAAGTCTGAGTACAAGGCATACTGCTCATACAGGCCTGATCCGTGTTTTGCCCATAAATTATCTGGCCGCAATTAGGGTCAACGCAAGTATCCAAAAGACAGGTGGACGCAGCGCAAGAATAGTCCGGAGTACAACCACTATCCTCTCCGTGAGCAATGTTTGCAGCTCCAAAAAGAAGCATGATTGACAGCACAACCAAAGAAATTTTTGCCGATTTATTTTTTCTCACTAAACTTTTTTTTATATTCATTTCTTTCAACTAAATAATTAAAAAGGGCAAGTTGGACTTGCCTAAGGTTTGAATTTAATAATTAAAACGACTGATTTTGTATTCCTGTCATACTTTAAATCAACGAGATCGCCAACTTTTACATCGGAAATTTGGCCAGCAGTCATTTTTTTTGCTTTATTCATAAACATGACCGGTGTGGCTTGATTTATACTCAACTCTGTGCGTATTTTTGTGCCCGAGAGCAAGACCACTTTTTCGCCAGTAATTTCCTCTATAGTACCATTAATCGTTCCATTTTTTGCTGTCTGCATGTCCTGTGCAAACTTGCTCGCAAAGACTCTTTGCTCCTTGGTCGGTTTACTCTTGACCCATGCGGCAAAAAAAACAATTACCACAACAAGAATGATAAAGAAAACGATCGCGATGATTTTTTTTCGTTCCATTTTATTTTTTACCCGATTGAGTTCCGTACGCAAAGAATTCAATCAGGGTTTTGATTAAGTTTATTTTTTATAATTATAGCATAGCACAAATCACAAATAAAATATATCTAAATAGCATCTGTCTCGCTATAACTCACAAGAAAAATTTCTATCTCATTCCATCGCAAACCAAGGGATAAAATCTTTCCAAATAATTACACTCAATTCCTGAGCTAAGGACAAATCTTCGTTCCCTGACGTCTCACGCAACCATCGAAACAAACGATATCACTGCAAGTGTGAGCGGCACAATCTGGATTATCAGGCTCGCAGGTCGAGGGATTATTATTTGAAATAATAACACCACCCGATTGAATGTCCTTCGCGCAACCGGCATTCTTCTTCACTGTAGCGGAAATAGAATAGGATCCCAGCTCTGAATAGGTACAAGAAAAACTCGTATTGCTAATCGCTTTAGGACTTACCGATGCTGATCCACAACTTCGATTAGACAGAACAAAGTCACTGACCGATCCAGTACTAACATACAAAATAGCTCTCACCTCCTCCCCAACTTTATAGCTACTTTGCTGCGGAGTAATATTTAGTGATGATGACCAGGCACAGTTATCATCTATGGGTGCGCTAACTACATCCACTTTTGTCGTCGCCGTCTTTTCATTTTGAGCATTGTCTTTTTTGGTAACACTTGGATAATATACGCCTACGGCGGTATAGTTGCATTCGAAAGAATTATTGAGCGTACCATTGCTGAGCTTATTATTAGTAGGAGTGACTCCAGATGCGCCACAATCTTGTTTAGTCGTGGTCACTGACATCTCAATGTTATTTTTATTTACCCAGCCAGAATTGACCTTGACTTTCAAGGAAGGATTTCCCAGTGCGGGATCAGCACTTATACTCAAAGACCAATCGTCAGGAGTGGGCGCGCCAACAGCAGATCTTGTTGCCTTACACTCACCGCTATCCACACCACCATTAAGACTCTTACACCTCCAACTAGTCGTATTGCCCGTTCCGGGAAAAGTCGGATTTGCCGGATCAGTTGAACCGGCTTCACAGAAGGTGTAGTTTCCCCAATTAGTTTCCGTGGATAAATACGTCCTCGCGGCAGAACCACATTTTCCGTCAGTTTTAGCAGTAGGTGAAACACATTTGCAGTCTTTACAAGTTTTGTTTGTGGGACATGGAACATAACTAATTTGTCCTGAAGACGGATCATAATCGCATTCTTCTTGGTTTTCAACGATATTATTTCCACAAGTCGATGGAGCTTCTACTTTAAATGAGACGGAGAAAGGTGTGCCAGAAAGACTATCAGAGCTATTCTTGGGATAGAAGGTGCAGATTTCTGTGCCAGCTTGATTGGCAATAAATTTCAATTCATAGCCTTTATCGGTGCATTGTCCGGCAATTTTACATTCGGCATCAGATATAAATGATCCGGCGCGACTGATAATAACTGGTCCGGAAAGGCAGGCTGCTTCCATACCCGAAGCATTGGTTGAAGTCCATTTTAGATAAGCTGAGCCCGGAGCAGTTGCCGGATTAGGACTAGCCGTAGCGATTCCAGTAGCACAGTTTTCTGTTTTAGTTCCTGGAATATATTTTGTGCCATCCCAACAGGAGTTTCCGGTGCAGGTATTAGTATCGCAATCTGGAGTGCCAGCAATGTTGACCACCACTCTTGTCGTTGGGTCTTTGGCGCAAACAGTATCGGCTACATGGACTTTTGGATTATACGTTCCGGCAGTGGCGTAGGTACAATTAAAGATACATTCTTCATTGGCATAAGGATAAGAGATTGTTCCACCATTACAGTCTTGATTGCTACATTCAATTGGTCCATGAGAAGTGCTAACCGAAGCATTAATCCGTGTAGTAAGTGACGCACTGCCAGTGGCTGGAGTAGCATAGAGGTTGGCAGTGAGATCACAATTAGTTCCTGGAATATAGTATTCACATTTTCTTGGAGTAGTGCAACTTGAGGCTGCTGTTCCGACATAATACCAATGCGTATCAGCCGGCACGTTAGTTTCATCTTCCGGACACGTCGTTGAACCTGTTCTTGGCGGCATAGGTTGGGCTGGAGAAGCGGGTGGAATTGGTTCAAGACATGGCGAAGAAGGGGCACTCACTGTGACTGTAGCACTAGCATTATTCACACAACTCGTGCTCTGAGCAGTGACCCGAATGGATGGAGCATATGTTCCGGCGGATGGATAGACACAAGTAAAAGTTCTTCCATTAACATTAGTTGGAGCCGGTCCGCCAGTGCCGCAACTGTGGTTGCTGTAAATGTAATTCTCTCCTCCGGCAACTTGTTGAGTGCTTGCGGTTAAATTCACAGTAAGTGGCGATTGACCAGAAGTTGGAGCTGCACTGAGAGTTGCTGCCCAGGTGGTGCAGGTTGTCGATGCGTAGTATTCGCATTTTCTAGCTGTCGTACAACTCGCTGCAGCTGTTCCGACTGATTGCCAGCCAATATTCGCTGTTAAGCCCGTATTATCATCGAAGCACATTACTGAGCCAGAAGGGAGAGTGCCGGTACAGGAATATGCTGTTGTTCCTGGAATATAGTATTCACATTTTCTTGGAGTAGTACAACCAGTAGATGCAGTTCCGACTGATTGCCAAGACAGGTTAGATGTTAGTCCGGTATTATCGTCTGCACATGCTGTTGCTCCTGATGGGAGAGTGCCAGTACAACTAAAAGAAGAACCATTTACAGTAACTTCCGCACTAGCATTATTGGCGCAACTCGTACTCTGAGCAGTGACCCGAATGGAAGGAGCATATGTTCCCGCGGATGGATAGACACAAGTGAAAGTTCTTCCATCAACATTAGTTGGAGCTGGTCCGCCAGTGCCACAGCTATGGTTGCTATAAATATAGTTCTCTCCTCCGGCAACTTGTTGAGTGCTTGCGGTTAAATTCACAGTAAGTGGCGATTGACCGGAAGTTGGAGCTGCACTGAGAGTTGCAGACCAGGTAGTGCAAGTTGTTGATGCGTAGTATTCGCATTTTCCACCTGTCGTGGTGCAGGCTGCGAGGGTACCCTTATCTGTCCATGGAGTAGCAGAACTTAGTCCTGTTGTTTGAGTTCCGGGGCAGGCCGTTTTTCCAGTGGGAAGAGAGCCGGTACAATTGAAGGTTCCGGAATTTGAGCTAGTGACTGTCAGATTAGCAGTGCAAGTGGCGACTGTATTTCCAGCTGAATTATAGCCCGTATAAATAAATGATCCGGCTCCCACGAAAGAGTCATTCGTAAAGGAATAATCGATACCTCCGTTGTGAACTATGTCTGTGTAAGTATGTGAACCGAATATACCTGTCGACGTCGCATTCACCTTATCCACATTAGTTGCATTCATAGACAGATGAGAAACGGTTCCATCGGCTTTTATTGAGTCAGGATCGAATGAGCAAGTAATTAATGGGTCGGTTGATCCGCTATTGACTGTTAAATTAGCCTTACAAGTTTTCAGTAACACGCCGGAAGAGCTATAGCCAGAAAAAACACACTCCGCCACGCCACTTTGAGTGAAAGGAATATCGCCATAACCGGCAGGAACAGTATCAACTTGATTTACTCCTTGTACTAAACCAGAGCATGTTGTTTTCAAACTTGTAATTCCGCCACTAGAATTCCAAGATAGACGAGAAGAGCTTGGCGCAGTTATCGCTTCTGGATCAAAAGAGCAAGTCAGCACTGGTGTTTCCGCGTTCTTAGTTGCTTCACACCTCGCTAATCCAGTTATTTTTGGCCGAGAATCGCAAGTGTCACCACTGCAACTCCAAGTATACTTCGTACTTTGATTGGAAAATTCACTCACCTTATTGTCTGCGCAAAGATTTGGCGATGTATTCGTCAAACTGGAAACCGTTGTTCCATTGACACTACCGCATTTTCCTTCGGCGTAAGCTACGCAATCATAACCCGATCCTCCTCCCTCGCAAGTCCAAAGATATTCACCACACCACGTTGAAGATCCGGTAGCACTATCTTCATAGAAAAACTTAACGGCCTTACCTGCCGGACAAAGACCGGAAGATTGCCTATTCAATGTCGTCCCATAAGGAATAATTTTTTTATCCTGCGAGCCACATGCTCCCGTTGGAAAAGTACTCACCAGCGAGTTACTTTCACAGGTCGGCGTCTGCTCTGATAATGGCCTACTGTCAATATTTAGATACAATCTGCAACGTTCCGTTCCAGATCCTTGTGGAGTCCAATCAAGACTGCCAACCGGAGTTGCATGCAATGCATCATAAATACCAGTAGACCCAGACAAATCACAACTCATGACAGCACTAGAAAAGTTTCCATCAACAGTCCAAGAGAAGACACTACTTCCTCCCACAACAACCGAAGGTGGGTCAAATTTCAAAGTACAAGTTGCAACAGGTTTGACCTCAAGAGGATTGCTCTCGCAAGCATGAGCAGAAATATCCCCATCAAAAAACAGGTCACATACTCCACTTCCGTATGTCGTACTGGATGTTGCCCACTCAACGCTGCCGATTGATTGCGCCTTTAAAGTATCTGTAACATCGATAAAATCAGTATTATTATTCGACCACCCTCCGCATCTAATCTTGGCACTAGTAAAACTTCCGCTGACATCCCAAGAGAGATTACTTTTCTCCCCCGCTTTGATCGGCGTCGGATTAAAAGTTAAGTCACATGTTGCGCCGATTGCCGATCCGGCACTAAAAAAAGATAATGAAATTAAAAAACACAGAATGGGAAAGCTTTTTATTTTTATCATTTTTCTATTTATAATAAAATTATTTTGACTAAACATTGTTATCCAGGCCAACAATCCTATTCGTTAAATTCCCCGCCTTCAACTGAAATAGAAATTATATCAACTCGCTTGGTCAGATTGTCATATTCAACCTTTGCAAAATCACCAACTCG
Organism: Candidatus Moraniibacteriota bacterium; assembly: GCA_049297495.1. GTDB lineage: Bacteria > Patescibacteriota > Minisyncoccia > Moranbacterales > UBA2206 > UBA9630. The sequence continues at coordinate 25,220 of JBAQUL010000035.1, forward strand.
CAAATCAGATAGCTTTTTTCTTTCTATTAATCCCCCTTTTCCCATGAAAAATACCGAGGTTGCTTCAGTCGTCTTGAGAGAAACTGTCGGACTAGTACCATCTTTTATCAATTTTTTGAGCGGGCTACTATCATTCGTAATCACCAAACTATCACCCTCAATTGTGTTTATCACTCCGATCACCTCCAGCTTAAGTGACTCAGAAACATCCCTATTCTTCGCCAGATTTTCTTTTAGAAATGCCCCCGTCAAAGCTCCCTGCATGTTTTCATGGCTTCGTTTTTTCATAAAAAGCGCAACCACTACAAAAACAGCTATGATTAATAATAGCACTAGCGCTAATTTCTTTTTATCCATACTTTTTATCTTTATTTTATATTTATTGTCTTGTCTCTAAATTTTATCGCAAGAATATCTCACCCCAAAGAATAAAAATCAACAATCAAAAAACCTACATCTAACTGAATTATACTGCATTAACCCACTTATAACAACTATCATAAACCCGCTTTTTTCTTATTTGCAAGGTGCTCTTCATATGTCTTAGCATAAAAAGTTTTCTTATTTGCACCCGTACCAGCTGTCAAAAAGAAGGAGTAATTCGATTCCTCCGGACTCACTACCGCTAAAATTGCTTGCATTCCCGGATTAGCGATTGGTCCTGGCGTCAAACCCTTAGTATTATAGGTATTATACGGGGAGATTATTCTGGTCTGCTCATAAGTATGGCTATCAATAGTATCATCCAAGAAATATGAAAGTGTTGCATCGCTTTGCAAGGGCATATCGATCGCCAATCTATTTTCAAAAATACCGGCTACAATTTTCATGTCCGCTGCCGTCGGCACTTCTTTTTCCACGATACTGGCTAAAATAATAACATCCCGAAGTTCTTTTTTTTGATTTTTGATCTCCGCCAAGACAGAAGCATCTATCCTATTTTCAAAATTATCCAACATCTTTTTTATGATATTCTCCGCCGTTAACTCTTTTTTGAAAAAATACGTATCAGGGAACAGATAGCCTTCAAGACTAGTAACTTTTTTGTCAGCAAGAAATGTATAGCGAGTCCGGAAACTTTCCGGAATACTATTCACCAGTTGCATGAAACCCTCGCTATCAAAACTGTTTTTTTTGAGCAGCCCTGCCATATCGCGCGCAGTCAATCCTTCGGGAAAAGTAATTTTCACAGCTTGCGCTTCCGGATTAGTGATTACATGGGCAACTTCAGGAATGCTTAAATTTCCACTTAGCATATATACTCCGGGCATAATTTTGTCTAGCAAGTGATTCGTATAGAAATAGTAATAAAAATATAGCTCACTGGAAATAATTTTCTTGTCGAGCAAATTAGCTGCAATCAATTTATTCCCATCGCCCTTTTTAACTTCAAAAATTACCACCTGATTTTGCGCCCCACGTGAATAATAAACCTGATTTCGAAAATAAAAAAAGCCACCAAAAAGGAGAATCAGAATGATTGCTAAAAAAAATATTATTTTACGCATTTATTTAATTACTAATTAAAGGTACGAAAGAAAAGCCAGGGTATTCTTCTTTGGTAAATTCGTCCTCGCTTTTTTTCTCGAGATAGATTAAATTGTTCCGAACCGGGATAACCATCTTACCACCGATTTTTAGTTGTTTTTTTAGTTCTCCCGGAATCTCCTCCGCTGAAGCCGACACTAATATTCGATCAAATGGTGCTTCGGAGGGCAAGCCGACGCTGCCATCCCCCAGAACCATCTTCACTCTCCCATCTTCGATGTATTTAAATTTATCCACGTTATACTCTCCCATTTCGAGCAGTCCCTCTTTTCTTTCAACAGCAAAAACTTTGCCTTTTTCACCTACAATATACGCCAGAAGCGCTGTTGACCAACCGGAGCCAGAGCCAACATCCAACACCCTATGACCCTCTTGGGGATCAAGAAGCTCAAACATTAACGCCACTGTTGATGGTTGTGAAATTGTCTGGCCATAGCCAATCGGCAGGGCCACATCAACGTCTGCCTGCATGACAAACTCCTCTGGTAAAAATTCCAGCCGACTTATTTCGGAAAAAGCATCCACGGTCCGGCTAATTCTCAAGCATCCCTTCCTGACCAAATCATTTACCAATTTACTCATATGCGAAATTCCCCCTTTTGTAAATTTAACTGTTCGCTCTTAAGGGGATTACCCAACATCTAAAGCCCCATTACTTGAATGATTATTTCCCTTGTCCTTGCACCATCCATTTCTGCCATAAAGATATTTTGCTTTGCAGTAATCATCATATGCCCTTTCTCAATTGGCAGTGTTTCACTAATTCCAAGAAGCATCACCTTGCAATGCGAATGTCCGTTGCTCCGACCATCGGATTTATTTTTCTTCGCTAGCTCGAAAAGATCATGGGAATAGCGATCCTCAACTGGTGCTATGCGGCATAGAACGCGCATGAAATCCTGAATCAACATAGATTCATTATGGTTCACAAAGATTCCTGTCGAAGTATGTGGAGAATAGATAAGCACTGTTCCTTCCCTCACGCCGGACGAACTAATAATCTCTTCTACCTTGCTTGTAATATCTATTATTTCTATGCTACTTGTGCTTTTTATTTCGATTTTTTTGCGATAAATTTTCATATTATTTTCTCTATGAACTACGAATTAAGTTTTTCTCTACGAACTACGAATTTTTACGAATATACGAATGATTTTAGGAAAACTTTCTTAAACTCATTCCGACTTGCTATTATCGATTAGTATATTCGTACTGATTCGTAATTCGTAGAGATTACCGAAAGACTGCCGCTACTTTCCTCGCTACATTCTTATCCAACGCTTTTGGTATTATTTTATCACTAGTTGGCTTTTTTATCAAACCGGCAATCGCATATGCCACCTTAATTTTATGTTCTTCGGTAATTTTTTTGACATGATTGTCCAGCACTCCGCGAAAAATTCCCGGAAAAGCCAAGACGTTATTGATCTGATTAGCAAAATCTGAGCGACCAGTCGCCACAATCCGCGCCCCGCCTGCTTTGGCGCGATCCGGCATAATTTCCGGCACAGGGTTCGCCATAGCAAACACGATTGAATTCTTATTCATTTGAGCGATATCTTCTTCAGTAAGAATGTTCGGCGCCGAAACGCCAATAAACACATCCGCGCCAGTCAGCGCATCACGCACATTCCCTTTGACATTTTCCGGGTTAGTAATTTTGGCAATTTCCATTTTTGAGCCATTTAGTCCGCCAACTCTTTCTTTATAGATAATTCCCATCCGATCAAGCATAATAATATTTTTTGCCCCGGCTTTAATGAGCAGCTTGGCAATCGCCACCCCCGCCGCTCCGGTGCCGGAAATGACAATCTTTATTTTCGCCAAATCTTTTTTGACGACTTTCAGCGCGTTAATGAGACCGGCCAAAACCACAATCGCTGTGCCGTGCTGGTCGTCATGAAAAACCGGGATGTCCAATTCTTTTTTCAGCGCTTCCTCCACGTCAAAACAACGCGGAGCACAAATGTCTTCTAGGTTTATTCCACCAAACGTCGGTGCCAACGCTTTCACTATTTTAATTATCTCCTGGGTATCTTGCGTATCAAGCACAATCGGAATCGCATCCACGCCAGCAAGCTCTTTAAATAGCAGGGCCTTGCCTTCCATCACAGGCAGCGCCGCTTCCGGACCGATATTGCCCAATCCCAAAACCGCCGAACCATCAGAAATAACCGCCACTGTATTTTTGCGCATCGTATAGCTAAAAGATAATTTTTTATCTTTAGCAATCGCTTTCGAAACTTCCGCCACCCCCGGAGTATACAAAACCGCCAGATTCTTCTCTGTCAATTTTTCTTTACTCCTGATTTCGATCTTTCCACCGATTTTCTTGGAAAGCTTAATTGAAGGATATTCTTGGTTTTTCATATATTTAGATATGCAATTAGAAATCGTAGAATTGTTTGCTATTTTAAAACAGAAGGTTGATAGGTATTACACATCAAAAGTAAAGTGTGACCAATATCTTTTTTACTGACCCATCATATACCTCCAGCTACCAGGCGAATACAAACCAAAGAAAACAACGATCAAAAACACAAAAAGAACGACAGTAAATACTAGTATACTGGCAATTTTAACCCCAGATACAATTTGGTTGCCCGCGCTAGGTTTCACGACGTTGATAATCCTATTCTCGCCAGTATTTTTAAAATTTTTCCAAAACCAAAATAGCATTGAAAAAAGTATCCCAAGAAAAAAAATCAAAAGCAATGCAAAGAAAGTTATTACCATTTTTTATTTTAACTATTATTTCAACTTGAGCAATTTATACGCCCCATTCGCCGCCACTGCGCCTTCAGCTGAAGCAGTGATGATTTGGCGGAATTTGTTTGATCCGGTCGTAATATCCCCGGCTGCAAAAATGCCAGAAACATTAGTACTCATATCGGCATTGACTTTAATATAACCCTGCTCATCAATTTCCACGCCCAATGTCCTTGCCAACTCCACACCCGGATCTGATCCAATCTCCACAAACACGCCGTCAGTTTCCAAATAGGTCTTGTCATTGTGGGCTTTGTCCAGAATCACCTTTTCTACTTTTTGCTCGCCTTTAATTTCAATAATATTAGTATTTTTAATCGCTTCAATTTTGGGATTATTCGCCAGTTTTTCCAGCCAGATCGGTTCGGCCGGAAAACGGTCTCCGCGATAAATCAGATAGACCTTGGAAGCAAAATCAGTTAGCCCGAGTGCTGCCGTCACCGCTGAATTTCCTCCGCCAATTACCGAAACGACTTTATCGCGAAAAAACATCGCGTCGCAAGTGGCGCAATAGGAAACACCTTTGCCGGTCAATTCTTTTTCGCCGGGGATGTTCATCTTGCGATATTCAGTCCCCATCGCCATAATCACCGCGCGCGTCTTGTGCGTATCTTTTCCTGTCACCACCTCAAAAAAACCGTCGTCGTTTTTCTTCACAGAAACCACCGATTCATTTTGAGGAGCCACGCCTAAGACTTTACAATGCTCCACAAAACGCGAAAGTAGGTCAAAACCAGTAACAGAAATATCACCCGGCCAATTTTCGAGATTACGTATTTCACTCACCTGTCCGCCAATTGTCGCACCAAGTAGCAAATGATTTAGCTTATACCGCGAAGCATAAATCGAAGCCGCAAGACCAGCTGGTCCCGCGCCAATAATAATTAAGTCGTATGTTTCTTGCATAATAATATTTTGAGAAATTCTATTTATATCCCCTTCTCCATTAGGGAGAAGCCTGCCTGCCGGTAGGCAGGGTGGCTGAAAGCCGGATGAGGGATTAATATTCACATAGAGAGTGTTAAAATTTAATCAAAACTATTATTGACCAATAACACTCCCTCACCTGTCCTCCGGACATCCTCTCCCGGAGGGAGAGGAGGAATTTAACTGAACTTATAAATTATTAAAGCCCATAGCTACTTAAATAGGATTGTTTCATGTTTCATGTTTCATGTTTCATGTTTCATGTTTTACGCCTTCTCCAGCGCCTCCTTCAAAACTTCCTTCGCCTGCATTCCCACAAATTCTTGCACTACTTTTCCGCCTTTGAAAATCTTAAGCGCGGGAATGGACATGATGGCGAAATCCTGGGCAGTCTTGGAATTTTCATCTACATTAATTTTCCCCACTTTAGCTTTTCCATCAAATTCCTTGGCCAATTCTTCGATAATTGGACCCATGGCTAGGCATGGTCCACACCAAGGCGCCCAGAAATCCACCAAAACCGGCTTATCACTTTTTAAAACTTCCGCCTCAAAATTTTGATCCGTAAATACTTGTTCCATATGATATTTAATCTGTTAATCATAAATTTAGCTATAATTAACAAATTGTAAGTTAAAAAATTATCCTCACGAATTTCAAAATCCTAATATCAAATTTCCAATCAAATCCAAAGCTCAAAGCTCAAGATATTTTTGACATTTGAATTTTTAATTTGGTTTGACATTGGAAATTTGAGTTTTGAAATTATCTTAATTTGATTTTAATATCAACATATACGAAGATGGATTTTTTATCCCCCAAACCGTCTTTGTCTTCTCGTATATTCCGCCAACGCTTCCTCAAACTTTTCCTCATTAAAATCAGGAAACTTTTCAGGTGAAAAAAATAGTTGCGCGTCAGCCACGTCCCACATCATAAACCCGGCGCTATTGTGAGGCTCGCCCCCGGTCCTGATCATATAATCCACTGGTGGAATTTTGGCAGTCATCAAATTTTCCTTAACTATCTCTGCGGTAATCTTCATGCCTTTTTCATATTTAGCGCCAATTTTCTCAATCGCATAAAGCATCTCGTCCGTTCCTCCGTAGGCTAGCATAAAATTCAACATTCGTTTTTGATAATTTTTTGTTTTTTCCAATACCGCATAAATTATCTGCTTTAGAGAATCTGGAAATTGTTCTTCCCAGCGACCAATAAAATTCACCTGAACCTCATTCTCATAGATCTCTTTTCCTTCAAGCATTTTTGTGAAATAGCGTTTATAGATATCCAATAGCGCTTTTTTCTCTTCCAGCGGCCGCTTGGTCAGATTATCAATAGACGATCCCCAAATAGAAAGACACTCAATTCCTCTTTTCAAAGAATAGCTAATTATTTTTTCAAAATTTTCCGCCCCAGCCTCATGCCCCTTCCAGGATGGAAGACCTTTTTCCCGTGCCCAACGCCGATTAGCATCAGGAATAATCGCAACATGTTTTGGCAAATTGTCCGACTTATTTTCCATAATCTAATAACACTTAATTAAACCTCTCTTTTTATAATATACTCTGCGATACCCTCTAGAAATTCTTTCGCTTCATTATTCTTAAACTCAATGCCCTTTAAGGCCCTGAGCGATATCGCAACCAGCTTCTCGGCCAATTCACGAGAATAGTCCAGAGATCCGGTTTCTCGAATAATCTTTCGAAACTCCCCTATCTCACCTTTCGTCAAATCTTTTTTTCCAAGCAACCGCCTTATCCTGTCAACTTGGCGCGCATCTCCAGTTTGAAGAGCCTTAAAAACCAATAGCGTTTGCTTTCCTTCTATTATATCAGCTCCAACAGATTTGCCTAGTTTTTTCTCATCACCAAAAACTCCCAAAATATCATCACGAATCTGAAAGGCTTTTCCAACCGGCAAAGAATAAGCGGAAAAGGCCTCTAGCAGCTTGGAATTATTTTCTTGCCCCGCAAGAACTGCGCCAAGGTGCAGGGGTCCTTCAAATGTATAGCAAGCGGTTTTTCCTTCATGCATACGCGCTATTTCCCCCTCTGTCGCCGCTCCCTTTGCGCCCATCAAAACATCCACCATCTCACCAGGGATAGTCCGCGCCACGATTATCTGAATCCTCCTAAGAGCACTCAGGATTATTTTCGGTTCAAAATCAATGTCATAAAGAATCTGACTCGCCATCGCATGAGCATAGTCACCAGTTACAATCGCCATCGAATTGCCAAAATGCATCGCCTCACTATCTGAAAGTCTCAATCTTTTGCCCCATTTGTAATAGGTCTTATGTACTGTTTCAATGCCATGTCGCGTATCATCTCGATCAATAATATCGTCATGAATCAAGAGAAAAGCGTGCACCAATTCAATCGCCATAGAAGCCTTGACTATCTTTTTATCATCCTTGCCCCCCGCTGCTAGATAACCATAGTAAGTCAACGCTGGACGCACTCTTTTTCCACCGGAAAGCACAAATTTTTCAATTATCTTAATGGTTTTAACGGCTAATGGATCGACTTTCTTGGCCTGAATAATCTTGGTCAAAAAGTATTCTTTCAGATGAGGGTCTAGGCGCTTTTTGTAGGCTTTCAACATTTCGATAGCTTGCAGATTGTTTTTCATTAGTTTAACCCTTAAATTTATTTTAAACTTTCATCTCTATAATATACTAGAAAACCAGACACTTGTCGAGAAATCAACCACTCAATAAAAAAACACCTCACTGAGGCATTTTTTCATGTTTTTGAAGATATTTATATAATTAAAAAAAACTTATTTTTAGGCGGACCAAATAATTGCCTTGAGTCCAATTTTTTCGACGATTGGCGTGGGTAATTCAATTGCCCGCGCAAACAATCTGCCGTCATCTGGTCCTGGAAAAAATATGCTCAAATTATCTCACCCCCAACCGTCAAAGCACATTTCTCAAGGTTCTTTTTTATTATATCAAAGGCAAGGTTAAATTTTTGTTAAAAAAATAGGACCCATCGCTTATTAGGCAATGAGTCCCGGGAAGGGTATTTTTTCATAGCTACCTCCGTCCTCCAATCCTGGCATCCATTTGGCCGCAAGCGGATCCAATTTCGTCACCAAGAAGAATAAGAACTCGGCAGGGCACTTTAGCGGAATCGAAAATTCCTTTCATCTGCATAATCCGTTCTTCAGTTGCAGGATTAAAACTTCCAACTCGCATAGCCTTTGTTAATTTAGCCTCAATTCTCTTCCGGCCTAGTAGCAATTCCACCATAGCGGCAGTAACTCTTTGAGAAGAATTCACTCCTTGAAAAATGGAGAAATTTGCGCATCCAGGATTTAGGCTATAGCAAGAAAACTCCTCGACTAAATCGAGTACTGGCTCCAACAAAGATCCTTTGGTTGCTGGCATTATCTCAAGCCTTTTTTTATCTTCCGGAATATGCACCGAGATTTGAATCTCAACAATTCTCGGATCACCACGAAATCTTCTCACAAATTCCGCTAATTTTGAGAGTATGCCAACCGTAGAAACAGCAACGGAATATCGATCACTATCCAAACCGTCAACAAACCGAGCGATATTATCAATGTTCGATGTTGGTTCGCCCATTCCCATGATAGAGATTAGGATTTTTTGCCTGCGGTCGTTGGGATATTCTTGCTCGCTTACCTGCTTCCACAGTTCTGCTTCAGTTAAGTTTCTGGCAGGATATCCCCGTGTTCTTGTGGATATGCCTGTTTCACAAAACTTGCAACCCATATTACACCCATTCTGCGAAGAAATGCAAATCACATCAGAAGCACCTCGTCGTCGATTCGGTAGATATAGTCTGGCGGATTCCATTGGCCCATCAACAAATAACTCACGAATGGTTTTGTCCGCTGATTGCTCAACATACATTTTTTCATGGAAGCCACGTTCTCTGATTTTAGATGCCTTATTGAGGAACTCCAGGATGAGATCGAGAGAAACGGGCTTGCTTATGAAAAAGGTCACGCCCAGCTCTTGTGTGCAAATCTTAACCTTATTTTCATCCGCATAACCAGTGAGAATGATTACCTGGTTATAAATCCCGTTTTCCCTCAACCATCTCACAAAATCGATTCCGTTCAAATCACCACCAAAACCAATATCCGTTAGAAAGACCCCGTCATACCTATCCATCTTTTGAAGAATTTTTATGGCTTTTTCCGGGGACGACGCGAAAATTATTTCGTGTCCAAGTCGCGAAAGAAATACAGACAACATTCCTACAATCATATTATCATCTTCCACAATGAAAACTTGCATATCTTTTCCTCCTTCTTTCAAAGTTATTTTTATTTTAAATTACTATTTCTCGGAAAAGTAACAACGAATGTCGCACCCTTCCCGAGTCCCTCACTTCCTGCCTTCAGCACACCTCCATGCGCTGAAACTATTTTTTGACAGATTGCCAGACCCAGTCCAAACCCCCGTTTTTCAATATTCCCTCCTGTGGTTTTTTCAACTTGAAAAAACGGTTCGGTAACGTACTCTAGCATATGCTTCTCAATCCCACAACCGTCATCTTTGAAAAATATCCTTGTATCATTTTTGTCTTGCTTGATAAGAATTTCCAGTTTTCCTTTTTCTCTCCCAAACTTAAGGGAATTCTCAATTAGATTGCTCACTAAAGTGATTATCTTAGCCTTGTCAGCGCGCAACGTGATCTGCCCAATAGCTGTTTTTTTCAACTGGATGGTAATCTTTTTATTTTTAGCAATGATACGATAACTTCCCACTAGCTCATTAATCAAACTTACTAGATTAAACGTTTCCAACTGCAACGAATTGGCATAAACTTCTGATCGACTCACCGAAACCAGCTCAGAAACAATTTTACTCATTCTTTCAATTTCTCGCTTAACTTCCTCATTGCATTCAATCTTTAGCGGACTCGCACCCTGATCCTCCAGGGCTAGCAGGTCCAAATTGCCGCGAATAATCGTCAGGATGGTTTTTATCTCATGCGCGATATTAGAAATTAAAACACCTTTCTCATTGGAAAGCTTTTTTAGTTTTGCGTTAGCCAGTGTTAATTCATCCGTCCTTTCTTTGACTCGCTTTTCTAGTGTTGCGTTTAATTTTAATAATTTTTGCTTCGCCAAATGCCGCGCAGTCCCATCTTTAGCAATAGAATAGGCTCCGATTATTTCTCCATCCAAATCACGCAACGGTCCAACTATAAAATCCAAAAAACGCCGCGTTGTTGTTGATCGCGACTTATAGGAATAATTAAACACCTCCGATATCTTTCCTTCTTTCAAAGCAAGATTGATTTTTTCATACAAATACTCATTCTTCCGCGTGCCATCAGTTGTTAATTCAGAAGTGAATCCCCGCGAACTATCTTTTCCTGCAAGATGATAGAAGAAAGAATTAACAAAAATTCTTTTGCCATTTTTGTCAAAAATATTAACACTAACTGGAATATTATCCATAATACTCCTCCGAAGCCCTGGGCTTATCTCAGATTCTTTTTTTGACTTATTCATAGGACATTAATAGATGCGATAACCTGATTTAGGGACAGTATGAATGAGATCAGAGTTATTGTTGAGTTTTTTCATCTTTGCTTTTAGACGACTAATGGTTGCTGTGACCGTATTGGATATGTTTTCTTTTTCGCCCCAAACATTTTCACTCAGCATCGTTCTGGTGCAAAAGCGATTTTGATTTCTGATGAGATATTCTAAGAGTTTAAATTCAGTTAATGTAATCTTTAAAGGTTTGTTATTTATGGTCGCGGTTCGCGTAGCCAAATCAAGCACCAAGGAATCAACCTTGAGTTTTACTTCCGATGATAATTTTTCCCGCCTCCCCAGTGCTCGCACCCGAGCATTCAATTCTTCCAGCGAAAAAGGCTTGGTCATATAATCATCCGCGCCAATATTCAAACTCAAAACTTTGCTGTCCAAATCACTTTTGGCGGTGAGCATCAAAATTTTCAAATCCAAGCCAATTTTACGGATATGTCGACAAACTTCAAAGCCATCCGCTCCAGGCAAAAACACATCCAAAATAGCCAAATCGTAATCATAAATTTCCATCCGTTCCATCGCTTCTGCTCCATCATCAATATGATCAACAAGATGACCACTACGCTCCAATCCATTTTTGATGATTCTGGCAATCGCAGGCTCATCCTCAACTACAAGTATTTTCATATTTTTCAAAAAAATTATGACTACTTGTATTATAGTCTAACTATAGGTTAAAAAAAGGTTAAAAAAGCACCTCAACCCAATCGTGACTTTTAGTATAAATAATGTTCCAAAGTATAGATCCAGTTTTCATCATTTCCCTCGCCCTGATCTCTTGCCCTAATTTTTTCATTCAAGAGCCATTGCAAATAGCCCCGATCGCGTCTGGCAACATCTGCCACGCTCACGCCGATATACTTCCCAAAATTAAACTTCTTAACTAAAATTGGGCGAGAAGAAATAGCTAGCATTTCCCCAATCGAAGTCACTTCATCCTTTCCCTCAATTAACATTTTCTGGAGATAGTAATCAAACAATTTTTCTAAAACGCGAATATCTCCCAAGGCATCATGCGCCGGAGCATCTAGCACTTCTAGGTCATGATAATAGCGCAAATATTGCAGAGCATATTTGGGAATCTCGCCACTAGCATCAAAATATTGCGCTAGCTTGAAAGTATCAATCATTGATTTCGGTTCCAAATTTTCCCGCCTGAGCATTTCTGCATCAAACCCAACATTGTGCGCCACTAAAATATGTTCTCCGGAAAAAATTTCCGCTAAATGCTTTTGCATCTCAGAGTCAATAAAAGGCTCCTTGTCAGCCACCATTCGATTGGTAATATGCGCCACGGCCATGGCATCGATACCAATTGGAACAGGCGGTTTAAAAAGAGCTTCTTTTTCCAGTCCTTGAAATTTATACGCTACCTGACATAAACGATCGTCCGGTCCAATACCAGTCGTTTCTGTATCTAAGAAAATTAGATGTGATTTATCCATTATTTTTGAAAGTTATTATTTACCAGTAACCTCATCCATTATGACACATTATTTATCAGTAGCAAATAAACAATCCACGAACTCACCACTATTCCCTATCCGTAAACACCACTAATCGCTGAGAATAACTCTTGGCGTCTTTATCCCAAACTCCTTCACAAGTAATGAGATTGAGATGCGCATGCCCATCACTTGAACTAAATATTTCTGAAGCGTCTACATCTGGGTCATAACTTCGGCTTTCACGCACCACAAAAGGAATACTCACACCTTCAGCATCTTCAATGTATAATTTATCGCCTTTGCTCAATTTGTGCAGATTATCAAACACAGATTTCTTTCCACCCTTCCATAAACCATAATGACCAGCAATAACCGCGCTGCCACTTTCTCCGGGACGAGTTCCCAATTTGAACCACCCCACCTCATCAGGACCTTTTGGTGTATCCATTGCTCCAGTAGAAGTAAGCCCTAGAGAATCAACAGCAGAATCGACATCAATCCCGGGAATCTTGAGCCGCACCGGCACACCAAAATTTATCTGCTCTTGTTTTGGAAAAAAATCAACCTCTTTGGTAGACGACGTCACATCATCAAAAGCCTGCCTCGCTATGGATAACCGGATAAAATAAAAAAGGAGCGCTGCAAAAAACACAACTCCCGCTAGATTGACTACTAATAATATTCGTCCGGCTGAACTTTTTGATGAATACATAAATAATCTCAAAAAAAGTCAAACCAGCTTCGGTCCGACTTTTTATCTATCAGAAAACCAGGAAAGTAAAAATTTTTAATTTCTTCAACACCCAAAACTAAAATAAAAACTGCTTTTAAGTTAGTTAGCTAGAGGAGATTAAGAATCGATGACACTTTTTGGATGACAGCCTCCCATAGGCTGCTATTTTCTTCATCCGGACCAATTCCCGCATTTGGAAGACCTGGGACAGAAACGGTGACAGTCACCTTGTCCGTATCTTTTACTTCCTCACCGTTGGTTCCGCGAGCAGTAGCTGTGTTCGTTTCAGTTTCCGAAACTAGCTTAGTACACGTATATCTCCACCTCTCATTAGTATCTAGTTTTGAATCATGATCTCCATCGCCAGAAACAAATTTCACAGGGCTACATTTGTCATCCTTAACTGATACAAACTTCAATGCACCATCGCCTTCATTCCTCACATCATAGGTATAAGTGACAAACCCGGGACCGGAATATAGGGCTGAGGGAGTGGCTCTTTTTTTAACACTAATGTCGACATCGCCGCTGTCATCATCCTCATCATCATCGTCGCTATCATCCCCTGATGAAGAATCGCATATTGCCCGAGTAATCGTATTTGTATCAAGAGTGACAGCGCCATTTCTCGCCAATACTCGACCCTCTATAGTGGCACTGTTGTTTAGTGTAATAGATGTTAAGGCTAAGATGTTTCCACTAAAATCTGTTGTTGTTCCGAGCGTTGCTGAACTAGTGATTTGCCAAAAAACATGGCATGCTTGTCCGCTATTAGTCATTACAACATTACTATTTGATGCCGTAGTAAGCGCAGAGCCAATCTGAAAGATAAAAACTGCATCCGCGTTACCTTGAGCATCAAGCGTTAATGTTCCCGTTAACTGAGCTGAACTACTAAAGCAATAAGTGCCCGGCGTGAGCGTAAGCCCACCCAAATCTTGACCCGTCAAATCCACATCACATGACTGACCAGCAGCGGAATTATAGGCCGTAACCAAATCGTCCTTGGCTCCTTGTGTAACTGCATCGCCAGCGTGATTTGTTCCATTCAAGACAACATTTCCGATCCCTGTGATAGACGTCGTTGGAAATGTTCCAATATCGCCCGTTATTGTAGTTGAGTTAACCGCACCTGCGATTGTAATCCCCGAACCACCCAAAACCGCAAAATTTCCAGCCGTGCCAAGATTCACATTGGTCGCAGCCTCAACTTTTCCGAAGAAACCGAACACGGTCGCAAAAACCAAAATAACAACCATGGCAACCCAACTAAATTTTTTCATCTTTTTATTTTATTAATTATTCATTTTTAGGTAAAATTTCACTAGGTAAACTATACCACAAGAGCAAAAAGTTGACAACACACTTGTACTAAACTTGTCAAGCCCGAAGCAATTTAAAATAAAACGCCCGCTATGTTCACACATAGGGGGCGTTGCCAAGCATTTCCGCTTCTTGTTGTCAAATTATTGACCAGTCGACGTTAGCCACAGTTCTTCCTTTCTCACGATCTCCGCAAACGATGGCGAAAAACGGTAAAAGAGAAGGTAGACTATCGGGACTATTCCTGATCGTATCAATGTAAAGCTGGTTAAGCACCATGCGCATTCCTGCGCTACGATCATCGATGCCGTTTCCCGCGACCAATGCTTCGCAAAGTAAGAATTGGATTTCCACGCGCCGCTTCCCAGTACAATCAGATTTAGCGGCTTCTTCAAGCAATTCTTTTAATTGCCTTTGTTTCATAACTCGTCTCCTTTTGTTTTATTTATACCCATGATGAGATTAATCTTAATAACACATCATTCAACGAAGAACGACATGTCATATTAGCACATTTATGCCAATTAGTCAATAGACCGCTTCCTTACCCAAATTATTAGGCTCTATAAAGCCCAGATCCAAAATCAGGCAGAATTACTTATTTTACGCCCACATCAAACAGACAAACAAAAACCACCAACAGATGCTGGTGGTTTTTGTTTGACATATGATGTCTGTCCATCTTTAAGTTACTGATAGTAGCCTCAAGGGGAATCGGACCCCTGTTTCCAGGATGAGAACCTGATGTCCTAGCCGCTAGACGATGAGGCCATTTTCTACATACTCTATTATTATTTTTAATTTCCAGGATGCTTGTCCGCCTCGGGCGGAAGAACCTGACGTCCTAACCGATAGACGATGGGGCCAAAATATCCAAAACTTAGCTTATCAGTAACTGGAAAAATTATCAAGTGAACGGCGCAAATTACTGAATTATCTTTCCGCCCTTTCCTACCTGATCAATTTTCACAGAAAGCATCTTGGACATTCCGTCCTCTCCCATTGTAACGCCATAGAGCAAGGATGCTTGACGCATTGTTTCGCGATTATGAGTGATAATCACAAATTGAGTGGAGTCGGAAAGCTCCTGGATAATCCGACCAAAACGCTTTGAGTTTGCCTCATCAAGCGCCGCCTCCACTTCGTCTAAAATCGAAAAGGGAGGTGGATTATGAGCAATTATGGCAAAAAGTAGAGCTAGTGAAGTGAGTGAACGCTCTCCACCAGAAAGCATTGCAAGGCTCGCGATTTTTTTGCCTGCCGGACAGGCTGAGATATCGATACCAATTTCGTCCTTATCATCCTCATCCTCCACAACAGCTTCTTTTTCGGCTTCGCCGTCTTGCTCATTGACCTCAACATTCTCAGCTAAATCATCCTTCGTTCTGCGCGTTTTTATCTTCACCTTAGTCAGATGAGCGTCTCCACCGCCAAAAATAATGCGAAAATATTTAGAAAACTCTCTATTAATTTCATCGAAAGTCTCATGAAACTTCTCGTTCACTTTTTTCTCCATCTCTTTGATCACTTCCCGAAGTGACACCAAGGCATTTTCCAGGTCCGCAGATTCAGTCGTCAAGAATTGAAAGCGCTTTTCAGTTTCATCATATTCAGTCACAACCAAGGGATCAATCCCCCCGATTTGCTCCATTTGAAATTTCAACTTAGCAATATCTCTTTCCAGAGAAAACTGATCAACTACTTCCAGCGTTTTTGCCAAAAGTTCAGCGTCCAATTTCAGCTCTTCCAAAATTCTCGCCCGCAAATCCTCTTCCCGCACCTCGATCTTTGCCAAGGAAATCTTGAAATCATTATACTTATCCTTAAACGAATTAGTCTCATCCTGTTTTAGGCGCAACTCACGCTCCAACATGAAAAATTGCTGGCGCTTTTCGCGATCCAGCGCAATTTCCGCTTGAATTTCCCGAGAAATTTTTTGCAAATCTTCTTCAATCGCTTTGATTTCTTCGCGCGCTTTTCGCGATTTAGCCCTCAGTTCAATGATTGCCTGAGAATCAACAGACACAACAACTGGAACGGGTTTGATTTCCACCTTTTTTTGCGAAGACGGGGTCTCTTTTTTCCCCTTTTCAATGTCGCCCCTAAGTTCAGTTAATTTTTGCTGAATTTTTCGTGCCAATTCGCGAACAACCTCGATATCCTTCAAATCCTTCGCGTCATTCAGCTTTTGCACCAACACCTCCTGATCACGTCTGATTTCTTCCAAATTACCTTTGACATAACTCAAGTCCACTGGCTGACTTTGAATCTTGATTTCTTCGATGATTTGAATGCTTTTTTGCTTTTCTTTTTCCAATTCAATCCGTCCTTCAGAAACAATCAATTCGCGCTCTAAATCGTTCAAGCGACTGCGCTTTTCCCTTTGAATTTTTTCCAATTCTTGCAAGGTTTCATTGGTTTTTTCTTCCTTGGAACGTCGATTGACCTCGTCCAAAAGTTTGTCCGCTTCGCGCTGGATATTATTCATCTTTGCACCCAGCGTATCTTTTTCTTCGTTCAGTTTTATCTTATCCTCATTAAATTTATTCCAAAGGTAGGTATAGAGCTTCGTTTGTTTTTCTTTTAGCTCCTTAGCGACAATCTCTCCTTGTGCCGCTTTTTCTGCTTGACGCTTAAGCACTTTCAGATGTGGCCGTATCTCTTCGATAAGTTCACCCACTCGCACTAAATTTATCTTCGTTGTTTCCAACTTTCGGAGTGCTCGTTCTTTTTTGATTTGATATTGCTTCACCCCCGCCGCTTCCTCAATCACAAATCGACGTTCAAGTGGCGTCGCATTGAGCACGGAATCGGCCATGCCTTGATTGATGATGGCGTGACTTTCTTTGCCCACACCGGCCTTAGCTAGAATATCCACAATGTCTTGCAATCTTACCCTCGAACCATTGACCAGATATTCACTTTCACCACTGCGAAAAATTTTTCGAGAAATTGCCACTTCATCAAATTCCAAAGGCAATCTTTTTTCACTATTATCGAAATAGAGTGTCACCGTAGCACTGCCCAATTTGGCCTTTTTTCCTGAACCGGCGAAAATAATGTCCTCTGATTTTTTGCTCCGCAAGTTTTTCATCGACTGCTCCCCAATCACCCAACGCATGGCGTCAGCAATATTCGATTTTCCTGAACCATTCGGCCCGACGATAGCGGTTATCCCGCGAACAGCACCCTCCACAGAAGACGACGAAAAATCCAACACTGTTTTTGTTGCGAATGACTTAAATCCATTAATTTCCAATTTTTTCAAAAACATCCTATCATGAAGCATGAAACATAAAACACGAAACAAAAAAGCTTGAGCCTAATTCGTCCTATGTTATATGCTTCATATTATATGTTACATGTTATGCTACATGTATTTTTATTCTACAACACTTTTTAAAATAAATAAACCCAGAGTCACAAGTTAACAAAAACACCGGATTTATTCTGGTGTTTTTGCTCTATCTTTTCTCCAAATGTCAAGGTCTTATTTATTTTTTCTTTTCCACTGCCTGCGCTCTTGTGATAGAAATCATTGAGGCGTTTTTGGTTGTTTTGTCATATGTGACCTTGACCGAATCACCCTTTTTTAAATCAGCCATTTGACCAGCAATTGGTTGATCTGCGCCTAAAGTAATTATGACCGGTGTAGTGCCATTAATATTAACTACTGTCAATTCTTGAGGAGTTTTAATAGTAAGGGTCTTCTCTGCGATAGCTTCTACGCTACCCGAAACATCTACTCTAGCATTCTTATTGTCTTTTGCAGCATCTTGACCAAACATATTGCTTTTGACAATTGCATTTTGGTCCACTGGATTATTTACGACATTCTTATCTCGAATACTCTTGGCGATAATAAAAATTCCGCCAAAAAGAACAACGAGTGCGAAGACAAGAATGAGTGTTTTTTTTGTGTTCATATTTTTTTAATTATTATAAATTAATTTATTATTCTATTTCTCTTCCCATAGACCAGAACCGCAAGGACCACAATAGGCAGAATCACACGTATTTGCCGGACAGCTCGCACAGATCCGAGGTTGTGTTCCGCAAACTCCCACTCCACACGGATTTGAACAACCTGTAGTGCAAACTCCTGGTACACAGTCCGCTACACAAGAATTTCCACTTCGCGTAAATCCAACTTTGCAAGTATATTCACATTTTGGCTCGCTTCCTACTGGTGAACTGCAAACGTCAACAACCACTCCGTCAATATTCGCCGCTAAAAAATAATCGTCATCAGCACAAAGATCAGCGTTACTAGGTGGGTTAGTACACGTAGCAGTGTTCAAGACACAAGCTCCGGCGCCACCATCCCAAATATAGCCATCTGCGCAAGAATAGCATTTCTGAGCACCACAACATGTCGAACCATCAGTTACAGTTTTAACTTTATACATCGCCTCATCAGCTGCCGAAATCGGATCGGCACACGCCCGCATATCAGTCCCGATAGGTTGACAAGTTGCCGCACAAACGCTTGCCGAGGTCACACAAGGAGTCCCTGTGACCGCTCCATTATAGGGTGTAAGTAAGCAATTAACAGTCCCGTTTTCGTTCAGCAAAACACCGAAATTAGTATACTCGGAAGGAACATTAAGCCCCAGGACTGGTGGCGTGAGACCATTGCAAGATAAGGTGCAACCTTTAGCTTTTGTCGTTGTCCAACTCAGAGGACCCCAGGTATCCTTAGAATATGACGCGCTGCTAAAAGAAAAGCTATTGCAAACAGGAGTTTGCGTATAATATTCGCATGCCCCAACCGCTCCAGTACAGCCGGTAGCTGTCACATCTTTCCATAGGGTAACATTAGGTAATCCTGATGTTTTTGTGCTAGGACAAACTTCTTGAAATTCTCCAATCGGATCAGGAGGAGTACCTGTGCATGAATAACTTGCTGCCGGACCAACTGTTGTTGAAGCATAACAAGGTTCACCCACAACGGCACCCTTGCGAGGAAGAAGAGAGCAATTCACCAACCCTTCTCTATTTAGCATCATACCATAATTAGTATATTGCTTGTTAACTATGCTACCAGAAAACTCAGGGTCAAGACCTGTGCAAGATAGCGCGCAATCATCAGCGCCAGTAGTTGTCCAACTCAGCGACCCCCAAGCGTCCTTGACATAGCTACTATTGTCAAAGGAAAAAGCATTGCAAACTGGCGCCACTGCAACTTCATACTCGATATCCGCTTGTCCACTGGAAATATCTCCATAATATACACTTCCTGAGAAATGTGCCCTATAAACACCAGGCACCGATTGCGCAACACCAACAACCGTAGCTGTCGAAGTACTGGACTGACCTACAATTGAAGTGCCATTAGAAAGCAAACTATAGCTGGTTTCATTTATTTCTGCTTCCAATGTTATGCCCATAGTTGTGTTGGAACAAGTTGATGAATACGCGTTACCAGTAGCAATAATCGCCTCGTTTGGTTTGTACACAGTCTTATCTAAGTTTACATTATATGTAATAGCACCAATGTAATTAAAATCCACAACAAATGTGGCCCCTGCTGCCCATACACCGCTCGATACCAATAGCCCGGAAGCAACTAAAATCAATAAAAGAAATGTATTAATATGCCTTTTTTTGATTAATATAACTGCGAAGGATATTATGGAGAGCAGAAAAATAAAGGAAATTCCATAGAATAATAAATTATTTTTTTGATTTTCTTTTTTTTGCTCCTGCTTGATTGTTGTATTTACCGACTCACCTTTACTCGTGAGCCTATAATCGCTTTGGTCCAGAATTAAGCCCTTCGCATCTTGGATTGCGACACTGATTTGGGGGTCAAGACAATCAGCAATGACAGGAAAATCAAAAGACGGAGTTCTTTCCTTGGAATCAAGTTCTTTTTTACTATTTATAGCAACACAATTAGTGTTGTTTTTATCTTTTATGGAAATTATTGCAAACAACTTTCCACCATCCGTTGCGCCGAAACGAGAACCAGAAAAACTATCAGCAGAGGGAGTCCAAAAGAAGGAAGCCTTGGCCGCATCACCTTTTTGATAATAATCCTTATCTAAACGAAGATTTTGAATTGTAGCACTAGCTCCTCGCAACACATAATGGAAAATTGCTTTATTGGAAATCACGTTACCATTCGCATCGGATAGATTGACAATAATATCATAGGCCTGAGGCACAGTAGCCTTGGGAAGGGTAAAACTAACTTGCTTTTTTTCTTGTGGATTTAGTACTAGGACTTTTTGAGGTTCTTGATTATCCGGAACAACTCGTCCAAAAGTAGTGCGCCAATGCGTTTCGGCTTTTGGAGTAACTGTCAATGTTGTTTTTGAATGATTCGTAATTTCACAAGTTGCAGTTAGCCTTTCCGTATCTTTGATGTCCACACCTTGACCTAATGCATATTGCCGACCACTCACTTCTCCCGTAACTATCATAAAGCAAGAATTGACATCAATTTCCGCATATTGTCCATCTCCACTCAATACAACATCTCCAGGATGAACCATTGCCAACAGAAGACCATTTTGATTTTTAGCAACAAGCCAAAGCTGAAAATTACCAGAAAAATAGGCGGGAGCGATATAATTAATTTCTTTTGAAATTGTCTCATTCTCACCAAGATTGACTATTTCCGGATAAATCTGCTCGTCCACGACCACTTGCCCACCTTTGTCTTTTTTGATTAACTGAACGGCGTATTTAACATCCGGCTGAACATTGGCGCGGTTAGAAAGTCCAAAAGTTACCTTGAGCTGATTTTTATCCTGAGAAACTATTTTTGCATTATCAATTCCAGTCGTGGCTACTGTGTCTGTCTTTTTTTGTTTTGGCGATGAAATCTCGGCGGCTTGAACATTTGAGATAAAAAAAGCCAATCCAAAAATGACCAAGATACTAATGGTTAATTTTTGGAAAGCACTTTTTTGTTTCATTCTTTTTGTTTTATTTTGTTCATTACTCAACCAAAGTTTTTTACATCTATATACTACAACACATTTGGAAATTTGTCATTTTTTCTAAGCAAGCTTCGCTTCAAGCCGCCAAAAAGCCAAACCTTCTCATCTGTTGAATCTCTCGCCATCCACAGGAATTACAAGCAAAAATATCATCAGTACAAACTTCCAAATAAAGCTTTCTTCATTATTCAAAAAGGTTACTCCTTACATAAATAGCACACCCTGTTTGAGAAAAATTGGACAATGACCCTTTTGCTGATATAATTAATATGCGCTTAAACCTCCTTCGCTCCGAGAGTACTCGGAGCTACGGCGTGTCAAAGAAAAATAAATAAACCATCACAAACCTCCTTCGCTCCAACATAACTTCGGAGCTATGGCGGTCGAAGCAAGATGCAAGAAATAAAAACTGAAAAATTTAGCTGGATTGATTTTCAAGAACCTAATGCTGATGATGTCCTCCAGATTCAGAAAAGATTCAAACTCCATCCCTTAGTTGTGGAAGAATTTTCCACTCCGACTCTGCGACCCAAAGCGGCGGAATATGACAATTGTGTCTATCTTGCCATTCACATCCCCCTCTATGACAGCGAGAATAAAACTACCTACCCCGGAGAGCTCGACATCGTAATTTGCGAAAATACACTCATCACCTCTCACGACGTGGAAATATACCAGTTAACTGATTTTTTCAATGAACTGAAAAAAAGTAAAAAAAAGCGTGAGATTTATATGCAGCAAAGCCCAGGAGCACTTCTGCGCTATCTTCTTGAAATGCTCCTCGAATCCTGCTTTCCGCGCCTAGATCACATCTCCCGAAAACTAGATAATATTGAAAAGGAAATTTTTGCCCAACATGAAAAAGAAATGGTCTTTGAAATTTCCCTGGTTAAAAGAGATATTCTCAATTTTCGTCGCACCATGAAACCACAACGCAGTGTTTTTGAGTCTCTCACCCAAGAACACAAATATATCGAAAAAGAACTCAGGCCCTATTTCCAAGATCTTATTGGAACAAACATTCGCATTTGGAATATGCTGGAAAGCGCCAAGGAAACGATTGAGTCACTGGAGGCCACCAACAACTCCCTCCTTTCCAACCAGCTCGACATGACCATGAAAGTGCTTACGATTTTTTCCGCTGTGATGCTTCCCATGACTGTCTACTCCAATATCCTGGCTATGAGCGCCGATATCCCCTTTGGCAAAGATCCTAACGCTTTTTGGATTCATTTGAGCATCATGCTCGCGCTATCACTGATTACTATCACCGTTTTTAAGGCAAGAAAGTGGCTATAATTATGAAAAGTTAGATTATGCTCAAACTCTACAACACCCTAACTAAGACAAAAGAGGAATTCAAGCCAATTAACCCCGGTAAAGTTGGTTTTTATACTTGCGGCCCAACCGTCTATGACTATATTCATATAGGCAATATAAAATCCTACATGACTGCCGACACTCTACGTCGCTATCTAACCCATCTTGGCTATGAGGTAAAGCACATTAAAAATATCACAGACGTGGGACATCTCACTGAAGATGACATTGCTCAAGGTGACAGCGGCGATGACAAGTTGGCAAAAAAAGCCATAGCAGAAAAAAAATCTCCGGCTGAAGTAGCCAAATTCTATGAAGCTTATTTTCATGAAGTAGAAAAAAAAATCAATATCCTACCGGCGCATTTTTTCCCCAGAGCGACAGCGCATATCCCACAGATGATTAAAATTATCACTGCTCTCATTGAAAAAGGATTCGCCTATGAAAAAAATGGTAATGTCTTTTTCAGTGTTAAAAAATTTCCGGATTATGGAAAACTTTCCGGCAATACCCTATCCAATTTGAAAGTCGGCGCACGCCTAGAGGAGCACCCAGACAAAGACGACCCATGGGATTTCGCTCTCTGGCTGCGCGCGCCCAAGGAACACTTAATGAAATTTGATTCTCCTTGGTCAATCGGCTATCCCGGCTGGCACATTGAATGTTCAGCCATGAGCTCAGACTATTTAGACGATACTTTCGATATTCACACCGGAGGCGAGGATAACATTTTTCCTCATCATGAAGCAGAAATTGCGCAAAGTGAATGCTTTTCTGGAAAAAAATTCGTTAATTATTGGCTGCACACTCGACTACTCCTGGTAGATGGAATAAAAATGTCCAAATCTAAGGGTAATTTTTATCGGCTAGATGATGTCTTAGCAAAAGGCTATGACGCCATGGCTCTGCGAATCCTAATTCTATCTTCTCATTATCGAAGCCAAATGAATTTCACTTGGGAATCAATGGATCAAGCCAAGAGTAATTTTGAAAGAATAGTGTCCTGGCTTAATAATTTAAAAGATATTGCCCCAGACGCTCCAAAGACAAAAACCGAGATCAGCTTCACCCATATCTATCAAAAACGCTTTGAAGAAGCGATGAATGATGACCTCAATACTCCGCTCGCACTCAGCGTAATTTATGACTTAATTACCGAAACCAACAAACTATTGTCAGAAGATAAGCTCTCTCCTGCCACCGCTAAGGAAATTTTGTCTTTTTGGAATCGGATTAATAAGGTTTTTGGACTTATCATTTCTGATCAAGAAAAAATTCCTGAAAATGTAATTCTTATCGCCGAAAGGAGAAAGCAAGCGAGGAATGAAAAAGATTTTCAACTCTCCGATGATTTGCGTGAAGAAATTGAAAATCTAGACTATCTAATAGAGGATTTAAAAGAGAATAACTATTCATTAAAACCTGCCCGCAATGCTTCGCATAGCGATGCAGGCGTGGAAAAATAATATGAACGATTTTTGCGATTGCTCACAATGCCCACATCATTGCGGCGGAGATGAGGAAATAGTTTCACCAGCCAATAAAAATGATGATACGGCTACGACTGCGCTTTCTGATGATTCAGACGAAGTTTCTGATGACGAAGACGCCAAGGCTATGGCGGTCGAGAAGGTTAAAAAACTCAAAAAGGATATCAAGGCTCTCGGCTTTAAATTAAAAGATACAGATGAGGGGATAAGGGTAACGATGTAAAAAGCCTTGTGTTTCCATGAGAAAAACCAAACTATTTGAAAAGGCCCTACCGTCACTCATGAATGTTTCTTTTGTTGCTATATTATCAATCCCGTTGACATGGATACACTGCGACACTGCGACCAAGAAAATTATCGTAATTGGTCTGTTTTTTGCATACAATTTATTCTTCCTCATTTTCAATAATAATCGCTGTCTGGGAATGATTATCACTGACACACATTGGAAAAAAACCTATCCCCTCAAAAATAAATTTATGTTTATCTTTCTTTATTCACTCAGTTTTTCAACGCTGTTTTTTTGGTTTTTCTTTCCATTTGATTTATTCCTTTTTAATATGCTAATATTGCAGATACCTTTAATCCTAATCAAAGGCACGACTTTGCACGGTTTTTTATCTGGAGATATGGTAACTATAAAAAAATGACAAAAAACTTCTGGCAAAAAATTGAAAAACCGATTTTAGCACTAGCTCCAATGGCCGGAATTACTGATAGTGCTTTTCGCCAAATCTGCCGACTTCACGGAGCTGATGTGACCTATTCCGAAATGGCAAGCGTGAGCGCGCTATTTCATAAACCACAAAAAACTTTAGAGCTAGTGAGGTTTAATAAAAAAGAGCGCCCCTACATCGTCCAGCTCTTTGGCAACAAGCCGGAACATTTTGCTGTAGCGACAAAAATTATTACCGCAGAAGTAAAGCCCGACGGCATCGACATTAATTTCGGTTGTCCCGCCAAAAAAGTTTTCAAACACGGCAGTGGTTGCGCACTGATGCCTCAAGTTGAACTGGCGCGCGAAGTCATTTCGGCTGTTTGTGATAACACCGATTTGCCAGTGTCAATCAAAATCCGCGCTGGCCTAAAAGATTTTAATGCCTTAGAGTTTATCAAAAAAACCAAAGACTTCCCCTACTGCGCAGTGATGGTGCACGGCCGAACATATGAAGGCGGTTTTTCCGGCACCGTTAATTGGGAATTGATTTCAAAAATTAAAGAAATAATTCCCGAAAAAATTGTTCTCGGAAATGGAGGAATCACCACACCCGAAGGCGCACTCGAAATTTTGCAAAAATATCCCAACATTGACGGCCTCGGCATTGCTAGAGGCGCATGGGGCAAACCATATCTTTTTGAACAGATTAAGGATCTTATTGAGAAAATTCACCCTGTTAAATACGCCTTCGGCGTTCTTGCTTCGCAGGAATTTAACAGGGTAAAAAAAATAATGCTCACCCACGCCAAATTAATTTTTGCCGACAAAGCCGAAATGGGAAAATTTGAAATCCGAAAACACCTCGTCTGGTATATCAAAGGCTTCCCTGGCGCGTCCGAACTGCGCCGAAAACTGGTCCGCGCGGAAAGTGTCAAAGAAATTAAGGAAATTTTGAAATAAAAAAACAGGAGTAACGCATGTTTCCGGTGTTTACCGAAACTCAAACATCACTCCTTTAAAATTCACTGCCCCGATTCAGCAACAGTCCCTGAAACAATCAGCGTAATAATCCTCTATCTTTCCAGGGAATGGTCGGGCGCAAGTTTCGTCCGTATTAAACTCATGCCGTATAATCTTATTTGTCAAAATAACAACCTGCCTGGTTTCAGTAAGACGCATAAAATCGGCAAGTCCCGTGCCATCAAACAAGCCCGACTCTTTTGCATATTCTACCAGCTCATCCGAAGAGTTTTCTATCATATCCCTTTTCCTCCTTATTGATTATTATCAACCTGTTGGCAATACGGCCAAATAAAATTTTATCCCCATTTTATTGTTTCCGATATAATTAACCACTTCATCGGGAACAGGCATCAAGATCGGCTTTCTTTGGTTATGCAATGCTTTAAGTGCTACTGCAATCATTTCCACTTGCCTTCCCAAGCAATCATCCAGAAAGACTTTCAAGCCCTCTTTCGAAAAGAGTTCAGCTTCCTTAGCATACGTTATTAGCACACCAGCACTCATAATTTCACCTCCCTCCCGGTTCGCCCTATTGGACATTAATTGTTGTTTTTTTGTAAAGTTACAGATTTCTCCTTGTGCACAATCATTGCATAAACTGGGCAAAAGTGCAAGTTGCCGAACTGGCCCGCTCCTGCTAGAATAGATTAGCTATGAGCACCACTGAAAACAAAGATCTTAAATTACCACCCCAAAACATCGACGCGGAAAAATCCGTCCTCGGTGCTTTAATGTTGGATAAAGATGCCATCATCCGCGTGGCTAACCTCGTACGCCTCGGTGATTTCTATAAAGACACGCATAACATCATCTATGAAACGATGATTGATCTCTATGAAAAACGCGAGCCGATTGATGTGCTCAGTCTTTCTAATCGCCTAGAAGAAAAAGGTCAGCTTGATGCCATCGGCGGATCAAGCTATCTCGCGACTCTCGTCAATATCGTCCCTTCCAGTTCCAATGTCTCGCACTATGCCAAGGTGGTGCAAAAAAAATCCACTTTGCGAAAATTAATTGAAACTGCCAGCGAAATTGTCGAGCTCGGTTACCATGAAGAAGAAGACGTGGATAAGTTGCTTGATGAAGCCGAGCAAAAACTATTTGCTGTTTCGCAAAAGTACATCAAGCAAGACTTCGTACCAATTCGCTCCATCCTTGAAGCAGCCTTCAATCGCATCGATGAGTTGCACAAAGGCGACCATCAGTTGCGCGGAATCCCCACTGGCTACACCGACCTCAATAATGTGCTCGCTGGTTTTCAAAAATCCGATCTCATCATTTTGGCAGCGCGTCCCAGTATCGGAAAATCTACCCTAGCCATGGATTTTGCCAGAAGTATTGCCGTAAAGGAAAAAATTGGTGTTGGTGTTTTTTCTCTGGAAATGGGCGCTGATCAATTGATTGACAGGATGCTCGCCGCTCAATCGGGCGTGGACTTGTGGCGCTTACGCACGGGCCGCCTCAAAACCGGCGAGGGCGATGACGACTTTCAACGAATCGGCGAAGCAATGGGAGTGCTCAGTGAAGCCCCAATTTTCATTGATGACTCCGGTTCGGCCAACATCATGGAAATTCGCACCATGGCAAGACGCCTACAAATGGAGCATAACGTTGGGATGATTATTATCGACTACTTGCAGCTTATGGAAGGTCGCTCATCTAGTGGAGATAATCGCGTCAATGAAATTTCCGAAATATCTCGTTCCCTAAAACAACTAGCCCGCGAACTCAATATTCCCGTTATCGCCCTCTCACAACTTTCGCGTAATGTCGAATCACGCAGCCCACAAATTCCAAAGCTATCCGACTTGCGTGAATCCGGTTCCATCGAGCAAGACGCTGACATCGTACTATTCCTCTATCGCGAAGACCGTGAAAAACCAGACACTCCCAACAAAAATATCGTCGAGGTTCACATCGCCAAGCACCGCAATGGTCCCGTTGGAAAAATATCCCTCTATTTCGATGAGTCATCCGCAACCTTCAAATCACTAGAACGAGTGCATACTGAATAAAGGTATAATGTATGAAGTATTATGTATAAAGTATTTTTAAATACATTATACATCATACCAAATACTTACTACATTTTGTATCCCAAATCTTTCAAAAAGCTAATCGACAACTTCGCAGCCCTGCCATCAATCGGTCCCAAAATGGCCGAGCGATTGGTATTGTATTTATTTAAAGAAGATAATCAAAAATTATCTGATTTTGCCAAAAGCCTTGAGGATTTCAAGAAGAATCTTCGTCACTGCAAAAAATGCTGGAATATCAGCGAAGAAGAGCTTTGCTCTATCTGCAAGGATAGTTCACGCGACCAAGCTACTATCTGCGTTGTCGAAGATACGCTGGATGTTTTCGCGATTGAAAAAACCAAAAAATATAACGGCCTGTACCATGTCCTCGGCGGAGTCCTTAATCCAACAAAAACCGTCGGATCGGACAATCTACATTTCAAGGACTTGGAAAACAGAGCCGAAAAAGAAGCAATCAAAGAAGTGATCCTAGCGATGAACCCAACCACGGAAGGCGACGCCACAGCGCTCTATATTACCAGAAACCTAAAAGATAAGGGCATAAAGATTACCCGCCTCGCAAGAGGCCTCGCCACCGGCGCTGACATTGAACATGCCGATGAGCTGACGCTTAGCTCGTCGCTTGCCAATAGAAGGGAAGTATAAAAAACCCAAACTGGAATCCACCCCGTCCGGTCCTTCGGCTTTGCCTTACTGAAGCTTTAGCAAAAGCAGCTCACCTTCTCATTGGCAAGGATAAGAGCTTTCTTCAACTTTTTATCCCCTCTCCTTGATAAGGAGAGGGTTGGGGTGAGGTGAATTTTTTATAGCAAAAACCCGAACAGCGACAGGGTTAAAAACCAATCACAATAATAATCAATGGGTCACAAAAAAAGCCGACAGGAATCTCCTGCTGGGCTATTATTTTTATAATATTGTTTTTTTATTAACCTATTTTGTGAATTTGAATGAAGAAATTATCAACTTTTCTTGAGCTGAAAGTTTGCCACCATCCCAAAAGGTGATGTGAAAAATATAATCATTTTTTTGTGCTGTAATCTGATAAGTTCCACCATAACCAGCACCACCATCCTTTTGAGAGTTACCCACCGCAGCTCCACCTGCGAAAGAAATCGGTGTTCCCTCTAGTAATTTTGATTGAGGATTGTAATTGTTAGAATAACTAACATACATCCGGGATGGCCCTCCTTGATAACCACCATGTTCAACTTTTTTGTTATAATCTTCTTCCGTGAGCATTCCGATAGTATAAGCACCTGCTGCATGATCAGCACTTTCTTTACAAATAACAAACTCGGCAGGATATTTAAATTCGAGACCAATTTGTGCATCAACATAGGTTTTCCATCCTGCATATTTACCTGAAACATCCGGCTGTACAATTGATGGTATCGCGGGGTATTCTTCCGACTGAGTTTCAACTGGTTGCGTTAGTGTTTTTTTTATAGG
Source organism: Candidatus Moraniibacteriota bacterium (assembly GCA_049297495.1). Taxonomy (GTDB): domain Bacteria; phylum Patescibacteriota; class Minisyncoccia; order Moranbacterales; family UBA2206; genus UBA9630. Next base: position 54,447 of record JBAQUL010000035.1, read on the forward strand.
AGTCGACGCGGCTATCTGAGCCGCAATCAATTGCGCTGGCGATTTTGTCACAGGAACCGACACTGCTGTCTGAGTCAAATCAGTCGACATATTTTTTTCATATTGCCATACAAACATCCCTGCCGTAATTGCAATAATCACAATCACGATTGTTCCTGAAAGTGTTGGAATTTTTTTATTATCCATTTTTTTATTTTTTAAAATTATTGTTTCAATCTTTTTTCCTAACTTATTTATACCAAAAAAGCACACTTCTGTCTAATTCGCAAAACAAAAAACCCGAACCATTTCAGTTCGGGATTTTTTATCTAAAGAATACCAAATACTTTATACCAGATACCCTATACTATCTTAGTAATTTCCACCTCTGTGAAGATTTGGCGATGTCCAAATTTAACCTTATATCTTTTTTTGGCTTTAAATTTGATACCGGTCACTTTGTCACCTTGCTCGGTGCGAAGAATCTTGCCTTCCACTATTGCGCCAGTGAGAAATGGTGTCCCGACTTTTATTTCTTTTTCGTCGCCCACAAAAAGCACTTCGCGAAATTCGATTGTGCTCCCAACTGCATCTTCCAGTTTTTCAACCTTAATTTTGTCGCCGACCTTAACCTTGTATTGCTTGCCGCCGGTTTTGATAATTGCCAACATAATAGAATTCACTAAATTTAATTAAAAGCTTTAACTTAGCCATTGTACTGTACTTTTTAGCTCCTGTCAACATAACCCGCCCGCAACTTGTCCCCCTTAGTCAAAAAAACGCAATAAGCCCTAAATTTCTGACCGGTCGATACCAATACTCGCAAGGAGCTCTAGCTGCTCAGGACCTTCGATTTCTCGATATTCTCGCGTTTTCAGGCCTCCCAGCTTAATATTCATGATTCTTACTCGCTTGAGCTCAGTCACTTTGCGCTCTAGTTTTTCACACATCCGTCTGATTTGTCTTTTTTTACCTTCTGTAAGCACGATAGAAAAAGCTAAATCATTAACTTTTTCGACCACGCAAGGCCTTGTCCGATATCCATCATCTAAAATTACCCCTTCAGCCATATTCTTTATAAACGCCGGGCTAATTGTCCTGTCAACTTTGACCAAATATTCCTTTTCGTGATAATGATCAGGATTAAGTAGCCTGTCTGTCACGCGACCATCGTTTGTGAGAATAATTAGCCCATGTGAATCCTTGTCGAGCCTGCCAACCGGAAAAACTTTTTGTGAATAGTTGAAAATATCTTCAATACTCCGCTCTCCTTTTTGAGGACTATGCGTCACAATACCTTGTGGCTTATTATACGCCAAGTACACCATTTTTTTATTGCGGCGGATATCCTTGTCAATTGTCACTTCATCAGCTTCGTTAACCTTAGCACCAAGAACTGCTACTTGACCATTGATTTTGACTCGTCCAGATTTAATGATTTCATCTGCTGCGCGACGTGTGCAAAAATTATTATAAGCCAGATACTTATTAATCCGGATTGGAAAAATGATTTCTTTTTTCATTTAGTTCGCTTTATACAATTAGGACCCATGCCTCTATCTAAAAAACAAAAAAATGTCATCCTGAGCGTAGTTCGTACTCGAACGCAGTCGAAGGATCTGCCCACCAATACCTCGATTTTTTTAAATATAAACCAAGCTCTGGATAACGCAAAGCAGATTCTTCGACTCCGCTGCGCTACGCTCAGAATGACAGAGATTGTTTATTTTTTTCATGCAAATGCGCAAGTTTTAATCTAGCATAAGGCATCAATTTTGTCCACCACCTCATCAATTAGAAACTGCGCCGTCGAAGCACCAGCAGCGATGCCCACCTTTTTGACCCCTGCGAACCATTCAAGTTGCAACTCGGAAGCTGTTTCAATGTGCTTAGTCGATGTTTTTTGCGCCTCACACAATTGCACCAACTTTCCAGTATTACTGGAATTTCTTCCTCCAATCACAAGCATGATGTCCACCTCTTTTGCTAACGCGGAAACCTCCGCTTGCTTGGTTGAGCTATCAAGACAAATCGTATTTTCAATCACTAAGTGTTTTGTTTTTTCCAAGAGTTCCGCCACCACATTTTTCAAAAGTTCCATTTTCTGCGTTGTCTGACTGAGCACGCCAACCTTGCCTTTGAATTTTATATTCCTTACCTCACTTGCATCATGGATTATTTTCGCCGAATTACTAGCCCAAGCATTTATTCCGATTACTTCAGCATGCTCCGGGTCACCACAAATAACCACATCATACTCATCGTCGTGAAATTTTTTCGCCACCAATTGAGCGCGCCGCACGAAAGGACAAGTTGCATCTAAGATTTTCCCGCCCTGAGCAATAACATCTTTCACAATATTCGGATCAATTCCATGACTACGCACCAAAAAAAGACTCCCTGCTGGAACTTCCGCCAGATCTTTGACAGTCACAAGACCCCGTTGCTCCAACTTTTCAATCACTTGCTGATTATGAATAAGGGAGCCCAAGCAATAAACTTTGCGCCCACCCTCCAAGGCTTTTTCCGCCATGTCCACCGCACGCCTAACTCCGAAACAAAAACCAGCATGCTTAGCAATTATAATTTCCATAAGAAAAAATTTAATGTGTTCGGAGATAGGGATTCGAACCCCAATTAACAGAGTCAGAGTCTGTTGTCCTACCGTTAGACGATCTCCGAAATATTTAGTTCAAAACTAGCAACCCTACATTTCCCAAACTGGCAAAACAGCGCGAGCTAGCATTGCAACTCTTGGTTTATACACTAGATTCCCGCCGGAGTTTATACTCGTGAAAACGGGTGCGGGAATGACATGCAATTAAATCATATTACAAAACAACTGCTTTGGCAAAAAAATTCAGGCCGTCTTGGCCTGAATATTGAAACTAAAATAATTCTTGCCTATTTCCCCATTTTTCTGCGAATAAAGGCGGGGATTTCCAATTCATCGTCGTCATCCTCATCGGACAATTCCTTATCTTTTTGCATGAAAGCTGTTGATCTTTGAATTTTTGGTGGAACCTTTTCTTCAATAATCATCCTTGATTCCTCTCTGACTGAAAAAGTGTTTTTCAAATCTTCCTCCGGCTCATCGCGAATAATAGAAATTTCCGGCTCAGTTACTGTTTTGACTCTTGATAATCTTTCCATTGGAGACAAGCGAGACTCACTAATCATCTCCTCATCAAATCCAGTTGCCACAACAGTAATTTGCACCTCACCTTTTTTGAGCGTTTCATCAACCACCGCTCCAAAAATAACCTTCGCGTTTGGATCAATTGCTTCCGTGATAATGTTAGCCGCCTCATTAATCTCAAGCATCGTAAGATCGGAAGATCCGGAGACATTGAAAAGCACGCCCTTGGCACCATCGATTGAAAGTTCAAGTAGTGGACTGTTAATTGCCGCTTTGGCTGCTTCGGCTGCGCGATTCTCGCCCGTGCCAATTCCAATTCCCATAAGCGCTGAACCACTATTACTCATAATGGCCTTCACGTCGGCGAAGTCGACATTGACGATACCTGGCTTGGTGATCAAATCAGAGATACCTTGCACGCCTTGGCGGAGCACATCATCAACAATCTTAAAGGAATTGATCAGAGTAGTCTTCTTGTCGATTATTTGCAGCAATTTATCATTAGGAATCGTAATTAAAGTATCCACCCGTTCTCGCAAATTTTGTAAACCTTCTTCGGCAATTGCTCTTCTTTGTGCGCCCTCAAAACTAAACGGCTTTGTAACAACAGCTACTGTAAGGGCCCCCAATTCCTTTGCGGCCTCTGCAACAATCGGAGCGGCTCCGGTTCCCGTTCCTCCACCGAGTCCACAAGTAATAAAAACCATATCAGCGCCTTTCAGCACATCTAAAATTTCATCACGATTTTCCTCCGCTGCTTGACGACCAATATCAGGATTCATTCCTGCGCCAAGACCCTTGGTCAAATTCTTTCCAATGTGCACTTTCTCAGCTGCCTTATTATGATGCAAATCTTGAGCATCTGTATTAATTGCAACAAATTCTACTCCTTTAATTTTAGTTTCGATCATGCGACTGATTCCATGCCCTCCTGATCCGCCGACACCAACCACTTTGATGCGCGCAAAAGTTTCTACCGGTGGTTTTATTTCTGCCATATATTTTTATTGATGAATAGAAAATTTAAATAAACAAAAACACAGATTCTTCGAAATCTATTTTAAAAATTTTATTTTTTATTTTGGTTTTACTGACTGCCAATCGGCATCGATTCTCAGCCCCTTTTTCGTTAATTAAATCTAGCATATTAGATTAGTAGCTGTCAAACAGAGAATTAATACCACTTAACAACAATTTTAAAACCCAATATTGCCCAATTTCAGGGCAAATTAGGGTAAAAATTTTCCAAACCATTTCTTCATACCATCCACCTTCCCTCCCATATCCGAGATAACCCCCCCAACCATCTTATTTCCAAAACCACCCCCACCTTTTTTGGACCCCTGATCCTCTTCAAACCCCCACAAAACCAAACCAACCACTGTCGCGAAAGCCGGATCATCAATTTTATCCACTAAACCGCCCAGCGGAGTAGGAAAGCCGGTTTGTGAAGGTAAGGCCAAAATGTTCTTCGCTAAGTCAACACAACCGGGCAATTTTGCAGTACCGCCGGTAATTACCGCTCCAGCAGGAAGCAGGCGTTCCTTTCCGATTAACTTTAACTCTTTATTTACCATCGTAAAAATCTCTTCCAGCCGAGCTTCGATTATTTCTGCCACATGATGCCGAGAAACAATCCCCTCTTCGCTTGAATCCATCTGGGAAAGATCAATATTTTCCTTTTTTCCAATCTCCTTTGGACTCGCATTGCCAAATTCTAATTTAATTTTCTCCGCCACATCAATTGAGGTGCGAAGACCAATAGCGATATCATTTGTAATATGATTGCCACCAATCGGGATAACTGAAACACGGAGCAAGTCATTTTCCTCAAAAACAGCGACTGACGTTGAACCGCCACCAATATCAACAAGCACAACCCCGAGTTCTTTTTGCCTTTTGGAAAGCACCGCTTTAGCAGCGGCCAAGGGAGAAAGCACGAAACTTTCTGCAACAACACCGGCTTCTTCAATGCATTTATTTAGATTTTTAATATGCGGGGTTGATCCCTCAATAATCATGGCATCAACTTCAAGCCGCACGCCACTCATGCCAAGCGGATCACGAATATTTTTTTGATCATCTAATGAATAGTTTTTGGGAATTATGTGGATAATTTCTTTATTTGGCGGAATCGAAATGGCTTGCGCAGCATTAATCACGCGAGCAATATCATCAGATACAACCTCACCATCAGCTCTACCAACCGCAATCACACCCTTGGAATATTGTGAAGATATGTGATTTCCTCCAATTCCTGTAATGGCATATTTGACCTCAACACCGGCAGTCCTTTCCGCAATCGCCATAGATTCATTGATTGATTTGATAATCTCCTCAAGATCAACAATAATTCCACGCCGCACACCAAATGCAGGCGCTATTCCAACGCCAATTACTCGCAAGTTTTCTTCCGTAGGAATAATCTGAGCAATCACTGTGCGAGCAAACGAAGAGCCGATATCCAGGCCCACAATAATCTCTTTTTTTGACATGCCTTATTTTTATTTCTTAACTTGCATTATAAATTATATTACATTTAGCGATAATCGACAACCCGCCACCGTCCCGCCGAGGCGCGACTACGGCGTGGCGAAGCCCAAATCAAAATCTCCAGAGTGCAAAAATATAGGGTAAAAATATGATGAAACCAATAATCACTGCAAAAATCGCTGATATAAGGACAATCGCCGCCATCAAATCCTTAATCAGTCGCGCATAAGGGTGTATTCTTGGCTTAAGAATATCCACTACTCTTTCCACTACGGTGTTTAAAAGCTCCAGAATTAAAACGCCAGCAATCACCAAAACCAGAGCAACCGTTTCCGTTCGCGTGACATTGAAATATGCCATCGCCAAAATCACCACAAAAGAGATCGCCAGCTCATTTTGAAAATTCTTTTCATTCTTGATAACATGCACCAGTCCGCGCAGCGCGCAAGAGAGGCTTTTGGCAAATTGATCGATTCGGTTTATTCCAGTCATTGTATAAATAAATTACCATTTAACGAGATCTACTCTAAAATTATTCTTTGTCGCGCCATATCCACTAGCTGGCGAAGAAGGAGGCTGCCACAGCATCCTGAAGAGCAAACATTTTCTTGCCATGTGAAAATCCAAGCAAATGCAAAACACCATGAGCAATGATTCTTGCCAGTTCTTTTTGTAAATCATTTTCTGAGGTACACTCCGCGGCAGATTCTTTAATATAATTATAACACAAAATAAGCTCTCCGAGAAATAGCTCCGATTCAGAATTTTTTCGCAACTGACTAGCATCTTCATATTCACAAAAAGACAAAACATCTGTGACTTTGTTTTTCTTGCGATAAAGCTTATTAATCTCTCGCATCTCGCTTTCCGAAACCCAAGCCATACTCACATTAAGACTCTTATCGTCCAGTTCCAAATAGCCACTCATCTTCAACGTTCTTGAAACTACTTTTTTAACAAGCGCTTTTTTGACTGGGCTTTTATCAGTGTTATTGATTTCTAATTTGATTTTCATGAAATTATAATTTATCGCATTATTTCTTCTTTAGGATTAAGATAATATTTTTTCCACTATTCAAAAAACATTTTTCAATTTCAAATCCCATGGATTGAAAAATATTCGAAAGGCTCTTTGGGGTATACATACGATGATAACGAATGAACACCTCTCCTTGATTTACTTGAAATGGAATAAAGATATCACCAAGGCCAAAACCACGATATCTCCCTGATTGAAAAATTTTTCCCAAAATGGCAGGAAAATTGAGGATATCTTTGCGTCTTTTCTTCTGCCAAAGATTCCAGACCGTAATTACAACTGTTCCGCCAGGCTTCGTGATGCGAAAAAGTTCTTTTGCCATATCACAAGCGTACTCTTTCGGAAAGTGATGGAAAACTGCCACAGAAATGATTCTATTGAAAAAATCCGCTGGAAATGCTAGACTGGCTTGACTGGTGACTTTGGAAATAGACGCCGCATGCTCAGGATATCTTACTCTTGCCAAGTCAATCAGCTTTTGCGAAACATCTACTCCGAAATATTCGATTTTTTTGTCTTTCAAAATTTCCAAAAGTCGACCATTGCCACAACCATAATCAAGGACTTTATCCCCGTCATGGATATAATCGGCAATAAAAGCGAGGTCACCCCAAAAGTTTTTTCGAGTATGCGAAAACTTATCCGCTACCAAATCATAGCCACTTTCTGTTTCCTTAAGAATATTTAATATTATCTCTTGTTTCATATATGTTTCAATCCTACGATGAATTTGTAAAATGTGCAATGAAAGAGCTTGCGACCACCTCTGGTGATTTTTTACGCATTAAAAAAGATATTTCTAAGCTCTTACAAATTCCCGTTCCGACCAACGCTGATCTGCGTGAAGCTTATGAAAAACTAGTCCTAGCAAGAAAAATTAAACGAAATTTGGCTTTTGAAAACGTCCTTGTCAGCAAAAAAATTCGCACACGCTCCGGGGTTGCTGTCATTGCAGTTCTCACCAAGCCTTATCCTTGCCCAGGGAAATGTCTCTATTGTCCCAGTGAATCCAAAATGCCCAAAAGTTACCTCAAAAATGAGCCAGCTGTTATGCGAGCTATTTCTGTCAAATTCAAACCCTACGCTCAAGTGCAAAAACGCTTGCACGCATTGGAATTAAATGGACACAAAACAGACAAAATCGAACTGATCGTGATGGGTGGAACTTTTTCCTATTTTCCCAAAAAATATCAAAGTTGGTTTATTATGGAATGTTTTCGGGCAGCGAATGATTATGGTCATGAAACATGTAACATAAAACATGAAACAAATACGAAGACGCCCCAGCGGTGGAGAAATGTATCACAATGCATTTCTCCTACGACACTAGGCCGCGAACAAAAGAAAAATGAAACTGCCAAGCGCCGGATTATTGGACTAACATTAGAAACTCGACCAGATTATATTGATGAAAAGGAAATTCTCAATTTTCGTGCCCTTGGTTGTACTAGAGTGGAACTGGGCGTGCAAAGTATTTTTGATGACGTGCTCAAAAAAAACAATCGCGGGCACGCTGTGGCCGAAACAATTCGTGCCACAAAACTCTTGAAAAACGCTGGTTTTAAAATCAACTATCACATGATGCCGGGACTCTATAAATCGGACGCGAGAAAAGATTATCAAATGTTCGAGAAATTGTTCTCCTCGCCAGATTTCCAACCGGATATGCTCAAAATCTATCCAACGGTTGTTCTGCGCGATAGCGCGCTGTATGCTGTTTGGAAAAAAGGGAAATATAAAGCGTTAACCGACAAACAATTTGAAAAATTCATCCTGCGCGTGAAAGAAAATCTCATTCCACCCTATGTCCGCATTGCCCGTCTTGTGCGTGATGTTCCTGCAGAATCAATCATTGCCGGGCCAATTGTTTCTAATTTACGACAATTGATTGCCGAAAAATCGAAATGTCAGTGCATCAGATGTCGAGAGGTAGGAATAAATTTCGAACCAGCAGAAGGCATTATCCTTAACCGCATCGACTACGACGCTTCCGATGGCAAGGAAATATTTCTGGAATATGTAACAGAAAATAAGAAAAAATTATTTGCTCTTCTGCGCTTGCGCATAAATCCACTTGAGCTGGAGAATCAAAAAACGGGGGTTTCCACTCTCAAAAATTCCGCCATCATCCGCGAAGTACATACTTATGGAAAAATGACTGAAATTGATAAAAAAGACTTGAACTCACCGCAACATATTGGTCTTGGAAAAAAACTCATTGCCGAAGCCCAGAAAATTGCCAAAGAGGAATTCGGCCTCAAAAAGATTGCCATCATTTCCGGCATCGGAGCGAGAGAATATTATCGAAAACTCGGCTATCGCTTGAAAGATAGTTATATGGTAAAATATCTTTAACCTAATTTTTAATAAAAAACTATGAACCCAAAAATCATCATCGCATCTGGTCCAGTTATCGTAGAGAACAATAAAGTTCTCCTTGCTGTTCAAGGAGAGGATAATTTCTGGAAGTTTTGCGGAGGAAGAGTGAAGGAAGGTGAGACACTCAAAGAAACCGCCAAAAGAAGAGCAAAAGAAGAATTGGGGATTGAAATTGAAATCACGGACGAAAAACCACAACTCTTTCACACCACAAAAGAATCCGCAGATGGACCAATTGATGTTATCCTTGTACACTACGCTGCAAAACGAATTGGGGAGATAAGACCAGGTTCAGACATTCGCGAATGGAAATGGATCGTAATCGAAGAATTGGAATCAGAAAATCTAGCACCGAATATTCTTCCAACGCTCATGAGTTTCGGACTTTTTGCATAAAATACCGCCCCTAGGCCACAAATTGCATCAAAAAAACACCCGCCAACGCCATTCTTGACAAGATGGCGTTTTTGTGCTAATATTAAAAGCTAAAAAAATAAAACAACTCACAAAAAAGGAGGGGCAGAAAGATGAGATTAACAAATAATTTCATTTACCGGGTCATGGCGGCATACGCCAACCCAAAATATCCAAGAGCTTCAAGAAAGCTCTTGGAAGTACTAATCAATGGCAACAGTACATATATTGAAATATTCCTGGGCACAGGAGTAAGGAATATGAAAATGGGCTTCTACGAGGAGCTCGTTGTTGCCACTCAAGATAAACGACTCTTAGGGGCGCGAAGAATTGCACACGCGAAACGCGCAAAATTGCACCAAGAATTCAAAGGGATGCTTGAACATGCGAATTAACATCATTCGCATCTCAAAATTCAGAAAACCGCCGAATCCTCTCAAGGATAGGCGGTTTTTCATTGATTGAAACCTAAATACCATCAAAATACTCAATCACTTGTCCAAAATCCTTGGCCACATAATCAGCTTCCCTAGTGACATTTTCGCGAAAAACATTTTCAACATAAGCGATAAACTTATTTGCCACGCCAGACCTCCTAACTTCAAAGTCTGTCCAACCATCTCCAACAATAACAATCTCTCCATGTAAGCCCAAAGACTTAACTTGGTTAGACTTTCCATTAACATTCGCCAGCAAAGAATTTTTATCCACCCCAGTCAAAATTCCTTTTTCATCAAACACAAATCGATTGGCTAGAACATGACTTCTTTCTATTCCCAATTTATCAGTCGTAGGAAAAATTAAATCTTCAAACCCGCCAGTAATAATGAAAATATCTTCTTTATTTTTTCTGAAATATTCCAGATTAGCCAAAATAGAATCGGAAATCTCCCGCTCAAAAGTTTTCGCCACTTCCGCCACTGTTTTTTTGTCCGTTCTGATGAGTGCGATTCTTCGACTTAAAGATTCAGGAAAAGTAATTTCACCGACCATTCCCAGTTCAGTTATGTTTTTTATTTCACAAAGAATCTTTTCATAATCAGCATTATTTTCCAGCGCTTTTTCCGCTAACTTATCCAAAGTCTCAACCTTAACTAGTGTACTATCAAAATCAATAATCAGTTTATTCATATTTTTTAATCAATATATTGCTACTTTCCAGCTAACTGCCCACATGCCCCTGCTACCTCCTGCCCAAGACTTTTTCGGATCGTCACACTCATTCCACCTTTTTCCAGATAGTCTTTGAAGAGATGCGTTTTATTGCCAGAAGAAGCCTTAAATTCTTTGCCAGTTTCATTATAAGCAATCAAGTTAACATGCAAAAGTTGGCGATTGCCAATTGATTTTAAATAGGTCGAAAGTGCATAAGCGTCTTCTTCGCTATCGTTTATACCTGCGAGCATCACATATTCCACGAATACTTGCCTGTTAGTTTTAGAAAAATAATCCTTGAGCGCTTTTTTTAGCTCTTCAAGATTATATTTTTGATTGATTGGCATATACTGATTTCTCTTAACGTCGCTCGCAAAATGCAAAGAAATCGCCAAATTAATTTGCGAAAATTCTTCGGCCAAGCTTTTAATTCCCTCCGGAATTCCCGCCGTCGAAACGGAGATGCTCCGCGAGCCAAATGCGAATAAGTCTTTATCAACAAGGTCGTGCAAAGTTTTTTTCACTTCTTCCCAATTCAAAAACGGCTCCCCCATTCCCATGAAAACGACATTCGTCAATTTGAAATTTGAAATTTGAAATTTGAAATTTTTCTCAAGGTACTGCCTCCAAAACAAAACCTGGTCACTAATTTCTTCCGCCGTTAGATTTCGTTGAAATCCGCTTTTCCCTGTCGAGCAAAAACCGCAATTCAAGGGACAGCCGACTTGAGATGAGATGCAAACTGACCATTTATTTTCCATAGGCGAAAGCAAGACCGATTCAATTTTATTCCCATCAGCTAATTTCAAAAGTGCTTTCAGAGATTTTTCATCTTTCGAAACTAGAACTTTTTCCACTTCAAAGGACAAGATTTTCATTTCTTTTTCCAGCTGTTCACGCAAATTCTTGGAAATAGTTGAAATTTCCGAAAAATCAGAAACGCCATCCTGATAGATGGCTTTTTGAATTTGGCTCAGACGAAATTTCGGTTCGCCGTTTTCAGTGAGAATTTTTTTTAGTTTTTCTAGTTGCATATTATTACTCCAAAGCTCGTGTGCTCAAAATTAAATTGTCATCCTGAGCGAAGTCCGTACTCGGACGTAGTCGAAGGATCTGCCCGCCAATGCCTCAATTTTTATAAATATAAGATAAGCTTCAGGTAACGCAAAGCAGATTCTTCGACTCTGCTGCGCTACGCTCAGAATGACAGAAATGGCTTACTCTTGATAAATACGCAATTTCTTACTCAAAACAAAACAATTTCTCCTTAAAATCCACCACTTTCCCATCTCTTACTTTTACCCCATCTCTCCTCAAAAGTCCAGCTTTGGCCTTTGTCCCTTGCGCAAAACCACCGATTCTTCCATTGGAGCGCACTACGCGATGACAAGGAACAACCGGCGCGTAGGGATTGCAATTGAGCGCATTGCCCACAGCGCGTGACGCACCAGGTCTTCCAATTGCCTTCGCAATCTGACCATAGGTCGCTACACGACCACGCGGAACCAACTTAGTTTTTGCATAAACTAAATCGGCAAAAGATTTGGAAGTATTTCTCAAAAGATACTTCATTTATTTCAAACTAGAAAATTACTTAATTTTATTGCAGCGAGAAGATAATTTTCCACTATCAACAATTTGATTCAATTCTTTTTCCAGTTCTCCAAATTCATTCCGACTACCGCAATCATAAATCTCCAAAAATGGATCACTATCCACTAGCATGCCATATAGTTTCTCAGGAGAAGGCAATTCCTTCAAGGCCGCGTATTCTTCCATAGTAAGCTTCAAAAAGCCGCTATTAACACTCACGTTTCCGAAAAGATAACCTTTATTCAATTTTATTGGATAATTATTTGGCAACATATCAGTCATATTGGGATATGAGACGATCGATTTCTTGTCTTGGGAAACGCCAACAGGAACCAACTTAGCATAATCTGCTTTTGTTTTATAGATAATAGTTGAGGGTCCAGCTACTGGAGTGACGTCCGTTTTTTTCATCTCCGTTCCATTTTTGACTTTCTTGCCATCCTCCCCACCTAAAAAACCAGCTCTTCGCAACAAAACAAAAACGCCGACCGCAACAACCAGCAATAGTACAATTCTGATAATATTCTTCCTAGCAGCCATACTTGTTTCCATCTTTTAATTTAATATAAATCCTTTTAAAATTTTAAAGCCCACATAAACTCGCAATTCTCGCGAACTCATCATTAACTATTTTTTGAATCTTACCTAAAATCAATTTATTCTTAGGAAGAAATAAATGCTTAAAACGTCCTTGGGTTTTCAAAAATTCACTCACCGGTTTTAGGGTTTTTGGTTCCCAATTCAATTTATACTTTCCATTTTCAATTTCATAGAGCGGCCAAAAATTGGTTTCTGTCGCCAGCTTCGCAATCGCCACATATTGCGAAGTGGGAAATTTCCAATTATTTGTGCAAGGTGAAAAAACCGTCAGAAAACTCGGTCCGTCCACGGCGAGTGCTTTCTTGGCTTTCATTTTGAGGTCAGCCAAATTGGCAATATTTGCTTGCGCGGCATAGGGAATATTGTGCGCTGCCACAATCCCCATAAGATTTTTTCGCATTTCCACCTTGCCAAAAGACTCATCTCCGACCGGTGTCGTTTCCGTCCCAGCGCCGTAGGGCGTGGCTGACGATCTTTGATTACCAGTATTCATGTAACCACCATTGTCATAGACAACGTAGAGAAAATTATGTCCGCGTTCGAGTGCGCCAGAAAGTGCTTGGAGCCCAATGTCATAGGTTCCGCCATCTCCACCAAAGGCAACGAATTTGATTTTCTTCTTAATCTTGCCTTTTTTCCTCATTGCAAGATATGCCCGCTCGACACCAGAGATTGTCGCGGCCGCATTTTCAAAGGCACTGTGGATATAGGGCACGTTCCAAGCAGTGTAGGGATAGATAGTCGAAGTCACTTCGAGGCATCCCGTCGCATTAGAAATCACCACTGGCGTAGTCGCTTCACCCAGAATCGTTCGCACAATTGAGGGAAAAGCGCATCCTGCGCAAGCGCTGTGACCAGGAGCTAAATTTTTTGAGAGTTCTTTGTTCATGAATTCTCTACGAATTACGAATTTGTACGAATATACGAATTGTAATATTAGGTTAAATATTTATCCTTAAACTTCCCCTCCAAAATTTTCTCGATCTGTTTTTTAAACACATCTCGTCCGCCCAGGCCATAAATGTGGGAATGTATTATGTATGATGTATTATGTATCATGCCTTTTTTTTCTTCTTCCATACTTGATACATTATACATACTACATAATACTTCTGCGTATAGCGGCGGATGTGAACCAATTGATTGCGCGCGATCCATCACGATTATTTCTTTCACTGTAGAGACGCGATTTATCGCGTCTTTGAGCGCATCAAATGCAAACGGACGAAACAGTTCAATTTTCAAAAGTCCGACTTTTTGGCCCTTCTTCCTTAGGCCATCAATCGCATCCTTGGCCGTACCAGCAACTGATCCGATTAGCACTAAAACTTTTTGGGCATCTCCCGACTCATATTCTTCAAACAATCCATATCCCCTTCCACTTATTTTTTTATATTCCTTGGCAATCTTCAAATATTCTTCCGCAACTTTTCCCATCGCCTCTTCTTGATCAATCTTAAACTCAAAATAGGATTCTTGGAGCGCCACCGGACCATAAGTCACTGGTTTTTCAAGGTCGAGCAATGAATGTTCGGGCTGATACTCTCCAATAAATTTTTTGACAAGTTTCGCATCCAAAATTTCCAAATTTTCCACGGAGTGCGAAGTATTAAACCCGTCCATAATCACCATCACCGGCAGTCCGACGCGCTCGGCCAGTTTCATCCCAATAATTGTTTTGTCATAGACTTCTTGAGGATTTTCACAAAAAATTTGCACCCAGCCGGAGTCGCGACTTCCCATCACATCACTATGATCACCGTGAATGCTTAAGGGAGCAGAAAGCGCACGAGCTGCCACAACCATCAGAATTGGCAAACGCATACCGGAAGCCACATAAAGCATTTCATGCATATAGGCGAGTCCCTGGGAGCTTGTAGCCGTTGCTGTGCGTGCTCCCGCGGCTGACGCGCCAATAGCTGCACTCATTGCGCTGTGTTCAGATTCCACTTCAATCATTTCTGTTTCCACCTCACCATCCGCCACAAACTTAGCATACGTTTCAATAATCGGCGTCTGCGGGGTAATTGGATAGATCGGCATCACGTCCGGCTCAATCTGCTTCAAGGCATACGCCGCAGCATAACCACCAGTCAATGCAAGCTGTTTTTTAGTATTAAGTATCATGTATTATGTATCAAGTATTAAAATTCTTAATTTTCTTTAGGCCTGTAATTAATTTGTGAACAATGATGGTTTGATTGGCAATTTTATTAAATTCTTCTTTATTTATATGTCCAATATCCCTGCCTACAATTAATTGATTCTGTAATTCAGTAAGTGACCCATGGGCTATAGAATAAAATTGGCACTTATCCTTAGCTGTACTTCTACTAAAGCCTTCCGCAACATTAGAAGTAATAGATATAGCTGCCCTACGCATTTGACTAACGAGTCCAAATAATTCTTCTCTAGGAAAACTCTTAGTAACTCCGTAAATCATTAAGACTAATTTATGACCTTCCTGCCAAGCATATAAATCTGTAAATGATTTTATCTTTGCCTTTTCCTCCATACATTATACATAATACTTCATACATACTACTTCTTCATAATAATCGCGCGAACTGGACAAACCTGCGCACAGACACCGCAACCCTTGCAAAATTCATAGTCAATATCCGCCTTATCCCGCTTATCGTTTTTATGCTTTTTCATTTCGATGCATGCATCAGGACAAAACGGCACGCAAGTCGTGCAGCCGATGCACTTATCCTTATCCACTTCCGGCTTCATATACCGCCAAGAGCCAGTCCGGGGAGATTTTTTGATGTCATGTTTTATGATTGCGCCTTTTTCCATTATGTTTTATTCCATTTTAGTATTATCACCAAACCATTTTACATATAATTCGTCATACCTGCCAGATTCTCGCAATTCCAATAATACTCTATTTATAGCTTCTCGTAAAACAGTTGCACCCTCTTTAACCACGATGCCATAGACATGTGGATTGAAGACATCGCCCACGATTTCAAATTCTTTCATACCGGCATTTCTGACGAAATAAAGAAGTGAGGGCGCATCAAAAACTACCGCGTCCACCAAGCCTGCTTTCAATTTTTCATAGGCTTTTTCGATATTCTTCACCGTCACGATTTTGGCGTTCAATTTCCTCAAGACCTCAACGCTGATTGTTTTTTCGACTGTCGCGACATTTTTTCCCACCAGATCCTTGTGTCCACTGATATTGCCTTGCAATTTTGACATTGTGATGAGTGAGCTAGTTTCAGCAATAAAAAAACCAAAAATAATGTATCCGCCAAGAATCACCACTGTGCTAAAAATCCTACCAATCCAAGATTGAGGAACAAAATCTCCATAACCAACGGTACTCATTGCCACAATCGCCCACCAAAATGACTCAAAAATTCCCGGAAAATAATGGCTATTAAACGTTCCCGTATTCTTCTCCGCAAACCAAACAATATTTCCAAATACTCCGATAAAAAGAGCGATGCCAAAAATAGCTTCCAATATTTTTTTATACCCATTCTTGATTAGATTTCTAATTGTAATAAAAATATTGATATTTTTGTTACTAGAAACCAACACTAAGAGTCCTGATTCAAGCGTATTATGGGAAAAATCAATAATCTCTTCTCGCTCTTTATTAATGGTTATTCCAGCTAGCGCCAAATCCGCTTTCCCATCACAGACATTGTCGAATATGCTAGAAAAACCAACTTTTTTATATTGAAAATCCAACTTCAGCCTTCGGGCAATCATGCCCCAAAGCTCGATTTCAAAACCAGAAAAATTCCTCCCTTTTTTCATCACTAAAGGTGGAATTTCGCTTACAGCAACAGTTAAAATTGCTTTCTTAGTAACACTATTTTTCATTAATTTTTGTTTTTATTTCCCACTTATCCAGCCGTCAAATCGCATCGTATGCCTTCTCAATCGCTAAAATATTTTTTTCACAATTTTCTTTGCCGATTTTAGCTTCGAAAATTTTGCGAAATTCTTCCAAGATACTTTCCAGTTTGACAACTTCCGTCACTTTGATAATTTTACCAAGAATTACCGTGTTTGGTCTTGGTTGACCAACAATGGCCATGGAAATTCCATTAGCATCTACGGCGTGAATTTTTCCGTCAAAACGAATCAGGTCTCGAATTTCATGCGGGCTTTTGGTAGAATTAATAATCAATGCCTCATTTTTGTCCAACCCTTCAGTTACTTTCTGACTAGAAAGCAACGTATCATCCAAGACTACCACCACATCGGGATCAATGACTGGCTCTTTGGTGCGAATAGCTTTATCGGAAATGCGCAAATAGGTCTTAGTCGGCGCACCGCTTCTTTCCGGCCCAAAATTGGGAAAAGTTTGCACAAAATTGCCCTCAAGCACTGCCGCTTGCGCAATAATTTCCGCCGCGGTTTTTGCCCCTTGCCCACCCCGCGCAAAAAAGATGATTTCCATTGTGTCCTTATGATATTTCATAGGATTAGTATAGCATAAATTCTGATTCAATTGTAGAGACGCCCGCTGGGGCGTCTAGAATTATCATTTTTTCATAACAACACAAAAAAGACGCCCCGACGGGGGCGTCTTTACGTGAATCAAAACAGAACCTTATTTAATCAATTCCGCCTCAATTGATGCTTTCAGTTGCTCGTAGGAAACAGCACCTTCTTGAAATTGATCATTCACGAAGACACCTGGCGTCCCAGAAATAGCAAAACTATCTGCTTCCTTTTTATCACTGTCAATCCTGTCTTGATATTTCTTACTATCCAAGCACTGGTTAAACTTAGCACTATCCAATTTTAAAATTCTTGCGTATTCCTTGAATTTATTCACATCCTTAGTCCCACCCCAAACTGTTTGATCGGCATAAAGTTTGTCAGCGTATTCCCAAAATTTTTCTTGTTCTAAGGCGCATGCAGAGGCAAGCGCGGCACTATTGGCTTGAGGATGAATTTCGAGTGGTAAAAATTTATAATCAAACACAACCCTGTCGCCATAATTTTTAATAGCATCTCGCATCGCTTTGTGAAAAAGCTTACAATAGGGGCATTGAAAATCAGAAAAAACTATCACCTTAACTTTGGTCTCGACTGACCCAGTGATAGCATCACCTTCATTGATTGTGGGAGTGGCAAGATATTTTCCCACAGGAATCCCGATATCCTGCGTCCGCAAAGAAAACTGACTATTCTTTTCATCAAAAAGAGTTTTCGCCTGTGTATAGAAATCAGTTTTTGTCACAGGTTCTGCGAAAATAAAAGCTGGCAATGTTTTTATTCCAAATCTCTTAATCAACTCCTTACCGTTGTCTGATTTATAGTCAACTTTTTCAGTTGAGACAGTTGGCACAATGCGACGAAGCCAAACTAATACTTCGGAAACATCACATTTTTCACATGCATCATCATTAATCACTGAAACTGTAACCGCTGGCTCACTATAGGCCACCCATGTTTTTCCACTAGCTTCGAAAATATCAGACTTGTTAAGATTTTTTGCAGAAAAACCACTTTTACTTACAAGCTGCGCGGTATCAATGAAAAGGCTCCCCAAAAACATTCCCAGAAGCAAGATTATAATGGAAACCAAATTTTGCATTTTCTTTTTTTGCTCCAGAATCTCCTTTGCCTCGATTTCTTTTTGCATATCCTCTTCCATAAGCTTATTTTAGATTATTTAAAAAATTTAATTTCCTTCTTGATTAATCGCCTCTCCCGTGCTAGCCGGAGCAGCTGAATCATCCATACTTCCTGAATCATCGACACTGCCCTGTTCTTGCGATTTCGCATCATCCTCAATTTGCTTTTGCAACTTAGTCTGAATCTCGTTAATATCAAAACTTTGCGGTTTTATCTTCATCAAATAGTCATCATAGCCAATAGTAATTTTTTTTAGTGCTTCAGCTTTAAATGCGATACCGACCAAAAATCCAAGTATTAGTGTGAGAATAAGGCGTGAACGCAGTTCTGATTTAGTTTTTTTAGCACGCGCTTCTTTTTCAATTTCATCATCTCCACCGATAGATTCTACCACATTTTCTTTCTGCAAATCTTCCTCTTTGACCGCTTGAGAAATTTCAGCATCTTGAATCTTATTTTCTTCGTTAGTTTCCATACTTCGATACGACGAAGCTTTCTCTTGGTTTACCGTCGCTCTCTTACCCACCAAACACCTGAGGGTAGAGAGTTTTTGCAAAGAAGATTGGCGTAGTCGATTTATGACTTATGCTTTCTTAAGTTCCTTGCTAGCAGTCTACCACAAACAAAAAAGCGCTACAACTTGCGCTTTTTTAGGATTTATTGTGTAATTTTTCAAGGCTAATCCTTGCGCAAAGCCTCCATCGGGCTTAAGCGCGAAGCCGCGCGGGCAGGATAATAGCCAAAAATTACGCCTGTGGCGACAGAAAAACTAACTGCAAGACTGATCGCATTAGCACTAAGATTAAAATTAATGGGAAAACCAAAAGAAGCGGATGCATAGGAAAGAACCAGAAGTAAAAGATAGCCCAAAATGATTCCAACCATTCCGCCGAAAAAAGTGATGAAAATTGCTTCCCAAAGAAACTGGCGCAAGATATTTTTCGACTTAGCCCCAACAGCTTTGCGCAGACCAATCTCAAATGTCCGTTCTGCCACAGCCACATACATCACATTCATAATTCCCACTCCGCCTACAACCAGAGAAATAGAAGTAAGCGCCAAAAGCAAAATATTAATTGTTTTGAAAACTTTTTCAATTGTCGCCTGAGCCTCTTTAATTGAAGTTACACCAAAATCATCCTTATCCGGATCGGTGATTTTATGCAATCGTCGCATCTCGTCCGTGAGATCCCTTGCAGTCATATCGATTAATTTTTCATCGCGCACTTTGACCATGATAAAACGAATATACTCGATGCCCAAAAGTTTCTTTTGCATCGTTTGCACTGGGACATAAATTAAATCATCATAATTAAAACCGGCCACCGCACCTCGCTCAGAAGCAACGCCAACCACCTTATAGTTCTGATTATTGATTTTGATATTTTCCCCTAAAGGATTGTCATCGCCAAAAAACGCCTCAGCAATATTACTGCCGACCACTGCCACTTGCGCCAAACTCCTATCATCTTCCTCGGAAAAAAATGCTCCTCCGGAAAGTTTCGTATTTTGATCAATTTGATTATACTGCGCTCCGACGCCAAACAGAAATGCGCGCTTATTACTGTTTTGATAGCTGACTAATTCTTGTGTCATAGTGCCTGGCGCGTAAGCCGCAACATTTGGCAATTTGCCAAGTTCCTTAGCATCATCAATTGTCATGGTTGTGATTTGAATGCCCGTCGCCTGACCCATGGCATTTTGCGTGGAGGCTTTTCCTGTGGCCGGAACTTTGACTTCAACTTGAATCAGATCAGTGCCAAAGGTGCCAACTTGACCTAAAATGAAACCTTTCACGCCTTGTCCCAAAGAACTCACCAAAATAACAGCAATTACTCCGATCACCACGCCAACCAACGTCAAAATTGTCCGCCCCAGATTCGAGCGAAGATTTTTGAAGGCCAGTTTGATTGAAACGATTAGTTCATGCATAATATTAATTTCAAAGCTCAAATTTCCAATCAAATCCAAAATTCAAAGCTCAAAAAATTTTTGACATTAGGATTTGGAAATTCTACTCGTACCGCAGCGCTTCCATCGGAGAAATTTTTGAAGCTTTGCGGGCAGGATAGATTCCAAAAATAAGACCGATCACCACCGAAACAGATGTAGCCAGAAGCATAGAACTCAGAGTAACAATAAATTCCCAATCATAGCCCAGACTCTTGATGATTATGGCAGCCAGAAAAGCCACGAGGATTCCAAAAATTATGCCTAAAATTCCACCAATTAGCGTGATAAAAATCGCTTCAATCAAAAACTGAGAAATAATATGGACATTTTTTGCGCCAACCGCCTTTCGCAGGCCAACTTCTCGTACTCGCTGATGCACAGAGATCAGCATAATATTCATTATCCCCACTCCGCCCACAACAAGCGAAATGGCCGCTACTGCCGCCAGAAAATACTTGAGCACATTTGTCACGGTTGTGAGCGTTTCAATCGCTTGAGCACTATTTCTTACTGAAAAATCATCACTCGCGCCCTCTTTTATCCGATGCCGTTCACGCAAAGTTTTCTTCACATCGATTACAGCGCGATCGATATTGCTTTGTGCATCAATCTTGATCCGCATAAAATTGAGATAATCAATACCAAGAAGCAATTTCTGCCCACTAAATAAGGGCACATAAATCATATCATCTGTATTGGAAAAACCGACTGACCCTCGCTCTGAGAGAACTCCGACCACAGTGAAACTCAAATCTTTCAGCGTAATTGTTTTTCCGATGGAATCAACATTTGGAAAAAGATCATGAGCGCGATTGGAACCAAGGACTGCCACATGCGCTAAATTTGTGTCCTCTTCTTTAATAAAAAATCTCCCGGATTGCAACTTAATATCCTCGACATCAAGCAGGCTGGCTGTCACTCCCTGATAACTGGTCTGATATGATCCGCTTTTACTTTTCACTGTCGCTGAACCAGTCACATAAGCTGTGACGGCAGAAAGATTGGGCACATTTCTTTTTTGCTCCAACGCTAAAAGATCGGCATATTTCAGAGTCGTCACCACAATTCCCATGGCTGAGGCCGGTGGACCATCTTCCTCCGATGCTCCGGGCAAAACTCCAATCAAATTTGATCCAACGCCGGAAACCTGACTAATAACCAATTTTTGCGCACTCCCGCCAATCGCCATTACCACAATCACGGAAGCAATCCCGATAATGATTCCTAGAATTGTCAAAAAAGAGCGGAATTTGGCCGCTACTAGATTTTTGTAGGATATTTTAATTGGAGAAAGGATATTCATAAATTCCAAGAAACAAGATAATGTCTTTAATTTCAAAATTCTAATTTCCAATTTCCAATCAATTTCAAAATCAAAATGTCAAACTATTTTTTCTTACTAATTGATGAAAATATTAGTGTTAGTTCATGAGCTTCTTGCCATAATTTTCTGCATTTTTCTTTCTTGTCTGGATTTGCGATTGCAAACATATGCAGCCAATGAGTAGTTTCTTTTGCTTCTTTCTTGCAAATACTGATTTTATGCTGAAAATCTTTTTTTGATTCAGCACAGTCAGCTTCCATATAATTAGCACCGATACTTGTTGCGGATCTAATTAATTGACTTATGAGTGGTCGATTTATAGTATTTTCCTGAATTGTTTTTATGAATAAAATAATTTCTCCACCAAACTTGGAAGTTCTTTCAACTAAATCATACTTTTTATCATTTGGATTTTGAATTTTGTTTGGCATTGGGAATTGGAAATTGGAAATTATTTTAGTAGTTCATTCTCCCCCTCCGCAATCCGCCTGTTTTTGACTGGATCATCCGCAATCAATTTCCCATCCTTGACATAGAGGATTCTTTTGGCGTGTTCAGCTGTATAGGTTTCATGTGTAACCAAAATTACAGTATGCCCAGAATCATTTAGTTTCTGTAAAATTTTCATTACTTGAAGACCTGACTTTGAGTCCAGATTTCCCGTTGGCTCATCAGCAAAAATCACCTCTGGATCATTGACTAGAGCTCTTGCTATTGCCACTCGCTGTTTTTCCCCACCAGAAAGCTGATTGGAAAAATACTGCGCGCGATGCTCCATCCCCACGGCCATAAGTGCATCCATCACTTTTTTGGTATTGCTCTTATCCGGCTTTTCATCATATAGCAATGGCAATTCGACATTTTCAAACACTGTTGTGCGAGAAAGCAGATTGAAAGATTGAAACACGAAACCGATTTTCTTGTTTCTAATTTTAGCCAAAGTATCGTCGTCAAAAGAAAAAGTGTCCCGACCTTCAAAAAAATATTTCCCCTCCGTCGGCCGATCCAGAAAACCCAAAATCTGCATCAAAGTCGATTTGCCAGAACCTGATGGACCCATAATGGAAATAAATTCCCCTTTTTGAATCTCAAAAGTTGCCTCACAAAGCGCCTGCGTTTCCACGCCGTCATTAGAATAGGTCTTGCAAAGATTTTGGACTTGAATTAGGGGGTTTGACATAGAAAATGATTAGACTATTATGAAAGCAAGGAGAAAGTTGTTTTAACATAAACACAAATTAAGCTGAAGGAGGCGCTATGTCTACCGTAATCTATTACATCAAAGACAGAGGAAGGAATGGCATTCCAGAAACTCCGCCATATCCACACGGTGCCTACAATAGCATTCCTACTGCCACAGTAAAATCAAGTAACAACGACGGGTCAAGTCAAAACGATTCGCAAGAAACAACAAAACAGTAACCTTCCAAAGTTATAAAAGCATGCCCATGTGTTCATCGAACACAATAAGCGACATGCTTTTTCTTTTTTGTCTGAACCACATGATTTTTCTAATTGCACGTGATTGAATTTTAAATTCAGTGAAATCAAGCGTAATCAGAGATAATCAGCGGTTCAGATATCTTTTGTAAAAGTAACGACCTTGTCACCATCTTTCAAGCCAGATTTTGCCTCCACCATTCCACCGTCGCCTTCCAGCCCAGTGGTAATTTTCACTTCTTGGACCAAATTATCATCACTCAAAACATCCACAAATTTCTCTCCATTTCTAATTTTAATGGCCCTAAGGGGAATCATAAGCACATCACTTTTTTCATTGGTCCTCACGTCAACATTAGCACTCATCCCTGGCTTCAACCTCTGATCAACCGTGGAAAGCTTCAATTTAATCCCATAATAAACTACGTCTTGGATAACAGTTTCGGCTGGATTAATTTCAATGAGCTCTGCCTCGAATTCATCGCCAGTCGGCAACGCATCAAAAGTAACTTTGGCTTTTTGACCGAGCTTTAATTTCACGATATCTGACTCGGGAATATTAGACTCAATAATAAAATCATCAGCAATAATCCGCGCAAAGGATTCCTTAATCACGCCGGTACCTAAAATTTCTCCCACCTTATTGTTCACTTCCACGATTGTGCCAGAAACCGGTGCTTTGAGCACGGCTTTCGAAAGATTATTAAGCGCAATCTCATAATTGGCTTTGGCGTTATCCACCGAGGCGTTTTTGGAATTGAGCGTGAAATCTGACTGGGTCGTTTTCAATCTAGCTTTCGCCGCGTCCAAAGAATTCTCCGCCGAAGTAATCGCCAAATCGCGAGATTTTTTGGCAGTATCCAATGCTTCCTCGGCCGCTTTCTTGCTATTTAGAGCCGTAGTCAAAGTCAACTTATTGGTCTTGGTTGGGCTGTCATTATAGAAATCCAACGCGTCAGAATAATAGTCCTTGGCATTATCGAGCGCCGTCTCCGCCGCGTCAACTCTTTGTTTTTCCAACTTTTCTGTTTCATCCAAAAAATTATCAGCATTATCCACTGCCACGTCCGATTCACGGATCGCATCATTATTTGATCCAGCATCGGCCACCGCTTTATTGAGTGTTGCCTTCGCTACTGCGACTTGACCGGATAGATTGACATTGTCAAGCATCGCGATCGAATCACCCGCTGCCACTTTATTACCTTTCTTGATAAAAACCTTGCTAATTCTTCCTCCCAACTCAAAGTTGAGAACGATCTCAGAATCATCTTTGAGATCCCCGGTCGCTGAAACAGTTTGTGATAGACTGCCTTTCTCCACCGTCGCCGTCGTATATTCAACTTTGACCTTTTTGGACCGCGCATAGAAAAAGTAGCCTCCAGCTAAAAGCAACATTGATATAATAGCGATGGTTTTTTTGTATTTAAACATAAAATTTTTCAATTTCTAAATCCTAATTTCCAATGTCAAACAAAATCCAAAGCTCAAAATCCAAAATATTAATCTAGCAAAATTATTTTTGTTATTTGGATTTTGAAATTGATTGGAAATTTGACATTAGAATTTTGAAATTTTCATATTAATGTCTTTTGTTTGTACTGCTCATCCAGCGCTTCGTTCACCAGTGCGTCAGCAACCGTATTCTTCTCTCTAGGTATATGATAAAACTTAACTGATTTAAAATCAAGCATAAGATTCCAAATTTCAATAAAATTCTTTTGAATATATTCCTCTTTCAATTTATACTCGTGATTCAATTGTTTTACGACCAATTCCGAATCTAAACGGCATTCAATCTCATATTGTCGCGTTTTATCCTTGCCTAAGAGTTGCTTTAGTTTTTTCAGCCCACATATGAGCGCGGCGTATTCAGCAACATTATTTGTTGCGCTGCCAATGCATTCACCATATTTTTTGTCTAATGTTTCTACCCAAACACCAATTCCCGCCGGTCCGGGATTGCCCCTTGATCCACCATCAGTATAAATTACGATTTTATTTGACATAAAATGATATTATGACTTACGCTTTTACCAAAAACAATCTTTAAAGCGCGTGGTTCTACAGAGTTTGTTTTTGTTTATCTCAATCCCTAAAATCATCAGGGTTTTCTCAAATTAATCTTGGCTTTAGAAAAGCTTGCTTTTGGCAAACGCGTAAGTCCTAAATATATTAAAGATTATGCAGATTGTCGCAAATCAATTATTTTCATTTGAATTTTTTTACTCCCATTCCATTCGTCCTCGCTTAAATTGAAAACGATATCAATCTGATCATCCTTTTTCAAATCAGGAAATTCGGTTCCTAGCTTAAATCCGATTGCATCAAATATCTTTGGATTCCCATCTATTGACCGAAGTGCCAGCTTCAAGTGTTTACTACCATTTCCCACCATTCTCACATCGCTAACCCGCATATTGCGGAGCATAAACACTGGATCCTTATTCCCCATTCCGAATGGCTCCATTTGCCGCAAGTCAGTTATAAATTTCCATTCAATATCTTCTGCTTTTAACTCCAAGTCGATCTTCAAAGTAGAGATTATTTCTTTTTCTGCAAGCTCAAGATTGATAATCTCTGTCATTTTTGCGCAAAATTGAGGGACGTTTTCCGGCACAATTCGCACACCAGCCGCCTGAGAATGCCCACCAAATTTAGAAAGCAAGTCAGCGCACTTCTCCAAACACTCTACAATATTAATCTCTGGTATACTGCGAAGAGACCCCACATATTCTTTTTCTTGAATTTGAAAAACAACTACCGGTTTCTTGTATTTTTCCACGACCTTTCCAGCGACAAGACCCAAGATTCCAACCGGCCAATGTTCGCTTTTAGCAAAAACGAATTTCTTGTCAGAAAAATCACGTTCGGCAACCTCCTCAATCTCTTTGACAATTTCCGCGGTCATTTTTTGTCTTTCTTGATTTTTTTCTTCAACTTCCAGAGCCAAAACTCGCGCTGCGACACGATCCTTTTCCATGATTAGTTTATAGGAGACGCTGGCATGATCCATCCTACCTGCCGCATTGATTCTCGGCGCAATCTGATAGGCAATTTTTTGTGTGTCAGGAATATTATTCTCTGAAATCTCAATCCGCCCAACCTTAAACATCTCCATCAGTCCCACACGACGAGTCTTGGAAAGAACAACTAGCCCGTATTTTACAAATGTGCGATTTTCTCCAAGTAGCAGCACACAATCAGCCACAGTTCCAATTGCCACAAGATCAAGCATCCATTTTAACTGATCAATTTTCTCTGGAGCCATCTTCTGATATATTGCCTGAGCCAATTTAAAGGCTACTCCAACACCGGCCAGATCAGAAAAATCAAAACCGGAATTTTTGAGATGTGGATTGATAATTGCGACTGCTTTTGGTAAAATTTCTGGTGCGTGATGATGATCAGTTATAATCACATCTATTCCCAAACTTTTCGCTTTTTCCACTTCGGGGACATTGGTGATTCCCGAGTCCACTGTAATAATCAAAACAACCCCCTCTTTTTGCAAAAATTCAATAGCCCTATCATTCATGCCATAGCCTTCCAATTGGCGGTCAGGGATATAATAAGTTAGATTAGTAAAACCCAGACTTTCCAAAGTTTCATAGAGCAATGCTGTCGCGGTAACTCCATCAGCGTCATAGTCTCCAAAAATAGCCACTTTCTCTTGATGCTTCCGAGCAAGTCCAATTCGAGCCACAGCATCGGACATTCCAGAAATCTTTGAAAGATTATCCGAAACAGCATAATTAAAACTAAAAAAATCCTCAATTTCTGCTTGAGACACAATACCTCGTCCGGATAATAATTCCAAGATTTGAGAACTATACTTTTCCGACAAAGAAAGGATGTTATTATTTTTTTCCCTCAATTCCCATTTTTTTTGCATTTCTTGTTTTTTTCAGATTATTCAGCCTGTCCGCAATATTGCACAAATTGTCAGCCAGTACCACTCAAAACAATACACCAAAATCAGACAGTTTAGCACTACGCCTGGCTAGAATCACACCTCAAACAAATGATTTTTCCTGTGAATTCTCTTCTTTCTACATTTGTCATTTCTATATTCAACACTAAATCCTCTCCACAATTTGCACAAGAAAAGTCTTCTTTTAGGCCTAGGTCTTTCGTTAAGTTGGAAATATCTCCACCCTTGATATTTAACTTCAATTTGTATTTAACTTGGCTAAATAAACCAACAACGCGCGCCACAACATCCTTTGGTGTAATCATACCTGCCACAAAGAATTCCTTAACTCCTGCCTCGTCTGCTTTTTTTCGATCTTCCTCTCTTCCGATATGCGAAGACATCACTACTGGGATATTGCTTGTCGCAACATTTTTTGAAAGCGCCTCCTTCATTCCAAATCCATCCATTTTTGGCATGATAATGCCAGTGAAAATGACATCAGGAATGTTTGCAATTGCCTTATTTATTCCGTCCAATCCATCCTCCGCCTCTATCACCTTGAAGCCTTCTGCCTTAAACACATCTGAATATAGACTTCTCGTTCCAGCATCATCATCAACAATCAAAATTTTGTATTTTTTGTCCATTGTAATATCAATCCTAAAACAAGCACTGGGTTTTCTTTCATGCTAGGCGATGAAAAATAAACCGACGAGCTCGTCACGCCGTAGTTCCGAGTACTCTCGAAACGTTGGAGGATTAGATTAAATTTAAATGATTATTTTGACATCAACTCCAACCGCCTCATTTCCATTATTATAAACCAGAAGCGGATTTATATCAAACTCGGTAACACCATCTGCTTCCTGCGAAAATTCACCCAAAGCCAGAATAATTTGCGCCAACTCCGAAACATTATACGCTTTTTGCCCACGCACGCCCCGAAAAAGAAAGCCCAACTTTCCCTCTCGTAAAGATTTTTCTATGGCCTCTTTCGAAAACGGCGGGATAATCATCTCAGCTAATTTGAATATTTCCGTGTAAATACCTCCTAAGCCATAAACGATGACCGGTCCAAAGTTAGCGTCTCTTTTGATTCCTAGGATTATTTCCATGTCCCTTCCAAGCATTGGCTGGATAATCAATCTCGCTCCAGGAAAATTACTCCGCATTTTTTGAAATGCCATCTCCAATTCAATCTGATTTCTTAAGTTCAAAATCAATCCCTGCTTGTCAGTTTTATGCAAAACCGCATCGCTATCCACCTTGAGCACTACTGGAAAATTATTGTGCGCTGGCAACTCATCACCGGCACAAATCTCATAAGCATCGACTGTTTTGATGCCATACATATCCATAATTTTTCGACTTTCTGAAAAATAAAGTGCATGCCTATTTTCCGCTCTAGCAAAGTTAATAAATGTCCCTATTTGATCTTTTCGCCACTGATTCACATTACCAGAAAAATTTTCATCACAATCGCCTTCCTTTGAATTCCAGCGATAATACGCATCCAAAACAGAAACGGCACTTTCAGGAAAAGCAAAATTAAAAATATTTTCTGTTCGCAGTTTCTTTATTCCCTTTTCTACTTTTTTACCGCCCACAAATGATGCCACGATTGTTTTTTCACTTTTTGTATTAAATCTTGTAATCACACGAGCAATTTTTTCCACTGGCGTTTGATCTTGCGGAGTTAGAAGACAAATAATAGCACCGATCTCAGAATCTTTTTCAATAATTTGCAATACTTTTTTATAGCGGTCCTCTTTCGCATCACCTAAAAGATCAATCGGATTTTCCACCGATGATTCTTCTGGCAAAATTCCCCTAAGAGCTTGTTTTGTTTTTTCGCCAAGTTCTGCTAGAACTATTTCTTTTTGGGAAAATGCATCCGTCGTAAGAACACCCAATCCTCCGGCATTAGTAACGACTGCGATTTTATTTTTCACCATTTTCTTGTTATGCGAAATAAATCCGATCAAATTAAAAAATTCTTCCAGATCCTTGGCACGCAAAACTCCCGCCTTCCGGAAAGCCACATTCATTATTTCATCACTACCAGCCAACGCTCCCGTATGCGAAGCAATCGCCTTTTGAGAACGCTCCGTTTTCCCCGCTTTCAGAATCACTATCGGCTTGGTTTTCGAAACACGATTCGCGATTTTCATAAACTCAACACCATCTTCAATTCCTTCAAGATACATTCCGATCACCGCCGTATCTTCGTCTTTTTCCAGATACTCCAGCATTTCGGTCTCAGCTATATTCATCTTATTGCCAATTGAAACGATTTTGGAAAAATAGATTTTTTCTGCTTTGGCTAGATCAGTAAGCGCCACTGCCAGTGCGCCTGATTGAGTCACAAAAGCGATATTCCCTGCTTCAGGAAGACCACTCGCAAAAGAAGCGTTGAGCTTCAATTTAGGAATGATAAAACCCAAGCAATTCGGGCCCAAAATATTCAAATCATTTTCTTTCGCAAGCTGCAAAAGCTCTGCTTCGCGCAGCTTTCCCTCTTCACCCATCTCCGAAAATCCAGCAGAAATAATCACAAAATTTTTCGTTTTGCTCACATTTTCGCGAATTTCGCTGACCACAAATTTGGCCGGAATTGCCATGATCACCAAATCAACCTCGCCTTCCACATCAGTTAGTTTGTGGTAACACTTAGTATTGGAGATTTGATCATATTTTGGATTGACCAAAAAGACTTTTCCCGCATAACCAAGTTCCAAAATATTTTTCGCAATCACCGTCCCCACCTTGCCCACCTCTTGCGAAGCACCAACGATAGCAATTGATTGTGGGTTGAATAGTTTTTCTAGATTCATAAAAATAAGTTAAATATTACAACTAGAATTTATCATCCTAATCCTTAATTATCACTGCGCCCTTATCACTTTTTAACTTTTTAAATAAAACGTATTTCGTACCATTAAAATAGCGACAGAAATTATTATCAATGACTTCCTCTTTAGGTATATCTTCTATCTTTCTGCCTTTTCTCAAATTATCTGCTTCAGTAATTATTGCCTGCTCCTCTTCCAAGATCTCACGATCCATTTCATTGAGCTCAATTGGATAATTTTCTCCATTGAGCACAAAACTACGGATTATCCTGCGCGTATCTTTAAGCCTAACCCTTTCGGTTCTTTTCTCGGAGAATTTGAACCATCTAGCATTCTCCTTTCCAATACCCTCCATTATATCATCAAAATCAGTTTCTAGCTCTTCCCTTTTTTCTATCATCAATATTTTTGCCCGATAGTTACTTCCCGAAGAAATTTCTCCACTTTCGCTTTCTACCATTTCAAAGCCAAGCTTTTTAATATTCTCAAAAAACCCACTGGAATTTTTATAATCAAAAGAGTAATCGAAAATGATCGCCGCACGGCCACCCATTTTTAATGTTTGACTTAACTCATAAAAAATCCTTGCTCTTTCGTAATCATCCTCCTTAATCACAAGACTGGATTCCTGGATGGCCAGATTGAGCGTTGCATAATCAAAGGATTCTTTGGCAAACGGTAAATTAGCAAAACTTCCTGCCACCGCTTTTCCCGAAGATGACTGCGCAAAATGATGCACATTCAAATCAAGGCTAAAGATACTCTTCTGCATTTTCCCGCTAGAATGCTCACGCAAAAGTTCCGGCCCAGATGCAAGATCTAGTATTTTCAATTCAGCGCTATTTTTTCCCGCCTCTTTTGATATTCTTTCGATAATCGCCGCGCTCACCCTCGCCGTATTGGCCTGATAGCTGCGCGCACCCAACTCCTTATAGCATTCGGCATAATTCTCTCCATGCTGACGCAAAAATTCAGCAAAGCTTTTTTCTCCAATTTCCTTGGTGTAACCAAACATGCGCATCAACCTTTCCCAAGAAGAAAAATAGTATTCAGCAAATTCAGCATTAATCTCCAAGTTAGAATCAAACTGCTTTTCGTCTTTTTGGAGCATCGCCTTTTCCACCTCAGTCATTGGGATTCCCGAAATCAGTTTTTCGATAGCTTTTTCCTTAGTTCTGATGTAATTATAAATTCCCTCTTCAATAGAGTTGGAAACAATCATTGTTACCGCCGACAAATCGTGTTTGAGTCCTTCACGATAAACTCGCCCTATTTGTTGCTTTTTATCATAAATAGTCCATGGCTCGTTATAATGGATAATCTTATCTGCCCCGGAAAAATTCACACCGACATCCGCCGTATCTCCACTCACAAAGAGCACCATTTTTCCCGCTCCGTGATTAAAATCATCTTGCATATTTGACCGCTGACTCTTGACGTCCTTCCCATGGATAGTCCGCACTACCGCATCTTTCGGCAGGTCAAGCTTGGAAATAATATTTTTATCACCACGAATCACATCTTCAACATAATCATTCACAAAAACAACTATTTTATTATTTTCTCGCAATGCCTCAGTCAACTCGCTCTTGAGCGCAGCAATCTTACTGCCTTCAATTTTTTCCGGAGCAGTAATATCCAACGTCTCAGGATTGAGTAAAAACTGGCGCATAACTTGAATTTTCTGCATCGCTGTCAGTTCATCTTCTTCGAGTAATGTCTCATAAATTTCTTTTTCCATGTTTGTCATTTCAATTCTTTTTTCTTCTGCTAGAAATTCTGGCATAGCAATACTTTCCGCTAATCTTTTTTTCTGCATGCACGGGATGAGCAGATTGCGCAAATCAATTATATCTCCTTTGATAATCCGCTGTGACAATGTTCCGATTCTTCTCTGCTCCTGCTCTCCATTCTCTACTTCCGAAACCATTCCCATTCCACCAAACCTCTCTGGATAAAGAAGCTGAAGAATCATCGCCACATCACTCACTTTATTAGGCACTGGCGTGCCAGAAAGCAGCGCCAGATATTTTTCTTCCCCTTCGATTTTTTGCGCCAATTTCTCAACATTTCCAAAACGCGCGCCCTTCACATTTTTAATCTTATGCGCTTCGTCAACAATTAGCATGTCGAATCCGCAACTTTCCAATAGAGTCACATATTCGTCTTTCATTTTTTCATGAGAAATCACAATGTAATCAAACGGCTCATTCAGCCTCGAAAGATCGGACACAGAATTAATCATCAAAACTTTCGGGGCCAATCCTTTTTGAAAATATCCACCTTTTTGATCAGACAGATAATCCTGCCAAGTATTTTCAACATTACTCGGAACAACAATGAGCGCCTTTTTGAGTCCCAAATATTCTTTGGCCAAGATGACCGAAGCGCTTTTCCCCAATCCCATTTCATCGGCAATAAGTAGCTTCTTTTTTTCTTTAATTTCTTCAATATTTACCAGTTGATTGATATCGGGAAAAGTTCGACCATGTTTCAGATTATCCAAGATGCAGTTCGGCTTTTTCAAATCTAAGAGTGTAAAGTAATATTCTTCCGCTTCGGAAACAATTTCCCAAAGATCATCATCTTCGAGATTTGACACTTTATCTCCCAGCTTATCAAGCGCGATTTTGATGAGTTGCCTAATATCATCAATTTGCGCTTTTTTCTGCTCCTTCTGGCAATCAGCTAGAATTTTTTCTTTCACTAATTCCAAAAGAGCACTTTTAAAATCCGGATTAGCCAATAATTCCTTACACTCACCAAAAGCCGTCCAATCAATCGGTCTTTTTTGCATCGCAAAATCGCCCAGATATTCCGCCAATTCTCCATTAACATAGTCCACTGAGATGCCCTTAAAATTGGGATGGAAATGCAAAAGAATATCCACCATTCGCGACGAACCAAAAAGCGCCATCGCTTGTTCAATTTTTTTCGCGTCCGCCTTTCCTTCACTGAGCTCTTTTACATATTCAGCAAATTCAGACTTTTTTGCTTCTATTTCTTTTCTGTCTGCGACAACATTTGATCTATTCATTTCTGGAAAAACATAATTAATAAAATCAATCATATTCTCAGTATTGTTTTTCCTTGAACCAAAATTATCGAGAAATGTAATACCCCTTCTTTTCTCAAATTTACTGCTCATGCCAAAAAATGTTTTGCCAAACTCCACTAAGCCACAAATCCTCAAATCAATTGGAGATTTTTCGAAAATTTCTTGGAGTTGACTGAACTTAGAATAATCACATTCCGGCTTTTTCTGTTCTCGCATGATTCCAGCAAAATTTAGAAGGGCAATCATATTTTCAGTATCTTGTTTTTTTGTGCCAAAATATTTTAGAAATGTTCCACCTCTTCTTTCATCAAATTTACTATTGGCACCAAATACTGTTTTTTTGAATTCAGATAAATCACAATTTGACAAATCAATCGGAGAATCCTTAAAGATTTCGTGAAGATGTTCGGAATTAGAATAATCACATTCCGGCTTTTTCTGTTCTCGCATGATTCCAGCAAAATTTAGAAGGGCAATCATATTTTCAGTATTTGGAATTTTTGTGCCAAAATTCTTAAGAAGTGTTCCACCACTTCTTTCATCAAATTTATTACTGATTCCAAACGATGCATCCATGAACTCTCTGAAGCCACAAGTCAATAAATCAATAGGTGCATTTCTGAATATCTCTCGAAAATACGCAGGATTGGAATAATCAAATTGTTCTCGCTTAATTCCGACAACATTTAGAAGAGCGATCATATTTTCAGTGTCTTGTTTTTTCGTGCCAAAATTTTTGAGGAGCGTTCCCCCTGTCTTTGCATCGAATTTGCCAGAAACACCAAAAGTAGCTTTTAAGAATTCTCTAGCACTACAGGTCGATAAATCAATCGGCGAATCCTTAAAAACTTCCCAGATATGACTAGAATTTAAATAATCCATTTGCTCTCGATTTATTCCAACAAGATTTAATAGGGCAATCATGTTTTTAGTATCATTTTTTCCTGTACCGAAATATCTAAGCAATGTCTTTCCCGATCTTCCATCGAATCTGCTATTAGCACCAAAAGTTGCTCCGGCAAACTCATCAAAACCACAAGTTGATAAATCAATCGGCGAATCCTTAAGGATTTCTTGAAGATGTTCTACCTTGGAATATATTAACTCTTGTTTTTTTTGCTCACGGCTTATCCCAGCAAAATTCAAAAGAGTAATCATGTTATTTGTATCCTTTCTTTGCGTACCAAAATTTTTAAGGAGCGTACCTCCAGATCTTTTCTCGAATTTACCGTTAGCACCAAAATTTGTTTTGTTAAACTCTACCACATGACAATTTTCTAGATCAGTTGGTGAATCTTTAAAGATTTCGTGAAGATGTTCGGAATTAGCATAATCACATTCC
This sequence comes from Candidatus Moraniibacteriota bacterium, assembly GCA_049297495.1. Classification (GTDB taxonomy): domain Bacteria; phylum Patescibacteriota; class Minisyncoccia; order Moranbacterales; family UBA2206; genus UBA9630. The sequence continues at coordinate 88,736 of JBAQUL010000035.1, forward strand.
GGCTTTTTCTGTTCTCGCATGATTCCAGCAAAATTCAGAATGGCGATCATGTTTTCCGTGTCTGTTTTTTTGGTACCAAAATTTCTAAGCAGCGTAGATCCAATTCTTTTTTCAAATTCACTATCAATACCAAAGATAGCACCAATAAATTCTTCTGATCCGCAAGTCATCAAATCAATTGGCGAATTTTTAAATATTTCTTTCAAATGCTCGGAATTGGAATAATCTAATTTTTCTTTTTTTTCGACCATTCCATCAACTTTTCTTTCATTTTTTTTAGCCTTAACCTTTTTTTCTTCAGCGCAAAGTGGACAACCCACAATTGGATTGCCATGCACGCATAGTTGACTTGGGCTTGGAAAATGAAATTCTGGCATAATTTTATCAGTAGGGGCGGTTCATGAACCGCCCCTACTATTTTACATAAACACATTTTCCGACATATTTCGGTCGCGCTCCCACATTGCGGGATTTTTTATTATATATTCGCGAATTTTGTTTAGAGATTCGTCATTGCGGATGATGTGGTCGTAATAATTACGTTGCCAAGAAAAAGTGATTGGATTTAATTGTTTTCTGATTTCATTTGTCGATTTTGCCTTGAAATGCCTGACGATTTTACCCAATGTTATCTCATTTATTAACATGGGATTATTTTTTATTTCCCTCCCACCGTAGGGGTTTGATTTATCAAACCCTGGCGCGATAAACCCTGGTGCATCAAACCCCAATTCATTAGACCCTAATGTGTCGAAACCTGTTGTGATTGGATTACCCCCGGGTTCGATGAATCGAACCCCTACAATTTGGTTTATTTCAATTATGGCGTGGATGTGATTAGGCATTATGGCATACTTATCTAAAGATATGTTTTCAAAATAATCAGAAATACTAATTAGATTATTTTTCACAATCTCACCCAATTCATTTAAAATCATTTTTTCCTTTTCTATTCTACCAAATAATTCTTGTCTGTCTTTAGTGCAAATAGTAAAGAAATATAGACCATTTTGAGAATAATCGTAATTAGTCAAACGTTGGGATTTGCGATTTTTTTTGTTTTAGAATTTATCCACACAATCCAAATTATATTTTTTTCAAAATCCCCTCCTCATCCAACAGTCCATCAATCGAACCATAAAATTGCACTTCATTAGAGCTGTTAGCGATACCCCAATCCAGGCACTCTTTTAAGGTTTTTTCCTTAAGATACGCCCCGAGAAAACCGCTAGCAAAAGCATCGCCCGCACCAGTAGAATCAAGCGCTTCAACTTTCCGACCAGGCACAAAAAAAGTCTCCGCGCCGTCACTCGCCCAAGCGCCACGCACACCATCTGTCATCACAACAATTTCCGCTCCGATTTTTTTCAATCCTGTTAAAAGAAAATTCTCATCTTCCAGATCTTCGGTGGAGAAATCATTTGTCTGAGAAAGAATTTCCAAGGCCTCATCCTTATTGAGAAACAAGATCTTTGTTCCCACTATTATTTCCACTATTTTTTTGACATCATCATGGATATTGATTTGCTTTGGATTATAGGCCAACTTAATCCTGTTTTCCTTTGCTACTCTGAAAATCAAATCCAAGTGCCCCTGCCAATTTCCGTGTAAATCACCAATAAAAATCCACTCCGCAGAGCTGATTTTTTCCGGAATTATTTCTAGATTAGCGTTAGCTTTTTGATTGGAAAAAATCACCCGTTCAGCCGAGGCTCTGTCTACAACAATTGCCGACATATCACTAGATAATTTCTCATCTTTCGTTATGAATTCCGTTCCGACATTGTTTTTTTTCAACTCCGAGAGAATCCAATCGGCGATGTGATCATTGCCAATATGCGAATAGCATGAAACTTGAGTCCCTAAGCGCGCGAGTCCTACTGCCACATTAACAGCGCAACCACCAAGCGCCTCGTAACGATTCTCAATTTTATATTTAGCGCCCAATTCAAATTCAATTTTTTTTTGACTCAGAATTTCGTCTGGCGTTTCCACAATCCTTCCTTCGGAAGTTGGGAAAAAAACATCCTTACAAGCTGAACCGATACAAATTATTTTATTCATATTTTTTTTATCACGTTAAATTTATTTTAGCAATGAATTCTTAGACATTAGTTTTGGCTTCTCGATTCCCAGCATATCCAAGATAGTTGGCGCAATATTCCCCAGCGTTCCTCCATCACGCATTTTTTTGTCTTTAAACTTTTCTGAAACAATCAGAAAAGGCACTGGATTTTTGGTGTGATAAGTATTGGGCTGATCGCTATCAAAGTCAATCATGTCATCGGCGTTACCATGATCTGCGGTTATGACCAAATTCCCACCTAATTTCAAAACCTCGCGCTCTAAATTCTCTATCTGTTTATCCAGAAACTCAACGGCTTTTATCGTCGCAGCTAAATCGCCCGTATGACCAACCATATCAGCATTGGCATAATTTATCACGATGAAATCATATTCTTTCTTTTTCAAAGCTTCTAGCACCGCATCAGTCACAAGCTTAGCTGACATTTCCGGCACATCTGCATAGGAATCAACAATGGGAGATTTAATCATAACCCGCATCTCCCCATCAACTGGATCAGCATAGCCACCATTAAGAAAATATGTCACGTGGGCAAATTTTTCGGACTCAGCGATGTAAAGTTGACGAAGTTGTCCAAGTGTCATTGGCAATGTTGCCAGAATTGTATGCTCAGGAAAGGCCGTATGCTCATCCAGTCCAGGACCAAAATCAGTAAGTGCGACAAAGTATAGATTTTTAATTTTATCAATGATTGGCATATCATCATTTAAAATACTTTTCTCATCTACGGCAACAAACAGTTTGCTGAATTGCCTGGCCCTATCTGAACGAAAATTATAGAAAATTACCGAATCGTCTTTTTTAATCTGAACGACGGGCGCACCATTCTCTAGGATTACTGTTGGTAGAAGATATTCATCCGTAAGACCAGCTACATAGGCTTTTTCAATTGCCTCCTCGGCTGAAGCCGCCTTTTCGCCACGAGCAAACACTGCAGCGTCATAAGTCAAAGTCAGCCGCTTCCAATTTTTTGCTCGATCCATCGCATAAAACCGACCGGAAAGCGTTGCAATTATTCCAATGCCTTCTTCTGCAATAATGCGCCTAAAATATTTCAAATGCGTGAGAGCGCTTTTAGGATAGGAATCCCGACCATCGGTAAAAAGATGGCAATAAACCTCTTTGATATTATTTTTCTTTGCCAATCTGAGAATTGCACGGAAATGCTCCGGATCACTGTGTGGGCTATCCCCATTACCCATCAGTCCCATCAGATGAAGATTGCTTCCGGACTCTTTCACGTGTCTTATCGCTCCGGTCATAGCCGGATTCATAAAAAAGCTACCATCTTTAATGCTGTCGGAAATATATTTCGAATCTTGCGGCACAATCCTTCCTGCTCCAATATTCATATGCCCCGCTTCCGAACCACTCATCTTATGATCAGGCAGTCCCACGCAAGTTCCTGTCGCACAAAGCGTTGTTGATGGATACGTCTCAAACAACCGATCAATCGTCGGTTTTTTCGCTAAGGTGATCGCATTACCCTTCCCAGGTGGAGCAATGCCGTAACCGTCTAATATTACCAAAAGTGTTGGAGATTTTTTTTCAGACATGGATGATAAGTCTAGTATTGTGAATAAAATTAAGCCCTCAAATTTCAAAATCCTAATGCCAAATTTCCAACCAAATCCAAAACTCAAAGCTCAAAATAATATTTTTGACATTTTGATTTTGATTTTGATTTTGATTTGACATTGGAAATTTAGATTTTGATATTCAGCCCCTTGACTCAACATTTGGATTTTGAAATTATCCAAGCTCTTCTTCAATCCGAAGTAACCGATTATATTTACAAATTCTTTCTCCTCTGGAGAGTGATCCAGACTTGATATACTCCGCGGAAGCCGCGACCGCCAAATCGGCAATAAAATCATCTGTTGTTTCACCAGAGCGGTGCGACACAACAATCTTCATTTTATTTTTCTTGGCCAATTTTATACAATCAATTGTTTCGCTAAGTGTTCCAATCTGGTTGACTTTAATGAGCACAGCATTGCAAGCTTTCTTAGCAATTGCCATTTTGAGCCTCTTAACATTCGTCACTAAAAGATCATCGCCAATAGTCATCACACTACCTCCAATTTTTTCTTCCATTTTGGCCCAGCCATCAAAATCGTCTTCGGAAAGTCCATCTTCCACGGAAATAACATTATATTTTCTAATCCATTCAGCATAGATATTTACCAAAGCCTCTCGACTCAAAACAGCATTTTCCGGCTTGAAAAGATATTGCTTCTCCGCTTCGTTGAAAAACGAACTCGCTGCCGCGTCAATTCCCAGGTTAACTTCTTGTCCTTTTTTATAGCCAGCTTTTTCGATTGCCAGATTAATCAATTCCAAGGCCTGAGCATTACTCTCAAGTTTTGGAGCAAAACCTCCCTCATCACCCACACCGATACTAAAACCCTCAGCAGACAGCAACTTTTGAAGCGTATGAAAAACCTCGCTACCAGCTCGAAGCTGTTCTTTGAACTTTTTAATCCCATTGGGAACTAATTTATATTCTTGAATGGAAAGTCCTGAGTCACTATGTTGACCACCATTGATAATATTAAACATTGGAATGGGCAATTTGAACTTTTTTGGCAACTTGTAGGTTTGAGCAATATATTTATATAGCGGCAAATTAAGTTCGAAAGCCACCGCGCGACAAACCGCTATGGAAACACCCAAAATAGCATTTGCGCCTAAGTTAGTTTTATTTTCTGTTCCATCTAGCGCTAGCATCACTTTGTCAATTTCTTTTTGATTTACCGCCTCCATTCCAATGAGCGCTTTTTGGATTTTTTCATTAACATTAGCTACCGCATTTTGAACACCCAACCCGTTATAGCGTGACGTATCACCATCTCGCATTTCTAGTGCTTCATGCACCCCTGTTGATGCGCCAGATGGTACCATAAAATTCCCCACCACGCCGGATTCAAGTCTCACCTCAACCTCAACTGTCGGATTACCTCGAGAATCCAAAATTTCCCGCGCATAAATCTTTTTAATCTTTGACATAGTTATTGTAATAAAGAAAATTATTAAATTTTTATCCCTCAAGCGCAACTACCCCTGGCATCACCTCTCCCCCCAGATAATCTAACATCGCTCCTCCACCGGTGGAAACAAAATCCACTTTTTCCATCGCGTCATTGCGCTCCAAAATTTCCAATGTCTCTCCGCCGCCAATAAGCACAAAGGCGCCGCTCGCTAAAACTGCTTTTAATATTTCATTAGAACTGATTGCATATTTTTCTTCTTCAAATTTTCCTGTCGGACCATTCCAGACGATTGTTTTGGCAGATGCAATGATTTCTTTGAATTTCTCGAGCGTTTTTGGTCCAATATCAAGCCGATCATCAACAAAATCAAACGGCAAAATTACTTTTTCGCTAAATTTAATTTTTTGATCAATTGCTTCATTGGCAATCTTACCACCAACTAAAATATAGTCATATTTCTCTTCAAAAAATTTAATCACTGGCAGCTTTGTTTCAATTTTCGCTCCACCAATAATCGCCACCGCCGGACTGATTGGGTGATCCTTGACAATTGTCAGTTCGGCGATTTCCTCTTGCAAGCCCAAGCCAGCACAACTTTTAACAAATTTTGTTACACCAGAAACAGATGCTTGATCGCGATGAGAAACAGAAATGGCATCGTTAACAAATAAGTCAAACCCGTCTGCCAAATTTTTGGCAAATTCTGGATCATATTTTGTGCCAGATTCCACATCCCCTTCCCCTGCGTAAAATCTAACATTTTCCAATAGCAATATTTCTTTTTCGCCAAGAGTTTCCATGGCATTTCTCACATTCTCACCGATACAATCAGGAACAAATTTCACATCATAGCCCAAAATTCTTTGGGCCTCCTCTGCAAGTTGCCCTAATGAAAACTTAGGCTCTTTTTTCCCGCCAGGGCGACCAAACCAGGAAAGCATCGCTATCTTTGCTCCTCTTTTAATTAAATAATCAATTGTTTCCTTAGGAGCCTTAATCTTAAAGTCTTCCTTTACCTTTCCATCCTTCAGTGACACATTAAAATCCACCCGAAGTAATACCTTCTTCCCCGCCACATCGGCGTCTTGAATTTTTCGTAAGTTCATAGATTTTTCTTTATTTAGCTTTTTATAGACTAATTATAGCACGAAATATAAACCCGAGATAGAGACGCAAACAAGCCAAGAACTTCTGGAAATATTAGATCTTCCCAGAAATAAAAGGTTCAGACGAGACGCCTGAACTTGCATAGATATGAGCATAATTTCAAAATTCTAATGTCAAATTTCCAACAAATTTCAAAGCCCAAATCTCAAAATAATATTTTTGACATTTTAATTTTGATTTTGATTTGACATTGGAAATTTGGATTTTGATATTCAGCTCCTTGATTTGACATTTGGACTTTGGTTTTGCAAAAAAGACACTTTCAGCGAAGCATCTCCTTACTTCTTGCTAAGCTATTTCTTCATCGCCCAACCGAAAACTTTTTGTGTGGCGTTACCCAAGACATCCATAAGCGAAACATTTGGCGCACCAGTATAGAAAACAAATTGATCTGAGCTAACCTTATTCCCATTCGGATCAACAGCTTTTACCGAATAACGATAGACCGAATCAGCATCAAGTCCGGTTATGATAACCATGTGATTTAGACCAAAAAAATCATCTTTTATGGTTTTATTAACCTTTTCTCCACTTTTAAAATATTCTATCTCGATAGTAGTTTTCTTATTTGTTTGACAACTAATGATCGCCTTCACCTCACTTTTTTCTCCATCCTTTATTGTGTACAGCTCGCTTTTAACATTACTGATCGTGAGAACCCCCCCATCCTCGAAATCTACCAATACATCAGAGAGTCCCACGCCTCCATTCACGCTTATCTGTGTGGCATTAAAATTTTCGCTACTTGCCAGTGCTTCTTCTTTTTTTGTAGCACTTTCAACACTCGCACTCTCTTGACCGAGAACCTTAGAACTGAACCCGGAAGAAACGACTGCCGCCACCTTGCTTCTTTCTTGGTAGTCCATGTAAATCTTTGACAAAAAAACAATTGCCAAAGCTGCAAAAGTGATCTTTATCAGCATTCTCTTTTTGCTCCCTTTTTTCTTGTCAGTATTTGAATCTGCCATACTTTGATTCGACATAGCCCTCCGAGCTGCTAAGACTTTTTGCTCACCGTAATTTTAGCGGAGAGAGACTTAGTAGGAAGGATTAGCGTAGTCGATTTTTTGAAAAAATTATTTATATCTTAGCGCTTCGAGAGGATCAGTCGCACTCGCCTTTCTGGCTGGAATAACTCCGGTGAAAAAGCCCACGAGAGTCGCCACTGCCAAGATGAATAGTGAAAACCAAAGCGGAAAATACAAAAGCGATGTAGCCGCACCTCCTAACCGCTGCGCCAAGAAATTGACCAAGAAATTAAAGACTTGCCCTCCAAAAAATCCGATAAACATCCCTGATAATCCTCCGAGAAAACCCATGATTGTTGATTCAAAAACGAACATCCATAGTATATCATAGTTTGAAGCACCAATTGATTTCATGATGCCGATTTCTTCTGTCCGCTCAAGAAGTGCCACGGTCATCGTGTTAAACATTCCAATCGCGCTAACCATAAGCGCAATCGCTCCAAAAAATCCTAAAATAATCCGAATCACCCCAAAAGCCTGATCAACCTGCCTGATCAGGTCCGTTAAAGCGGAAACAATAAATCCATTTTCGGTTATTTTTTCTCTCACTGTCGGCAAAATTGTGCTTGAGCTGCATTTAACTTTCAATCTAGTGTATGTGAGATTAGACACGTCCTTGTCCAAGACTTGTGAATTCATGTAGATTAGAATGTCTTTCTTCTCAGTAAAACCGATAATTTTGAAGCGCACCTCAATTTTGTCATTTTTTTGCTCACCTCTTTCTGGCAGGTAAAGGATTAGGTCACTCCCCAACATTTCCTGCGGTTGTTTTTCGAAAATCTTCGCTAAAGAGTCAGAGATGACAACGCCATTTGGCTCGTTGCTGTTAATATCATATCCTTGGGTAATCTTAATTCCATCTAATTTAATAAAATCCGTATCAACAGCGAGTATTTTCGAATCAGAAACCAAATTATTATATTTCATCTGACCCATTGTCTCAAAAACCGGGCTAATCTTTTCTACTCCGTCCATGCTTTTTATACTATCAATATCGGAAGAATTGATTACAGTCCGATTATCACCCGGATAAACATCCAGAGCCAAAAGCGAATCAGCGGTAGTGATTGTCTCTAGAAGTGTTTTTTGAATTCCATAGCCTAAACCCACCAAAAAGAGAATTGCCCCAATACCGACACCCATACCCAAAATCGTCAAAAGCGTTCTTGTCGTTCTGGCTTTAAACATTCTAGTAGAAAGTTTTAGTAGATCAAATATATTCATTTTATTTTTTATCCTACACTAGCTAATTTATTTAAACATTGAGGATAAGCGCACAATACTGGATTAGCCCGAATAACGCAGCAGTAAGAGCAATTCCAACTCTCTGGCAATTCTCGTTGCAACTCTTTTGTCAAAATCCAATCCATTGTGCTTTTCAGAAATATCCATTAATTTCTCGAATTCATCCTTGCCGATACGATTTTCTAGCCTGTCCACAATGGCCCCGGCCAATAAATTCTTCTTAGTCTCATCCAAATTCAGTTTCAATCTAAGATCGATATAGAGAGCTAATTCTTGCGCCGACTTGGATTTTTCCGTGAAACTGATTTTCTTTGCTTGATCAGTCAATTGTTTAACTTCCAGCGCAAACCGTTCCGCTGTTCGCTTGTCCCAGCCTGCACCACCTTTATCCAATGATAAGTCCAATTCTTTTGAGAAATAATCAAACTCATTTTTCAAATAAAGAAAATCCTCCACCTTCTTTATCGCTCTTTCAACCTGATCATTTGTCATTGAAAAAAACAAATGGGAAAAAATTTGCTGCGCCTTAAAAGGCACAAGCAAGTTACTGATCTGATTTGCCGTAAGACCACGAAAAGATCGCATCAAGTGGCGCAAATCAAGCGGGATATATTCCTCCTTGACCAAATCCTCCCGCACTTTGCCATCTTTGAAAATAAAGCTTTCGGCTGTTGTCTTTTTCTTTTTAACAATCTCAATCTTTGTTATCTTTCCATCGCGCATATGCACGATTTTGTCGCCGAATTCCAAATGAGCAGGATCATGCGTAACAAGAATGACGGTTTTTTTGTCGATCTCATTCAAGTCTTTAAGAATTGACATCACGATGTGTGATGATTTGGAGTCAAGGTTTCCCACTGGCTCATCGGCTAATATGATATCAGGATTATTCACTAGCGCTCTTGCAATTGAAACTCTTTGCTTTTGTCCACCGGAAAGTTCTGAAGGAAATTTATCAGATTGATTGGAAATGTTAAACCGCTCCAAAAGCTCAAGTGCTTTGGCTTTTCGTTCAGACAATTTAACCCCATCGAAAGTTTTTGGCAAACCGACATTATCCAAAATACTAAGAGACCCAATCAGATAAAAAGCCTGGAAAACCATTCCCATCTTTCGCCTGTGAAACCAGGCCATTTTCTTTTTTCCGTATGCACTAATGTCTTCATTGTCAATCATGACTGCGCCACTAGTTGGCTTTTGCAACCCTGCGATAGAATAAAGCAGAGTCGATTTTCCGCAACCTGAAGGACCAAAAATAATTACGTACTCCTGGGGAAATATTTCTAAATTAATCCCCTCAAGCGCCCGCATCTCATTCGACTTACCTTCATTATAGATGACATTAACATCTTTCACTGTGATGTTAGGTATTTCATTTGTCAAAACTTGCTCCATTAGTTTTTGTTATTTTCAATAATATCAATGACTTTATTATAGCACAAATCTATTATAGCACAATTTTGATTTCATACAGAGCTGATGACAATTCGGCCAATTTATATCATTTTTCTTCCACAATCCACCAATTAAACTTGATTGCTTGCGAGGTCACTTCATTTAGCACAATCTTAAATCCAATTCCCGAGAAAACTTCATCAACAATCCAATTGACCGGAGTTTTTCCGACTGGCGTAATGAAAACCTTTGAGTTTTCTTTCACTGCCGTAGTCCTAACAACGACACTTTTCCCATCAGAAATAACCTCTCCCTCAAGAGGATCGACGCATTTTTTTTCTTGATTTAGAACCTTTCCAGCTTCGCAAATCAATGCCTCACCGATAGTAGCACTACTGCTATCCACCACTTTCACTGAGAATGCCCCAGCCACCATACCTTCCGCTTCCAATTGTCCCACGAAAGTATTAATTGGCGCATTCTTTTTGGCGAAGTTATCAATACTATTTACATCAAAAGCAAGAAGAAATTGAGTGAATGTATCAGATTGTTTTTGCAACAGCACTACTTGATCTTGCATGGATTTGAGATCTGCTGTCAGCTTGGTATTGAGGGCTTCCTGTGTTAGATTGGTTTGATTTTGTGATTCCAATTCAGCAAAAATACTCTTAAGCGCTGTCCCTTGATCAGTATTATTCCACAGATCCAGGTTTTGGGTATTGATTGTTTGAGCGAGTGGCTGATAGGTGGCTTTGGTTTCAATTCTGATGTTTTTAAATTTGAGGTTGGTGTTGGTTTGGAATTTGAAATAGGCTCGGAAGTAGCTGAGCTTTTGGAAATCAATTTCT